>NZ_JADKYQ010000010.1:0-296953 GCF_015354395.1 Micromonospora sp. ANENR4
TCCGGCCGATCGAGGAGAGAGAGAGGTCCGATGAGAAGGCACAGAACGACCCGTACCGCGGTGTTGTCGGCCGGGGCCGTCCTGCTGGCGTCGACGGCGATGGCCGCGGCGCTGCCGGCCGGGGCGGCGGCCGCCGGCTGTGCGGTCACCTACGCCGTGTCGTCGCAGTGGCAGGGCGGCTTCGGCGCGAACGTGACTGTCACCAACCTGGGTGATCCGGTCAACGGCTGGACGCTCACCTGGTCCTACGCCGCCGGCCAGACCGTCACCCAGGCGTGGAACGCCACGGTGACCCAGAGCGGAGCGGCGGTCAGCGCCCGCAACGTCGACTACAACGGGTCCATCCCCACGAACGGCAGCACGTCGTTCGGGTTCAACGGGGCCTGGACCAGCAGCAACCCCGCGCCGACGAGCTTCGCGCTCAACGGGGTGACCTGCACCGGTGGCACGACGCCGACGTCGCCGTCCACCTCGCCGTCCACGTCGCCGACGAGTTCGCCGACCACCTCACCGAGCAGCCCGCCGCCCACCGGGGCGGCGGACATCACCGTCAACACCGCCAGCCGCTACCAGACCATCGACGGGTTCGGCGCCGCCGTGTCGATCTGGGGCGGCGCCTGGTCGACGGCCGAGACGCAGACGCTCGTCGGGCTCGGCCCCAACCAGCTCGGCCTGTCCATCGTGCGTACCGGCATCTCGCCGGTGTCCGGCGAGTGGGGAACCCAGGTCAGCGCGCTGCGCACGGCGAAGTCGTACGGGTCGAACGTGAAGATCATGGCGTCGCCGTGGACCGCCCCGGCGGCCTGGAAGACGAACAACAGCCGGATCAACGGCGGCAAGCTGCGCACCGACTACTACGACGACTACGCAGGCCACCTCAACAGCTACGTCCAGTACATGCGCAACCAGGGCGTGACGATCGACGTCACGTCCGTGCAGAACGAGCCGGACTGGCACCCGGACTACGACTCGATGGACTGGAGCGGCACCGAACTCCAGACCTTCGTGCGGGAGCAGGGCGCCAAGGTGCAGAACACCAAGCTGATGGTCGCCGAGGCGGTGAACCTGAACTACAGCTACACAGACCCGACGCTCAACGACGCGGCGGCCCGCAACAACATCGGCTACATCGGCGGTCACCTCTACGGCACCGAGGCGTCCGGCCGGCTGAAGCCGTACACGCTGGCGCAGCAGTACAACAAGCCGGTGTGGATGACCGAGTGGAACCTGCACGAGGCCGACGGCGGCGGCTCCAACATCTGGGGCAACCCGGCCAACGCCGCGGCCTGGAACGAGACGCTCGACGACATCATGCGCACCGTGCACAAGTCGATGGAGTCGAACTGGAGCGCGTACGTCTGGTGGTACGGCAAGCGCTACTACTCGTTCATCGGTGACGGCGAGTCCGCGTACGGCACCGTGGCGGGCGCGCCGCTCAAGCGCGGGTACGCGTTCTCGCAGTACGCGAAGTACGTGCGGCCCGGCTACCAGCGGGTCGCCCTGACCAAGAGCTCGAAGGCGTCGCCGCTGGAGGTGACCGCCTATTCCGGCGACGGGAAGGTCACGCTGGTGATCCTCAACCGGTCGACGAGCGCGGTGAACAACGCGATCATCCAGGCGCCGCAGAACGTCAGCCGGGCGGAGTACGTGGCCACGTCGCAGAACGCGAGCGCGGCGAGCCAGCCGGTCGGCGTGAACGGCAACCAGGTCACCGTGAACGTCGGCGCGCGGAGCATCTCCACCGTCGTGCTCACTCTCTGACCGGGGACACGAACAAGGGCGGGGGCGGCCGGATCGGCCGCCCCCGCTCGTGTGACCTGCTAGCTGGCGTACGTCTCGAACTCGCCGACTCTCGGCGTACCGCTGGAGCTGTTGATCTTGAAGTTGATCTTCTTCAGCGAGGTCGCGCCGAAGGTGATCTGGCCGGCCCCGCTGCCGGAGGCCAGCACCGCGCCGTTGTCGTTGTTGACGAGCTGCCAGGACCCGATCGAACCCGAGGTGCCCGACGGCTCGCGGATGACCACGCGGGACACGGTGGTGGCCGAGCCCCACTTGATCGAGACGGTGCCGGTCGACCCGGACGGCGACCAGTACGTGCTCAGGTTGCCGTCGCGCACGTTGCCGTAGCTGGTGCCGTCGGCCTTGCTGGACCCGTCCGCGCCGGCGCCGGAGAGCAGACTCAGGTTGGTCCCGCCGGACGGCGGCGGGGTGGTCGTCCCGGGCGGCGGCGTGGTGGGTGCGGGCGTGGTCGGCCCGGGCGTGGTCGGCGCCGGGGACTGCGGCGTGCAGTTGCCGTCGGACACCCGCAGGCCGGTGTTGGCGCCCGCCGTCTGCCGCACGATGTCCGGCACGCAGCTCGCCGCGTCGAGCCGGTACGAGTACGGAACGCTGACGGTGGTCGTGGACGTCACGTTCGGCCCCGCCGGGTAGTTGTCGCTCCCGGGCGAGGACCAGGTCACGTTGTCGAAGATGTTGCCACTGACCTGCCAGGTACCGCGCTCGCTGGTGTAGAACGTGCCGAGCACGTCCTTGGAGTTGCGGAAGTAGTTGTTGTCCACCTTGGCCCGCGCGCCGGCGCGGGAGTTGATGCCCGACTCGTGCAGCCCGGTGTAGTGGTTGTTGAACATGTGGGCGATGCCGCCGCGCAGCAGCGGCGTACGGGAGTCGATGTTCTCGTACAGGTTGTGCTCGAACGTGATGTAGCCGTTGCCGCGGTCGCTCTCACTCGATCCGATGAGGCCACCCCGGCCGGAGTTGCGCAGGATGCTGTACGACAGCGTCACGTACTGGGTGTCGTCCTTCATGTCGAACAGGCCGTCGTAGCCCTCCGACTCCCCGCCGGACGCCTCCAGCGTGACGTGGTCGACCCAGACGTTGCGGACGCTGCTCTCCATGCCGATCGCGTCGCCGCCGTTGGAGGTGGGCGAGCCGGACTTCTTGACGTTGCGCACCGTCACGTTGCGGATGATGATGTTGCGGGAGTCGCGGATGTGGATGCCGAGCTGGTCGAACACCGCGCCGCTGCCCACGCCGATGATGGTGACGTTGCTGATCTGCTTGAGCTCGATCACGCCGTCCGCGGTGTTGCAGCTCGATCCGGAGACCTTGCTGGTGTTGCCGTGGTTGATGGTCCCGGTCACCTCGATGATGATCGGGGTGCTGCTGCCGGCCCGGCCACACAGCGCGGCGTGGATGGCGGTGCCGGTCGTGGCGCGTACGGTCTGGCCGCCCGCGCCGCCGGTGGTGCCGCCGTTCTGGGTGGCGTAGCCGGTGGCACTTCCGGCCGCCGCCGACGCCTGCGGGGACGGCAGTACCACGGCGATGGCGATACCGACGGCCGCCGTGGCCAGTGCCGCGTGGAGTCGCAGCGCGACTGGTCTTCTCATGTCGCCTCATTCCTTTTTCGAGCATGCGGGAATTGCCGCCGAGCAGCGGCAGTCACCGAATGGGAATAATGAGGAGCCGCGACGCGATCAGGCGCGCCGCCAGCGAATGTGGTTCATCTGCGATGCCCGGCCCGCACATGAAACATCGATGTAACGCAATCGTATGAAAGCGCTTTCCAGGAAGGCAAGAGCTGGCGTTTGCAGGTTTTTTGCACTACTCCGGCCACCGGGCGCGGGAGGGCGCCGCCTTGACGGGACGCGAGATCGATGATTGCCTGCACCCCACCCTGGCATCGAAGTTTGTCTACCTCATGCCCCCACGAGGAGCGTCATGCCCCATTCCCGCAGGACCCGCCCGCTCGCGGCGGTCGCCGGCGTCGTCGCCGCCGTGTTGGCCGCCTCGCCGGCACCCGCCGCACCACTGACGGCCCCGGCGGCCACCGAGAACACGTGGAGCGCCGACCTCACTGCCGTCGACTCCGACGACGTCAACGTCCGCTGGACCGGCACGGAACTCCGCCTCGCCGACCCGGCCCACCGACCCGCGGCCCGGCACGGCATCGCGGCCGAGGGCACGCTCGTCGTCACGCCGCATTCGCTCGCCGTACCGGCCAACCGGGTCCGCGCCGACATCGTCGCGACACCCGGCCCCGACGGCGCCGTCGAGGTGGCGGCGCGCGGCTGGCGATCGGGCGCGTGGACCGAGTGGCGGTCCGTCTCCGGCGCGGCCGTCTTCGACCAGCCGGTCACCCGGGTGCAGATCCGGGTGGCCCTCACCGCCGAGCGGCCGTCCACCGCGCCCACCGTGCGCGGGGTCCGGCTCGTCGCCGACTCGGTCGCCGCCGTCACGGCCGCCACCCCGGGCCTCACCTACCGGGTGTACGCCACCCGCGAGGGCCTGGTCGGCGGCACCACCGCCAACGGGCACGTGATCGTCTCGCGGGACCACTTCGTCGCGCTGCCGTCGGCCCGCGGGCTCGCGCCGAAGAACAGCGGCGACTACACCGTCCGGGTCTGCACCACCACCCGCAGCCGCTGCGAGTACGCGCCGGTCTGGGACATCGGACCGTGGAACACCAGGGACGACTACTGGAACCCGAGCGGTGTCCGGGAGATGTGGAAGGACCTGCCGCAGGGCTGGCCCGAGGCGCAGGCCGCGTACCAGAACGGCTACAACGGCGGCCGGGACCAGTTCGGGCGCGTGGTGGGCAGCCCGGCCGGCATCGACCTCGCCGACGGCACGTTCTGGGACGGTCTGCTGCTCACCGACAACGCCTGGGTCGACGTCGCCTACCTCTGGACCGGCACCGGCACCCGGGGCCGGATCGGCAGCGGCCCGCTCAACATCCGCTCCGGTCCGAGCACGAGCAATCCCGTCGTCGGCCTGGCCGCCACGTACGCCGACGTGCCGATCGAGTGCTCGGTCACCGGCCAGTCGGTCAGCGGCCCGTACCGGACCACCAGCCAGTGGAACCGCCTCGCGTCAGGACACTTCGTCAGCCACGCGTACGTCTCCAGCGTGACGGGCACGATCGCGCCCTGCTGATGACGACCCGCCCGGGGCGTGCGCCGGCACCGCGCCGCCCCGGGTGCGCTGGATGAGCACCACGCAGGCCAGCACCGCGCCCGCCACCACCAGCGCGCCGGGCGTGACCGCCTCACCGAGCAGCACCGCCGACCAGATCAGCGTGAGCACCGGCTGGACGAGCTGGATCTGCCCCACCTTGGCGATACCGCCCCGGGCCAGCCCGGCGTACCAGGCGAAGAAGCCCAGGAACATCGACACCACTGTGAGGTAGCCGAACCCGGTCCAGGCGGCGGCGCCGCCCTGCGGCGGGTGGACGAGAGCGGCCACCGCCGTGACCGGCACGGTGACCGGGAGCGACAGCAGCAACGCCCAGCAGATCGTCCGGGCACCGCCGAGTTCGCGGGCCAGCCGGCCGCCCTCGGCGTACCCGAGTCCGCAGAGCACCACGGCGGCGAGCAGGAACAGGTCGGCGGCCGACAGGGCGCCGCGCATCGAGCCGCTCGCGGCGAGGAACGCGAGCACCAGCGCCAGGCCGGCGGCACCGGCGAGCCAGAACAGCGGCGGCGGCCGTTCGCCGGCACGCAGCACCGCGAACACGGCGGTCATGGCGGGCAGCACGGTGACGACCACGGCGCCGTGCGCTGATGTCTGTGTGGTGAGCGCGAGCGAGGTGAACAGCGGGAAGCCGACCACGACGCCTAGCGCGACGATCGACAGCCGTCGCCACTGGTCCCGGGTGGGGCGTGGCGCACCGGTCAGCCGCAGGTAGGCCCACGCGAGCAGCGCCGCGCCGACTGCCCGTCCGAACGCGACGAACCAGGGGTCGAGTGTGTGCACCGCGACGCGGGTGGCCGGCAGCGACATGCTGAAGGCCAGTACGCCCAGCGCGCCGAGGGCGATCCCGGCGCCCGGTCTCACCGTTACCGTCGTCGGTGCAGTAGCGCTACTCTGTTCCGTCATGAACGATGGTAGCGCTATCGACCGTGTGGTCCGGCATCTGGGTGCGCTGGCGGCTGACGCCGCGCCCGGCACGCGGCTGCCGTCGGTACGGGAGCTGACCGCGCACCATCACGTCTCCCCCGTCACGGTCGCCGAGGCGACCCGGCGGCTCGTCGCGGACGGGCTGGTCGAGACACGTCCGGGCCGCGGCGCGTACGTGGCGGCCCGCCGAGCCGACCCACCGCGGGCGGACCTGTCGTGGCAGACAGTCGCGCTCGGCTCGCGGCGGGGCGGCGAGGAGGAGATGCAGGCGCTGCTGGCGCTACCGCCGTCGGGCGCGATCCCGCTGACCGGCGGCTACCTGGACCCGGACCTCCAGCCGGCCGCCGCGCTCGGTGCGGCGCTCGCCCGGGCGTCCCGGCAGCCCGCCGCGTGGCAGCGCGGCCCGGTCGAGGGACGCGCCGACCTGCGCGCCTGGTTCGCCCGCGAGGCGGGTGGCGGCCTGCGCGCCGAGGACATGGTGATCTGCCCGGGCGGGCAGGCCGCGCTCTCCTCCACGCTGCGGGCGCTCACCGTCCCCGGGGACACGGTGCTGGTCGAGTCGCCCACCTACCTGGGCGCGCTCGCCGCCGCGCGCGCCGCCGGGCTGCGGGTGGTGCCCGTCCCCGCCGACACCGACGGGGTACGCCCCGACCAGCTCACCGCCGCGTTCGCCCGTACCGGCGCCCGCCTGTTCTACTGCCAGCCCTTGTACGCCAACCCGCACGGCGCGACCCTGTCCGCCGCCCGGCGTGGCGAGGTGGCGGAGGCGGTGCGCGAGGCCGGGGCGTTCTTGGTCGAGGACGACTACGCCCGCGACCTCGCCATCGACGGCGAGGCCCCGCCGCCACTGGCCGCCGACGACCCGGACGGACACGTCGTCTACCTGCGCTCGCTGACCAAGTCCACAGCGCCCGGCCTGCGCATCGCCGCGATCGGCGCGCGCGGGCCGGCCGGGGCGCGACTGCGCGCCGCCCGCCTGCTCGACGACCTCTTCGTGGCCGGGCCGCTGCAACAGGCCACAGTCGAATTCCTCAGCGCGCCGGCCTGGGACCGGCACCGCCGCAGCCTGCGCGTACAGCTGCGCGCCCGACGGGAGGCGCTGCTCGCCGCGCTGGACCGGCACCTGCCGTCGCTGACCCCGCGCGCCGTCCCGCGCGGTGGCCTGCACCTGTGGGTACGCCTGCCCGACAACACCGACGACGTAGCGGTGACAGCGGCGGCCGCGGCAGCGGGGGTGACCGTCTTCCCCGGCCGCCCCTGGTACGCGGCAGAACCCCCCGCCCCCCACCTGCGCCTGACCTACGCCGCCGCCGCTCCCGAGCAGATGGACGAGGCAATCCGCCGCCTCTCCACCACCCTCCCCCACTGACCGCGGCAACTGACGCCGCCGTCGATCTTGGACTTGTGGTGCCACATCTTGCCGGCTTCGCCCCCGCTATCAGAGGTGCCACAACTCCAAGATCGCCGCGCCGCCCCCACACCACCCCGCCCCCACTCCCGCGATCTTGCAGTTTGGTGCCCCTCGTACCAGGAGTAATCCGGCAGTGCAGGGGCCGAAAGTGCAAGATCGCGGGGGCGGAACCGGGCGGGGCGGGGCGGGCGGGGTCGGGTTAGTTGCGGGTGATGGTGAAGGTTGTTGTGGTGTTCTTGATGTCCTGGGCGTTGTCGGTCAGGCGGAGGTTCGTGAAGGTGGCCGCGCCGACGGCGGGGCCCTGACCTGGCTCGGGCATCTCGTTGACCCAGATGCCGAAGCCCGACTTCGCGTCGAACGCGTCGCCGCTGCGCCGCGCACCCGAGATCGACACGTTCGTCAGCACCGTGTCGGTGATCGGGTTCTCCGGCTGGCTGCCGTTGTACTTGGTCTGGAACATGATCCCCGAGTACGTCGGATCGACGATGTCCACATCGGTCACCCGGATGCCACGGAACTCCTTCGACGCGGAGAACAACCACATCGCCGGGAACGTCTGCGCGCCCCAGAAGTGCCCGCCGGACCGGATCAGCGAGATGTTCTCGAACCGGGTGGGCGGGCTGGCGCCGAACCCGACGAACGGGTAGCCGAAGTCCAGCGAGCTGATCGTGATGCCCGAGTACGTGAGCTGGTCGGCGATGTACAGGTTGCGGAACACGTTGTCGTAGCCGCCGTACACCGCCAGCCCGGCCGCCCGCCAGGTCAGCGTGGCGGTCAGGTTCTCGAACACGTTGCCGTGGTTGCCGCCGGAGCCTCCCTGGTCGGTGGCGGAGAACAGCGCGAACGCGTCGTCGCCGTTGGAGCGGCCCTCCGAGTTGGTGACCAGGTTGTTCGTGCTGCCGTTCGTCATGTTCACCGCGTCGGCGAAGGTGTTGCGGAACCGGCTGTCCCGGATGGTCAGCCCGTCCACGCTCACCCCCCAGTACGCGCAGACGGTGTGCTCCACCCAGACGCTGTCCAGCGTCAGGTCGTCCACGTCCTTCAGTTCGCCCCACACCTTGCCGGGACCGTCGATCCGGTTGGTGTAGTTGCCGAAGAACGCCAGGTGGGCGAACGTGGAGCCGCTGGCCGAGGACTCGACCCGGAAACCGGCGTCGGTGTTCTGCTGGTTGCGCGGCGTCTGGAACCGGGTGAACCACATGCCGGCGCCGACGACCTGCACCGCCTTGCCGTACACCTGGAACTTCTGCGCCGTCTCGTACGTGCCGGCGGGCAGGTAGACGCCGACCAGGGTGCCGGTGGTGTCCATCCGTACCGCGTCGAGCGCGTTCTGCACGTCGGCGTGGCTGAATCCGGTCGGCACCTTGTAGCGGGCCGGGTCGGGGTTGGCGCGCGGCGAGACCAGTTCGGTGTCGACGAAGTCGATCGCGTACGTGGTGCTGTTCGCCGGGTCCTTCTGGAGCCGGATCCGGCTACCGGCCGGGACTGTGGTGTCGAGCAGCACGTTCGCCTCGTCGTACAGGTGCCGGGGCGCGCCGGCGCTCGGCGAGTCGCTCGGCCCGGCCTCCGCGCCGTAGAGCCAGATGTGCTTCGAGGTGAGGCTCATCGGCTTGTGCAGCACACCGTTGACGTAGACGTTGATGGTCGAGTCGATCCCGCCGCCGCCCGGCGCGTCCGGGATGGAGAAGCGGGCCACCAGGGCGTTGGCCGCCGAGCGGGTGGTCCACTCGACGTACGCGCCGGTGGTGTTGAGCGTGACCGCGCGGCGGCCGGACGCCTCCCCGGCGAGGTCACCGATCGTGCGGTTCGGGCCGATCACCTGCGCGCCGCCGCCGGTCGTGCCGTCCTCTGCCTCGTACGCGTCGTACGGCAGGTTGGCGCCGCGGCCGACGAACAGCGACCGGTCGCTGGTGTTGTTCTGCCGCTTGACCGGCAGCTCGTTGGCGTCGTCGGCGAGCACCACCCGCACCGTGTACCGGCCGTTCGCGGCGGTCCAGGTGCCCAGCGACACCGGTCCGGCGCTGGCCCCGGCGGCGATCGTGCCGCTGTACGAGCCGGTGAGCGTGCGGACCACCGCGCCGGACTGGTCGCGCACCGTCAGCGTGACGCCGTGCGCGCCGCTCGCCGACGCGATGGTGCCCTGGTTGCGCAGCGTCACCGCGAAGGAGACGGTGGCGCCGGCGCTCGGCGTGCCGGGTGACCAGGTGACGACGGAGGCGACCAGGTCGGAGCTGGCGACCGGGCTGACGGTCAGCGGGGTCGGGCTGGTGTAGGAGTTGTTCGCCTCGTTCTGCTCGATCACCGCGTTCGACTCGTCGACCTTCGCGGTGAGCGGGTAGCTGCCGGCGTCGCGTACGCCGATGCTCGCCGAGACGGTGCTCGACGCGCCTGCGGCGAGCGCGCCGACGGCGGCGGTGCCGACCTTCGTCGTACCCAGGTAGAGGGTGACGGCGGTGGCGGTGGAGGTCGCGGTGCCGGCGTTGCGCACGGTGGCGGACAGCGTGATCGTGTCGGTCTCCACCGGCGCGGACGGCGACGCGGTGACGGCCGTGACGGTGAGGTCCGGGTTCGGTGCCGGAACGCCGATGACCTGGAGTTCGGCGACCTGGCCGTTGGAGGAGCCGGAGTTCGCGGTGAACTGGAGCCGGACGTCCGCGGCGGTCGCGGAGACCGGGACGGTCACCGTGTTGGCGCTGTTCGGGTTGAAGGAGTACGTGGCGGAGCCGGCCAGGCTGGTGAACCCGGACGCGGACTGCTCCCGCCCGAGCACCTGGAACGTCTGGGTGCGCGCGCCCCAGGCCGGGTCCGGGTTGAGCTTCACCACGACGGCGCTGATGGCGGCGTTGGCGCCGAGCGCGACGGTGAGCGTGCTCGGGTACGCGCCGGGCGCGCCCTCCCAGTACGTGGTGACGTCGTTGTCGACGGCGTTGGCGGCGGCGAACACGTGCACCATCGACGACGCGGTGGCGGGCTTGCCGACCGCCAGGTTGGTGCCACCGGACGTGCTGCCGGTGCGGGTGACGGTGTTGCTGTTCGCGGACACGTTCCCGGCGGCGTCGCGGGCCCGGACGTGGTACGAGACGGTGGCGCTGTCCGGCTGGCTGTCCGTGTACGTGAGCGTGGACCCGCTGACTGTGGTGCGCAGCGTGCCGTTGGCGTACACCTCGTAGCCGGTGACGCCGACGTTGTCCGTGGACGCGGTCCAGGTCAGCCGGATCTGCCCGCTCGCCGGCTGGCTGAAGGCCAGGGTGCCGGGCGCGGTGGGCGCGACCGTGTCCCCGGTGTTGCCGGTACGGGTCACCGTGTTGCTGTTCGCCGACACGTTCCCGGCCGCGTCCCGCGCCCGCACGTAGTAGGAGACGGTGGTCCCGGCCGGCTGGGTGTCGGTGTACGTCAGCGTGGAGCCGCCGACGCTCGTGCGCAGCACACCGTTGGCGTACACGTCGTAGCCGGTGACGCCCACGTTGTCTGTCGACGCGGTCCAGGTCAGCCGCACCTGGTCGGTGGCGGGTTCGGTGAACGCGAGGTTGCCCGGCGCGCTCGGCGCCTGGGTGTCACCGGTGGCCGGACCGTAGACCTCCAGCTCGGCGAGCTGCCCGGCGGGCCAGGCGCTGTTTGCGGTGAACAGCAGCCGCACGTACCGGGTGGACGCGGTGGGCACGGTGACTGTCACCGTGTTGCCGCCGCCCGGGTCGAACGCGTACGACGCGGAGGCGACGAGCGTGCCGAACGTGGAGCCGTTCGTGCTCCCCTGCACGGTGAGCGTCTGGGTGCGCGCGCCCCAGCCGGACGGCAGCCGCAGCACCAGCCGGTTGACGCTGGTGGCGACGCCCAGGTCGGCCTGGATCCACTGCGGGAACGCGTTGTTCGGGCTCTCCCAGTAGGTGGCCGCGTTGCCGTCGTTGGCGTTGCCCGCGCCGTACACGTCGGCGTGGCCGCTCTCGGTCATGGTCCGGCCGAGCGCCAGGTTGGTCGAGGAGGTGGCCGCGCCGTACACCTCCAGCTCGGCGAGCTGCGCGGCGGCCCACCCGGTGTTCGCGGTGATCACGACCCGCAGGTAGCGGGCGTCGGTGGCGGTGAAGCCGAGCGTCACGGTGTTGGCGGCGGCCGGGCTGAACGTGCGGGCGGCGGACGCGACGACAGTGGTGAAGCCGCTGCCGTCGGCGCTTGCCTGCACGGACAGCGTCTGGGTGCGGGCCTCCCAGGCGGCCGGGAGTTCGAGCACGACCTGGTCGACGGCGCGGCTGGTGCCGAGGTCGACCTGCGCCCACTGGGGCAGCGCGCCGCTGCTCTCCCAGTAGCTGCCCTGGTTGCCGTCGGTCAGGTTGGCCGCGACGTAGGGGCCGTTGACGCTGCTGGCGGTGGCGGTGCGTCCGGCGGCGAGGTTCGGGCCGCCGGCGGCGAGGGCCGGTGGGGCCGGGGCCGCGGTGACGACCAGGCCGACCGCGGCGAGCACCGCGACGATTCCGGTACGGAGTCTGGACATGGTGGACGGACACCTTCTTCCCGGGGGAGGTGGAGAGGCGTTCGGGGTGGGGTGCGGTGGCGCGGCGGGACCGGGGCGGCCCCGCCGCGCCGGGTCAGGAGGCGTACACCTCGAACTCGGACAGCTGGCCGGCCGGCCAGCCGGTGTTGCCGGTGACTGTCAGCCGCACGTAGCGGCGGTCACCGGCGGGCAGCGTGATCGACACGCTGTTGCCGCCCGCCGGGTCGAACGTGTAGCCCGCCGCCGCCTTCAGGGTCGAGAACGACGAGCCGTCGGTGGAGCCGAGCACCGCCACGGTCTGGGTACGGGTCTGCCAGGCCGCCGACGGGGGCAGCCTCAGCACCACCCGGGCGACCGGCCGGGCGCTGCCCAGGTCGACTGTCACCGACTGGGGGAAGGCGTTGTTGGCGCTCTCCCAGTAGGTGCTGGCGTTGCCGTCGACGGTGTTTGCGGCGCCGTACACGTCGGCGTGGCTGGTCTCCGCGACCGGACGGCCCGCCGCCAGGTTGCCGGCCGGCGGCGCGGTGGTGGGCGGCGCTGTCGTGGTGGGCGGCGGTGTGGTGGTGCCGCCGCCGTACACCTCCAGCTCGGCGAGCTGGCCCGCCGGCCAGCCGGTGTTGCCGGTGACGGTGACCCGGACGAACCGGCGGTCGCCGGACGGCAGCGCGATCGACACGGTGTTGCCGGCGGCCGGGTCGAACGTGTAGCCCGCCGCCGCCTTCAGGGTCGAGAACGACGAGCCGTCTGTGGAGCCGAGCACCGACAGCGTCTGGGTACGCCGTTCCCAGCCGGGCGGGAGCTTCAGCACCACCCGGTCGACGGCGCGCGACGCGCCGAGGTCGACGGTGAGCGACTGCGGGAACCCGTTGTTGGCGCTCTCCCAGTAACTGGCGGCGTTGCCGTCGACGGCGTTGCCGGCGGCGTACGTCTGGGTGGTGCTGGTGGCGGTCGCCGGCCGGCCCAGGGCCAGGTTCCCGCCGGCCGGCGGCGTCGTGGTGGGTGGCGCTGTCGTCGGCGCTGCCGTGGTGGTGGGCGCCGGGCTGGTGGGCGGCGGGCTGGACGGGCCGTTGCCCCACTGCGGCTGCGGCCACGGCCCGCAGTACGGGGTGGCCGTGTACCAGCCGGAGTTGCCGGCGCCCTGGGTGATCTGGAAGCCGCTGCCGACGCAGTTGTGGATCGGGTTGGACTGCGCGATGCCGGTGGCCCGCACGTTGGTGAACCGGACCTGGCTGGGCGCCTGCACCTGGAGCGCGTACGTGCCGGCGCCGTCGATGCGGACGTTGTCGAACGAGATGCCGCTGGTCTGCCCCTCGATCCAGTGCAGCGCCGCGTACGAGCTGTCCAGGATGTCGGTGTCGGTGACGGCGATCGTGGCGCCCTGGATCGGCTCGTTGAGCGCGGAGAACCAGATCGCGCCGACGCCGAACTGCCAGTTGTAGTCGGAGTTGCCGTTGCGGATCAGCGTGTTGCGGGCCACCGTGATGGTCCCGGCCACTGCTGTCGGCCCGGTGACGCCCGGGTAGCGGTTCGCGACGTGGATGCCGCCGCCGTTGGTGACCGAGTCGGCGGTGACGTTGTCCGCGATGGTGATGTCCCGCCCGCCGTATGTGACCAGGTGGTTGGCCAGGATCGTCACGCCGATGGTGTTGCGGGTGAAGGAGTTGCCGACGTTCGGCACGCTCTGCGCCCACATGGCCAGCGCGTCGTCACCGGTGTTGCGGACGAACGTGTTGGTGACCGTGGAGTTGGTGACGCCCCAGTGGAAGTTCACCCCGTCGGCGGTCTGGTCGAGGATGCGGCTGTTGCGGATGGTGAAGTTGTCCATCGGCCCGTCCATCCAGGCCCCGACCTTGGTGTGCTGCAACCACAGGTTGTCCACCACCGAGTTCGTCATCGCGCCGCCGATGGCGTTGACCTGGTCCTCGTCCACACGTTCCCGGATGTCGCCGATGATGGCGAAGTCCCGCAGCGTGACGTTGCGGCTGGGCCCACCGGCCTCGTGCGGGCGGATCTCGCCGGAGTAGCCGCCGCCCGGCACGTACTTGCCGTAGATGCCGGCGGCGCGTTTACGGTCGGTCGGGTGCCGGCCGCCGAGCACCGAGTACCAGGGGCCGGCGCCGCGCAGCGTCACGCCGTCGACCACCACGTGGTCCCAGAGCGTGAACGTGCCGGCCGGGATCCACACCGCCCGGCCCTGCGCCCTGCCGGCGTCCACGGCGGCCTGGAACTTCGCCGTCGAGTCGGTGGTTCCGGTCGGGTCGGCGCCGAAGTCGGTCACCACGTCCAGCACGCCGGACGGCTTGGTGATCGGCCCTCCGACCAGCTCGAAGTCGGCCAGGTCGATGGTGAACGTGGGCGACTGGGCGGTCGAGGAGACCTGGAGGCGGATCTTCGTACCGGCCGGGTAGGTGGTGCCGAACATGGTCCGGGTCTCGTCGTAGAAGTGGTGCGGGTTGGTGTCGCCCGGGTTGTTGTGGAACGGGTAGCCGCCGTAGTACCAGCCGTACCGGGAGGTGACCGGCACCGCCTTGACCAGGGTGCCGTCGGCGCGCAGGTCGATGGTGGCGTCGCGGCCGGTGCCGGCGGCGTTGTCCGGCAGGCTGTACCGGAACGTGACCGCGTTGGCGGGGGCGGTGAGCGTGAACTCGACGTACTCGCCGACGGCGTCGAGGGTGACCGCCTCCCGGCCGGACGCCTCGGACGGCAGCGTGCCGTAGCGCCGGTCGGGGCCGATCTTCGTGCCGGTGTGTGCGGCCTGCTCGGCCTCCTGCTCCCGGAACGGCACTGTGGCGCCGCGTCCGGTGATGTCGAACGGGGACAGTCCGGCGGCGGACGCCGGGGTGGCGGTCGTGGTGAGCGCCACGACGACGAGTGTCGAGGCGGCGAGCGCGGCGGCGGCCAGGGCGGCCACGCCGGTGGTGCGGTGGCGGTGCGCGGTGCGGTGCTCGGCCATGCGGGGTGTGCTCCCTTTCGTCGGTGGCCAGATCCCCCCGTGCGGCGTTGCCTCTCCTTCCTCCTCCCCAGGTGTGTCGCGCGGTGGCGGCCGGGACGGGCCGCCGGTGTCGCGGCGCCGGCGGCGGGACGGGGCCGCCGGCGCCGCGGTCAGGCCGATCGGGTACGCAGCCAGACCGCGGTGTCCGGTGGCAGCCGGTCGTCGTCGAGTGGGCCGCTGGCGAGCAGCAGCCGGTCGTGCGCGGGCAGCGGCACCGCCGCGCCGCCGAGGTTGACCAGGCAGGTGAAGCCGGGTTCGCGGGCGAACGCGAGCACCCCGTCCGGTGCGGGCAGCCAGGCGAGCGTGCCGTCGCCGAGCGCCGGTTCGGCGCGGCGCAGCGCCAGCGCGGCCCGGTACAGCTCCAGCATCGAGTGCGGATCGCCGGTCTGGGCGCGGACCGTGCGGTCCTTCCAGTCCGCCGGTTGCGGCAGCCACGGCGCGGCGGTCGCGCCGTCCGGGCTGAACCCGAACGGCGGGGTGTCGCCCTGCCAGGGCAGCGGCACCCGGCAGCCGTCGCGGCCCGGGTCGACCCGCCCGGACCGCTCCCACATCGGGTCCTGCCGCAGCTCGTACGGGATGTCCTCGACCTCCCAGAGGCCCAGCTCCTCGCCCTGGTAGACGTAGGCGGCGCCGGGCAGCGCGAGGGACAGCAGCGCGGCGGCGCGGGCCCGGCGGGTGCCCAGTTCCAGGTCGGTGGGGATGCCCTCGCGCTTGGCGGCGAAGCTGAACCGGGTGTCCGCGCGGCCGTACCGGGTGACGTGGCGGGTGACGTCGTGGTTGGACAGCACCCAGGTGGCCGGCGCACCGACCGGGGCATGCGCGGCGAGCGTGCCGTCGATGCTCGCCCGCAGCGCGGTGGCGTCCCAGGCGCAGCCGAGGAAGTCGAAGTTGAACGCGGTGTGCAGCTCGTCCGGGCGCAGGTAGTTAGCGAACCGTTGCCGGTCGGGCAGCCACACCTCGCCGACCAGTGCGCGCCCGCCCGGGTACGAGTCGGCGATGCGCCGCCAGGCGCGGTACACGTCGTGCACGCCGTCCTGGTCGCGGAACGGGTGCGGCCGGTCCGGGCCGACCTCGGGCAGCGTGCCGTCCTTGACGAGCAGCCCGGCCGAGTCGATGCGGATGCCGTCCACGCCCCGCTCGAACCAGAAGCGCAGGATGTCCTCGAACTCGGCGCGGACCCGGGGGTGGTCCCAGTTGAAGTCGGGCTGCTGCGGGGCGAACAGGTGCAGGTACCAGTCGCCGGGGGTGCCGTCCGGGTCGGTGATGCGGGTCCAGGTGGGGCCGCCGAACTCACCGGTCCAGTCGGTGGGTGGCAGGTCACCGCCGGGTCCCCGGCCGGGACGGAACCAGAACAGGTCCCGCTCGGGCGCGCCCGGGCCGCCGGCGAGCGCGGCCCGGAACCACGGATGCGCGTCGGAGCAGTGGTTGGGCACCACGTCGACGATGCTGCGGATGCCGAGCGCGTGCGCCTCCGCGATCAGCGCCTCGACCTCGGCGAGGGTGCCGAAGACCGGGTCGATGTCGCGGTAGTCGGACACGTCGTAGCCGGCGTCGGCCATCGGCGACGGGTACCAGGGGCTGAACCAGATCGCGTCGACGCCGAGCGCGGCGAGGTGGTCCAGGCGGGACCGGATGCCGGCGACGTCGCCGATCCCGTCGCCGTCGCCGTCGGCGAAGCTGCGCGGATAGACCTGGTAGATCACCGCGGAGCGCCACCACGGGCTGTTGTCGGCCATGGACACGGGCACCTGCTTTCTGCGGGGTCGGTTCTGCGCTGGCGGGTTCGGCCGGCGGCGGCCGTGCGGCGGCCCGGTCAGCCCTTGAGGCCGCCGGTGGTCAGGCCGGACATGATGTTGCGCTGGAAGATCAGGAACAGCACGACGGTGGGGATGGCGGCGATCACCGACGCGGCGATGACCACGTTCATCGGGGTGCCGCCGGCGAAGGCGTAGATGCCGACGCTGACGGTCCGCGTCTCCGGCGACGGCATGACCAGCTTCGGCCAGAGGAAGTCCTTCCAGACCGCCGTCACCGCGAAGATCGCGACCACGCCGAGGATCGGGCGGGACATCGGCAGGACGATGGACCAGAGCGTGCGCAGCGGCGAGGCGCCGTCCATCACGGCGGCGGCCATCAGGTCCTCCGGGATCGAGTCGAAGAACCGTTTCAGCAGGAAGATGTTGAACGCGTTCGCCACCAGCGGCAGCCAGATCGCGAACGGCGAGTCGAGCAGGTTGACGTGCACGATCGGCAGGTCGATCACCGTCACGTACTGCGGGACGATGAGCACCATCGCCGGGATCATCAGCGTCGCCAGCATCATGCCGAGGATCAGCCTGCCCAGCACCGGGCGCAGCTTCGACAGCGCGTACGCCGCGGCGGTGTCGAACACGAGCTGGAACAGCACCGCCCCGGCCGCGTAGTAGAACGTGTTGAACAGCAGCTTCGCGAGATCCAGGTTGGTCCAGGCGTCGACGTAGTTGCCCGGCTGCGGATCGCGCGGGAACAGCGTCGGCGGCGTCTGGGCGATCTCCTGGCCGGACTTCAGCGCGCCGGTGACCATCCAGTAGAGCGGGCCGAGGAACACCAGCGTGAACCCGGCGACGACCACTGACAGCACGACCCAGTAGAGGACGCGGCCGCGACCGCGCCGCAGCTGGGCGTGGGAGATGAGGGTACGGTTGGTGCTGTCGGCGGCCATATCCTAGTCCTGTCTCGCGGTCAGTCGCAGGTAGACGGCGGAGAACCCGGCCAGCACCACCAACATGATCACGCCGAGCGCGGCGGCGCCGTTGAGGTCGTTCTGGAAGAACCCGTGCTGGTAGATCAGGTACGCCACGGAGGTCGCCGAGTCCTGCGTACCGGCGCCGTTGGCCAGGATCAGCGGTTCGATGAACAACTGCATGGTGGCGACGATCTGGAGCATCGCCAGCAGCGCCAGGATCAGCCGGGTCTGCGGGATCGTCACGTGCCGGATGCGCCGCCACACCCCGGCGCCGTCGATCTCGGCGGCCTCGTACAGCTCGCCGGGGATGTTCTGCAGCGCGGCCAGGTAGATCAGCACGGCGCCGCCCATGTTCATCCAGGTCGACGCGATCACCATGGCCGGCATCGTCATCGTCGGCGACTGCATCCACTCCGACGTGGGCAGTCCCAGCGCGGTGAGGATCGCGTTGAACAGCCCCGCCTCGCTCGGGTCGTACGCGTAGAACTTGAACAGGAACAGCGCTGAGGCCGGCGGCAGCATCACCGGCAGGTAGACCAGCACCCGCAGGTAGCCCTTGGCGTGGCGCAGCTCGTTGAGCAGGATCGCGACGAAGAACGGCACCAGGTAGCCGAGCACCAGCGCCAGGCCGGTGAAGACGAACGTGTTCTTCCAGGCGGTCCAGAAGCTCGGATCGGCGATGATCCGGCTGTAGTTGTCCCAGCCCACCCAGGTGGTCTCGCCCCGGCGGGTGCGCTGGAAGCTCATCACGACGCCGCGGACCATCGGGTACCAGGAGAAGACGGCGAAGCAGACGACAGCGCCGATGAGGAACGTGTGCCCGGTGAGGTTGTCCCGGACCTTGCGGCCGAGGCCGGTGCGGCGTCCGGCGGTACGCGACGACGGCGGCGCGACGGGGCCGGGACGGCGGGTGGCACCGGGGGCGGTGGTGAGCGCCAAGACGACTCCTGCGGTGCTCGGGGAGGTGGGGCCGGTGCGCCGGCCCCACCTCCGGTCGGGTCAGCTCTGCGCGGCCAGCAGCTGGTTGACCTTGTCCTCGGCGGTCTTGAGCAGCGCGTCGATGTTCGCGTTCGGGTTCGTCAGCACCCCGGACATCGCGGCGTCGAGCACCGCGTAGATCGCCTGGGCGTTACGCGGTTCGCCCTTGATCGGCACCGGGTTGGCCTCGAAGACCGCGAAGTTGGTGGTGTCCACGTTCGCGTTGGCCTTGCGCAGCTCCAACTCCTGCTTCTGCGCGTCGCTGCCGTTCGCGAACAGCAGTGGCTGGGGCAGGCCGACCGGGTAGTTCTGCGGCTTGGCGCGCACGTAGTCGAACTGGCCCTTACCCGGGGTCAGCTTCTGGTAGGCGAGCCACTTCAGGCCGGCCTTCACCTGCTCCGGGCTCAGGCCCTTCTTGAAGAAGTAGCCCTCGCCGCCGCCGAGCGTCGCCTTGGCCGGGCCGTCCTGGCCGGGCAGCGGGCCCATCGCCCAGTCCTGGTACTTGCCCTGGAACTGGCTGACGATCGCCTGTGTCGCGTCCGGCGCGCCGATGAACATGCCGACCTTGCCGGCGCCGGCGTTGGTGAGCAGGTCACCCCACTGGAGCAGCTGCCGGGCACCCATGCTGGTGTCGCCGTACCGCATGTCCTTGAGGTTCTGCAGGACCTGCCTGCCCATCGCGTTGTTGAAGTCGGCCTTCTTGCCGTCGGCGCTGAGCACCTGGCCGCCCTGGGAGTAGAGCAGCGAGGTGAAGTGCCAGCCGCCGGTGTTGCCGGCGCTGTACTCGGCGTACCCGGCGATGCCGTCGCCGAGCGCGGAGATCTTCTTGGCCGCGGCCCGCACCTCGGGCCAGGTCTTCGGCGGATTGTTGACGTCGAGCCCGGCCCGCTGGAACAGCGCCTTGTTGTAGATCAGGCCCATCGAGTAGTTCTTCACCGGTACGGCGTAGAGCTTGCCACCGTCGGTGAAGACCTCCTTGAGCGCCGGGTCGACGCTGTCCCAGGTGGGGATGGTGTCCTTTGTGGCGTACTGGCCGATGTCCATCGCCTGGCCGGAGTCCAGCACCTGCTGCAGGTCGGTCATGTAGCCGTAGAACACGTCGGTGACGGTGCCGCCGGCGAGGCGGGCGGTGAAGTCCGGCGGGTTGTTGCACTGCTCGCCGACGCTGACGCTCTTGACGACGATGTCCGGGTTCTGCCGCTGGAACTCGGCGACGTCGTCGTTCCAGTTCTTCAGCAGTTCCTTCTGCGCGCCGACCGGCTGGCAGTCGACGGTGATGGTGACCTTGCCGCCGGCGTCGCTGCTGTCGTCGCTCTTTGTGGAGCACGCCGCAAGGCTGAGCCCGAGGCCGGCCGCGAGCGCCACGGCCGCGACCTTCCGATACTGCGGTACGGACATCTGTCCATCCCTTCGGGAACGGGTGTATCCATGGCCTTCACTGATGTGCGGTGACCGCGCGGCTGCCCTCAGGTGGTGGAACGGCAGCCGCGCGCGCCCTGCCTCCGGAAACCGCGCCCCGGGTCAGGTGTGAGTGGAGTCACTGTAGCGACGCGTACCGAACCCAGCAAGATGCGAACGCAGGAATGCAAGAACTCGACTGCGGTGCGGGTGGCTCGTCGATCTTGGAGTTGTGGCACCTCGGATACCGGAACTAGGCCGCATTCCGGGCGCCACAACTCCAAGATCGACGGACGCGGCGGGGCGCGGCGACGCGGGGCGGGCGGGCGGAGCCCGCCGGGGGTCAGCGGCGGGGGGCGGGGGCGGTGGAGCCGCGTACCACCAGCTCGGGCTCGAACAGCAGCTCGTCGTGCAGCACGCCGGCGCCCTCGATCTGGGTCACCAGCAGGTCGACGGCGGCCTGGCCCATCGTCTCGATCGGCTGCCGCACAGTGGTCAGCGGCGGGTCGGTGCAGGTCATGAACGCCGAGTCGTCGAAGCCGACCACCGAGACGTCGGCCGGCACGGCGCAACCCAGGCGGCGGGCGGCCCGGATGGTGCCCAGCGCCAGCACGTCGCTGGCGCAGACGATCCCGGTGGCGCCGCGCTCGATCAGCTTCGTGGCCGCGACCCGCGCGCCCTCCATGGAGAAGCTGGACCGCTCCACCAGGGACCGGTCCTCGCCCCAGCCGGCGGCCCGGACCATCGCGTCGAGCTTGCGGCGCGACGGCACGTGGTCGGCCGGGCCGAGCACCATGCCGATACGCTCGTGGCCGAGGGAGCGCAGGTGCCCGTACGCCTGCTCGACGGCGACCGCGTCATCCGTGGACACCCGCGGGAAGCCCAGCTCCTCGACGCCGGCGTTCACCAGCACCACCGGCAGGCCACGGTCGGTCAGGCGCCGGTAGTGCTCGTGCGAGGCGTCGGCCAGGGCGTACGAGCCACCGGCGAAGATGACGCCACTGACCTGGTGGTCGAGCAGCATCTCCACGTACCCGGACTCCGGCACGCCACCGATGGTGCGGGCGCACAGCGCCGGGGTGAAGCCGCGCTGCGCGAGGGAGCCGGTGACCACCTCGGCCAGCGCCGGGAAGATCGGGTTCTGCAGCTCCGGCAGCACCAGGCCGACCAGGCGGGCGCGCTCGCCGCGCAGCTTGCTCGGGCGCTCGTATCCGAGCACGTCGAGGGCGGTCAGCACGGCGGTCCGGGTCGCCTCGGACACGCCGCCGCGGCCGTTCAGCACCCGGCTCACCGTCGCCTCGCTGACGCCCGCCTTGCGGGCCACCTCGGTCAGGCGCTTCGTCACGGCGGCAATCGTACGTCGGATTCTTGCAAGAAATGAACAGCCGGAGCGGGTCGGGTCTTGCCGCGAACGGCCGCAGCCGGTCCGAAAGATGCGAGCAGATTGATGCTTGAAAGGCGACAGAGCAGCGGAATAACATGGGGAACCTTGTCGATGGCCTGCGCCGCCGGGGCCACCCGTCCCCCGAGAAAGTGGGTGCTCCGATGTCGCGGAGCGTGCCGAGGATCCTCGCGGCGCTGGTCGTCGCCGCCGCCCTGCTCGTCCCGCCCGGCGCCGCCACGGCGGGCCCGCCGCGCGGACCGGCTCCCGTGGTGACCCGCGCCGGGCTCGACCCCGCGCTGGTGGCCGGGCGCGGCGCGACAGTGGACTACGTCGAACAGGAGGCGGAGCACGGCCGGACCACCGGCACCGTGATCGGGCCGGACCGGTCGGCGTACACACTCGCCGGTGAGGCGTCCGGCCGCCGGGCCGTACGGCTGCTGCCCGGCCAGTACGTCGAACTCACGCTCCCCCGGCCCACGAACGCGCTGACCGTGCGCTACAGCATCCCGGACGCGCCGGGCGGCGGCGGGATCACCGCGCCGCTGCGGGTGTCCGTCGGGCACGCGCGCGCCCGCACCATGACGTTGACCTCGCAGTACGCCTGGCTCTACAACCAGTACCCGTTCACCAACGACCCCGGCGCCGACCTGCTGCACCCGGACTGGTGGATCACCGAGTGCTCCTGCGTCCCGGCGGCCACCACGCCGACGCCGGTTATCAGCAAGCCGTTCCGGCCGCACCACTTCTACGACGAGCAGCGCCTGCTGCTCGGTCGTACCCATCGGGGCGGTGAGGTGGTCCGGCTGACCGCGCCGCGCGGCTCGGCCGCCGCGTGGACGGTCATCGACCTGGTGGACGCGCACCTGGTCGCGCCGCCCCGCGTGGTCCCCCGCGCGGTGGACGCGCTGTCCTTCGGCGCCGACCCGACCGGCCGGCGGGAGTCCGCCGACGCGTTCGACCGGGCCATCGCGTACGCCCGCCGGATGGACCGCCCGCTCTACCTGCCGCCGGGCACCTACCAGGTCAACCGGCACATCGTCGTCGACGACGTGACGATCGCCGGGGCCGGGAGCTGGTACACGATCGTGCGGGGGCGCGAGGTCGCCCTGGGCACCCCAGCGCCCGACGGCTCCCGGCACACGGGTGTCGGCTTCTACGGCCGCGACGCCGCCGACGGCGGCAGCAGCGACGTGCACCTGTCCGGTTTCGCGATCGAGGGCGACGTACGCGAGCGGATCGACACCGACCAGGTCAACGCAGTCGGCGGGGCGCTGAACCACAGCACGATCGACGGCCTCTACCTGCACCACACGAAGGTCGGCATGTGGTTCGACGGGCCGATGACCGGCCTGCGGGTCACGAACACGGTGATCGCCGACCAGATCGCCGACGGGCTGAACCTCCACACCGGCGTCACGCACTCGTCGGTGACGAACTCGGTGGTCCGCAACAGCGGCGACGACGCGCTGGCGATGTGGTCGGAAGGCACGGCGAACGCGTCGAACACGTTCGCGTACAACACCGTGCAGTCGCCGGTGCTCGCCAACGGCATCGCGCTGTACGGCGGCACCGACCTGACCGTCGCGCACAACCTGATCGCCGACCCGGTACGCGAGGGCAGCGCGATCCAGGTGGGCTCCCGGTTCGGGGCCGAGCCGTTCACCGGCCGGCTGCTGATCACCGGCAACACCACGGTGCGGGCCGGCACGTACGACCTGAACTGGAACATCGGCCTCGGCGCGATCTGGTTCTACGCGCTGGACCGCAGCATCGACGCCGCGGACATCCAGGTGACCGGCGACGCGTACCTGGACAGCACCTACAACGCGATCATGCTGGTCAGCGACTGGCCGGTGAAGGACAGCGTCCGCATCGACAACGTCCGCTTCCGCGACATCCGGGTCGACGGCACCGGCACGTCGGTGGTCAGCGCGCGTACGGCGGGCGGGGCGAGCTTCGCGAACGTGGACGCCCGCAGCGTGGGCGCGGTCGGTGTGAACAACTGCGGGTCGTTCCACTTCACCCCGGACGGGTCGGAGTTCGGCCTGGCCGACCTCGGCGGCAACGACGGCGGCTGGCTGGCGCCGTGGCTGCTGCCGAACACCGTCACCTGCGACGACCGGCCGCCGGTGGTGCCGCCGCCCCCGCCCTCGCGCTGGTGACACACGACGCGACCCCGACACACGACGCGACCCCCGCCGGCCGGGCCGGTGGGGGTCGCGGTGCGGGTGGATCAGGCCTCGGTGAGCTGGCCGCGCAGCTTGGTCAGGGCGCGGGCGAGCAGCCGGGACACGTGCATCTGGGAGACACCGACCCGGGCGGCGATCTCGCTCTGGGTCAGGTTGCCGTAGAAGCGCAGCGTGAGGATCTTCTGCTCCCGCTCGTCGAGCGTGGCGAGCGCCGGGCCGAGCGAGGCGCGCAGCTCGGCCAGCTCGTACTCGTTGTCCTCGGTGCCGAGCGTGTCGCCCAGCTCGGTGGCGCTGTCGCCGTCGCCGATCGGGGTGGACAGCGAGACCGCGTTGTACGCGCGGGCGCCCTCCAGGCCCTCCAGCACCTCTTCCTCGGTGACGTCGAGGTGGGCGGCGATGTCGGCGACGGTCGGGGCCCGGTTGAGCGTCTGGGTCAGCGTGCTGTTCGCCTCGGAGATGCGCAGCCGCAGCTCCTGGAGGCGACGCGGCACCCGGATGTTCCAGGTGCGGTCGCGGAAGTGCCGCTTGATCTCGCCGAGGATGGTCGGGATGGCAAAGCCGGCGAAGTCGACACCGCGCGAGGCGTCGAACCGGTCGACGGCCTTGATCAGGCCGAGCGCGGCGGTCTGGGCCAGGTCGCCGGCCGGCTCGCCGCGACCGCTGTAGCGGGCGGCCAGGTGGTTCGCCAGCGGCAGCCACGCCTCGATGACCTGGTTGCGCAGGGCGGCCCGCTGCGGGTGGTCGGCGGGCAGCGCGGCGAGCGCCACGATCAGCTCACTGGCGCGGCTCTCCTCACCGGTCTGCGGCGCGCGCTGCACCTCGGTCGCGGTCGATGCCATGGTCATCGTGGTCATGCTGCCCTTCCTGTCCTCGGAGAACGGGTGGCCTCCCACACCGGTCGTGCCAGCCACACTAGACCAAAGGCCACCATCAAATCAACCGAACGGACGATGGAGATTTAGTGTCATATCCGGACATAGAGCCGGTAGGGGCGCGTCAACGAGGCAGCAGCGGCCGGTAGTCGGCGGCGGTGAGCGGCAGCGCGGAGAGGCTTCCGTCCGCGCGGGGCACCTCCAGCGGCTGCCCGTCCCGGCGGAACGCCACGCTGTACACGTCCGGCCGCTGAGTGAGGCTGCACACGATCTGCCCGAAGGCCAGCACCTCGTCGTTGCGGCCGGTCTCCTCCCCCGCCTGGCGCACGTCGACTGTCGCCAGCGTGCCGGCCAGCGTCGCGCCGGCCACCGCCACCGTGCCCGGCAGCGCCGTGGCCAGCCCCTGACGGCGCTCGCCGCCGTCCGGCCCGGCCAGCAGGTGCTGCAGATGCGCGTCCACGCCGGGCAGCCCGTCCACCCGGCGCGTGACCACGACCAGCCCGTCGTCGCGGACGAAGCAGAACGGCTCGTCCACCCGCCCGTCCACGTCGGCGGTCGAGGACACCGTGGGAGTCGGGAACGCCCCCGGCGGCGTCTGCACCGGGCGGGGCTCGTCGTCCACCGGCACCCCGCAGCCGGCCAGCAGCACGACCGCGAGCAGGCCGGGCAGGAGCCGCCGCCGGCTCATCGCAGCGCCCCGGGCAGCTCGACCCGGAACCGGGCGCCGGGCTCGCGGTCCAGCACCGCGGCCGTACCGCCGTGCGCGGCGGCGTGCTGCGCCACCAGCGCGAGCCCGAGGCCGGTGCCGTCGGTGCCGGCCCGGTCGTGCGCCGCCCGCCCCCTGACGAACCGGTCGAAGATGATCTCGCGGTCGCCGGGTGGCACGCCCGGACCGGCGTCATCGACCTCCAGCACGCCCACGCCGTCGCGCCCGGCCAGGCGTACCGTGACCGGTCCGCCGCCGTACCGCTCGGCGTTCTCCAGCAGGTTCAGAAGCGTCTGGGCGAACCGGCGCCGGTCGACCCACCACAGGCGCGGGGCGTCGCCGTCGACTGTCACCAGGCTCTCCGGCAGCGACCGTTCCCGGCAGACCGTCCGGGCCAGCTCCACCACGTCGACCGTCTCGCGGTGGGCCGGCTGCTCGGTGCGGGCCAGCTGGATGAGGTCGTCGACCAGGCGCTGGAACCGGGTCACCTCGTCGGCGACCAGGCCCGCCGCGGTCGCGGTGCGTTCGTCCTGGTGCTCCCGGCGGCGGTGGAGCACGCTCGCGGCGGCGGCCAGCGTCTGCAACGGCGAACGCAGCTCGTGACTCACGTCGGCGGCGAAGCGCCGGTCCCGCTCGATCCGGTGCACCAGCTTGTCGACCATCTCGTTGAACGAGCTGGACAGGCGCGTGAGGTCGGGATCGGTGGTCGGGTCGAGCCGGGTGGCGAAGTCACCCGCGGCGATCCGTTCCGCCGCGTCGGCGACCGCCGTGAGCGGCCGCAGGCTGTGCCGGGTGGCGTACCAGCCGAGCGCCGCGCCCGCGCCGGCGACCATGATCGCCACGGCGATCAGCGCCAGGCCCACCACCTGGAACGTCTCCTCGACCTCCCGCAGCGAGGTCAGCTCGTAGTAGCCGAGCGCGCCGGGCAGCGGCACGCCCACCAGCAGCGCGGGCTGCCCGTCGAGCCGGATCCGCTGCACCGCGGGCTTGCCGTCGGCCACCATCCGCTGCAACTCCACCGGCACCGAGCGGGCGCCCACGTCGGCGGTCCGGGCGTACCAGCCGTCGGGCAGGTGCAGCAGCGGACGGCGGGCGCTGCCGGTGTCGAGCGAGCGCAGCACGGCCACCACGTCCGGGGTGCCGGTGTCCAGGCCGGAGCGAACCACTGCGGCGTCGTAGTAGGCGGCCCGGACCGCGGTGCGCTCCCGCTCGTCGAGCAGCGAGCGCCGGGTCAGGTCGTACGAGAAGAGGGCCATCAGCGCCGACAGCAGCAACGCACCGACGGCGAACGCCGCGGTGACCCGGGCGCGCAGGCCGGGGCGGGTCATCGCTGGAGCTTGTAGCCGAGGCCGCGCAGGGTGACCAGGTGGCGCGGGTTGGCCGGGTCGGATTCGATCTTCTGGCGCAGCCGGCCCACGTGCACGTCGACGAGCCGCTCGTCACCGGTCTCGTAGCCCCAGACGCGGCTGAGCAGCTGCTGGCGCGACAGCACCCGGCCGGCGTGCTCGGCCAGCTCGCAGAGCAGCCGGAACTCGGTGCGGGTCACCGGCACCGGCCGGCCCGAGCGCCGCACCTCGCCGGCCTCCGCGCTGATCTCCAGGTCGCCGAAGAACTGGGCGGGCACCGGCCCGGCCACCGTGCGGACGCGCCGGCGCAGCGCCCGCAGCCGGGCGGACAGTTCCTTGATCGCGACCGGCTTCACCACGTAGTCGTCGGCACCGGCCTCCAGCGCGGCGACGATGTCGTGGGTGTCGTCGCGGGCGCTGATCACCACGACCGGTACGTCGTCGTCGCGGCGCAGCTGACGGATGCAGTCGAACCCGTTCATGCCGGGCAGCATGAGGTCGACGAGCACGTAGTCCGCCGGCTTCTCCCGCTGCCGGCGCAGCCCGTCCTCGGCGGTCGGCGCGCCGTCGGCCTCGTAGCCCTCCTCCTCCAGGGCGAGCTGCAGCGCGAGCCGGATGCGGTCGTCGTCCTCGATCACCAGTACGGCCGTCATATGGGCATCATGACCGGCCCGGCACGGGTCGCCCAATCGCGTGGGCCGTTCGTGGTTTTTGTCATCGAACCGTCATACAACCGTCCGGTGACCTCCAAGATCCCTGCGCAGAGTGGGGACTGACCCGATCCCGTCACGGAAGCGACCCGATGCCTGCCAGCCTGCCGTCCCCGCCGGAGTCCGCCGTGCCGCACGTGCGCGTGGACATCACCGACGAGCTGGACCCCGCCGGGCTGGCCGAGGTCGCCCACGTGCTGGACCGCATCCTCGCGCTGCGGCCCCGCGAGCTGACCGTCGACCTCGCCGGGTGCCGGCATGTGGACCCCGCCGCCGTCGCGCTGCTGCTGGACGTGCACCGCCGGCTGGCGCGGCAGGGCGGCCTGCTCACGCTGAGCAATCCACCTCCACGGATCCGGCGCATCCTGGAGAACTCCGGGCTCGGTGCCGTACCTGTCGTCGACACGCCCCGTCCGGCCGTGCGCGGCCGGGCCCGGGTCGCGTCCGCATCTCGCTGAGGAGGAGTGGTGACCGGCAGCACGCTCGTCGGAGCGCTCGTGGTGGGTCTGGCCGTCGGCGGGCTGGGACGCCTCGTTCTGCCGGGGCGCAAGGCCGTCCCGGTGTGGCTGACACTCGCGCTCGGCGTGGCGTCCGCGCTGCTCGGCGCGATCGTGGTCGGCCTGGTGGACCACCGCACCGACGGATCGCCGGTGCTGCCGCTGGTGGTGCAGACCGGCTTCGCCGCCGTGGCGGTCGTGCTGGCGGTGGTCGCCGCGGGCCGGCCGGAGCCGGAGGGCCAGACGCCGCCCGGTGCGGGCGGCGGCCGGCGGAAGGAGGAGGTGTGACTGTCGTACCCGCTGACCACCTGATGATGCTCATCTGCGACGGCTGCGGCGACAGCGTCACCGGCACCGGCGCCACGCTGCCCGACGCCGAGGTGGTGTGGACGCTCGTGTTCGAGCACGACTGGGTCGGCTCTCCGTTCGCGTCCGGCCCCCACCACTGTCCCCGGTGCAGCACCCGGGCGGTCATCGCCGACGACGGCCTGGGCATGGACGATCTGGAACAGGTCGCCGGCACCCCGGCGGCGCACGACGTCGACCCGGCCACCGCGGTCCGCCGCGCCCTCGCCGAGCGCTCCCACCGCGACGACATGGAGCTGGTCGACCTGTCCGGCCTGGAGGTGATCGACTCCGCCGGGCTCAGCCTGCTGGTGCGCGCGCACCAGGACGCGCGGCGCGACGGACGGCAACTGTGTCTGCTGTCGCCGTCGCGGTTCGTGCTCACCGTGCTGCACACCATGCGGCTCGACGGCGTCTTCACCGTCGTCGACGGCCGCGCCCCGGCGCCGGGCCCCGCAACCCGGCGACCGGTCCTGACCGAACAGAAGGAGCCCTCCCCGTGGTGATGCCCTGGCCGTACCCCGAGTTCCCGTACACCGGCGGCGGACCGGAGCCCGACGACGCGGACACCCGGCTCGCGTCGCTCGTCGCGCAGCGGCTCAGCGCCGACTGGACCACCCGCCGGCAGCAGATCACCGTGACCGTGCAGAACCGGGTGGTCATCCTCGCCGGCCTGGTGGCCGACCCGGAGACCCGCCTGGTCGCCGCCGAGCTGGCCTGGGACGTGCCGGGTGTGTTCGACGTCTGCAACGCGCTGCGGCTCTACGGCGGGCGGCGCGGCGGCCGCTGAGCCGCAGTTGTTGCACGCATCGGCGTCCACCTCTACGCTCGGCCTGGGAGCGCTCCCCCCAGGCCGCCGCGTCGGGCTTTCCGGGCAGGTTCACGACGGGCACCGTCCGATCACCATCCAGCGATGGGACCTTCCCGCATGTTCTCGATTCCCCGCCCGTCCCGGCGGCACCTGCTCGCCGGCGGCGCGGTCGGCGCGCTCGCCCTGGCGGCGGTGGCCGTCCTGCCCTCGCCGAACGCGATGGCGGCGACCGGCTGCGCCGTCACCTACACCACCAACTCCTGGCCCGGCGGCTTCACCGCGAACGTGGCGGTGCGCAACCTCGGCGATCCGGTGAGCAACTGGACGCTGGGCTTCACCTTCCCCGACGGCGGCCAGCGCCTGGTGCAGGGCTGGTCGGCCACCTGGCAGCAGAGCGGCTCGGCGGTCACCGCGCGCAGCCTGGACTACAACGGCACGCTCGGCACCGGCGCGAGCACCACGATCGGCTTCAACGGCTCATGGACCGGGTCGAACCCGAACCCCACGTCGTTCACGCTCAACGGCACGGTCTGCACCGGCGGCACGAGCACCCCGCCGCCCGCGACCACGCCGCCGCCGACCACTCCCCCGCCCGCCACCCCGCCACCCACCACCCCGCCGCCGACCGGCACCACGCCGGTGGCGATCAACGGCCAGCTCCAGGTGTGCGGCGTCAACCTCTGCAACCAGTACGGGCGGCCGATCCAGCTGCGCGGTATGAGCACGCACGGGTTGCAGTGGTTCGCCAACTGTTACACCGACGCCTCACTGGACGTGCTGGCGAACGAGTGGCGCTCCGACCTGCTGCGCGTCTCGATGTACGTGCAGGAGCAGGGCTACGAGACCAACCCGGCCGGCTTCACCGCCCAGGTGAACACGCTCGTGGACAAGGCCGAGGCGCGGGGCATGTACGCGCTGATCGACTTCCACACGCTGACCCCCGGCGACCCGATGTACAACCTGGACCGGGCCAAGACGTTCTTCGCCACCGTGTCGGCGCGCAACGCGGCGAAGAAGAACGTGATCTACGAGATCACCAACGAACCCAACGGGGTGAGCTGGTCGACCATCCGCACCTACGCCGAGCAGGTCATCCCGGTGATCCGGGCCAACGACCCGGACGCGGTGGTCATCGTCGGCACCCGCGGATGGTCCTCGCTGGGTGTGTCCGACGGCAGTAACTCCGACGAGATCGTGAACAACCCGGTGCGGGCGCAGAACATCATGTACACGTTCCACTTCTACGCCGCGTCGCACAAGGACAACTACCGCAACGAGGTGCAGCGGGCGGCGAGCCGGTTGCCGCTGTTCGTCACCGAGTTCGGCACCGTCACCTACACCGGTGACGGCGCCGTCGACACCGCGAGCAGCAACGCCTGGCTCGACCTGCTCGACCGGCTGAAGATCAGCTACGCGAACTGGACGTTCTCCGACGCCCCCGAGGGCTCGGCGGCGCTGCGGCCGGGCACCTGCGCGTCCGGCTCGTTCGGCGGAACGTCGGTGCTCACCGAGTCCGGCGCGTACATGCGCGACCGGATCCGTACCGCCGACGACTTCCCCACCTCCTGACCGGGCGGCCGGCGGCGATCCTTTCCCCTTCGGGTCGCCGCCGGTCAGCCCTCCACCAGCCCGGCCCGGCGCCACAGCACCAGGCCCGGCCCGGCGACCAGACCCAGGTCGGTCAGGTGGTCGGCGATCCGCTGCGCGGACCAGCGCAGCGTGGCCCGCCAGTGCGGGTTCGTACGCGCCGCGGCCCGCCCGGCCGCCGGATCGATCCCGACCGCCGCGTACGCCCGCGGGTGGACCAGGCGTCGCGTGATCGAGTACGCGGCCCGGCCGATCACCAGCCGCGCGTACGCGAGCGCCACCGGCCCGGCGGCCTCGACCTGGCGGGTCAGCTCGTCGCGGGCGAAGCGGACGTGCCGGGCCTCCTCCACCACGTGGATGCGCGACACCATCCGGATCAGCGGCTGCAACGACTCGTCGGCCATGATCTCGCGCTGGAACGAGTCGAGGATCTCCTCGGCGATCAGGATGGCCGCGTACATCTGCGGGCCGGTCGCGGTGGACTTGAGCCATCGCCCGAGCAGGTGGTCGAACGGCTCGGCGCGGTAGACCGGCGCGCCGGTGGCCTCGATGAGCCGGCCGAACATGACGGAGTGCCGGCACTCGTCGGCGACCTCGGTGAGGGCGTACTGGGCGTGCCGGCTGGTCGGGTCCGCGTCGTAGTACTGCCGGATCAGCATCTGCATGAGGATCGTCTCGAACCAGATCCCGGCGGCGGCGGCGCTGGCGACCTCGTGCTTGGTCAGCTCAACCCGCTGGTCCTCGGTCAGTCCGTCCCACAGGGACGTGCCGTAGAGGCTGCTGCGCGTCGGCGGCATCCAGTACGCGCCGGGCACCGGTGGCGCCGACCAGTCGATGTCGACCATCGGGTCGTAGCTGGTGCGCACCGAGGCGGAGAGCAGGCGGTCGGCGACCGCCTCGCGCGGGAATCCGGCCATGACCCCTCCATATTGACGTAACTTCGAGTAACTGTTACGAGTGGTAGCATGCGACGGACCACCACCGATGTCAATGGCCCCGACGCCCCCCGGGAGCCGGCCGCACCCCGCTCCGGCGGGCGGCGCGACCGCTGGGCCGACCACCGTGAACAGCGGCGGCAGGAACTGATCGCGGCGGCCGTGCAGGCGCTGCTGCAGCACGGCCCGAGCGTCGACATGGACCAGGTCGCCGCCACCGCCGGGGTCAGCAAACCGGTGCTCTACCGCTACTTCGCCGACAAGGCACAGCTCTGGCTGGCGGTCAGCGAGGTGGTCGCGGCGCGCGTGGTCGCCGCCATCGCCCCCGCCGTGGAGCAGGTACGCGAGGAGCGCGCGCTGGTCGAGGCGACCATCGACGCGTACCTGAGCGTGGTCGAGTACGAGCCGTCGCTCTACCGGTTCCTCGTGCACGAGTCCGGGCATCCCGGCATCCAGCAGGTGGTGACGGGCACCAGCCGACAGGTCGCGACCGGGCTGGCCCGGGTCATCGGCGACCGGCTGCGTGCGCTCGGCCTCGACGCCGGCCCGGCCGAGCCGTGGGCGTACGGGCTGGTCGGGTTCGTGCAGGCGGTCGGCGACTGGTGGACCACGCACGGGCAGCCGATCCACCGGGCCGCGCTCACCGAATACCTGACCACGCTGCTGTGGAGCGGCATCGAGGGGGTCCGCCGGGGCGCGGACCTGCCACCGGAGCTGACCCGCGCGCACGAACGGATCGACAGGTGACCTGGGAGGGTACGGCCCGGATCGCCGGCACCACGGTGCGGCTGCACGGCGGCGGGCGGTTCGAGCCGGTCGACGGCCGCTACCACTGGGCCGGGCGGGTCGAGCCGGAACCGCGCCTGGTCCGGCTGCTGCGCTCCGGCCGCCGCGACGTGGAGGTCCGGATCGGCGAACGGGTCACCCGGGCCCGGCTGGCCGAGGTGGACCCGTGGGGCGGCATCCGCATCACCGGCGTCGGCACGCCACCCTGGCCGCCGGACGACGAGTGATCCGCGCCGTACCGTGAAGGGATGACGTCTCCCGCCACCGTGCTGCTGGTCTTCGGCCGTGGGGTGGTGGCCGGCGACGACGGCTACCGGCTCACCGCGGAGAGCGTCGCGCGCACCGAGGCCGCGGTGGCCTACGTCCGCGCGCACGCCGAGGCGTTCCGCCGCGCGCCGGACGCCCGGGTGGTGTTCACCGGCGGCTGGCCGCACGGCCCGGCCGGCGCGCCCGGCCCGCCCGCCGGCTACCGGGAGGCGGAGCTGATGCGGGCGCTGGCGCGCGAGGCCGGGCTCGACGCGTACGCCCGGTCGGCGGCCGAGACCCGCTCCCGCACCACGCTGCAGAACCTGGCGCACACCGTCCAGGACGGGCTGTTGGGCGCGGCGGAGTTCACCGCGCGGCACCCGCTCGGGCTGGTCTCCCACCCGTGGCACCTGCCCCGCGTCCGGATGCTCGCCGCGCGCGTGCTCGGCCTGTCCGGTCCGGCGCTGGCCGACGTGCCGGTGACCGCGCCCGACCCGGTGCCCGTCCGGCGGGAGCGGGCCGCCCGGGCGTTCAGCCGGATCGGCTTCCTCGGTGTGCGTACCCCGGAGGCGTCGCTGCGCCGCGAGCGCGCGCTGACCCGCGCGGCCGAGCGGATCGGACGCCTCACGCCCCGGCGGTGATTCACCGCCGCGCGCCCGGGGTACGAGCGTCCTCGATCGACCCGGCGGGCCTTGCCGGCGGGCGAGTCCACCCGGGAGGTTCCGTGATCGTGCTCGTGCCCGTGTACCGACCGGGTGACCGGCTGCCGCCGCTGGTCGGCGACCTGCGGGGCGCCCTGCCCGGGGCGGACGTGCTCGTCGTCGACGACGGCAGCGGCCCGGCCGCCGCCGGAGTGCTGGACGCGGCCCGCGCCCGGGGCGCGACCGTGCTGCGCCGCCGGGTCAACCGGGGCAAGGGCGTGGTGCTGCGCACCGGCTTCCGGTACGCCTCGACGCACCACCCGGGACGCGACGTGGTCTGTGTGGACGCCGACGGCCAGCACGGTGTGCCCGACGTGTGCGCCGTGGCGGACCGGATGCGCGCCACCGGAGCGCCGACGCTCGGCGTCCGCGAGTTCGACGGTGAGGTCCCGGCGCGCAGCCGGTTCGGCAACGCGGCGACCCGGGTGGCGTTCCGCCTGGCGACCGGCCGGGACGTGCGCGACACCCAGACCGGGCTACGCGCCTACCCGGCCGCGCTGCTCGGCTGGCTCACCACGATCCCCGGTGACCGCTTCGAGTACGAGATGACGGCGCTGCTGCGGCTGGTCCGCGCCGGGCTGCCGGTCGAGCAGGTGGAGATCGCCACCCGCTACCACGGCGACAACTCGGGTTCGCACTTCTCCGCGCTCGCCGACTCGGTACGGATCTACCGGCCGCTGGCCGCCTCCGCGCTCGCCCGCCTGGCCGGGCGCGCCGAGGTGGACGACGTGCCCGCCGCCACCGTCACGCCGTCGCGCCCCACACCTGCGTCTCGAACTTGCTGAGCCGGTCGCGCGGCGACGGCGGCCTCAGCCCTGCCGGGCCTTCTGCCGCCGGTCGGACTTGTTGAGGACGAACAGCTTGCCCCGGCGCCGGACCACTATCGAGTCGGCCTTGCGCTTGAGCGCGCGCAGGGAGCTTCGGACCTTCATATCCGCTCCTTCGGTTCCCGCCGGTGTCCGTCCGGCACGGGTACCCGCCGCCGGTGCGGTCATGCCCGGCCGCGCCCGCCCCGGTCGGGGCGGGCGCGGCCGGGACGCCGGCGCGACCCGCTCAGGAGGTGGTGCAGGTGCTGCCGTTGAGCGTGAACGAGGCGGGACTGCCGGTGTTGCCGGTGTGGGTGGCCTGGAAGCCGATGTCCACCGAGCCGCCCGGCGGGATCGACGCGTTGTAGGACACGTTGCGGGCGGTCACCGCGCCGCTGGACGGGCTGTACGTCGCGTTCCAGCCGCCGGTGATCGTCTGACCACCGGGCAGCGTGAACGCGAGGCTCCAGCCGTTGATGGCCGTGGTGGACGTGTTGGTGATCGTCACCGCCGTGGTCAGGCCGTTGTTCCAGGCGTTCACCACGTACCCGACCCGGCAGGCCCCCGACGGCGGCGGCGTGGTCGGCGGCGCCGTCGTGGGCGGCGCCGTGGTGGGCGGGGGCGTGGTGGGCGGCGCGGTGGTCGGCGGGGGCGTGGTCGGCGGCGCGGTGGTCGGCGGCGGCGTGGACGAGTCCAGGCCGAAGAAGCGGATGACCTGCGCCGCGTCGACCGGCAGGTTGTGCGTGACGCCCTGCATGCTGATCGCCTCGACGGTCGCGGTGCCGCCGGTGCCGCCGTAGCGGGTGCGGGTGTAGCCGGGCTGCGGACTGTCCGTGTACGCGGGCGTCTGGCTCAGCCCGTTCACGTTCGTCCACTGGTCGATCTGCTCGCCGAAGTTCGGGTAGCGCAGCGTCTCGTCGTTGGTGCCGTGCCAGATCTGCATCCGCGGACGCGGACCGGTGTAGCCGGGGTAGGCGTTGCGTACCAGGTCACCCCACTGCTGCGGGGTCTTCAGCACCTGGCCGTTGGCGCACTCGCTGTTCCACTCGGAGCCGTTGGTGGTGGCGAAGCATCCGAACGGCACACCGGCGAAGGCGGCACCGGCGCGGAACACGTCCGGGTAGTCGCCGAGCAGCACGTTCGTCATCATCGCGCCGGACGAGGTGCCGGTGACGAAGATCCGCTGCGACTCCACCGGGTAGCGCTGCCGTACGTAGTCCACCATCGACTTGATGCCCACCGGGTCGCTGCCGCCGTCGCGGCGCAGCGCCTGGGGCGAGGAGACGTCGAAGCACTTGCTGCTGCGGGTCACCGACGGGTAGACCACGATGTAGCCGTACCGGTCGGCGAGCGACGCGAACTGGGTGCCGGAGTACATGGCCGGACCGCTGCCGGTGCAGTAGTGGTTGACCACGAGCAGCCCGGGCCGGGCCGCCACGGTGTCCGGGACGTACAGGTACATGCGCAGGTTGCTCGGGTTGGCGCCGAAGTTCGTCACCTCGGTCAGCGCGGCGGCCGAGGCCGGCCCGGGGACGGCGAGCGCCGCTGCGACGGCGAGCCCGGCGGCGGCCAGCGCCGCGCCGAGCAGCCGGAGTCTGCTCATTCTGGACAGCATGCTGTTCTCCTCGGTGGTGGGAACGCCGCACGGGGCGGCGTCCTCGCCGGCGAGGCGCCTGCGACGGGCGGCCCGGACCCTCGGAGACGAGATAGACAGTCGCGGATCGATGCGACTCGAATCGGAGTCTAGGCTCCGCCCGGCGGGCCGACAACCACCGCGGCCACCCGGCGGGCGCGGTCCGCGTGGGTGAGCACGTCCACGCTGTCCACGTACTGGTCCACCGCACCCACCGGCGGCCGGTCGCGCAGTTCCGGGTCGGTGATCGCGGCGCGCAGCGCCTCGACGAACCGGCCCGCGTGCAGCACCAGGAACGGCCGGCCGTGGAACGGCCGCGCGGCCGGATCCACCGGCGCCGCCAGCGTCGCGCCGTTCGTCCAGCCGGCGACCGTCTCCAGCGCCCGGACCAGGCCGGGCTGCCGGGCCGGCCAGTCGCCCGGGCCGAGCGCGGCGGCGAGTCCGTCCACCACCGGCGCCGCGCCCGGCAGCGCCGCGAACACCGTGCCGAGCCATTTCGCGTACGGGGGCCAGCGCCGGTGCAGCAGCAGGCCGAGGCGCATCAGATCCCGGGCCAGCCCGGCGACCACGACCCGGCTGCCCAGATCGTCGCCGACCTCGGCGCACCGGCCGGCCAGGTGCTCGGCCTGCGCGACCCGCTGCCATCCGGCGGCCAGCACGTGCCGCCACACGTCGTCCGGATACCAGGCGAGCCGGGCGCGAACGGCGGTGAGCGCGCCGTCGAGCCCGTCGTGGAACACCGCTCCCCCGGTCAGCTCGGCGAGCCGCTGCGTCGGCGTCGCCAGCCAGTCCGCCGTCGTCAGTCCGGCGCGCGGGTCGGCGCCGAGCCGCTCCCGCAGCCACCCGCCCAGCTCGTCCACCGGAACGCCGTGCCGGTCGCCGTCGGCGCGGGCCGTGCCGAGCCGCGCCTCCGGCCCGCTCGCGTAGCGGGTCGGCCAGCCGAGGAACCGCGCCGGCAACTCGGCGTCCAGCGCCGCCCGTACCGGCGCCACGTCGTGCGCGCTGCCCACGAAGACCTGGGTACGCGGGCCCCAGTCGTGGTCGGTGGAGCGGGGCGTGTCGAGGCCGAGCAGCTCGGAGCCGCCGTCGAGCAGACCGGCGGAGTACGGCAGGCCGGGCAGCCGCCGCGCCAGCAGCGGACCCACCACCTCGTCGTGGAACCGGCGGGCCAGGGTCAGGCCGGGTACGAAGCTCACCCCGCCAGTCTGCTCATGCCATGCCCCGTGCGCCCCCAGGTTTTCCGGTCCGGCGGTCGCCTCCCCCATCCCGTCACAGGGCTGTGGAAGGCTTGTCGCCGTGGCACACCGACAGCCGATCCTTCTGATCGACTCCCCCAGCCTCTACTTCCGCGCCTACTTCGGGATCCCCGAGTCGGCCGCGAAGACCGGCGACGGCCAGCCCGTCAACGCCGTTCGCGGCTTCCTCGACATGCTCGCTCAGCTCGTGCGCACCCGCCGGCCCGACCGGATGATCTGCGCGCTCGACCACGACTGGCGGCCGGCGTGGCGGGTGGAGCTGCTGCCGTCGTACAAGGCGCACCGGGTCGCACCCGAGGGCGGCGAGGTCGTGCCGGACACGCTGTCACCGCAGGTGCCGATGATCCTGGAGGTGCTGGACGCGCTCGGCATCCCCGCTGTGGGCGCCGACGGCTACGAGGCCGACGACGTGCTCGGCACGCTCGCGGTGACCCAGCCGGGCCCGGTCGAGGTGGTCTCCGGCGACCGCGACCTGTTCCAGCTCGTCGACGACGCGCACCCGGTGCGTCTGCTCTACGTCGGCCGGGGCGTGGCCAAGCTGGACGACTGCGACGACGCGGCGGTCCGCACCCGTTACGGCGTGCCCGCCGACCGGTACGCCGACTTCGCGGCGCTGCGCGGCGACCCCAGCGACGGGTTGCCCGGCGTCGCCGGTGTCGGCGAGAAGACGGCCGCGCGGCTGATCGACCGCTACGGCGGGCTGGACGGCATCCTGGCCGCGCTCGACGACCCCCGTTCCGGTTTCGCGCCGGGGCTGCGGGCCAAGCTCGACGCCGCCCGCGACTACCTGGCCGTGGCGCCGAAGGTGGTCCGGGTCGCCACCGACGTGCCGCTGCCCCAGCTGGACCCGGCACTGCCGACGTCCCCCGCCGACCCGGACCGGCTGCTGGAGCTGGCGCAGCGCTGGAACCTGGCCGGCTCGTGCCGCCGCCTCGTCGACGCTCTGACCGGCGACCGATCGTGATCAGTTGATCACTAGGGGCGGTCTGTGCTCCGGCGGGTCGGGAACTGAGCGCCGGGCTGCGCCAGTGTCGAGCGGGCGCGCAGGCCGACCGGGTCGGGCGCGGGCTCGGCGGCCACGGTCTGCGGCCCCTCGTCGAGACGCGCGCTGACGTACGCGGCCCCGGCCCGGTCGTCGTCCGACGGCGCGGCGAGCAACGCGTAGACGAGCCCGACCACACCGAAGACCACCGCCAGCACGATCGGCACCAGCAGTCCGCTCACCTCGGTGCCGGAGGCCGGTCCGCGGCTCTCGTGCAGGTGCACCGACAGCGCGCTCATGCCGGTGAAGTGCATGCCGTTCACCGCGATGCCCATGACCAGTGCCGAGGCGGCGATGGCGAGCCCCCGCCGGACGGTCATCGCCAGCCAGAGCGCGACGGTGGCGGCCACGATCGCGATGACCACCGACAGCGTCACCCGCAGCGGGTCGTAGCCGAACGAGCCGTCCAGGCGCATCGCGGCCATGCCGGTGTAGTGCATGGCGGCCACCCCGGCGCCGGTGAAGAACCCGCCGGCGAGCAGCCGGGGCGCGGCCAGCCGGCCGGTGCCCACGATCGCCAGCCCGATGCCGACCGCCGCCACCGCGATCGCCGTGCTGGCGGCCGTCAGCGGCACGTCGTAGCGGATCCGGGTGCCGCCGACGGCGAAGCCGAGCATCGCCATGAAGTGCATGGCCCAGATCGCCGTGCCGCCGAGCGCCCAGGCGGCCAGCAGGCCCCACCAGGCGCGCTGGCCGGCGCTGGTGGCGGTCCGGATCCGCCCGGCGCAGACCAGGCCGAGCGCCGAGCCGAGCACCGACAACGCGTAGCTGAGCGCGGGTGTGATCCACCCGTACTCGAAGTGATTGATCTCGCCCACGACGCCCTTCCCTCACCCTCGGCTCAGCGCGACCCACGGCGCCCGGGGCAATGATGGGATAGGCCCTGACCAGGGCGTGCATCGGCCCCCCGACAATTCGCGGGGTGGCAGCACCGTGACGCAGCGGTGCGTCGATTCCCGGCGACCGGTGACCGAAAGTGACCCTATGCGGAGGCGTGGTAGGCCAGCACGCCCCGGTTGACCGCCGCGATCGCCTGCCGGGCGGTACCGCGCAGCTCGGCCGAGGCGCCACCCGAGTCGGCGACCTGGCCGAGCAGGTCGACCACCTGGCGCGCCCAGCGGACGAAGTCGCCCGCCGGCATCTCCCCGTCGATCTGGTGGCCGCTCGCAAGCACCTTCGCCAGCGCCTCGCCGCGCGCCCACCGGTAGATCGGCCAGGCGAAGCCGAGATCCGGCTCCCTTGTCACGGCCAGGCCGCGTGCCGCCTCGTCCGCCTCGATGTCGCCCCACAGCTTGAGCGTCTCGTCGACCGCGTCGGCCACCGCGCCGCGCGGCAGCGACGCCCGCTCGTCGACGTCCCGCCGGGCCTCGAAGACCACCACCGACACGGCGGCGGCCAGTTCGGCCGGGGACAGGCCGTCCCACACCCGGCGGCGCAGGCACTCGGCCACCAGCAGGTCGGCCTCGGTCCAGATCCGGGCCAGCATCCGCCCGGCGTCGGTGACCTCGCCGTCGGCGGCCAGGTAGCCGCGCGCGGTCAGCAACGCCACGATCCGGTCGAAGGTACGGGCCAGCGATCCGGTCCGCCCGGACACCCGCTCACGCAGCTCCTCGGTGTCGCGTTCCAGCCGGCGCCGCCGCTCCGCCCAGCGGGCGTGCTCCTCCCGGTCCGGGCAGGCGTGACACGGGTGGGCGCGCAGCTCGACGCGGAGCTGGCTGAGCCGGTGGTCCTCCCCCGCCGCCTGCCGGGACCGGCCGCCCCGCCGACCGCCGTGCCGGTCCAGGCCGGTGCCGCTGACCGCGGCGGCCAGGTCTCGCCGGGCCGCGGGCGAACGGTGGTTGAAGTGCTTCGGCACCCGGATCCGGGTGAGCACCTCGGCCGGGGTGGTGAAGTCACCGGGGGTGACCCGCCCGGCCCAGCGGTCCTGGGTGAGGACCAGCGGCCGGGGCTCGCCGAACCCGCCGGTGGCCGGGTCCAGCACCACCGCCAGTCCGGCCCGCCGCCCGGACGGCACCCGGATCACGTCACCGACCCGCAGCCGCTCCAGCGAGGCGACCGCCGCCGCCTTGCGCTGGGTCTGCCCCTGCCGGGCGATGGCGCGTTCCCGGTCGGCGATCGCCACCCGCAGCGCGAAGTACTCGTCGAAGTCGCCGTGGTGGCAGGCGGCCTCCGCGCCGTACGCCTCGATCGTCTCGGTGTTGCGCTGCACCTGCCGGGCCAGGCCGACCACCGACCGGTCGGCCTGGAACTGCGCGAACGAGGACTCCAGCAGTTCCCGGGCCGGTGCCGCGCCGACGCTGCCGACCAGGTTGACGGCCATGTTGTACGAGGGCCGGAAGCTGGAACGCAGCGGGTAGGTGCGGGTGGAGGCGAGCCCGGCCACGTGCCGGGGGTCGGTCTCCGGCGACCAGACCACCACCGCGTGGCCCTCCACGTCGATGCCCCGGCGGCCCGCCCGGCCGGTGAGCTGGGTGTACTCGCCGGGGGTGAGGTCGACGTGGGCCTCGCCGTTGAACTTCACCAGGCGTTCCAGCACCACGCAGCGGGCCGGCATGTTGATGCCCAGCGCGAGCGTCTCGGTGGCGAAGACGGCCTTGACCAGCCCGCGGACGAACAGCTCCTCGACGACCTCCTTGAAGGCGGGGAGCATGCCGGCGTGGTGGGCGGCCAGGCCGCGCTCCAGGCCGTCGAGCCACTCCCAGTAGCCGAGCACCGACAGGTCCTCGCCGGGGATGGCGGTGACCCGGGACTCCACCACCCGGCGGATCTCGGCGCGTTCGTCCGGGGAGGTCAGGCGCAGCCCGGCGGCGAGGCACTGCTGCACGGCGGCGTCGCAGCCGGCCCGGCTGAAGATGAACAGGATGGCCGGGAGCAGCCCTTCCCGGTCGAGCCGGTCGACGATGTCCGGGCGCATCGGGCCGCGCCAGCGGGGGCCGCGACGGCCACCGCCGGGGCCGGCGCTGCGGCCCTCGCCCAGCTCCAGCCGGCGCATCGTGTCCCGGGTGTAGCGCAGCAGCTCCGGGTGCACGTCGTGCTTGCGGGCCGCGTCGGCGTCGTGGAACAGGTCGAACATCCGCTTGCCGACGAGCATGTGCTGCCACAGCGGCACCGGACGGTGCTCGGAGACCACCACGGCGGTCTCGCCGCGCACGGTGACCAGCCAGTCCGCGAACTCCTCGGCGTTGGAGACGGTGGCCGACAGCGACACGAGCGTGACCGACTCGGGCAGGTGGATGATCACCTCTTCCCAGACCCCGCCGCGGAACCGGTCGGCCAGGTAGTGGACCTCGTCCATCACCACGTACGCCAGGCCCTCCAGGGTGGCCGAGCCGGCGTAGAGCATGTTGCGCAGCACCTCGGTGGTCATCACCACCACCGGCGCGTCGCCGTTTATCGCGTTGTCGCCGGTGAGCAGGCCGACCTGCTCGGCGCCGTAGCGGTCCACCAGGTCGTGGTACTTCTGGTTGGACAGCGCCTTGATCGGCGTGGTGTAGAAGCACTTGCGCCGGGTCGCGGGCGCGTCGCCGCCGGGCCGGCCGCGCAGCGCCAGGTGCACCGCGAACTCACCCACCACGGTCTTGCCGGCGCCGGTGGGAGCGCAGACCAGCACGCCGCTGCCCCGCTCCAGCGCCTCGCACGCCTCGCGCTGGAAGTCGTCGAGATCGAACCCGAGATCCAGCGAGAATTCGTCCAGGGCCGGGAAGGCGGAGGCCTGCGCGGCCCGGCGGCGCGCCGCGGCGTACCGCTCGGCGGGGCTCGACATGGATCCAAGATTAATCGGTGCTGCCGAGGAGTACCGGTCAAGGCCATCCGGCAGGACGGTCGGAGCGGTCGGTAGGGTGCACGACGTGCCGGACCGTACCGAACTGCCCCACGTCTCGAGCGGCGCCGACGACGCCGTCCGCCCGGGCCCGTCCCGCCGGCCCGTGGAGGCGGTGCTCTTCGACTTCCACGGCACCCTCGCCCAGGTGGAGGAGCCGCTGGCCTGGGTGCTCGCCGCCGCGGCCGCCTGCGGCGTCGAACTGGACCGGATCCGGGCCACCTCGCTGGCCGACCGGCTGCTCACCGCCGGGCGTGCCGGTGGCCCGCTACCGGCGCGGGTGCCGCCCCGGCTGGCCGAGCTGTGGGCCGACCGGGATCTCTACCCGCACGCGCACCGGGGCGCGTACACCGGGCTGGCGGAGACCGTGGACACCGGCATCGACGGGTTCGCCGACGCGCTCTACGAGCGGGTGCTGGTCCCCGAGGGCTGGGTGCCGTACCCGGACACCGCCCCGGTGCTCGGTGCGCTGCGGTCGGCCGGGGTGAAGGTGGCGGTGGTCAGCAACATCGGTTTCGACCTGCGGCCGCTGTTCGCCGCCTGGGGCCTCGACGCGTTCGTCGACGCGTACGCGCTGTCGTACGAGGTGGGGCGCTGCAAGCCGGACCCGGGCATCTTCCTGCGGGCCTGCGGGATGCTCGGCGTCGACCCGGAGCGCACGCTCATGGTGGGCGACACGCCGGCCGACGCGGGCGCGGTGGCCGCAGGGTGCGGGGTGCTGGTGCTGCCCTGCGCCGACGCGGGCCGCCCGAACGGGCTCGGCGCGGTGCTCGACCTGGCCGGGGCCGCCTGAGCACACCCCAGCGGCGCGAACGCGTCGCGGCGCACCGGATACCGTCAGGGGCATGACCGGTGTCCACCCCTTGCCGCCGCGTGCGCCGGGACGGCTCGGCGGGGTCGCGCTGGTCCTCGGCGGGGCGCTGTCGGTGCAGTTCGGCTCCGCGCTGGCCGCACTGCTGTTCCCGCGTACCGGGGTGGCCGGGGCGGTGACGTTGCGGCTGACCATCGGCGCGCTGCTGATGCTCGTGGTGTGCCGCCCCCGGGTACGCGGGTACGGACGGCGCGACTGGGCGGCGGTGCTGGCGTTCGGGCTGGCCCTGGCCGGCATGAACTCGATCTTCTACCAGGCGATCGAGCGGATCCCGCTCGGCCCGGCCGTCACCCTGGAGGTGCTCGGGCCGCTGGCGCTGTCGGTGATCGCCGCCCGCCGGGTGGCCGCCTGGTGCTGGGCCGCGCTGGCACTGGCCGGTGTGGTCCTGCTCGGCCAGGGCGGGTTCGACCGGCTCGACCCGGCCGGCGCCGCGCTGGCGCTGACGGCGGGCGCCATGTGGGCCGCGTACATCGTCTGCTCGGCGCGGATCGGCGCGCGGTTCCCCGGCGCGGACGGGCTGGCCCTCGCGCTGACCGTCGCGGCGCTGCTGACGCTGCCGTTCGGGCTTGCGGACGGCGGCGGCCGGCTGGCCGACCCGATGGTGCTGGGGCTCGGTACCGGGCTGGCGCTGCTCGCCTCGGTGCTGCCGTACAGCCTGGAGCTGGCCGCGTTGCGGCGGCTGCCGACCGCGACGTTCGCGGTGATGATGAGTCTCGGTCCGGCGATCGCCGCGGTGGCCGGTTGGCTGGTGCTCGGCCAGGCGCTGCGCCCGGTCGAGGTGCTCGCCATCGCGCTCGTGGTCGCCGCGAGCGCGGGCGCGGTCCGCGCCGCCGCGCCGCCGCCCTCGCCCGCGCCGCCTTCTCCGGCGCCGCCGGCCGTTCCCGGCCCGCCGTCTGCGGCGGACCCGGCGGGGGTCAGCGCAGCAGCCGCAGCGCCGCCGGCGCGGCGGTGACTGTCACCGGCAGGTCGAGGGAACGTTCCCCGTCGGCGTACGTGGTGATGCCCTCGGCGGCCAGCTCCACCGTCCGCGCCCGGTAGACGCGCGCCAGCGGGTGCGTGACGTGGGTGCCCCGGTAGATCTGCGGCTTGACCCGCATCAGCGTGCGCCTGTCGAACCGGCCGCCCACCACCACGTCCAGCAGGCCGTCGTGCGGGTCGGCGTCCGGACAGATCCGCATGCCGCCGCCGTAGCTGGCCGTGTTCCCCACCGCCACGAGCACCGCGTCGACCTCCTGCGCCACCCCGTCGAGCACCAGCCGGTAGCGGCGCGGCCGCAGCCGGGCCAGCTCCACCACGATCGCCATGTCGTACCGGCGCGGGCCGCGCGGCCAGCGCATCCGGTTGGCGCGTTCGTTGACGATCGCGTCGAAGCCGGCCGCGAGCACCGCGCCGAACCAGCGGTCGGCCTCGCCGGGCCGGGACAGCCGCGCCAGGTCCACCGGCCGGGAGCGGCCGGCGGCGAGCGCCGCGGTGATCACCTCGACGGCGGCCGTCGGGTCGGCCGGGAAGCCGGTGTCCACCGCGAAGTCGTTGCCGGTGCCCGCCGGGACCGGCCCGAACGGCACATCGGTGCCGGCGACCGCCTGCAACGCGCGGTGCATGGTGCCGTCGCCGCCCACCGCGACGAGCGCCCCGGCGCCGCCGGCGACCGCGGCGTGGCACGCCACCTCCGCCTCCTCGGGGGTACGCGCGCGCAGCAACTCGACCGGGCGGCCCGCTGCGGCGAGGCGCCCCAGGATCCCGGGCAGCAGGCCGCGGTGCCGCCCCCGGCCCGCTGTCCGGTTGGCGAGCACGGCGACGGGGCCGGGCGGGACATGATCGTGCGCGGTCACGGCGAGCACCGTACGGCACAGCCCGCGCCGCCCACCAGAGCCAGGTCACACGGCGGGTGGGCGGTACACGCCGACGGCGCCCGGCAGGGGGTGCCGGGCGCCGTGGCGGGGGTGGTTCAGGGCAGGTCGATCGGGCGCAGCACCCGGTCCACCGCGTGCGCGATCTGCTTGTTGCCCTTGTTGATGTCGTACCGCACCACCTTCGCGTTGCGGTCGCTGGTGTCGGCGTCGACCAGGCGCACCTCGCGGCCGTACCAGCAGCGCTTCACGTCCACCTCGACGGTGGCGCCGAGCGCGGTGGTCAGGTCCGCGCCGTCGGCCTTCAGCGCCGCCTTCCGGTCGATCGTCGCGCCGGGCACGACGTGGTAGAGCAGGACGTCCTCCACGGTGTCCACGCCCAGGCCGGCGACCGCGTCGAACGCGGCCTTCTCACCGGGCAGCTTCTTCGCGGCGGTGATGTCCCGCACCAGCTCGCGGAACGCGTAGTCGTTCGGCACGAACGCGGTCAGCGCGACGGTGCCGTCGGTGAGCACCTTCACCGGCGAGTCCGGCTTGGCCTGCAGCACCGTCAGGACCGCCTTGGTGAGGACGTCGAAGTCCCGCGAGTTGCGGTCAAAGCCGCTCTTGTCGGCGGTGAGCACGGCGGCCAGCGACCGCGTACCCGGCTGCTTGGCGCCGGCCTGGGCGGGCACGGCGACGGCGGTGGTGGCCACCGCCGCCGCGGTGGCGCCCACGGCCAGCCGGGCGGCGAGACGAGCGATGTTCATCGGGGAGCCTTTCGTCGAAGCGACCAGGTCCGTGACTGTCGTCACGACCATTGCTTCGCCCCGACCCTCCCCGGTGGATGCACCCGGATCGACGGTTTTCGCGGCCGCCTCAGCGCACCACCAGCCGCTTGCTCACCGACTGCACGCCGTCGCCCTTGACCTTCAGCGACCAGTCCCCCGCCGCGCCCAGTGTCACCACCGTCTCGGCCGTGCCGTTGGCCTCGGCCTTCATCTCGGCGACCCGCTTGCCGTCGGGGTTGAGCACGTACAGCGTCCGGGCCCCGGCGGTCTTGTTCGTCACCTTGAACGCGAGCTTCTCGCCGGGCTCCGCGATCAGGGCGTCCACACCGGTCATCGCGTCGTCCGTCAGCTCGATCGTCACCGACCGGTCGTAGGCCACCTCGGCCGCGGCGCTGGCCAGGTTGCCGTCGTCGGACACGATGATCTTCGTGCGCACGCCGTCGCCCTGCCGGCCGGGCTTGCAGGCCACCTCGTACGTGCCGGTCTGCAGCGACGCGCGCAGGTCGCCGGTGCGGCCCGCCGGCACGTCCGCGACCTCGGCGATCACCTTGGTGAAGGCGTCGCCCTCCCGGCCGTAGACGTATACCCCGGTGGCCTGCTGGCCCCGGTTGGTCACGGTGAAGGTGACGGTGCCGGGGGTGAACAGCGTGGTGGTGACCTCGCAACTGGTGTCGGTGGCGGTCACCGGCACCTGCTGGCCTTTCGGCGCGGGCTCGTCGTCACCGCAGGCGGTGAGCGCGGTGGCCGCGCAGAGGACGGTCAGGACGGCGGCGGTACGGCTCTTCATCGGGTTCTCCGGAGCGCAGGTCAGACGGGCTGACCGGAACGGGGCGCCGACGCACCCCGGCACACCGCCCGGGGGGCTCGGCGGAGTCAGCAGAGTCTAAGCGGGTACGGCGTCCCGGCAAGGCCCGAGGGCGACCGAAGTCCGGCCCCGGCCGGCGGTGGTCCGCGCGCGGGGCATGATGGCGGCATGCGGCTGGTCTCCCTGCTCCCCTCCGCCACCGAGATCGTGTACGCGCTCGGCCTCGGTGACGACCTGGTCGGCGTCACATTCGAGTGCGAGGTGCCCGCGTCGTACCGGTCGGGCACCACTGTGGTCGTCGGCGGCCGGGACACCCGGGGCATGAGTCCCGGCGACATCGACGCGTACGTCCGGGCGCAGGTGGCGGCCGGTGCCGACCTCTACACGCTGCACTCCGGTGCGCTGGCCGGGCTGGACCCGGACCTGATCCTCACCCAGGACCTGTGCCGCGTCTGCGCGCTGCCCTCGGGCCGGGTCGCCGACGCCGTGGAGCACCTGGGGTGCCGGGCGGACGTGCTGTCGCTGGACCCGTACACCCTGGACGACGTGCTGGAGTCGATCCGCGCGGTCGGCGCGGCGGCCCGGGTGCCGGACCGCGCGGAGGCCCTCGTCGACGGCCTGCGGGCCCGGCTCGCGGCGGTCCGCGCGGCGGTGGCGGGCCGGCCCCGGCCACGGGTCGCGGTGGTCGAATGGGTCGACCCGCCGTTCGGCGCCGGGCACTGGATCCCCGACCTGGTCGACGTCGCCGGCGGCGAGCCGGTCGCCACCCATCGCGGCGCCCGGTCCGTGCCGACAACCTGGGCGGCGCTGCGGGCCGCCCGTCCGGAGGTGGTGCTGGTGGCGCCGTGCGGGTTCCGTCTCGACGGCGCGGCCGAGCAGGCCGCCGCGGTGGCCGGGCAGTTCCCGGACGCGCAGGTGTGGGCGCTGGACGCGGACGGGCTGATCGTGCGCGCCGGCCCCCGCCTGGTCGACGGCGCCGAGACCGTAGCCGCCATCCTGCACCCCGACACCGTCCCCCCACCCCACCCCACAGCAGCCCGCCGCCTCACCTGACCCGCCCCGCCCCGCCCCGCCCCGCCGATCTTGCAGTTTCGGCCCAGACAAAGGGTGTATATCGGGCACTGGGCGGGCACAAAGTCCAAGATCGACGTGGGATGGGGTGGGGCGTGCCGGGAAGGCTCGGAGGGGCTGCCGTGGGAACGCGGACGCCGTCCCCGTGAGGTGGGGACGGCGTCCGGCGGTGAGCGAGGCCGGTCAGGTCATGTCGTCGTAGCGGCGCTCGATCGGCTTGGGGGCGACGATCGGCTCGGGTGCGCCGATCGGCTCGGACGCCTCGATCCGGCCACCGGTGGGCACCGGCTCGTCCGACAGGTCCAGCGGTGACACCTCGTCGTCGGCGATGCCGGCGTAGGCCTCACGCCCGCGACCGCGCCGCCTGTCATTGAGGAACGCCACCCCCACCGCGGCGAAGTAGAGCGCGCAGAGGCATATCGCCAGCGCGGTCATGCCGAACGGGTCGGGTGTCGGCGTGACCACCGCGGCGAACGCGAAGAACACGAACACCGCCACCCGCCACCAGCTCAGCAGCCGCTTCGCGCTGGCCAGGCCGACGAAGTTGAGCATCAGCACGATCAGCGGGAACTCGAACGCCACCCCGAACAGCAGGATCAGGTTCGTGACGAACGATATGTAGCGGGTCACCTCGAGGTTGGTCGCGATGTCGTCGCCGGAGACGTCGAGCAGGAACTCGAGCCCCTTGGTGGTGACGAAGAACGCCAGCACCGCGCCGGCCGCGAACAGCGGGGCCGCCAGGGCGGTGAAGACGTACGCGTACCGCCGCTCGTGCCGGTGCAGGCCGGGCGCGATGAACGCCCAGAGCTGGTAGAGCCAGATCGGCGCGGCGATGATCAGGCCCACCCAGAGGCCGATCTTGAGGTTCAGCAGGAAGACGTCGGCGACGCCGAGCTGCACGAACTTGCACTTGCCGGTCGCCGGGTCGAACGACTGCGGCAGGTCGCAGTAGGGCTTCGACAGCAACACCCGGACCGGCTCGGCCAGCCAGATGCCGAAGCCGAAGCCGACCAGGATCGCCAGCGACGCCCGGAACAGCCGGTTACGCAGCTCACGGATGTGCTCGATGAGCGTCATCGAGCCGTCGGCGGCCCGCGCGAAGTTGCTCGGGCCGCGCTTCTTCAACCCGAAGGCCACGGTGTTTGAGGCCCTCTCGGATCAGTTCTCGCGGACGCGCTGCACCGGGTCGGCCGGCGGGGCCACGGGCTGCTGCGGCTGCGGCGCGTACGGCTGCTGCGTGTACTGCTGCTGGGCGTACGGCTGCCCCTGCACGGGCTGCTGCGGCTGAAGCGGCTGGTAGCCGGCCTGCGCGTCGGCCTTCTCGGCGAGATCGCGGTCGTCGTCGTGCAGGCTCTTGGTCTCAGCCTTGATGATCCGCAGCGAGCGGCCCAGCGAGCGGGCCGCGTCGGGGAGCCGCTTCGCGCCGAACAGCAGGATCAGCACGACCACGAGTACGGCGATGTGCCACGGCTTGAGGGCACCCATGGGAAGCTCCAGTCGCTCTGTGTCGGTGAGGGGTGGGTCGTCGCCCATCGTACGTGTGTCGCAGCGGCTTGCCACCCCCGCGGGCCTGCCGGTGCGGGCCCGATCGGTGAAGTTTCGACCAACCCGAAGTGTCCCGTCAACCGTCCAGGTCCGCGCATTCCTGCGCGTAACCACCCGGGAACGCGCAGACGACGCTCACCGGGCCGACAGCCGTCGATCAGTCGCCCCGCTTGGCCTTGATCAACGTGATCCGCTCCTGCGCGAGCGCCGCCCGCTCCTGGAGCGACTCGGCCCGCGCCTGCAACTGCTCGGCGGCCGACCGCAGCGACTCCGCCTCGCCCGCCCGGCGCTGCAACGCCAGCGCGGAACGGCGCAGCCCGGGCAGGCGGCTCACCACCGGACGGATCGCCAGGGCCAGTACGACCAGCGCGAACACCACGACCCCGAGCACGATCCACTTCACCACGGCGGTCAGCCTATCGGGTGACGCCGGCGGCCGCCGGGTCGGCGCTGCCGGCCGGGGTGGCGTACGCGTCGAGCGCGGCCACGGCCTGGGCGCGTACCTGCTCGGCCAGCTCGGCCGGCGCCACCACGGTCACCTCCGGGCCGAGCCCGAGCACGAACCGCCGGGCCCACCCGAGGTCGGTGACGCGCAGCGACACCAGCCACTGCTCGCCGTCGGCCTCGACCCGCTCGCACGGATAGTATTCGGTGATCCACCGCTCGCCCCGCCCGATCCGCAGCGTGATCAGCGGCAGGTCGGCCGACGGGCGGAACACCCCGTCGCTGAGATCGTGCGGGCGGGCCTGCGGCGGCACGACCGCCTGCTCCGGCAGTTCGGTCACCGCGTCGATCCGGTCGGCCCGGAACAGCCGCACCGCCTCGGCGCGGCGGCACCACGCCTCCACGTACGCCCGGCCGCCGACCATCAGCATCCGCAGCGGGTCGATCGTGCGTTCGGTGGTCTCGTCCCGCGCCGCCGTGTAGTAGGTGATCCGCAGCGCCCGACCGCGCTCGACGGCGGCGCGCAGCTCGCGTACCCGGGCGCTGTCACCGGGCAGACGGACCTCGACCGGCGCTCCGGCCAGGTCACCGGCGGCGTTCTCGATCTTGGCGAGCGCCCGCTCGACCGCCTCCCGGTTCGCCACGCCCGGCGTCTCGGCGATCATCCGCAACGCCACCACCAGGGCCAGGGCCTCGTCCGGGGTGAGGCGCAGCGGACGGTCGATGCCCGCGTCGTAGGTGATGGTCACCCGGTCGCCGTCGAACGCCATGTCGATCAGGTCGCCGGGGCCGTAGCCGGGCAGCCCGCACACCCAGAGCAGTTCCAGGTCCTCCCGGAGCTGCTTCTCGGTCACCCCGAGGTCGTGCGCCGCCTCGGCGATCTCGATGCCGGGGCGGGCCAGCAGGTAGGGCACCAGGTTGAGCAGCCGGGCCAGCCGGTCGGCGGAGGCACGGCCCGCGCGGGCCGCCGGGCGGGTCACCGGGCACCCCCGGTCACTGCCAGCTCGTCGTGGCGGGCGGCGACCTCCTTGAGCCGCTGGATGACCGCCTCCCGTACCTCCGGTGGCTCCAGCACGCGCACGTCCGGGCCGTACCCGACGATCTGGCCGGCCAGGTAGTCGGCGTCGGCGTACGGCAGCACCAGCCGGTCGCCGTCCGGACCGGCCTGGCACTCCACCGCCCAGCGGCGCAGCCCGGCGGCCCGGCCCGGCGTGGCCAGCACGGTGGCCCGACCGGTGCGCTCCACCGGCCCGGACCAGCGGGCCACGTGGCTGATCAGGTCGACACCGGCGGGCGGCTCGTAGGCGCCCGGCTCACCTGTCGCCCGGACCGTGCCGACCACCCGGGACAGCCGGAAACAGCGGGTCGCCGCGCGGTCCAGGTCGTGGCCGACGACGTACCACCGGCCGCGCCAGCACACCACGCCCCACGGCTGCACCCGGCGGCGGGTGGGCGCGTCCCGGTCCGGCACGCGGTAGTCGAAGCTCACCTCGCGGCGATCCCGCGCGGCGGCGGTGAGCGGCGCGAACGCCGGGTCGACAGTCACCATCGGCTCCAGGCCCAGGGTGGCCTGCGGGTCGACGTCGATGCCGGCGGCGCGCAGCTTCGCCAGCCCGGACGACGCGGCAGCGGCCAGGCCGGCGTGCTGCCACAGCCGCGCGGCGATGCCCACCGCGGCGGCCTCGTCCGGTTCGAGCGGGATGTCGGGCAACGCGTACGCGCGCGGCGCGATCCGGTAACCCGGCTCGGCGTCGAAGACGCTCGCCGTGCCGGTCTCCAGCGGCACGCCCAGCTCACGCAGCTCGGCCTTGTCACGCTCGAACTTGCGCTGGAACGCCTCGTGGTCCTTGGCGTCGTCCGGGTCGTGCTCGTAGCCGGGCACGGTCGCGGCGATCTGCGCGGCGGTCAGGAAGCGTCGCGTCGACAGCAGGCAGATCACCAGGTTGACCAGGCGTTCGGTACGGGTCCGGGACACGCCCAAACGCTAGCAGCCCGCGCGTGGCGCGCGGGCACCCGCGCGGCGCGGCGCGGGGGTCTTCCCACACGGCGGCGGGCATCGACCGGTCATAGGGTGATCGCATGGCGGAACCGGAGGTCAAGACCGAGAGCGTGGGCACCGTCGTGGTGGCCGGCGCGGCGAACCTCGCCATCGCCGTCGCGAAGCTGGTCGCGGGCCTGATCTCGGGCTCCGCGGCGATGCTCTCCGAGGCCGCCCACTCGCTCGCCGACACCACCACCGAGGTGCTGCTCTACCTGGCGCTGCGCCGCGGCGCGCGGCCTGCCGACACCCGGCACCCCTTCGGGTACGGCAAGGAGAGCTACATCTGGGCGTTCCTCGCCGCGCTGTTCACCTTCGTCGCCGGGGCGGGCTTCGCCATCACGCACGGCGTCACCACCATCCTGGTGCACGAGCACAGCGGCGAATACCTCGTCGCGTACGTGGTGCTGGCGGTCTCCTTCGCGATCGAGTCGGTGTCGCTGGCCCGGGCGGTCCGGCAGGTGCGCGGCGAGTCCCGCCGCTGGGGCACCACCCCGCGCCGCTACCTGCGCCTGACCGCCGACACCACCGTCAAGGCCGTCTTCCTGGAGGACAGCGCCGCGCTGATCGGCCTGCTGATCGCCGCCGGCGGGCTCACCCTGTCGCACCTGACCGGCGACGAACTGTACGACGGCATCGCCTCGATCCTCATCGGCGTGCTGCTGCTGGTGGTCGCCGCCGTCCTGGCCCGCAGCAACATCTCGCTGCTTGTGGGCCGCTCGGTGTCGGACCGGCTGCACCGGCGCATCGAACGGGAGCTGGCGGACGTGCCGACGGTGGACCGGGTCGACACGCTGATGACCATGTTCCTCGGCCCGGACGACATCCTCGTCGCCGCCAAGGTCGACTTCCGCGACGACGCCACCGGCGCCGACATCGAGGCCGCCGCCGACGAGGCCGAACGCCGGCTCCTCGGGCACTTCCCGGAGATCGCGTACGTCTTCCTCGACCCCACCCGGTCCCGCTCCGCCGGCCGGCCCGCCCGCACCACCCAGGACGAGGCGGGCCGCCCGGTCGACGACCCGGACGCCTGACCCGCCCGGCGCCCGTCCCGGTGGCGGCCGATACCGTGCACCGCATGGTGCGATGGCGGTCCGGCACGGTCACGACGGTACGGCGACGGTGGACCGGCGCCGTCGAACTCGACGTCGACCTGCCCGACGGCACCAGGATGCGCGCCCTGGCCTACCCGGCCCTGGTCGGCGAGCCGGAACCCGGTGACCGGGTGCTGCTCAACGCCGGCGCGCTGCTGATGGGCCTGGGCACCGGCGGCTACGCGCTGGTCGTCGCGCTGCCCGACCGGCTGCCCCCGGACCCGCCGCAGGCCGGCGACAGCCGCGACGCCGGGCATCTGGTCAAGGCCCGCTACACGCCACTGCAACCGATCCTGCTCGGCGTGGACGAGGAAGCGTCACCGCACCACGACCGGCTCGCCGCCGCCGACACCGTCGACGGCATGCCGGTGGTCATCGCCGACCTGCACTCCGCGCTGCCGGCGGTCCTGGCCGGGGTACGCGCCGACGCGCCCGACGCCCGGGTCGCGTACGTGCTGACCGACGGCGGGGCGCTGCCGGCCTGGTTCTCCCGCACCCTGGCCGGGCTGGCCGGGCACCTCGTGGGCACGGTGAGCGTGGGCCAGGCGTTCGGCGGCGACCTGGAGGCGAGCACGCTGCACAGCGGCCTGCTCGCCGCCCGGCACGTGCTCGACGCGGACCTGACGATCGTCGCCCAGGGGCCGGGCAACCTCGGCACCGGCACCCGGTGGGGCTTCTCCGGCGTCGCCGTCGGCGAGGCGGTGAACGCGATCGCCACGCTGGGCGGACGCCCGGTCGGCTCGCTGCGCATCTCCGACGCCGACGCCCGGCCCCGGCACCGTGGCGTCTCCCACCACAGCCTGACCGCGTACGGCCGGGTCGCGCTGGCCCCCGCGGAGCTGGTCGTGCCGGACGGTCTCGACCCCGGCCTGGCCGCGGAGGTCACCGCGGCGCTGAGGCCGCTGGCCGACCGGCACCGACTCGTCACCGTGCCCACAGACGGCCTGGACGCGGCGCTGCGGAACAGCCCGGTCGGCCTGTCCACGATGGGCCGGGGCCTGGACGCCGACCACGCCTACTTCCTGGCCGCGGCCGCCGCCGGCCGGTACGCGGCGGGCCTGCTGACCTGACCGGCGCGGCCCGCCGCCGGACCGCGGTGGCCGGCGTCGCGGTGGCCGACGTCGCGGGACAGGCGCGGCCGGCGTCGCGGGACCGGGCCGACCGGCGCGGCGCTCAGCCGAGGAAGATGATCAGCCCGAGCCAGGCGCCCACGATCAGCGCCAGCGCCACCGCCAGTACCCACGTCGGCACCGTGTAGTCGCCGCGCCTGTTGCGTTCGATCTCGGCGCGGATCTTCTCCCGGCGGCGGTCGATCCAGTTGAGCTTCTCGGTGCCGTCACGGCCCGAGGACGTCTCGCGGCCGGGCCCACCGGCGGATTCGGAAGTGTTCATCGCGACGCCAGCGTACCCGTGGACGAGCGGCCGGTGCCGGGCACCGGCCGCCCGCACGATCACATGCTGGCGATCAGCCGTTCCACCCGCTCGTCGTAGGCCCGGAACGGGTCCTTGCACAGCACCGTGCGCTGCGCCTGGTCGTTCAGCTTCAGGTGCACCCAGTCCACGGTGAAGTCGCGCCGCTTCTCCTGCGCGTGCCGGATGAACTCGCCGCGCAGCCGTGCCCGGGTCGTCTGCGGTGGCGTCTCCTTCGCCTCGAAGATCTCCGGGTCGGTCGCCACCCGGTCCACCTCGCGGCGGCGCTCCAGCAGCCCGTACAGGCCACGCCCGCGCCGCAGGTCGTGGTAGGCCAGGTCCATCTGCGCCACCCGCGGGTGCGACAGCGGCAGGTCGTGCTTGCGCTGGTAGCGCTCGATCAGCTTCAGCTTGGTGACCCAGTCGATCTCCCGGGCCACCGGGTCCAGGTCGCCGGTCTCGACCGCGCGCAGCACCCGCCCCCACAGGTCGACCACCCGCTTCGCGGTCTGGTCGCCACCCCGGCGCTCCACGAACTCCGTCGCCTTGGCCAGGTATTCCTGCTGGATCTCCAGCGCCGAGACCTCCTTGCCGGAGGCGAGCCGCACCTTGCGGCGGCCGGTGATGTCGTGCGACACCTCGCGGATGGCCCGGATCGGGTTCTCCAGCGTCAGGTCGCGCATCACCACGCCGGCCTCGATCATTCGCAGCACGATGTCGGCGGTGCCGACCTTCAGCAGCGTGGTGACCTCGTTCATGTTCGAGTCACCGACGATCACGTGCAGCCGGCGGTAGCGCTCGGCGTCCGCGTGCGGCTCGTCCCGGGTGTTGATGATCGGCCGGCTGCGGGTGGTCGCCGAGGAGACGCCCTCCCAGATGTGCTCGGCCCGCTGGGACAGGCAGTAGACCGCGCCGCGCGGCGTCTGCAGCACCTTGCCCGCGCCGCAGATCAACTGCCGGGTGACCAGGAAAGGAATGAGCACGTCGGCCAGCCGGCCGAACTCGCCGTGCCGGGACACCAGGTAGTTCTCGTGGCAGCCGTACGAGTTGCCGGCCGAGTCGGTGTTGTTCTTGAACAGGTAGATCTCGCCCGCGATGCCCTCGTCGTGCAGCCGCTTCTCCGCGTCGACGAGCAGCCCTTCCAGGATCCGCTCACCGGCCCGGTCGTGGGCCACCAGGTCGGTCACCGAGTCGCACTCCGGAGTCGCGTACTCCGGGTGCGAGCCCACGTCCAGATAGAGGCGGGCGCCGTTGCGGAGGAACACGTTGCTCGACCGGCCCCACGACACCACCCGCCGGAACAGGTACCGCGCGACCTCGTCGGGGGACAGTCGGCGTTGCCCGCGATAGGTGCAGGTGACGCCGTACTCGGTTTCGAGGCCGAAGATTCGCCGCTCCATGATGAGACACTAGCCGCCCGGAGCCTCCGATGGGCAGCGCCGACGCTCGCCGCTTGCGATCTCCCCCACCGGATCGTGGAGGTGGCGGGCTCCGTACACGAAAGACCCCGCCACCTCGGCGAGGTGGCGGGGTCCGCGAGCGCGGATCTCACTCGCCGGGCTTGTCCTGCGCGTTGCCCTCCAGATCGGCCGAACCCGCCGACGTGGTCGGCTTCTTCGCCTCCTCCGTCGGCACGGCCGGCGTCTTCGCCCGGCCCGGTGCCGGCGCGGTGTCGGCCTCGGCGTCGCCCTCCAGCAGCGCGGTCAGCGCGGCGCCGGTCACCCGCCGGAACGTACGCCCGACCCGGCGCCGGTCCAGGACCGCCACCTCCAGCTGGTTCGCGGCGATCGTGCGGGCCGCACCGCCCTCGCCGCCGACGCTGCTCAGCGCCTTCATCGCGGCGCGGACCGCCTCCGACAGCGACATCTCCGGCCGGTGCTCGTTCTTCAGCACCCCGCTGATCGCCTCGGCCTGGCCACCCATCGCCATCCGGCCCGGCTCGTCGTTCACCGAGCCGTCGTAGGTCACCCGGTAGAGGGAGTCGTCCTCGGCGGTGGCGCCCACCTCGGCCACGCAGATCTCCACCTCGAACGGCTTCGACTGCTCGGTGAAGATCGCGCCCAGCGTCTGCGCGTACGCGTTCGCCAGCGCCAGGCCGGTCACGTCCCGGCGGTCGTAGCTGAGCCCGTTGAGGTCGGCCATCCGCACGCCCGCGCGACGCAGGTTCTCGAACTCGTTGTACCGGCCGACAGCGGCGAAGCCGATCCGGTCGTAGATCTCGCTGACCTTGTGCAGCGTGCTGGACAGGTTCTCGGCGACGAAGAGCACCCCGCCCGCGTAGCTCAGGACCACCGCGCTGCGGCCCCGGGCGATGCCCTTGCGGGCCAGCTCGGAGCGGTCGCGCATGATCTGCTCGGGCGAGGCGTAGAACTGCATGGCCACGGCGGCGGTTCTCCTTCTGCGGGACTGCTGACTCGGTGGACGGTGCGGAGCGGCATCAGCCGCCGGGATTCTCCATCCGGCCGGACACCACGCTCTCCGCGATCGCCGCCGTCTCGGCGTCGGTGAGCCGGTGGGTGCCCTCGGCGGTAGCGGTCATCACGACCGGGTAGATCCGCCGGGTCAGGTCAGGGCCGCCGGTGGCGGTGTCGTCGTCCGCCGCGTCGTAGAGCGCCTCGACCGCCAGCCGCGTCGCGTCCTCGACCGACAGACCGGCCCGGAACCGCTTCTTGAGCGCGGACTTGGCGAACAGCGATCCGGAGCCGATCGCGTCGTAACCGGTCTCCTCGTACGGGCCGCCGGTCACGTCGAAGCTGAAGATCCGCCCGGCCCGCGCCGGGTCGCTCGCGGCCAGGTCGAAGCCGGCGAACAACGGGATCACGGCGAGGCCCTGCATGGCCGCGCCCAGGTTGCCCCGGATCATCGACGCCAGCCGGTTGGCCTTGCCGTCGAGCGAGAGCATCGCGCCCTCGATCTTCTCGTAGTGCTCCAGCTCCACCTGGAACAGTCGCATCAGCTCGATGCCGATGCCGGCCGTGCCCGCGATGCCGACGAGCGAGTACGCGTCGGCCGGATGCACCTTCTCGATGTCGCGCTGGGCGATCAGGTTGCCCATCGTGGCGCGCCGGTCGCCGGCCATGACCACACCACCGGCGGCCGAGATGGCCACGATGGTGGTCGCGTGCGGCGCCATGTCGGCGGCCATGCCGGGCGGCAGCGGCCGACGGCCGGGCAGCATCTCGGGGGCCACCTTGCTCAGGAACGCTGTGAAGGAGGACGTCCCCGCGTTGGTGAACACATCTGGAAGACGCCCGGATGGATCAAAACCCGCTGCCACGTGGTTCCTCTCAGGTACGTGATCGCCCTGGCCAGGACGTCGGCGTTGTCCTTGAACTGGCCAAGACCACCGTTGCAGTTGAAGCAGAGTATCCCGCGCACCCATCCGGTGCGATGATCGTGGTCCAGATGTTCCGGATCGGGGCGCCGGCAGATCGCGCACACGCCGCCCTGCTCGGCCAGGAGCTCCTGGAACTCCTTCTCCCCGACCCCGTAGCGACGGCGCAGGTGGTACTCGCGGCTACCGCCGTACAGGCGTAGCCTCGTCTCCTTGCCCTTCTCGTTGTGGCACGGCTTGCAGTAGCTGCCCCGACCGTCAGGGCGACGACTGTTGGCGCAGAACTCCTCAAGCGGCTTCCACTCGCCACAGTCCCGGCAACGGCGGTAGCCGTCCCGGTCGCCGAGAGCCCTGGGCATGTCCGATTTGATCGGCTATGCCCTACTGGCCCCCTTTTTGCACGTAGCCCCTCACAAATTCCTCTGCGTTCTCCTCCAGGACGGAGTCGATCTCGTCGAGCAGGTCGTCCACGTCCTCGGTGATCTCGGCGTGCCGCTCGGCCACCTCGGGGTTGGCCTCAGCGGTGACCTCGTCGACCTCCTCGCGGGACTTGCCGGACTGGGTCTGCCCACCCTCTTGCGTCGCCATGGTGGTGCCTCCTCCACGATCGCCTGCGATCAACTTACCTCGCGGGAGCGACGAAAGGCCCGTCGCGTGCCCGTTTCCGGCACCCGGCGGGCCTTCCGGCATCGGGGTCACCCGCCGGTGAGCGTCTCCAGCAGATCCTTGGCGCTCTCGCAGCGGTCGAACAGCTCACCGACGTGCGCGCGGGTGCCCCGCTCGGGCTCCATCATCGGCACCCGGACCAGCGACTCCCGGCCCACGTCGAAGATGACCGAGTCCCAGCTCGCGGCGACCACCTCGGAGGCGTACCGGTCCAGGCAGCGGCCCCGGAAGTAGGCCCGGGTGTCCTCCGGCGGCTCGGTCATCGCGGTACGCGTCTGCTCGTCGGTGAGCAGCGTCTTCATCGAGCCGCGCTGCACCAGCCGGTGGTAGAGGCCCTTCTCCGGCCGCACGTCGGAGTACTGCAGGTCGACCAGTTGCAGCTTGTGCGAGCCCCAGGCGAGCTTCTCCCGCTCCCGGTAACCCTCCAGCAGCCGCAGCTTGGCCACCCAGTCCAGTTCGTCGGCGCACTCGAAGGCGTCCCGGCCGAGCCGGTCCAGCACGCTCTCCCAGCGGCGCAACACGTCGGCGGTCTGCGCGTCCACGTCCTTGCCGTAGCGGTCGTCCACGAAGGAGGTCACCCGCTCCAGGTACGCCCACTGCACGTCCAGCGCGGTCAGCTTGCGGCCGTCGCGCATCCGCATCAGGTGCTTGAGCGACGGATCGTGGCTGACCGCGCGCAGCTCGGCCACCGGGTCGGCGATGCCCAGGTCCGCGCCGAGCGCCTTCTCCTCGATCATGGCGAGGATCAGCGAGGTGGTGCCGACCTTGAGGAACGTGGAGATCTCGGAGAGGTTGGCGTCGCCGATGATGACGTGCAGCCGGCGGTACTTGTCGGCGTCGGCGTGCGGCTCGTCCCGGGTGTTGATGATGGGCCGCTTGAGCGTCGTCTCCAACCCCACCTCGACCTCGAAGAAGTCGGCCCGCTGGGAGATCTGGAAACCGGCCTGGCCGCCGTCCTGGCCGATGCCGACCCGCCCGGCGCCGCAGACGATCTGCCGGGTGACGAAGAACGGCGTCAGGTACGCCACGATGTCGGCGAACGGCGTCTGCCGGCGCATCAGATAGTTCTCGTGCGCGCCGTAGCTGGCGCCCTTGTTGTCGGTGTTGTTCTTGTACAGGTGGATCGGGTGGGTGCCCGGGATGGTCGCGGCGCGGCGGGCCGCCTCGGCCATCACCCGCTCCCCCGCCTTGTCCCACCGCACCACGTCGAGGGGGTTCGTCACCTCGGGCGTGGAGTACTCCGGGTGCGCGTGGTCGACGTAGAGACGGGCGCCGTTGGTGAGTATGACGTTTGCGAGTCCGAGGTCCTCGTCGGCGAGCGCCTCGGCCGGGTCGTACGCGGCGCCGGAGTAGGTGAACCCGCGGGCGTCGCGCAGTGGCGACTCCTCCTCGTAGTCCCAGCGGGCCCGGCCGCCCCGGTTGAGTTCCGGCCGCGCCCCGTAGGCGTTCACCACCTGGGAGGAGGTGACCATCGGGTTGGCTCCGGCCTGACCGGGCACGGAGATGCCGTACTCGACCTCGGTGCCCATGATCCGTCTAACGCTCATCGACCTGCCCGCTCCGCTCGCCGTCCCGGTCCCCGTCACGTCGAGCGTAGTCGCCGTCACGCGTGCAGGGGGCGTGGCGGCAGCGCCGGGTCCGGTGTGGCGGCTTGCCCGGATGCGCGCGAAGGCCCGTGGCGCGTACGCCACGGGCCTTCGTCGAGGGGGTCGGACTACAGGTACTGGCCGGTGTTGCTGGCGGTCTCGATGGACCGTCCGGCCTCGGCGCCCTTGCCGCCGGAGACGAGCGTGCGGATGTAGACGATCCGCTCGCCCTTCTTGCCGGAGATGCGCGCCCAGTCGTCGGGGTTTGTGGTGTTGGGCAGGTCCTCGTTCTCGCGGAACTCGTCGACGCATGCGTCGAGCAGGTGCTGCAGCCGCAGACCCTTGCGTCCGGAGGTGAGGAACTCCTTGATGGCCATCTTCTTGCCCCGGTCGACGATGTTCTGGATCATCGCGCCGGAGTTGAAGTCCTTGAAGTAGAGGACTTCCTTGTCGCCGTTGGCGTAGGTGACCTCGAGGAAGCGGTTCTCCTCGGTCTCGGAGTACATCCGCAGGACCACCGCGTCGATCATCGCCGCGACGGTGGCCTGGGCGTCGCCGCCGTGTTCGGCCAGGTCGTCGGCGTGCAGCGGCAGGCCGGCGAGGATGTACTTGGAGAAGATGTCCTTCGCCGCCTCGGCGTCCGGCCGCTCGATCTTGATCTTCACGTCGAGCCGGCCGGGGCGCAGGATCGCCGGGTCGATCATGTCTTCCCGGTTGGAGGCGCCGATGACGATGACGTTCTCCAGGCCCTCGACGCCGTCGATCTCGCTGAGCAGCTGCGGGACGATGGTGTTCTCCACGTCGGAGGAGACGCCGGAGCCGCGGGTGCGGAACACGGAGTCCATCTCGTCGAAGAACACGATCACCGGAGTGCCCTCGCCGGCCTTCTCCCGCGCCCGCTGGAAGATCAGCCGGATGTGCCGCTCGGTCTCGCCGACGTACTTGTTGAGCAGCTCGGGGCCCTTGATGTTGAGGAAGAAGCTGGTGTGCCGCTCCTTGCCCTCACGCTCGGCGATCTTCTTGGCCAGCGAGTTCGCCACCGCCTTGGCGATGAGCGTCTTGCCGCAGCCGGGCGGGCCGTAGAGCAGGATGCCCTTCGGCGGCCGGAGCTGGTGCTCACGGAACAGGTCGGAGTGCAGGAAGGGCAGTTCCACCGCGTCGCGGATCTGCTCGATCTGCGCCTGGAGACCGCCGATGTCCTCGTAGTTGACGTCGGGCACCTCCTCCAGGACCAGTTCCTCGACCTCGCTCTTCGGGATCCGCTCGTACGCGTACGCCGAGCGAGGCTCGATCATGAGCGAGTCGCCGGCCCGGATCGCACTGCCGATCAGGGTCTCGGCGAGGTGCACGATGCGCTCCTCGTCGGAGTGCGAGACCACGAGCGCCCGGTCACCCGGAGCGCCCTCGGGGCCCGCCAGGATCTCCTTGAGCATCACCACCTCGCCGACCCGCTCGTAGCCGAACGCGTCGACGATGTTGAGCGCGTCGTTGAGCAGGACCTCCTGGCCACGGCGCAGCTCGTCGACCTCGAGCGACGGCGAGACGGCCACCCGGAGCTTGCGCCCGCCGGTGAACACGTCCACCGTGCCGTCGTCGTGCTTGGCCAGGAACACGCCGTAGCCACTCGGCGGCTGGGCGAGACGGTCGATCTCCTCCTTGAGCGTCACGATCTGCGCGCGAGCCTCCTTGAGGGTGCTCACGAGCCGTTCGTTGTTCTCGGTCAGCCGCGCCAACTGTGCCTGGGTGGCCGCCAGCCGCTCTTCGAGCTGCCGGACGTGTCGGGGGCTTTCGGTCAACTTGCGCCGCACCAGAGCGAGTTCCTCTTGCAGGAACGCGACCTGCGTGGAGAGATCGTGGGCTTCCTTTTCCCACCGTGCGGCGCGCGAGTCCGCGTCGTCGCTGCGTGCCACGTCCCACCTCCCCGGGGGGCTTGAACGTTCTGACCTAACACTAGCCGCTATGAGCCCGATTCGGTCCACAGCAACGCGCTCGTCACCGAAGCTTGATCGCGAAGGGCTGGTCGCGGGGCGGGTACGGGCGTTCGGGTACCGTCGGAGTGTGGGACGGGAGAACATGGGGGGTGCTTCGTGACCGACGTCGCGACCGACCAGTTGCAGGTCTGGGTGGATCAGGACCTCTGCACCGGTGACGGGCTCTGCGTGCAGTACGCGCCGGAGGTCTTCGAGTTCGACGTCGACGGCCTGGCGTACGTCAAGGGCCCGGACGGCGAGCTGCGGCAGGCCCCGGGCGCCCGGGTGGACGTGCCGGAGCACCTGCGCCTCGAGGTGATCGACTCGGCGAAGGAGTGCCCGGGCGAGTGCATCCACGTGGTGCGCGGCAGTGACGGCGTGGAGGTGGCCGGCCCGGAGGCCGACGACTGACCGTGGACGGAGACGACGGGCCGGGGACGACACGTCCCCGGCCCGTCGTGCGTCCGCCTCAGAGCAGGGGCCGGCCGACCACCGAGGCGACCAGCCGGGCGAACTCCTCCAGCCGGGCGATCTGCCCGGCCCCGCCGTCGTCGAGGGTCTTGCCGAAGCGCAGCGCGTCGTGCCGGGGCGCGCCGATCGCCTCGTCGCTGGGCGGCGCCTCGTCCAGCGAGCTGAGCAGCAGGTAAACGTCGATGCTGTCGACCCGTACGGTGCCGTTGTCGGCGCGCATGAGCCGCCGCCGGCAGCCGACCTCGGTGACGGTGGACAACGGCACCACCCGCAGCGACGAGGTCATCGCGCCGGGCGGCCCCTCCCCCGGCGGCACGTCCTCGCCGTGCCAGAGCACCAGCCGGCTGCCGTCGCAGACGACGACCTCCTGCCACACCCCGTTCACCTCGTTGACGAAGCGTTCCAGCGTGAAGCCGAGCACGGAGGCGCCGCGCAGCACGCCGTCGAGCGCCTCCAGCGCGATGTCCGGGTCGCGCAGGTACGCCCGCGCGGCCGACTCCAGATCCGTGTAGGGCGACCAGTCCGGGAAGACGGCCGGCAGGTCGCCGTTGCCGTAGCCGGGGTTACTCACGCCGCCTCCCGCCCGGCCGCGCCGCCGTACTGCCACCGGTCCCGGTCACCGGCACGGGCACGCCGCCCGACGCGCGCCCCGATCCGCTCGCTCATGCCACCGTCTCCACCCGCTCAGGTGTCGTCCCCACCGGCACACATGATCCGCCCGTGCGCGCGCGCCCGCGCGGCGGGGGTCAGGACTCCTGCGGCTCCTCCGCCGCGCGGGCCGCGGCGGCGGCGCGCAGGGCGTCGCGGCGCTGCGCGTACGCCTCGGCGCCCTTGCTGGGCTTGCGGCGGCGAGGCGGCGCGGTGACCCCGGGGGCGAGCTTGCGGGCGGACACCAGGAACGCGGTATGGGCGATCATCCGGTGGTCCGGGCGGACCGCGAGCCCCTCGGCGTGCCAGTCGCGCACGAGTGACTCCCAGGCGCGCGGCTCGGTCCAGCCGCCGCGCTCGCGCAGCGCCTCGACCAGCTCGGACAGCTGCGGGGTGGTGGCCACGTAGCCGATCAGCACGCCGCCGGGCACGAGCGCCCGCTCGACCATGTCGAGCATCTCCCACGGGGTGAGCATGTCCAGGATGATCCGGTCGAATCCGGTCTCGGCGCAGTCGGCGACGTCGCCGACGTGCAGGTTCCAGGCCGGGTGCGGGCCGTTGAAGAACGCCTCGACGTTGCGGCGGGCGATCTGGGCGAAGTCGTCGCGTACCTCGAACGAGTGCAGCTCGCCCTCGGTGCCGACGGCCCGCAGCAGCGAGCAGGACAGCGCGCCGGATCCGGCGCCGGCCTCCAGCACCTTGGCGCCGGGGAAGATGTCGCCCATCGCGACGATCTGTGCCGAGTCCTTCGGGTAGATCACCTGGGCGCCGCGCGGCATGGACAGCACGTAGTCCGACAGCAGCGGCCGCAGCGCCAGGAACGCCGTGCCGCCGCCGGCGGTGGTGACCACGCTGCCGTCGGGCAGGCCGATCAGGGTGTCGTGCTTGAGGATCCCGCGGTGGGTGTGGAACTCCTTGCCGGGCTCCAGCGTCACGGTGTGCATCCGGCCCTTCGGGTCGGTCAGCTGGACCCGGTCGCCCGGCCGGAACGGCCCGCGATGGACCGGGGGCAACGCCGGGACGGTGGAGATCTCTGCGGTCACGTGTTCGTCTTCCGTTCGGGTTCCAGGAGCTGGGCGAGATCCGCGATGTGCAGCACGCCGACCACATCTTCGCCTGCCGTCACGACGTACTGCGCGCCCGGGTGGGTGCGCACCGTCTCCAGCACCCGCTCGCCGTCGGCCCCGAGCGGCAGGGCCGGCACGGCGGCCAGGTCGCGGGCCACCTCGTCCACCGCGACCCACGGCCTCCGTTCCGGGGGTACGCGGGCGGCGCGCGCCGGGTCGACCAGGGCGACGGTACGGCCGGCCGAGTCGGCCACGCCGAGCGCCGCGTCGGGGGTGCCCGCCTCGTCGCGGCGGCGCTGCGCCTCGGCCAGTGGGGTACCGGCGGGCACCGGCAGCACCGGGCGGGCCAGCCGGGCGAGGTCGACCAGGTGCAGCCGGCGGCCGATGCGGGCCAGCCGGATCGACTGGCCGGCGCCGCGCCACAGCGTCAGCGCGACGAGCAGCAGCAGCGGCAGGGCCAGCGGGGCCAGCGCCCGGCGCATGGTGAGCACCACGACCAGCGCCAGCGTGCCCAGCGCGACGGCCCGACCCACCCAGCCGGCCACCTCGGTGCCGCGGTGGCGGTCGCGGGTGAGCGCCCACACGGCGGCGCGCAGTGCCCGGCCGCCGTCCAGCGGCAGCCCGGGCAGGCTGTTGAAGATCGCCACCACGACGTTGCTGACCGCGAGCTGGAAGGCGAGCTGGTGGCCGAGCGTGCCGGCGGGCAGGGCGAGGGTGGCGGCGACCGCGCCGGCGCCGAGCACCGCGGAGACGGCCGGGCCGGCCAGGGAGATCAGCAGCTCGACCCGGGGGCTGGGGGCGTCGCGGTCCATCTCGGTGTACCCGCCGAGCAGTTCCAGCGTGATCCCCCGCACACCGATGCCGTACCGGCGGGCGGTCAGCGCGTGGCCCAGTTCGTGCAGCAGCACGGAGCCGAGCAGCGAGATCACGAACCCGAGGCCGACCAGGTAGCCGCCGAGCGGGCCGAGGTCGAGCTGACGGCGGGCCAGCGCCGCGTACAGCACGGTGACCACGACCGTGAGCAGCAGCATCGAGGCGTCGACGCGCAGCGGCACCCCGAGCACCCGTCCGAGGCTGAGGCCCGGCCGGCGGGGTCCTCGGCTCCGCTGCTGCACCGGCCCGATGCTACGTGAGCGCGGGGAGCGAGCCGCCGCGGTCGCGCGGTTCCGATCATGCTTCGGTGCGGCGACGGGGGCCCTGTCACACGCGTGCCCTAACCTTCCGGGCATGACGGCGGAACCGATGATCGACAGTCCCGGCGACCAGACGGCGGCAGCGGCGCCGGTCACGGTGCGGGCCTCGTTGTCGCCGTCGCGGGCGGCCGACTTCAAGACCTGCCCGCTGCTCTACCGGTTCCGCAGCATCGACCGGCTGCCCGAGCGGCCGACCGTCGAGCAGGCCCGGGGCACGCTCGTGCACGCCGTGCTGGAGCGGCTGTTCGACCTGCCGGCCGCCGCGCGCACCCCGGAGTCGGCCGGTGACCTGGTCGCCCCGCAGTGGGACCGGCTGCTCACCGAAGAGCCGGAGCTGGCCACGCTGTTCGCCGACGGCGACGCCGTCGGGCCGCAGGAGTTCCTCCGGTCGGCGACGGCGCTGCTCGACGGCTACTTCGCGGTGGAGGACCCGCGCCGGCTGGAGCCGGCCGAGCGCGAGGCGCTGATCTCCGCGGTGGTGGACGACGAACTGCTCATCCGTGGCTACCTCGACCGGCTCGACGTCGCGCCGGACGGCGCCCTGCGGGTGGTCGACTACAAGACCGGCGGGGCTCCGCGCGAGGCGTTCGAGGCGCGGGCGCTGTTCCAGCTCAAGTTCTACGCCCTGGTGCTGTGGCGCACCCGGGGCGTGGTGCCGCGGGTGCTGCGCCTGCTCTACCTCAAGGACGCCGAGGTCTGCGACTACGCGCCGGACGCCGACGAGCTGGTGCGCTTCGAGCGCACCGTGGTGGCGCTGTGGCGGGCGATCGAGCAGGCCACCGACCGGCAGGACTTCCGTCCCCGGCCGAGCCGCCTGTGCGACTGGTGCAACCACCAGGCGCTGTGCCCGAGCTACGGCGGGACGCCGCCGCCGTTCCCGGTGGCTGCCGCCGCACCCGACCCGCTCGTGGACGCCCGCTCCCGCCCGGCGCCACCCGGCGCCGACGAGTGACCTCCGTTCCCGCCGGAGGATGCCCGGGCTGACGCCGGGCCGGGCGGCACCGGATCGGCAGGCGCTCCCGTGCAGGGCCAGCACGCAAGCCGCCCGCGATCCCGCTGGGAAACCAACCCCCGCCTGACCGCCCGCTTCCCGCCACCTGGGCGCATGCGGCCACTTCGCCGAGGTGGCGGGGTAGACGGGAGCGGGACGCGCCACCTCGGGGAGGTGGCGGGGTCGACGGGGGTGGGATGCAGCCACCTCGGCGAAATGGAGTCGATCGAGCGTGTGGGGCGTGCACCACCGGCCGGGACGGGTTCGCCGAGCCGGCGCGCCGCGCTCCCCGAGCCGGGCGAGTCCCGTGGCAGGTCACCGCGGGGCGAATCGGATGCCGGTCACCCTCGGACGAATGCGGCGCCGGGTCACCGTGGTGCCCCGCGATCCCGTGTTCGCCGGGCGCGCAGAGCCCGGCCAACCCGCGGGATCGGGCGGCCTGATCGGCGGCCGGGCGGCCGTCGCCCTCTACGGTGGTTCGCGGCGGCCCGGTTCCACGCCGGACGGATCGCGGGCGCGTGCCGGTGCCCGGGTCCCGGCCGGACCACCCGCCCCGGACGACGAGGGGGACGCATGACCGAGGGCGCCGTGTCCCGGCCGGTGCGGGTTCTGCTCGCCGACGACCAGCCGCTGCTGCGTACCGGATTCCGGATGGTGCTCGGCGCGGAGGACGACCTCGACGTGGTGGGTGAGGCCGGCGACGGCGCGGAGGCGGTGGACCTGTCCCGGCGGCTGCTGCCCGACGTGGTACTGATGGACGTCCGGATGCCGCGCCTGGACGGGGTGGCCGCGACCCGGGCGATCGTGTCGGCCCGGCTGCCGGTGCGGGTGCTCGTGCTCACCACGTTCGAGCAGGACGAACACGTCGTCGGGTCGCTGCGCGCCGGGGCGAGCGGCTTCCTCACCAAGGACGTGCCGGCCGAGGACCTCGTCGCGGCGATCCGCACTGTGGCCGCCGGGGGCGCGGTGATGTCCCCGCGCATCCTGCGGCGGCTGCTGGACCGCTTCGCCCAGGTGCTGCCGGACCCGGCCGCCGCGCCGGCGCGGGCGCTGGCGCCGCTGACCGACCGGGAGCGCGAGGTGCTCACCCACATGGCGCGCGGACTGTCCAACGCGGAGATCGCCCGGGTGCTGTCGGTCAGCGAGACCACCGTGAAAACCCATGTCGGGCACGTGCTGACGAAGCTACGGTTGCGCGACCGGGTGCAGGCGGTCGTGCTCGCGTACGAGACGGGACTGGTCCGTCCCGGCGCCTGAGGTGGCGCGGGTCACCTACCGTGACCAGCGGCGGGGCTGATGTGTTGACCATCACGCCAGGTGAGGCCCTGACGTCGGCGTCGCCTGCCGGTCAGGGGTCACCCTGAGCCCGGATGGGGGTCGACCCTCACCGGAAGATCGGCACGGATTCCACCCCAGGTCGGAGGGCTTTCGGGCTCGCGACCTCGAGGATGGATTCCGCCGCACCGGCCAGCGGGGGCGGTGCGGCAATGAGAACGACAGACGGAAGAGGTAGATGACGTGACCGCGACGGTAGGCCGACAGCAGGCCGCGGCCCGGGCGAACGACGTGTGGAAGGTGTACGGCAGCGGTGAGGCTCAGGTCATCGCGCTGCGGGGGGTGAGCGCCGAGTTCGAACGCGGCCGGTTCACCGCGATCATGGGCCCGTCCGGCTCGGGTAAGTCCACGCTGATGCACTGCCTCGCCGGTCTGGACACGGTGACCAAGGGCACCGTGATGATCGGCGACACGACGGTGACCGGTCTCAACGACGCGGGTCTGACGAAGCTGCGCCGGGACAAGGTGGGCTTCATCTTCCAGCAGTTCAACCTGCTGCCCACGCTCACCGCGCAGGAGAACATCCTGCTGCCGCTGTCGATCGCCGGGCGCAAGCCCGACCCGGCCTGGTACGACACGGTGATCGACACGGTCGGCCTGCGGGAGCGGCTCGGGCACCGCCCGGCGCAGCTCTCCGGCGGCCAGCAGCAGCGCGTGGCGTGCGCCCGGGCGCTCGTCGCCCGCCCCGAAGTGATCTTCGCGGACGAGCCGACCGGCAACCTGGACTCCCGCTCCGGCGCCGAGGTGCTGAAGTTCCTGCGCAACTCGGTACGCGAGCACGGCCAGACCATCGTGATGGTCACGCACGACCCGACCGCCGCCGCGTACGCCGACCGCGTCGTGTTCCTCGCCGACGGGCAGATCGTCTCGGAGCTGATCGAGCCGACCGCCGAGACGGTGCTGGACACGATGAAGAAGCTGGACGCCCCGGTCGAGGTGGGCAACTGATGCTGCGGGCAACGCTCAAGAGCCTGCTGGCGCGCAAGCTGCGCCTGCTGCTGTCCGGCCTGGCGGTGGTGCTCGGCGTCATGTTCGTCTCCGGCGCGTTCGTGCTCACCGACACGCTCGGGCGGTCCTTCGACGCGGTCTTCGCCGACGCGTACGCCGAGGTCGACGTCAGCGTCGAGGCGAAGCCGAAGATCGACGTCTCCACCGCGGAGGGCATGCCGCTGAGCACCCCGATGCCGGCGTCGGTGCTCGACCGGATCAAGGCGGTGCCCGGCGTCGCCGACGCCAAGGGCGTGGTCGCCGCCGACGGCGCCCGCATGATCGGCAGCAACGGCAAGGTGGTCACCTCGTTCGGTCCGCCGCAGCTGGGCCAGAACTGGCTCGGTGAGAGCGACCTGGTGGAGATCCGCGAGGGCCGCGCGCCGCAGGCCGACGACGAGATCGTGATCAACACAGCGCTGGCCGAGGCGGGCAAGGTCAAGGTCGGCGACCGGGTCGGCGTGCTGACCCTCGCACCGAAGAAGGAGTTCACGCTCGTCGGCGTGTTCGGCTACAGCGGCGGCCGGGACTCGATCGGTGGCGCCAACGAGGTCTACTTCACCACTCCGGTGGCGCAGCAGCTGATGCTGGGCAAGCCGGACGTGTTCAGCAACGTCAGCGTCCAGGCCGCCGACGGCACCACGCCGGCCGCGCTGCGCGACGAGGTGGCCCGCACGCTCGGCGCCGACTACCAGGTCAAGACCGGCGAGCAGCTCGCCGCCGACGCGTCGGCCGGCCTCAAGGAGGGGTTGTCGTTCTTCAACAAGATCCTCCTCGGGTTCGCCGCGGTGGCGCTGCTGGTCGGCACGTTCCTGATCCTCAACACGTTCTCGATCATCGTGGCCCAGCGGACCCGTGAGCTGGCCCTGATGCGCGCGATCGGGGCCAGCGGCAAGCAGGTCATCGGCTCGGTGGTGCTGGAGGCGCTCGCTGTCGGCCTGATCGCCTCGGTGCTGGGGCTCGCCGCCGGCATCGGTGTGGGCGCGCTGCTGGCGTACCTGTTCGGTCAGCTCGCCGGGGGTCTGACCCTGGCCGGGCTGGGCGTGCCGGCCTCGGCGGTGATCGGCGCGTTCGCGGTCGGCATGCTGATCACGGTGATCGCCGCGCTGCTGCCGGCGCTGCGTGCCTCGCGCATCCCGCCGATCGCCGCGATGCAGGACGTCGCCACGCCGGACCGGCCGCTGACGAAGGTCACCATCGGCGGCGCCGTGGTGACCGGCATCGGCGCGGTGCTGCTGTTCCTCGGTCTCGGCGGGCACGCCGGCGACAGCACCCTGGCGACCATCCTCGGCGGCGTGCTGTTCGCGTTCATCGGGGTGGCGCTGCTGACGCCGATCATCAGCCGGCCGGTGGTCTCGCTGCTCGGCGCGATGTTCTCCTGGTCGGTGCCGGGCAAGCTGGGCCGGCTCAACTCGGGCCGCAACCCGCGCCGTACCGCGATCACTGCGGCCGCGCTGATGGTGGGCATCGCCCTGGTCACCGGCGTGACGGTGATCCTGGACTCGGCCAAGGGCAGCATCGGCAAGCTGGCCGAGGACACCATCAAGGCGGAGCTGGTGATCTCCGGGTCCACGTCCGGGCCGCGTCCGGCGAGCTTCGACCCGGCGGTGCTGGAGAAGGCCGCCGCGATCCCGGGCGTCCAGATGGTCGACGGCGAGTACGGCGACATGGCAGTGGTCGGCGGCGAGCGGACCTGGGTGGCCGTGTCGAGCAACGTGGCCGCGCTGCAGCAGATCTTCGGGGCGAAGGCCACCGCCGGTGACATCGGCAAGCTGGCACCGGACCAGATGCTGGTCAGCTCGGACACGGCGAAGGCACGCAACCTCAGCGTCGGTTCGACGGTACCGGTGCAGCTGTCCCGCGGCGACGCCCGCACGTACACGGTCAGCGGCATCTACGAGAGCTCGCAGCTGACCAACCCGGTGACGCTGCCGCCGCAGGCCGCCGCGGACTTCGCCATCCCGCAGCCGATCCAGGGGTTCCTGCAGCTCGCCCCCGGCACGTCGGTGGACGCGGTGCAGCCGCAGATCGAGCGGCTGCTGGCGGACAGCCCCGAGGTGTCGGTGGCCGACCGGGCCGGGTTCATCGAGCAGCAGACCGGTCAGCTGGACTCCCTGCTCCAGATGATCCAGATCCTGCTGGCGCTGGCCATCGTGATCGCGGTGCTGGGCATCATCAACACGCTCGCGCTGTCGGTGCTGGAGCGGACCCGGGAGCTGGGTCTGCTGCGGGCGATCGGCCTGCGCCGCGCCCAGACCATGCGCATGATCACGGTCGAGGCGGTGGTGATCTCCATCTTCGGCGCGCTGCTCGGCGTGGTGGTCGGCACGGGTCTCGGGGCGGCGGTGGTCGAGGCGCTCAAGGACGAGGGCATCAGCGACCTGGTCCTGCCGTGGGGTCAGATGGTGACGTTCCTGATCCTGGCCGCGATCATCGGCGTGGTCGCCGCGGTGCTGCCGGCGATCCGCGCCGCGCGGATCAACGTCCTGGGCGCCATCGCCCACGACTGACACACCGGAAAAGGGGCCCCTCTCGTCGAGAGGGGCCCCTTTCCGCTATCGGTTGAGCAGGGCCGCGAGCAACTCCAGGTCCGCCCCGAGCAGGCTCTCCATCTGGTGTACGCCGTCGGCGGGCGCGAGCGGCACCTCGGCCGGTACGGCCAGCACCGCCGCCCCGGCGGCGAGCGCACTCGCCACCCCGGTCGGTGAGTCCTCGATCGCCACGCACCGTTCGACCGGCACGCCCAGCAGACGCGCGGCGGTCAGGTACGGCTCCGGGTGCGGCTTCGCCGAGTCCACCTCGTCGCCGCAGACCACCGCGTCGAAGCTGTCCCGGCCCAACGTGTCCAGGGCCACCTCGACCAGGGACCGGCCGCTGGAGGTGACCAGCGCGGTGGGGATGCCGGCGTCGCGTACCGCCCGCAGCAGCGCCAGCGCGCCGGGGCGCCACTGCAGCCCGGTGCGGAACAGCTCCAGGATCCGGGCGCTGATCCAGTCGGCGCTTTCCTGCACGTCCCGCTCCGGCTGGCCCAGGTCGTCGTGCACGATCCGCATCGCGTCGGCCATCCCGGTGCCGACGATCGCGCGGCGGGCGTCATCGGACAGGACACCGCCGTACACGGCGGCCAGTTCCTGCAACGCGACGTCCCACAGTTTCTCGCTGTCGACCAGGGTGCCGTCCATGTCGAAGAGCACGGCGGCGGGGTGCTTGCTGCTCAGCGGGGGCCTCCTTCGGTACGCGTACCCCGCCGATCCTGCCAGCCGCGTCCGGTGCGCCAGTCACCGTCCCCGATCGGGGTGACCCGCGGCATCACCGGAGGCCGCAGGCGCCGAGCGACTTCTCGTACCCCCGGAAGAACGATTCGCTGCGCTGCTCGGCGGTGCCGTGCGAGCCCTCGGCGAACCAGGGCTGGTCCGGGTCGTCGCCGACCGCCAGCAGCCCTTCCCGGAACTCCTCCAGGTCACCGTCCTCCAGCTCCAGCGCCCCGGACCGCACGCTGTCCCCGAGGTACGCCCCGGCCATGCAGTCGGCCTGCAGCTCCTGCTGGATGGTGAAGTTGTAGCGGATGCCCAGCCGCACCTGCATGCCGTGGGCGTACTCGTGGCCGAGCAGGTAGAACAGGAACGCGTCGCCGATCTGCCGGAACGCCGCCACCGACCAGTTCACGTCGTAGGCGATGAAGTCGCCGGCCGAGCAGTAGACCGCGTTGTTGCGCGGCAGGCCCTGCCCGGCGCAGGCCACCTCGCCCTCGCGGCTGTAGGCCACCACCCGCCGGATCGGGGTGAATCGCTGACCCGAGGCGCGGAACTGCTCCGCCCAGTAGCGTTCGGCCAGCCGGACCGCGTCCTGGATGTCCTGCTTGAACTCGGCCACGCTCGTCGTGCCGTCCGCGCGGGTGGTCTGCGACTCGGGCTGCGCGCTGCGCGGGGGTGCGGGCTGCTGCGGCTCGCCCTGGTCGTAGCCGCCGGCCATGCAACCGGCCGCCACCAGCGCGGCCACCACCAGTCCGGCGACCGGGCCGCGCCCCTGACGTCCCGCCCTGTCCCCCACCATGACCTCCCGGCTGTTCGTTCCCGTGTCCCGCAGCAGTACCCCCGGCGGCCGCCGGTGATGCTCACCGGCTCTCACGCACCGCCGCCGGGAATCGTTCACCGTGCGCGGGAACGGTACTGTCGGCGCGCCCGCCGGGCAGGTCGCGGCCGGGCAACGATCGTCGGCACGATGCTGCTCACCGTCGGCGGCAACCGGTACGCCGCTGGTCGGCGTGGGCGCCACCGTCTCACCGGCGCCGAGCGTGGAGCAGCGGCGGCGGTTGGAGGAGTACACGGCCCGCGCCGAGCCGGTCCCCGACCTCGCGTCCTGGTGGGAGGTGCCGGCGCGGGCCGGCGTGACGGTGCGCTGACCGGCGCGGTCAGTCCAGGCCGCGCATGATGTGCGGCTCGCCGTCGTCGTCGCCGAAGCAGCGGTGCAGCACCTGGGCACGCGCCCACAGGTCCAGGCTGCTCGGCGGTCCGACCGGTCCCGTGCCGGCGGGTCGGGGCAGCACGGGAGCCGGTTCCGGCGGGACCTGCGACGTCACCTCGTCGGTCATGTCCGCCCCTTTCGTCGTACCCATGCTCGTCTGCGGGCGTTTCCGCCACGTCAACGCCGACGGCGGGGGCGTGGACGCGGCGCGCCTGACCCACGCCGGCCCGTACTCCGGTGACGGTAGCCCGCCGGGCCGTCGCGCACAGCCGTATTCCCGACGTCGCCGCAGGTCGCGGCCGGTGATCACGCCTGCGGGCCGCCCGGGCCGCAGGTGGCGCAGCAGGTGTCGCCGCGCCAGGCGTCGCGGCCCTCGCGGACCGCGGCCACGGCGATCACCAGGGCGGCTCATCAGCAGGCATCCGGCGTACGCGTGCCGCGACCATACAACGCGTGCTTCTTCCGGGTGACGGGCTTGCATCCGGTACCCCGGTACGGGCTTACCGTCGAGAGGTGACCGACGATTCCTGGGTGCCCGACACCTGCACGCTGCCGACCACCGAACGGCCGCTGCGGCTGGCCGAGTTCGACGGGCTGTTCCACGACGCGCTGCGCGGCGCCGACCGGCCGGCCGCCGGGCATCTGCGGCTGCACCTCGACGGCAGTGCCGAAGCGCTCGCCCGGGACCTGATCGCCCGCGAGTCGGCATGCTGCTCCTTCTTCACCTTCGATCTCGTCCGCCCGGACGGCGACACGCTGACGCTCGACATCCGCGTTCCGGCGACCCGTGTCGCCGTACTCGATGCCCTGGCCCTGCGGGCCACGGCCGCGCGGGGCCGGTGATGGGCGAGCCGGAGCTGCGCAGCGGCCGGCTCGCCGACGCAGCCGGGGTCAACGTGCAGACGCTGCGCTGCTACGAACGGCGCGGGCTGCTGCCCGCGCCCCGGCGGTCGCCGGGCGGGCATCGCCTCTACCCGGCCGAGACGGTCACCCTGCTGCGGGTGGTGAAGGCCGCGCAACGCCTGCTGCCCCCTGCCGTTCGCCGGGCCCGCCGACCGGGCCGCCCGGCCGGTCCCCGGCCCGGTGTCGCTACGGTCTGACGCATGACGGTCGTGCGGTCCATCCTGCTGTTCCTGCTCGCCGCGCTCGCCGAGATCGGCGGCGCCTGGCTGGTGTGGCAGGGCTGGCGGGAGAACCGCGGGCTGCTCTGGATCGCCGCCGGGGTGATCGCGCTCGGCGCCTACGGGTTCGTGGCCACGTTCCAGCCGGACGCGAACTTCGGCCGCATCCTCGCCGCCTACGGCGGCGTCTTCGTCGCCGGGTCGCTCGCCTGGGGCATGGTCGTCGACAAGTTCCGGCCCGACCGCTACGACCTCGTCGGCGCGGCCATCTGCCTGGTCGGCGTCGCGGTCATCATCTACGCCCCGCGCACGGGCTGACGCCGCACGCCTCGGTGCGGGACGGCCGTGCGGGCGTACCGGCGCGTTTTCGGGGCGGCGCGAGGATCGCCGGCGGCCTACGATTCCCCCTCATGCGTCGTTTCGCCCTGCTTCTCGCACCAGTGCTTCTGGTCGCCCTGCCCGCCTGCGCGTCCGAGCCCGAGGAGGCGGCGCCACCACCCTGACCGTCCTGCTGGACCACGACGCGACGGCGGAGCAGAAGGCGACGGCGGAGCAGATCCTGCGCGGGACACCGAGCGCCGGGGACGTGACCCGCCGGACCCGCGAGCAGGCTTACGACCAGCTCCGGAAGGACTCACCGGACCTGGCGGCGCAGGTCGACCCGACGACCATGCCGGAGTCGTTGCGCACCACCCTCACCGACCCGTCGGTCGCCGAGGCGGCCGAGTTGACGATGGTCGCCGTCGACGGTGTCGCGTCGTCCGTCCTCACCGCTGCGGCCGCCGATCCGCTGCCCTCCGCGATCGGCATGATCGTACGGCTGGAACCGTCGATCACCGAGAAGCAGCGGGCCACAGTGGAGGAGACGGTCCGGGCGCTGCCCAAGGCCGAGTCGGTCCGGTTCGAGGACCGCGACGCCGCCTACGACCGCCTGCGCGAGCAGTGCCGGGGCAAGGGTGACCTCGCCGGCCGGCTGGAGACGGACATGACCCGCCCATCGCTGCGGCTGAAGCTGCCCCTCGCGCACCAGGGCGGGATCAACCCGCCCGAGATCGCACGCATGGACGGGGTCGAGGACGTGCTCCTCGTGCCGACGGCGGTGCTCTGAGCCGTCACGGTGATGAGTTTCCGCGCCCGTGCCCGTCACACGTACGACGGGACACGACAAGCGGAAGGATGACGTGATGGGTGCGGACACGCGGCCGGCAGAGCCGGGCGTACGCGATCTGGCCGGGTTCGACGAACCGGCGTTCACCGGGCTGGCACAGCGGCACCGGCGGGAGCTGCACGTGCACTGCTACCGGATGCTCGGGTCGTTCGAGGACGCCGAGGACACCGTCCAGGAGACGTTCCTGCGCGCCTGGCGGCGGCGGGAGACGTTCGCGGGCCGGTCGACGTTCCGGGCCTGGCTGTACCGGATCGCCACGAACGCCTGCCTGGACCTGCTCGCCAAGTGCCGGCCCGAGCCGGCGACCGGCGGTGAGGTGCGGTGGCTCCAGCCGTACCCGGACCGGCTGCTCGACGAGCTGCCCGCCGCCGGCGCGGACGAGCCGGAGACGGTCGCTGTCGCGCGGGAGACGATCGAGCTGGCGTACCTGGTCGCGGTGCAGCACCTGGCGCCGCGCCCGCGCGCCGTGCTGATCCTGCGGGACGTGCTCGGCTGGCCCGCCAAGGACGTCGCGGAGCTGCTCGGCGACTCGGTCAACTCGGTGAACAGCGCGTTGCAGCGCGCCCGCGCGGGCATGCGGGAACACCTGCCCGCCCAGCGGCAGGACTGGACCGGCGACGACACGGACACCCGGACCCGCGAGCTGGTACGCCGCTTCACCGACGCCGCCGTCGCCAAGGACGTCGGCGCGCTCGCCGCCATGCTGCGCGACGACGTGCGCTGCTCGATGCCGCCCACCCCGGGGCTGCAGATCGGCCGCGACGCGGTGGTGAGCGACTGGATCGCGGACGGCTTCGAGAGCCTGGGCAGCCTGCGAGCAGTGCCCACCGCCGTGAACCGGCAGCCCGCCGTCGCGTTCTACCTCTGGCAGGACGGCGTCGGCGCGTACCTGCCGCTCACCGTCGACGCCCTGCGCGTCACCGGCGGGGCGATCACCGAGATCGTCACGTTCCACGCCGACCGGTTCCCGCGGCTCGGGCTGCCCGAGCGCCTGCCCGCCGACCGTACGCCGTAGTGCCCGCGCGGACGCTCGCGCTGCCCGGCGGCGCGCGCGTTCCGGTGGTCGCGGCCCAGTGGCGTCACGCGTACGGCGTGGTGACGCGCGGCCGGGTGCAGCTGGAGCTGCGCGACGGCAGCCCCGGGCCGGTCCTCGGCCGCGACGCCGGCTTCTGGCTGCGCGGCACCGGGGTACGCGCGCTGCGCAATCCCGGCCGTCGCACCGCGACGGTACGGATCCTCACCCCTCATGAAGACGTTCGGAGGAACGACATGATCAGCAGCACCGACACCGGCGTCGTCTCTCGCCGTGCGCACGGCTTCCGGCGGCTCGCCGTCACCGGTCTGGTCGCCACGCTCGCGGCGGCGGTGGTCACCACGCTCGCGGCGGCGCTCGCCCGGGCCGCCGGTGTGGACTTCGAGATCCCCGACGGCGGCGGCGAGACGATCCCGTTGGGCGGGTTCGCCGTGGTGACCGGATTCTTCTCGCTCATGGGCGTCGTCATCGCCGCCGTCCTGCTGCGGTTCAGCGCCTACCCCGCGCGGCGGTTCGTGTGGACGGCGGTGGCGCTGACCGCGCTGTCGATGGTCCCGCCGCTTATCGCCGGAGGCGACGCCGCCACGACGATCGGGCTGGTCGGGCTGCACCTGGTCGCGGCGGCGGTGATGATCCCCGCCCTGACGTGGGGCCTGCGCGCGAGGATCGGCTGACGCTCCGCCTCCGGCGGCGAATCGCGGCTACGGGGCACCTGCTGCCTCCGGCCGGAGGCACGGTGGTCCGCGAGCCTCCCACCACGCGACGGCTCCGATCGAACGCCTACCATCCCCACCCGTGGAGGGTCTGTTCTGGATGCCCGTCGTCGCGCTGTGCGGCGTGTTGGGCTGTCTGCTCCCGTGCGCCGTCCTGGCGGCGCTGGCCACATGGCCCAGGAAGGGCGACCGCGGGTAGCTGCACCCTTGACGTGTACCCGTGGTCGGGCGGACCATCCGGCTACTCGGCCGTGGCTCCGCGACGGCGCAGGGCCACCCTGGTGCCGCCGAACGCGACGAGCCAGGGCAACACCAGGAAGCCGCCGCAGCCGATCACGATCAGCCACAGCGTCTCACTCGGTTTTCCCTGGTGCTCCAGTTCCGGCCAGGTGAAGGCACTGCCGAGCAACGACAACACGTAGAACAGGACGATCACGATCGCGGCAGCCGTACCGATCCGGCGGCTGAGCCCGATGCCCGCGGCGCAGAGAAAACCGAGCCCCGACATGACAACCGGGGCGAAGTACATGCCGGACAGGACGACGAAGGTGTAGTACGTCGCACCAGGGTCGAGATCCGAGTCCGCCATCGGTGGCGGGCCGGCTCCGACCGTGTGGACGACTACGGAGAGGGCGGAGTTCACCACTTCGGACTCCTCGCGCCGGGACGCTCGCACGCCGTCGGGATCGATCCCTCATTCTGACGGATCGGAAGCTGTGGGCCCGTCCCGGAGAATTTCGTGCGATCTGCAGGGTTCGATCCAAGACACTCGGGCACTTCGATACGGACCATACGCCGGGCGCCGCCAGTCGGCGCCCGGCGCCACGTACGACCGAGAGGTGACACCATGACCTTCCGCGCCAGGCTCGTCGGAGCCGCACTCGTAGGGACGCTCGCCGCCGGTGGATCGGCACTGGCCACGGCCTCCACGGCCAGCGCGCAGGCCGAACCCTGCGTGCAGCGCATCGCCGTGGTGAACAACGCCGCCTTCGTGATGTCCTTCAGTGTTCAGGCGAGCAACGGTCTGGAGACGGCGAACACCGACACCTACCCGATCAACCAGTCGCGGACGATCGATCTCACCACCACCGCGCTGCCCGTCGGGTCCGATGTCCGGCCGGTGGTCGACGCGGTGGCCGGAGCGCAGCGGACGCCGAGCAGCTTCGTGTCGTACTGCGAGAACGGGCAGACCGCGACGTACTCGGTGACCGGGACGACGTACGACTACTCGGTCACGCTGATCGGCTGACCGACACGTTCACGCCTCGGGGCGTCCGCCATTCCGGCGGGCGCCCCGCGCTCGTCAGTGGCTACCCGACCGACAGGCGGGTGCCGCAGATCAACGAGTCGTCCGATCGGTGCGGAGGGGCCACACCGGCATCTATTGCTCTGGTTGAATGCGTCTGCGCACTGCGCCCGCTGTGCACACCGGCGGCACCCCCAGGTCCAAGGAGGACATCATGAGAAGCCGACGGCTCGTTCTCCCACTCATCATCGCCGCCCTCGTGTCAGCCGTCGGCTGGGCACCCTCGCCTGCATACGCCTATCCCGTGACACCCTTCAGCGCCAGCCTTTCCGGGGGCCTGACGGAAGGCGGCGTTACCTGGTACAACCGCTCGGTCGGCTTGCAAGGCTATGTCTCGGACCACACCCCCGGCAGCACGACAGCCGTGTTCGAATTCCGCCAGGGAGAGAAGCTCGACAGTGCAGTTCTCCTCTCCACGCAGACCCGGACCGCATCGGGCTACGGCGAGAATCGCACGGACTTCAATTTCACGCAGGAGGGGCCGGTAGGCGGGATCACGTGGGTCGTGATCTCCCTCTGCACCGACAAATGCCAGATCGTAAGAACCTTGAAGAGGCCCTGATCGGCTGGCCGGCACATCGACGCTTCGGGGCGTCCGCCGTCGCGGCGGGCGCCCCGCGCTCGCACGGTAGCTTGATCGAGTGCCCGTACCCCGGCTGATTCCCATCGCGCACGAGCCCGGCCACCGGACGGACACGATCGGCCGCTACGACGACGGGTTGTTCCTCGCCTCGGCGTGGGACCACCACGCGTACGTGCACCGCTTCGACCACGACGGGACGTACCGGGACTCGACCATCACGCGGGTTCCGCATCGAGCCGCGCTCAGTGAGGCACTCGACGTGCTGCTCGCGAGCCTGCCCGGCAAGTCGTACGGCGACATCGCCGTACGACTGTTCCAGACCCGTCAGGACGGCGTCGTCTTCGGTCTGGTCGACGAGTCCGGCGACCGGGCGGGCGACGGCAGCCACGTCGACTGGGTCGAGCTGTATCCGGATCGCCTCGGATTCCACGAGCCGTGGGATGGGCTCTACGACACGTGACGGCCGGCGTTGTGGTCCTCACAGCCGGAATTGGTGTCTCCGACGATGCGGCCGGTGGCGGACCAGCAGGTGCCGCGAACGTGGCCGCTCGACGCGTACGGCCGTTCAGGGCCGGACGACGCGCGGTCAGCGGCGAATGAGGACGCCGCCGTTACCCGGTTCGGTCCATGTGGGCGAGGTAGCGCAGGCCGCGTTTGAGGAAGCTGCGCGGATTGGTGTCGACGTACCTCGCCCATCCCGGGTCCGCCTCGCCGCGCAGCCACCCGTACCGGGCCAACGCGTAGCCGTACATGGGCTCGGTCAGATAGCCGAGCTGGTTGGTACGGGCGTAGACGTAGTCACCCCGGGCTTCTCGCGAGTACTCGAACGCGGCGTTGGCGCTGAAGATGCCAAGGCCGAAGAACACGGTCAACAGGTCCGTGAGTGCTTCCTGATCCTGTTGCTGCGCCGAGATCCGGCCGTCGCCCAGCAGCAGGACATGGCCCAACTCGTGAGCGACGGTCGCCACCAGCGCCATCGGACGAGCCGCCTGATCGTCGCGGATCCCGATGACGGAACGACCATCGCGGATGCGGTGATGCCCGGCCGCGTTCCTCGACTGCGCGTGGATCGGGACGTGCGCGGACAACTCCGGGTTGTCGTCGGCCGCGTCGTGCTCGAGTTCCACTCGGGCGGGGTCGATGCCCATGTGAGTGCAGAGCCGGTTCAGCACTGATCGGATGTCATCGCGGGTGCCCCGGTAGACGCCGGGGAAATAGTCGTCGGTCGGCAGCACAACCTCGCCGTGCAGCCGATCCGTGCCGAACTGCGCCACGAACCAGTCCATCGACCGTTCGATCCAGTCCTGTTCGATCGGCCGTACCGGGCACTCCACCCGCCGCCACCACGTCATGGCCTGGATTGTGAGGCATCATCACAAGCCGCAGAGAGCACGTAGCCGCCCACACAACGGCGTCACTTGGCGTTGAAGTAGTTCGCCTCCGGGTGGTGCACGACGATCGCGTCGGTGGCCTGCTCCGGCACCAACTGGAACTCCTCGGACAACTGCACCCCGATCCGCTCGGCGCCCAGCAGCTCCACGATCTTCGCCCGGTCCTCGAGGTCCGGGCAGGCCGGATAGCCGAACGCGTACCGGCAGCCCCGGTAGTCGGTGCGCAGCAGACCCGCCAGGTCGGCCGGGTCCTCGTCGGCCACGGTGCCGCCGCCCGGCAGCACCAGCTCGGCCCGGATCCGCCGGTGCCAGTACTCCGCGAGGGCCTCGGTGAGCTGCACGGACAGGCCGTGGACCTCCAGGTAGTCGCGGTACTCGTTGCCGGCGAACATCTTCGCCGTGTACTCGCTGATCGGCTGCCCGACGGTGACCAGCTGCAACGCCACCACGTCGAGCTGGTCGCCCTTGGGCCGGAAGAAGTCGGCCAGGCACAGCCGCCGCTCCTGCCGCTGCCGCGGGAACGAGAAGCGGGCCCGCTCGCTGTGCCCGTTCTCGTCCAGCACCACCAGATCGTTGCCCTCGGAGTACGCCGGGAAGTAGCCGTACACCACGGCCGCCTCCAGCACCTGGTCGGAGATCAGGCGGTCCAGCCAGTACCGCAGCCGGGGCCGGCCCTCGGTCTCGACCAGTTCCTCGTAGGACGGGCCCTTGCCGCCGCGTGCGCCGCGCAGCCCCCACTGCCCCAGGAACGTGGCACGCTCGTCGAGCAGCGCCGCGTAGTCGGCCAGAGGTACGCCCTTGACGACGCGGGTACCGAAGAACGGCGGCTTCGGCACGGACACGTCCACCGCCACATCGGAGCGGACCGACGCGTCGTCCAGTTCGGGCAGCGCCTCGCGGACCTGCGTGCGCTGCCGCTCGCGGCGCTCCCGGCGGGCCGCCAGTGCCGCCTCCCGCTCCGGGTCGATCACGGGCGCGCCGCCGCGCTTGGCCGCCATCACGCGATCCATCAGGGACAGCCCCTCGAACGCGTCGCGGGCGTAGTGCACCTGGCCCGGGTAAATCGACCGCAGGTCGTCCTCCACGTACGCGCGGGTCAGCGCCGCGCCGCCGAGCAGCACCGGCCAGCGCTCCGCCACGCCCCGGGAGGCCATCTCGGCCAGGTTCTCCTTCATGATGACTGTGCTCTTGACGAGCAGGCCGGACATGCCGATCGCGTCGGCCCGGTGCTCCTCGGCCGCGTCGAGGATCGCGTTGATCGGCTGCTTGATGCCGATGTTCACCACGTCGTAGCCGTTGTTGGACAGGATGATGTCGACCAGGTTCTTGCCGATGTCGTGCACATCGCCCTTCACCGTGGCGAGCACGATGCGACCCTTGCCGTCGTCATCGGTCTTCTCCATGTGCGGCTCCAGGTAGGCCACCGCGGTCTTCATCACCTCGGCGGACTGGAGCACGAACGGCAGCTGCATCTGGCCGGAGCCGAACAGCTCGCCGACCACCTTCATGCCGTCCAGCAGCAGGTCGTTGATGATGGACAGCGGCGTACGCCCCTGCGCCATCGCGGTGTCCAGGTCGGCCTCCAGGCCGTTGCGCTCGCCGTCGATGATCCGTCGCTTGAGCCGCTCGTCCAGCGGCAGCCCGGCCAGTTCCTCGGCCCGGGTGGCGCGCGCCGACGCGGCGTCCACGCCCTCGAACGCCTCGATGAACCGCTGCACCGGGTCGTATCCCTCACGACGCCGGTCGTAGACCAGGTCGAGCGCCACCTCACGCTGCTCGTCCGGGATCCGCGACATCGGCAGGATCTTGCTGGCGTGCACGATCGCCGAGGTCAGCCCGGCCTGGGCGCACTCGTGCAGGAACACCGAGTTGAGCACCTGCCGGGCCGCCGGGTTGAGGCCGAACGACACGTTGGAGATGCCCGCGGTGAAGTTGACGCCCGGGTAGCGCGCGGCGATCTCCCGGATCGCCTCGATCGTCTCGATGCCGTCGCGGCGGGTCTCCTCCTGCCCGGTGGCGATCGGGAACGTCAGCGCGTCGATGAGGATGTCCTCCCGGCGCATGCCCCACCGGCCGGTCAGGTCGTCGATCAGCCGGCAGGCCACCCGTACCTTCCACTCGCGGGTGCGGGCCTGGCCCTCCTCGTCGATGAGCAGCGCCACCACGGCGGCGCCGTGCTCCCGGACCACCGGCATGATGCGCGCGTAGCGGGACTCGGGGCCGTCGCCGTCCTCGAAGTTCACCGAGTTGACCACGCACCGGCCGCCGAGCATCTCCAGCCCGGCCTCGATCACCGCCGGTTCGGTGGAGTCCAGCACGATCGGCAGCGTCGAGGCGGTGGCGAACCGGCCGGCCAGCTCCCGCATGTCCTGCGTACCGTCGCGGCCGACGTAGTCGACGCAGAGGTCGAGCAGGTGCGAGCCGTCGCGGGCCTGGCTGCGGGCGACCTCCACGCAGGCCTGCCAGTCACCGGCGAGCATCGACTCGCGGAACGCCTTCGAACCGTTGGCGTTGGTCCGCTCCCCCACCATCAGGATGCTGGCGTCCTGGGCGAACGGCACGTGGTGGTAGATCGAGGAGACCCCGGCCTCCGGCTTCGGCTCCCGCGCCACCGGCGCCCGCCCGCCCAGCCGCTCCACCAGCACCCGGATGTGCTCCGGGGTGGTGCCGCAGCAGCCGCCGATCAGGGCCACGCCGTAGTCGGTGACGAACTGCTCCAGCGCGTCGGCCAGCTCGTCCGGGCTGAGCGGGAAGTACGCCCCGTCGGCGGTCAGCACCGGCAGGCCCGCGTTCGGCATCACCGAGATCGGGATACGCGAGTGCTGCGCCAGGTAGCGCAGGTGCTCGCCCATCTCCGCCGGGCCGGTGGAGCAGTTCAGCCCGATCAGGTCGACGCCGAGCGGCTCGATCGCGGTCAGCGCGGCGCCGATCTCACTCCCAAGCAGCATGGTGCCGGTGGTCTCCACGGCGACCTGGCAGATGATCGGCACGTCCCGGCCGGCCTCGGCTCGCGCCCGCTTCGACCCGACCACCGCCGCCTTGACCTGGAGCAGGTCCTGGCAGGTTTCGATGATCAGCGCGTCCGCCCCGCCGGCGATCAGGCCGGCGGCGTTCTCCTGGTACGCGTCGCGCAGCGAGGCGTAGCTCGCGTGCCCGAGTGTGGGCAGCTTGGTGCCCGGGCCCATCGAGCCGAGCACGAACCGGGGGTGCTCCGGCGTCGCGTACGCGTCGGCTGCCTCCCGCGCGATCCGCGCGCCCGCCTCGGACAGCTCCCGGATGCGGCCGGGGATGCCGTACTCGGCGAGGTTGGGCAGGTTCGCGCCGAACGTGTTGGTCTCCACGCAGTCCGCGCCGGCGGCCAGGTAGGCGTCGTGCACGCCGCGGACCACGTCCGGCCGGGTCACGTTGAGGATCTCGTTGCAGCCTTCGAGGCCGTCGAAGTCGTCGAGGGTGAGATCGGCCGCCTGGAGCATCGTCCCCATCGCGCCGTCCGCGATCAGGATCCGATCCGCCAGCAGGTCACGCAACGAGATAGACACATGCTCCAGGGTAGTGCGCCCGAGTACGGCAGAGTCACCCGAACCGGGCCATCCCACATTCTGCCCACCGGGCCGTCGTACCCCTTTCCGCCGGTTCGCCCGGGTGGTCCGGCCCGGCGACCGGCGCGGCCGACGGGCCGGCCCTCGCGGGGGCACGTAGGCTGACGGACGTGAAGGACAACAGGGGTGCGACAGTGCGACGGGGCGGCGCCGCGCCCGACGAGCAGGGTGAGGTGACGGCGTGACCGAGTTCGACGGGCTGCCGGTGCTGCGCTCGCCGGTCGCCATCGCGGCCTTCGAGGGCTGGAACGACGCCGCCGACGCCTCCACCGCCGCCGTGGAACACCTGGAGCAGGTCTGGCAGGCCCGGCAGGTGACCGAGCTGGACCCGGAGGACTTCTACGACTTCCAGGTGAGCCGGCCGACGATCACCATGGCCGACGGAGAGACCCGGCGCGTCGAGTGGCCCACCACGCGGTTCATGGTGGCCAGTCCGGAGGGCACCGAGCGGGACGTGGTGCTGATCCGCGGCATCGAGCCGAGCATGCGCTGGCGGACGTTCTGCGAGCAGGTGCTGGAGATCTGCCACAGCCTGGAGGTCGAGCGGGTGGTGCTGCTCGGCGCGTTGCTGGCCGACGTGCCGTACACCCGGCCGCTGCCGATCAGCGGCAGCGCGTCGGACGCCGACGCGGCCAAGCGCTACCAGCTCACCCCCACCCGGTACGACGGGCCGACCGGCATCGTCGGTGTGCTGCACGACGCGTGCACCCGGGCCGAGGTCGACGCGGTGTCGTTCTGGGTGCACGTGCCGCACTACGCCAACAACCCGCCCTGTCCGAAGGCCACCCTCGCGCTGCTGCACCGGGTCGAGGAGGTGCTCGACCTGCCGGTGCCGATGGCCGACCTGGCCGAGGAGGCAGCCGAGTGGGAGCAGCGGGTGCGCAGCGCCGCCGAGCAGGACGCCGAACTCGGTGAGTACGTCCGTGAACTGGAGGAACGGGTCGGCGACGCCGGCATCACCCCGTTGACCGGGGACGAGATCGCCCAGGAGTTCGAGAAGTACCTGCGTCGCCGCGGCGGTTCCGCCGGACCGACAGCGGGTTCCTGGTAGTTCTCCCGCTTCGCTGAAGCCGGGCCTCGGATCGGGGCCCGGCTTCTTCGTGTCCGGGGTGGCGCCGTCACACCCTCTAGGGCATCCTAGGAACCTAGCTGTTCTGAGGAGGTCCGGCATGCAGATCAACCCGGGCGCGGCCGAGTTCCCGCACCGGCAGATCGCCGCGCAGCTCAAGGCCCAGGTGCGCCGCGGCGACTGGGGTCCGGGCGAGCGGCTGCCGTCCATCCCGGCCATCGCCGAGATGTTCGGCGTCGCGAAGCAGACCGTGCAGCGCGCCGTCGACCAGCTGCGGGTCGAGGGCATCCTGATCACCAAACCCGGCTCCGGTACGTACGTCCGGGGCACCCGGCGCCGCCTCAACCGCCTGTCCCGGGGCCGGTACGGCGGCTTCCGCGGCTACCACACCGACCTGGCCGCCCGGTACCGCCAGCAGCTCGTCTCGGTCGGCCGCTCCCCCGCCCCGGCGGAGGTGGCCGACGCGTTCGGCGTCACCGACGGCACCGAGCTGCTCTGCCGCCGGCACCTGGTACGCACCGACGACTCCCCGGTCGAGGTCGGCGCGTCGTGGTTCCTGCCCGCCGACACCGCCGGCACGTCACTGGAGCGGGCCGAGGCGTTCGGGCGCCCGCTCTACCAGGAGGCCGAGGAGGTCACCGGCCGGCGGTACGTCACCGCCACCGACACGATCAGCGCCCGCCAGCCCAGCCGGGAGGAGGCGGAGATCCTCCAGATCCGCCCGGACACGCCGGTGCTGCACCTGTTGCACGTCGCGTACGACGAGCGGCACAAGCCGATCGAGGTCGCGCAGGCCACCTGGCCGGGCCCGATGACCACGCTGACCGAGGAGTACAAGATCCCCGCCCCCGCTCCCGACCAGGACCCCGACCCCGGCCTGGTCCTGGGCTGACCCCGCCGGGTTCCCCGCGATCTTGCACTTTCCGCCCCGACAAAGGGAACATTAACGACACCATCGGGGCCACAACTGCATGATCGCCGAGAGCGACTGAGATCGGACGGCGTGAGGGGGCGGGAGGGCGCGACGAAAGGGCGGGGCTAGAGGGCGATGCCGAGGAGGGCGTCCACCGTGTCTCGGAAGAGGGCCGGGGCGTCCGGGTCGTCGGCCGCAACGTTCAGGGCTCCTTCGGCCCAGCGGTCGGCTGCCGCGAGGGCACCGGGCGTGTCCAGGTCGTCGGCCAGGCGCTCGCGTACCTCGGCCAGCAACGCCGCCCCCGACGGCCCGGCCGGCGCGGCGGCGGCCCGCCGCCAGCGGCCCAGCCGCTCCTGCGCCTCCGTGAGCAGCTCGTCGGTCCAGGAGCGGTCGCTACGGTAGTGCCCGCTCATCAGCGCCAGCCGGACCGCCATCGGGTCGACCTTGTCGGCCCGCAGCCGGGACACGAAGACCAGGTTGCCCTGGGACTTCGACATCTTCTCGCCGTCCAGGCCGATCATGCCGGCGTGCACGTAGTGGTCGGCGAACGGCGCCTCGCCGGTCAGCCGCTCGGCGTGCGCGGCGGAGCACTCGTGGTGCGGGAAGATCAGGTCGTTGCCGCCGCCCTGCACGTCGATCCGGTCGCCGAGCAGGTTCAGCGCGATGACCGTGCACTCGATGTGCCAGCCGGGACGGCCCGCGCCCAGTTCGCCGCCGGGCCAGGACGGCTCGCCCTCGCGGGCGCCGCGCCACAGCAGCGGGTCGAGCGGGTCGCGCTTGCCGGCGCGCTCCGGGTCGCCGCCGCGCTCGGCGAACAGCTCGATCATCTGCTCGCGGGACAGGTTGGACTCGTAGCCGAACCGGGGCGCGGCGGAGATGTCGAAGTAGACGTCCCCGGTGCCGTCGTCGAGCCGGTACGCCGCGCCGTCCTTGAGCAGCACCAGCACCTTCTCGGCGATGTCCGGGATCGACTCGACGGCGCCGACGTAGTGCGCCGGCGGGATCATCCGCAGCGCCTCCATGTCCTCGCGGAACAGCGCGGTCTCCCGCATGGCCAGGACCTTCCAGTCCTCGCCGTCGCGCTCGGCGCGCTCCAGCAGCGGGTCGTCGATGTCGGTGACGTTCTGCACGTACCGCACGTCGAGGCCGGCGTCACGCCACATCCGCTGCACCAGGTCGAACGTGATCATGGTGGCGGCGTGCCCGAGGTGCGTCGCGTCGTACGGGGTGATGCCGCAGACGTACATCGAGGCCGCGCCCTCGGGCCGGCTGGGATGGGCGCCCTGCCGCGCCGAGTCGTACAACCTCAGCGACACGCCCTCGCCGGGCAGCCGTGGCACGTCATGTCCCGCCCAAGACTCCATGACCGCCAGCCTAACGATCCGTCAGACGCTCGGGTGCCGCCCTACGGGTGATCAACGCGACAGCGGCTCACATCGGCGGCCAGGGCATCGCCGGCCACTCCTGCGGCGGCAGCGGGAACCGGCCGCTCTCGCCCAGCCGCTCGACCCGTTCCGCCAGCGCGGCCAGCTCACCGATGGTCAGGTGCTCGGCCAGTTCCTCGCCGAGCGGCCCGCGCAGCTGCCCGGCCAGGCCGTCGAGCATCTCCACCGCGTCCGGCGGCAGCTCCCGGCCGGCCCAGCCCCACAGCACCGTACGCAGCTTCTCCTCGACGTGGAAGCTCACGCCGTGGTCGACGCCGTAGATCCGGTCGTCCGGGCCGACGAGCACGTGCCCGCCCTTGCGGTCGGCGTTGTTGATGATCGCGTCGAGCACGACGAGCCGGGCCAGGCGGGGGTCGTCGGCGTGCGCCAGCGCGTACGCCGCCCCGTCGTCGTCGCGCGCCGCGGCGACCGGGAACCAGCGCGGCGGGATCTCCCGCGCCGGCACGAACCCGACGAGCGGCTCGGCGTCGTCCGGCTCGTCGATCCAGAGCTGGCACGAGCCGGGACCGAACGGGCCGTCGCGCAGCACCGTCGGGGGCACCAGGTCCCAGCCGGTGGCCCGGGACACCAGGTAGGCGGACACCTCCCGGCCGGCGAGTGTGCCGTCCGGGAAGTCCCAGAGCGGGCGCTCGCCGCGTACCGGCTTGTAGACGCAGTGCGCGGTCACCTCGCCGAGCGCGATGACGCCGCGCAGTGTCGCGTTGGAGGCGTCGACGAGCCGCCCCTGGAGGGTCAGCTCACCGTCGGCGAGCAGCCGCAGCGCCTCGGCGCCGTCCTGTCGGGGCTGCAGTTCCGACGAGGTCACCGGTGATAGCCGTTGTGCCGGGGGCAGAGGTGACCGGCCGGGTCGAGCGGCTGGCCGCACAGCGGGCAGGGGGGCCGGCCGGCGTTCACCACGCGCTTGGCGCGCTCGATGAACTCGCGGGTCGCCTCCGGGGTCAGCCGCACCCGCAGGCGGTCGAGGTCGTCGTCCGGCTCGTCCGGGTCCTCGTCGGCGTCGTCGTCGGCGTCGTCGTCCGCGTCGCCCAGCTCGACCTCGACCTCCGCCTCGCCGACGGCGATCGCCTCGATCACCACGGTGGCGGTGTCCACGTCGAAGGCCAGGCCCAGCGTGCCGACCCGGAACTCCTCGTCCACGGGCGTATCGAGCGGCTCGTTGTCGCCGGTCACGGTCGTGACCGGCTCCGGCAGCTTCACGCCGAAGCGGCGCTGCGCCTCGGCGAGCAGCTCTTCCAGCTTCTCGGCGAGCAACGACACCTGGACCTTCTCCAGCGACACGCTGACCAGCCGGCCGCCGCCGCGCGCCTGGAGGAAGAACGTGCGCTCCCCCGGCGGGCCGACCGTACCGGCGACGAACCGCTCCGGCGGCTCGAAGGCGTGCACCTGGTGCGTCATACCCACGACCCTATCCGGCGTCCGGAAGCACCGCGCAGCCCACCGACGCCGAATCCGCCCAGAGCGAACGCGCCGCGTACGCCGGTCTCACCCGGCCGCGCCCGCGCCTCCGCCGACCGCCGCGTCGGACTCGGCCGCCCGCGCCGGGCGCCGGCGCCGCTTGCGCGGCGGCGGGACCAGCGCCGACAGGTCGCCGCCGGTGTCGTTGAGCCGGACCAGGAACGGCCGCAGCGGGGTGTAGCGGATCGCCGTCACCGACGCCGGGTCGGCCACGATCCGCTGGAAAAGATCAAGGTGTACGCCGAGCGCGTCCGCCACGATCGCCTTGATCACGTCGCCGTGGCTGCACGCCAGCCAGACCGCCTCCGGCCCGTGCTCGGCGGTGACCCGCGCGTCCCACGCCCGTACCGCGGCCACGGCGCGCGCGGACATCGCCGCCATCGACTCGCCCTGCGGGAACGCGGCGGCGCTCGGGTGCTGCTGGACCACCGGCCAGAGCGGCTCCTTCGCCAGCTTCTTCAGCGACTGCCCCTCCCAGTCGCCGTACCCGCACTCGATCAGCCCGTCCTCGACGACCGGCTCGGCGCCGGGCAGCGCCAGGTCGAGAGTCTGCCGGCAGCGGATGAGCGGGCTGGTCACCACCGCCGCCAGTGGCAGCCCGGCGAGGCGGGCACCGACCGCTGTGGCCTGCGCGCGGCCGGTGTCGTCCAGCTCGACCGGCTGCCGCCCGGCCAGGCCGCCGTCGGCGTTCGCGGTGGTCCGGCCGTGTCGCAGAAGCAGAAGGGTCGCCACGGTGACCACCCTAGGCGGTACGCCCCTCGGATGATCGTCCCGCCACGACAGGCCGCGTTCCGATGGTGCGGCCCTACTCCCGGTACACCCATCTCCGGAACCTGTCGGCCGCGTCCGACGCGCCGTCGGGCTCCGCCAGGGATCGCAGGGACCGCAGCGATGCCCGGTGCCGCCGGACCAGGAGCGCGACCCAGACGACCACCACCGCCCACAGCACCAGAGAGATGCTGCGGTACCGCCTGACCGCCGCGTCGGTCCGTGCCTCGGCCTCCGCCCTGACCTGGAACGCGTCGTAGATCACGGTGCCGTCGACGACGAAGGTCTCGGCTATGACCAGGTAGGTCGCGTAGTCGTACAACCGTGCGCGCTCCAGATCCGGCCGGGGATCCCTGCTCATCTCGAATCGGACCGGCGTGCCGGGCATCAGTTCCTCGCGAGGCAGCTCTCGTACGCTGAACTCGACCCGGGGGTGCTCGCGGAGCAGCACCCGATGGACCACGACGCCGAGGTTTCTGCTTCCTCCCGTCGTCTTTTCCCAGGTCTCCTGTACCGAGTCGACTGTGCCCGTCACCACGAACATCTCCGCCGGCAGCTCCGGCTTGTCGAAAGGCTCTGCCAGGTTCCACACAAAGGCCGCCAGAATGCCGATCATCACGGGAACGCCGTACAGCGGTCTGAGGCGAAAACGCGACATGCGGGTGAGAGTAGCCACCCCCGGCCACCGGGCCGCGCAGTCGCACACGCCGCGCGGCCCGACGTGGCTGGGTGGGCGACGAAGCCGAAGGCCGGCCACCTCGGACATCGGGGTGGCCGGCCTCTCGCACGACGACGTCAGGTGGCGCTGATCGTGCCGGTCGCCAGCAGGCAGATCACCAGGCTGCCCAGCGCCACCCGGTACAGCACGAAGACGTACAGCGTGTGGTGGGCGACGTAGCGCAGCAGCCACGCGATGGCCGCGTACCCGACGGCGAACGCGATGAGCGTCGCGATGACCATCTGCGCCACGCTCGGCGCGGCGGTGCCGGGCGCGGACGGCTCGAACACGTCCGGGAGGCTGAACACGCCGGAGATCACCACGGCCGGGATGGCCAGCAGGAACGAGTAGCGGGCCGCGGTCTCCCGGGTCAGGTTGAGCAGCAGGCCCGCGGTCAGGGTGCCGCCCGAGCGGGAGACGCCGGGGACCAGCGCCGCGGCCTGGGCGAAACCCATCACCACACCGTCGCGCATCCGGAAGTTCTCCAGCGTACGGGTCTGCCGGCCCCAGTACTCGGCGAAGGCCAGCAGCATCGCGCCGATGATCAGCGTGCAGGAGATCAGCCAGAGGTTGCGGCCGGCGGTGCGGATCTGGTCCTTGAAGATCAGCCCGAAGATGCCGATCGGGATGGTGCCGACGATGACGTACCAGCCCATCCGGTAGTCGAGGCTGGACCGCACCGAGCGGTCGACAAGGCCGACGAACCAGGTGCGGACGATCCGCCAGATGTCCTTGGCGAAGTAGATCAGGACGGCGGCCTCGGTGCCGAGCTGGGTCACCGCGGTGAACGACGCGCCCGCGTCCCGGCCGAAGAACAGCTCCGAGGTGATCCGCAGGTGCCCGGACGAGGACACCGGAAGGAACTCGGTCAGCCCCTGGACCAGGCCCAGGACGATGGCCTCGATCCAGGTCACTCCCCGACTCCGGACAGCTCCAGGGCCTCGGCGACGGTACGCAGGGTCTGCACCCCGCTGTCCCGGTCGGCCACGAACAGCGACACCGACAGCGTGGTCACGCCCGCGGCGGCGTACTCCCGCATCCGCTCGGCGATGCGCTCCTTCGGGCCGAGCAGCGAGGTGCGGTCGATGAACTCCATCGGTACGGCGGCGGCCGCGTCGCGCTGCCGCTTGGCCAGGTAGAGGTCCTGGACCTCGCGGGCCGCGTCGCCGTAGCCCATCCGGGTGGCGAGCTGGTTGTAGAAGTTCTGCTTGCGGCTGCCCATGCCGCCGACGTACAGCGCGGCGTACCAGCGCACCAGCTCGGCGCAGGTGGCGATGTCGTCGCCGACCACGACCGGCACGGACGGCACCACGTCGAAGCCGGCCAGTTCCTTGCCCGCCGCCGCCCGCCCGGCGCGCACCGAGGCGAGGTGCTCCTCGGCGAACTCCGGGGAGTAGAAGACGGCCAGCCAGCCGTCGGCGATCTCGCCGGCCAGCTCCAGGTTCTTCGGACCGACGGCGGCCAGGTAGATCGGGATGTGCTCGCGCGGCGGGTGGAAGCCCAGCCGCAGCGCCTTGCCGGGGCCGTCGGGCAGCGGCAGCGTGTAGTGCTCGCCGTCGTACGCGACCTCCTTGCGGGCCACCGCCAGCTTGACGATGTCGACGTACTCGCGGGTGCGGGCCAGCGGCTTGGCGAACCGCACACCGTGCCAGCCCTCGGAGACCTGCGGGCCGGACACGCCCAGGCCGAGCCGGAACCGGCCGCCGGAGAGCGTGTCGATTGTCGCGGCGGTCATCGCGGTCATGGCGGGGGTACGGGCCGGGATCTGCATGACCGCGGAGCCCACGTCGATGCGCTCCGTCTGACCGGCGATCCAGGCCAGCATGCTCGGCGAGTCCGAGCCGTACGCCTCCGCGGCCCAGACCACCGAGTAGCCGAGCCGGTCCGCCTCCTGGGCCAGCGCCAGGTGGTCGAAGGGCGTGCTCCACGCCGTCTGGTATCCGAGGTTGAGCCCGAGTCGCACTGATCCTCCCACCGTCCGCACCACAGGTCGCATCAGGTTACGCAATGAGCGTGGCGCCCTCGACGTCCGGCTCGCCCCGAACATGTCACACCGGGTGGAGGTCGCGCGGGAAGTTGACTGCGGCGAGGATATCCGTGACGCCGGGTTCGAAATAAGGTTCACGCATGCAACAGCGACCGCTCGGCCGAAGCGGGCTGGCGGTATCGCGGCTCGCGCTCGGCACCATGACCTGGGGACGGGACACCGACGCCGACGACGCGGCCGCCCAGCTGAAGAGTTACCTCGACGCGGGCGGCAACCTCGTCGACACCGCCGACGTGTACGCCGACGGTGACGCCGAGTCGGTGATCGGCTCCCTGCTGGGCACCCTGGTGGACCGCGACGAGCTGCTGATCGCCACCAAGGCGGGCCTGCGGCCGGGCAGCCGGCGCCGGGACGGCTCGCGGGGGCACCTGCTGCGCACGCTCGACGCCTCGCTGCGCCGGCTCGGCACCGACCACGTCGACCTGTGGCAGGTGCACGGGTACGACCCGGACACCCCGCTGGAGGAGACGCTCTCGGCCCTGGACCACGCGGTGTCCAGCGGGAAGGCCCGCTACGTGGGGGTGTCGAACTTCTCCGGCTGGCAGACCGCCCGGGCCGCCGCCTGGCAGGCCGCCTGGCCGGGGCGCGCGCCGGTGGTCGCCGCGCAGGTGGAGTACTCGCTGCTGGAGCGCGGTGTGGAGCGGGAGGTGCTGCCCGCCTGCGCCGGGATGGGACTGGGTGTGCTGCCCTGGTCGCCGCTGGGCCGGGGCGTGCTGACCGGCAAGTACCGCAACGGCCGCCCGGCCGACTCGCGGGCGGTGTCGCCGCACTTCGAGCGGTTCGTCGCGACGTACCTGGAGCCGCGCTGCTCCAGCATCGTGGAGGCGGTCGCCATCGCGGCCGGCGGGCTCGGCGTGTCGCCGCTTGAGGTGGCGCTGGCCTGGGTGCGGGACCGGCCGGGCGTGACCGCGCCGATCCTGGGCGCCCGGACCGTCGGGCAGCTGCTCGGCGCGTTGCAGGTGGAGCGGATGACGCTGCCGGAGGAGATCGTCACGGCGCTGGACGACGTGTCGGCGGTGCCGGTGGGTTACCCGGAGCGCGACGGCTGAGCCGTACGAGGGCGATCCGGGTCACCCGCAGGGGGTGGCGGAGGGCCCGCGACCTGGGCAGCATAGGGGCATGGACTACGAATACGCGCCGCTGCGGTTGCCCTCGAACGTCGATCGGCTGACCGCCGCGGCGCAGCTGGCGATCCAGGCCGAGTTCTCCGGCTGGGAGCTGGCCCGGGTGCGGCTCTACCGGGACGGCACGCGGCAGGTGGTGCTGCGGCGCCGCCTGGTCAACCAGTCGCAGCCGGGCCTGTCGTACTGACAGGCCCGTCCCCGGGGCCGCGCGACGCGGCGCCGCCCCGGGGACGCGCACGGCCTAGTGCGCGTGGTCGTGCTCCTCGTCGAGCTCCATGAACGGGTGCTCGTCGAGCCGGCCGACCAGCCGGTCGTCGGCCGCCGGCTGGAACGGCCCGACCGGGTCGTCGTCGTCGAACGACTCCAGGTCGACCGGGGTGCCGACCTCGCTGACCATCACCACACCGTCCAGCGGCTCCAGCTCCGGCACGTCGAGCGCGGACAGCGAGCCGTCACCGCTCTGCAGCAGTTCCAGCACCGCCTCGCCGACCCCCTCCACCGGCGCCGGCTCGTCCTCCTCCGGGGTGCCCTCCCGGCGGGCCGCCTCGGCCGCGCGCAGCAGCGCGGCGACGCTCGGCACCCGGTAGTCGCGCCGCTGCCGCACCGAGATGACCCGTGGGTGCGGATCGGTGGGCTCGCCGCCCTCGACGGCGCCGAAGCGCTCGTCGGCCTCGTCCGGGTCGATCGACTCCACGTCCCAGGGCGTCACCTCGCCGAACGCGTCGAGCAGCTGCTCGTCGTAGGCGAACGAGGCGTTGTTCAACGCGACGTACGCCTGCCAGACGGCGTCGTCGTCGATCCGGCCCTGGGCGGCCCGGACGGCGGCCAGGTGGGCGCGGGCCGCGTCGATCACCCGCTCGAGGGCGGCGTCCAGCTCACCGTGCTGGTCGGTCATGTGTGGCAGTCCCTTCGCGATGGGGGGAGGTTCCGCGCCGGCGGCGCCGCGGCGGGCGCGGTCAGCAGGTACGGAGGAAGCGGTCCAGAACCCGCACGCCGAACTGTAGTCCGTCCAGCGGAACCCGCTCGTCGATGCCGTGGAACAGGCCGGAGAAATTGAGGTCGGCGGGCAGCCGCAGCGGCGCGAAGCCGAAGCAGCGGATGCCGAGCTGGGAGAACGCCTTGGCGTCGGTGCCGCCGGAGAGCATGTACGGCACCGGGTGCGCGCCCGGGTCCTCGGCGCGCAGCGCCTCCGACATGTGCGCCACCAGGTCACCGTCGAACGTGGTCTCCAGGGCCGGCTGGCGCTGGACGTACTCGATGGCGATGTCCGGCCCGACCAGCTCGCGCAGCTGCCGTTCCAGTTCCTCGCTCTGCCCGGGCAGGCTGCGGCAGTCGATGGTGGCGGTGGCCCGGCCGGGGATGACGTTGTCCTTGTAGCCGGCGGCCAGGCGGGTCGGGTTGGCGGTGTTGCGGACGGTCGCGCCGATGATGTTGGCGATCGGGCCGAGCTTGGCGATCGCGGTCTCCGGGTCGTCCGGGTCGATCTCGATGCCGAGCACGTCGGAGACCTCGGCGAGGAACGCCCGTACGGTGTCGGTCATCACCACCGGGAAGCGGTGCCGGCCGATCCGGGCGACCGCCTCGGCGAGCGCGGTGACCGCGTTGTCGTCGTGCACCATCGAGCCGTGGCCGGGCCGGCCCTTGGCGTGCAGGCGCAGCCAGTCGATGCCCTTCTCGGCGGTCTCGATCAGGTAGAGGCGGCGCTGCTCGTCGACCGAGTAGGAGAAGCCGCCGACCTCGCCGATCGCCTCGGTGCAGCCGTCGAACAGGTCACGGTGCCGCTGGGTGAGGAAGTGCGCGCCGTAGTCGCTGCCGGCTTCCTCGTCGGCGGTGAACGCGAGCACGATGTCGCGCCGGGGGCGGACGCCGGTGCGCTGCCAGTCGCGGACCACGGCGAGCACCATCGCGTCGAAGTCCTTCATGTCGATCGCGCCGCGGCCCCACAGGTAGCCGTCGCGGATCTCGCCGGAGAACGGGTGCACCGACCACTCGTCCGGGTCGGCGGGCACCACGTCGAGGTGGCCGTGCACGAGCAGCGCGTCGCGGCCGGGCTCGGTGCCGGGGATGCGGGCGACCAGGTTGGCCCGGCCGGGCGCGGATTCGTGGATCTCGGCGTCGACGCCGGCCTCGGCGAGTTTCTCCGCGACGTACTCGGCGGCGCGCCGCTCCCCCGCGCTGGTGTCGTTGTCGCCGGTGTTCGTGGTGTCGATGCGCAGCAGGTCGCGGCAGAGGTCGACGACCTCGTCGGTGGCGTCCGGTCGGGCGGGGGCGGCGTCGCTCGTCATCGCTTCCTTATACCAGCAGGTGAGGTGGTCGCGGGCCGCCGGTGGCCCGGCGGCGGTTTCGCGGATCGCCGGGCCGGGTACCGCCGGACCGCCCGGACATCGACTCCGGCCGTCACGAGGAGGGCACCATGACCGTCCCCCTGCCGCCGTTGCCGCCGGCCGCCGACGACGCGTACCGGCCGGGTGGGCGCAGCGTCGCCGACCTCGTGGACACCGAGCACCGGGCGCTGCTGGGGCTGGCCGACCGGGTCACCGACCCGGCGCTGGACGCGGCCGGACGGCGCGAGGTGCTCGACGTGCTGACCGCTGCGGTGTCCCGCCACCTGTCCGCCGAGGAGCAGTACCTGTTTCCGGCGGCCCGCGCCGCGATGCCGGAGGCCGCCGAGCTGGTCGAGCGGGAGATCGAGGCGGACGCCGGGCTGCTGACCGCGCTCAAGGAGCTGTCCGGTGCCGACGACCCGGCGGTCGCTGACGTGGCCGAGCGGGTACGCCGGCACGTCAGCCGCGTCGCGGCGCTGGTCACGCCGCTGCGTGAGGTGGCCAGCGACGCCGAGCTGATCCGGCTGGGCAACCGGTGGGAGATCGCGGAGGAGGCGGCGCCGACCCGGCCGCACCCCGGCACGCCCGCCACCCCGCCCTGGAACAAGATCGTCGAACCGGCCGTCGGGGTGCTGGACAAGGTGCGCGACGCGGTCACCGGACGGCGTACCCGGCTGAGCGACCTGGAGCACCATCGCCAGGGGTGAGCCGATCGCCCCTTCCGTGTATCGGTTCGTGGTCCTACCGTCACGGTATGGATCTGGAGCTGCGACACCTGCGTGTGGTCTGCGCGATCGCGGAGACGGGGAGCGTCACCAAGGCCGCCTCGGCGCTCGGCCTGGCCCAGCCGGCGCTGACCGCCCAGCTTCAGCGGATCGAACGGGCGCTGGGCGGGCCGTTGTTCGAACGGGACCGCCGCGGCGCCCGTCCCACCGCGCTGGGTGAACTGGTGCTGGACCGGGCGCGGGTGCTGCTGCCGGCGATGAAGGGCCTGCGCGACGAGGCGGCCCGGATGGCCGGCGCGGGCGATCCGCTGCGCCGGTACCGCTTCGGCGGGGTGAACAGCCCGATCCTCGGGCGGCTGGTGCACCGGCTCGCCGCCGAGCGGCCGGACGCGCAGATCACCACGTACGGCTCCTGGTCGGTGGACGAACTGGCGCAGATGGTCGCGGGTGGCCGGCTCGACTTCGCGCTGACCGGCGTGTGCGGCGACTCGACGCCGTCGGCCGGGTTCGGGCTGAGCTGGCGGGAGGTGGCGGTGGAGCCGATCTGCGTACTGCTGCCGCAGACCCACCCGCTGGCCGGCCGCGCCGACGTCGACCTGGTCGACCTGCGGCGTGAGCGGTGGGTGGCCGCGCCGGGCGACGGCTGCTTCGGCGACTGCTTCGCCGCCGCCTGCGCCCGCTCCGGCTTCACCCCGAAGAAGGTGTACGAGGCGGACGTGCGGGCCGCGCTGGACCTGGTGGACGCGGGCGAGGCGGTGGCGTTGTGCCAGGCCACGTTCCGTCCGGTGGCCGGTCTGGTGACCCGCCGGCTCGCCGGTACGCCGCTGCGCTGGCGGCTGCTGCTGGGCTGGCATCCGGATGTGCCGGCCGCGGCGGTGGCGGAGCCGGTACTGGCGGCGGCCGTCGCGGCGTACACCGACGCGCTGGCGAACCATCCGGAGTACCTGGGGTGGCTGCTGGCGCATCCGGAGTTCGGCGTGCAGCCCAACGGCTCGGGTGGGGTGCGAATCGCCTGAACCCGGGTAACACCGGCGACATGACTGATCTGTATCCGGCCGCCGACCAGCGGGAACTGCTGCGCCAGGCGGCCACCGCGCACACCACCGCCGCCGCCGAGGTGGAGGCGTTCCTGCGCCGGTTGCCGGAGGTGCCGGGGCCGGCCGACGTGACCGAGTACGCCAACCTGCTCAGCCGTGAGGAACGCGCCCGCGCCGACCGGCAGGCCGCTGCGGACGCGGCCGGGCTGCGCCTGCCCAGCCTGGAGTCGGAGTAGCAGCCGGCGCCCGGGCGGGTGGTCCACCCGGGCGCCGCCTTTCGGCTCAGCGTTCGACGAGTACGTCGTGACCGAGGTCGAGCAGGGCGTGGCGCCACTCGTCGTCGGCGTTGCCCCGGCGTGGCCGCTGCGCGGTCAGCTCCCGGATCCGGCTGATCGCCTCGCGCATCACCTCGATGTCCTCCGGCGTGAGGTCCACCTTGCGCTTGCGCAGCACGGCGAGGATCTGCCGGCCGGGCTCCGGCAGGTCCAGGTCCGGGCCCGGACCGAACGCCTCCTCCCCCGAGCCGCGGGTCAGCAGCCACTGCCGCAGCGTCTCGGAGGACACGTTCACCTCGGCGTGGAAGTCGTCCCAGATCACCTCGACCTCGGGGTCGAGTCGCGCCTCGCGTACCATCACGCCTCCTCTCCCGGCGGCGGCCCGGATGCCGGCTCGCCCTCGTTGGGTGTGTGCTGCTTCAGGCCCTCCGGCGGCACCCGCACCCGGGACGGGTTCGCCGTCGGGGTCGCCTCGATCGGGTCACCGGCCCCGACGTCGTCGTCGGGGATCTCCTCGGGTTCGGTCATGTCCGCCCTCCGGTCCTTCGGTGACGGCCCGTCCCGGCCCGGCCGGGACGGGCCCCGGCCGGTCATCGGGGATGGGACGTGGTGGCCGGCGTGTAGCCCCGCTCACCGGCGGTGACGTCGAAGACGAGCTGGTCGTCGCGGGTGTCGACGGTGACCTTCTGCCCGGGCGAGATCTCGTTCTCCAGCAGCATCCGGGACAGCCGGTTGTCGACCTCGCGCTGGATCACCCGGCGCAGCGGGCGGGCTCCGAACTCGGGCTGGTAGCCGTGCTCGGCGAGCCAGTCGACGCCGGCGGTGCTGAAGTCGACCTGGATGTCCTGGGCGTGCATGCGGCGGCGGGTCTCCTCCAGCAGCAGCCCGGTGATCTGGCGCAGCTGCTCGGCCTCCAGCCGCTGGAAGATGATCACCTCGTCGATGCGGTTGAGGAACTCCGGGCGGAAGTTCTCCTGGAGCCGGCGCATCAGCCGTTCCCGCAGCTCGTCGCTCTCCTGCTCGCCGGGCGCGCCGGTGGCGAAGCCGACGGTGCGCTGGGTGCCGGTGATCAGCTCCGAGCCGAGGTTGCTGGTCATGATCAGGACGGTGTTCTTGAAGTTCACGGTGCGGCCCTGGCTGTCGGTGAGCCGTCCGTCGTCGAGCACCTGGAGCAGGATGTTGAACACGTCCGGGTGCGCCTTCTCGATCTCGTCCAGCAGCACCACCGCGTACGGGCGGCGCCGCACCGCCTCGGTGAGCTGGCCGGCCTCCTCGTAGCCGACGTACCCGGGCGGGGCGCCGACCAGCCGGCTGACCGTGTGCCGTTCCTGGAACTCGCTCATGTCCACCCGGACCATCCGGTCCGCCTCGCCGAACAGCGCCTCGGCCAGGGCGCGGGCCAGCTCGGTCTTGCCGACGCCGGTCGGGCCGAGGAACAGGAAGCTGCCCATCGGCCGGTCCGGGTCGGCCAGGCCGGTACGGGAGCGGCGTACCGCCTCGGAGACGGCGCTGACCGCGTCGTCCTGGCCGATGATCTTCTCGTGCAGGTGCCCCTCCAGGCGCAGCAGCCGGTCGCGTTCCTCCTCGGTGAGCTGGGTGACCGGGATACCGGTGGCCCGGGAGACCACCTCCGCGATCTCCGTCGGCCCCACCTCGGGCACGTGGTTGGGGCCCTCGTCGCCGCGGGCACGGCGGACCTGGTCCTCCAGTTCGGCGAGCCGGTCGCGCAGCGCGGAGGCCCGCTCGTACTGCTCGTCGGAGACCGCCTGCTCCTTGTCCCGGCGTGTCTCGTCGAGCTGCTGCTCCAGCTCGCGCACGTCCTCGGCGGGGGTACGGGTGCGCAGCCGCACCCGGGCGCCGGCCTGATCGATCAGGTCGATCGCCTTGTCCGGCAGGAACCGGTCGGTGACGTACCGGTCGGACAGCTCACCGGCGGCGATCAGCGCCTCGTCGGTGAACCGGACCTGGTGGTGCGCCTCGTACCTGTCGCGCAGACCCCGCAGGATGGCGATGGTGTCGTCGACGGTCGGCTCGGGCACCAGCACCGGCTGGAACCGGCGGGCCAGCGCGGCGTCCTTCTCGATGCTGCGCCGGTACTCGTCGAGCGTGGTCGCGCCGATCACCCGCAGCTCGCCGCGCGCCAGGGCCGGCTTCAGCATGTTGGACGCGTCCATTCCGCCCTCGCTGCCGGCGCCGCCCGCGCCGACCAGCGTGTGGATCTCGTCCAGGAAGATGATCAGCTCCTCGCGGTGGGCGCGGATCTCGTCGATCACCTTCTTCAGGCGCTCCTCGAAGTCACCCCGGTAGCGGGTGCCGGCGACCAGGCCGGACAGGTCCAGCTGGATCACCCGCTTGCCGATCAGCGTCTGCGGCACGTCGCCGTCGCAGATCCGCTCGGCCAGGCCCTCGACGATCGCGGTCTTGCCGACACCGGCCTCGCCGATCAGCACCGGGTTGTTCTTGGTCCGCCGGGACAGGATCTCCACCGCCTGCTCGATCTCGTCGGCCCGGCCGATCACCGGGTCGATCTGGTCCATCCGGGCCAGCTCGGTGAGGTCCTGGCCGTACTGGTCGAGCGTCGGGGTGCCCCGGTCCGGGCGCGGGACGTTCGTCGCGCCGCGCTCGGCGCTGGCCGCCTGCAACGACTCGGGCTGGATCCGGCCGGCGGCGAGCATCCGGCCGGCCGGCGACTCGGGGTTCAGCGGCAACGCCATCAGGATGTGCTCGGGACCGATGTAGTTGGCGCCCATCGCGCGGGAGAGCTGGTGGGCGTCGAGCAACGCCCGCTTCGCCGCCGGCGTCAGCGACAGGTTCGGCGGCACCTCGCCCCGCGGCGCACCCTCGCCGGGCCCGCCCAGCGCGCCCAGCAGCGACTCCGGGTCGGCGCCGGCCCGGCGTACCAGGTCGCGCAGCGGCTCGCGCTGCAAGGCCGCCCAGAGCAGGTGGTCGGTGTCCAGGTCGTTGCTGTGCTTCTGAGCGGCGCGGCGGGCCGCGTCGGCGAGCATCTCCCGCGCGTCGGCGGTCATCAGGCGCGTGATGTCGACCCGGTGCGCCGGCCGGCGTCCCCCCTCGCCCCGGCCGAAGTATCGGGCCAAGAACTCGTCCCAGGGGTCGTTGCCGAAGTCACCCGGTCCCATCATCTCGTCCTCCGCAGTCAGTCGGCACGACCGGCACCCGGCACGCGCGGCACGGTCGGCGGTGGCTACCCGGCGGTCGGCGCGACAAACGCGACCGGATGGCAGGCTGGGGGCATGGAGAGCAGACCGCTGCTGATCGTGGACGGCGCGAACGTGGTGGGCTCGCGCCCGGACGGCTGGTGGCGGGACCGGGCCGGCGCGGCGGTCCGGCTGCGCGACGCGCTGGCGTCCGTCGGGGACGCGGGCGTGCCGCCGGAGCTGCCGCCGCCGGTGCAGGTGGTGCTGGTGGTGGAGGGCGCGGCCCGGCACGTGCCGCCCGCGCCCGGCGTGGACGTGGTCTCCGCGCCCGGCTCCGGCGACGACACGATGGTCGAGCTGGTGGCCGCCGCGCCGGATCGGCGGCGGGTGGTGGTCACCGCCGACCGCGAGCTGCGCGAGCGGGTCACCGCGCTCGGCGCGGAGGTACGCGGCCCGCGCTGGCTCGGCCGCTAGGACGCCGGTCCCGCTCGCGGGACCGCGGTGTCCGCCGGCAGGACCGCCGGCCGGGGTCTTCGCGCACGTCAGCGCGGGAACCGGACACGAGGGCCGCAACCACGCGAGGGTGGATGTTCGTCCACCCGTTCCGATGGGTTGTAATGGAGATCTCTTCCGCCCCCAGGAGGTCCCCGTGGCGAGCGTCGCCGAGCTGAAGGCCGCCATCGATGTCGCTCTCCAGCAGATCGGTGACGGCCAGACAGCGGTGCAGGCCGCCGGCGAGAAGCTGGCCGAGGCGCAGCAGACCCTGGCCGGCGCGCTGGAGGGCAGCGGCCACGAGACGGTCGAGGCGGCGCAGGCCTCGCTGACACAGGCCGGCCAGGAGCTGGAGGAGTGTCTGGCCGCGACACTGGTCGCGGTGGAGCAGGCACAGCTCTACGTCGCGACGCTCTGAGGCCCGGCCGTGTCCATCGTCGAGGACATCGGCGCGCAGGTGCGCGCCGCCGCCGAGGAACTGCCGCTGGCGCAGCTCGCCGCCGCGTTGGAGAAGCTCGGCCAGGCGCAGGAGCGGCTGCGCTGGGTACGCCAGGAGTCGTCCGACCCGATGGGGGTGCCGGAGCTGTCCTCGGCCACCGAGCACGCCGAGACGGCCGGCTACGCGCTGCGCGTGGCGCAGGAGCAGCTCACCGCGTACCTGGCCGCGATCGGGCTGGCCCCCGACGGCGCTCGCCCGACCTTGCCGGGCGAGCGGCCGCCGAAGCACGACACGCCGCGCGGCGAGGAGCCGCCCGTGCCCGGCCCGGCCGCCGAGCCGGGCGAGCAGCCGGCGGTGCGGCGCTGGTGGGCGGTGCGGGTGGCGGAGCTGACCGGCGGCCGGGAGGGTGCGCCGGACGAGCCGGACGAGCGCGTCGTGGACTCACACGAGTTGCTGCGCCGGGTGGCCGCCGGGGTCCGCTCCGGCGACCGGGACCGGCTGCACCGCGAGCTGCGCCGGGCGCACGCCGACGTGGGGCTGGGGCTGGCCGCGATCACCCCGCCGCTGCTGCGCGAACTGGCCGGTGAGCTGCTCGGCCATCCGCCCCGCGCGGACGACCTGCCCCGGCTGCGCGGCGCGCTGGACTCCCGGGTCCGCGACCTGCTGCCCGGGCTGCCGCGGCCGGTGCTCGACACGCTGCTGACCCGGGTGTGCCGGATGCCCCCGCCGCGCCGCGACGACGACGCGGAACAGCCGCACGCGGCCGACCCTGCGGTCACCGCCGGTGTGCTCACCGGCGTACTGCTCGACCGGCTCGGCCGGGACCTGCCCGAGGACACCGACGAACGGGAGCCGTCCCGTGGCTGACGTCCGCGCTCGACTGGTGACGCGGGTCCGGGGGATGCTCTCCGAGGCCCTCGGCGCCACCCGTACCCGGCTCGCCACCGCCGAGGCCGACCTGGCCGCCGGGCGGGACCGGCTGGCCCGTACCCGCCGGGCCGCCGCGGCGGTGCCCGCCCGGGTGGGTGCCGCCCGCGACCGGCGCCTGGCCGAGATCGACGCCCGGCACACCGCCCGCCTCGCCGAGCTGGCCCGGCGGGCCGCCGCCGCGGCGCAGCGGGAGGCGCCCGGCGCGGCGTCCGCGCCGTGGGACCGCTGGCAGGCCACGCCCGCCGGCCGGTCCGAGCCGCCGGGTGCCCTGCGCGTCGGCACGGTACGCCTCGACGGCGCCGAGCCGGTGCCGGCGCTCGTCCCGCTGCTCGATGCCGGGCACGCGCACCTGGCCGGCGGCGACCGTGCCGGGCTGGCGACCGTGGTACCGGCACTGCTGCTGCGCTCGGTCGGGCGGGCCGACCCGGGCGCGGTGCGGCTCTACGGGTACGACCCGGAGCACCTGGGCGGCGGGCTGGCCGGGTTCGCGCCGCTGGGCACGGCCGGGCTGCTCACGTTCGTCGGGCCGGGCGGGTTGGGCCGGCTGCTGGACGACCTGGTGGAACAGATCCGCCGGATCAACGCCACCGTGCTCGCCGGTGAGTACGGCTCGCTGCGCGAGCTGGCCGCCGCCACCGGACGCCGCCCGGAGCCGTGGCGGGTGGCGGTGCTGCTCGGCGGCGACGAGCTGTCCCGGCACGAACGCGGCCAGCTCGACCGGGTGGTGCGGACCGGCGCGGCCTGCGGCGTGCACCTCGTGGTCCGCGGCATCGAGCTACCAGGCGACCCGACAGTCACCCGGATCACCGTGGAGCCGGACGACGCCCGGGTGGCCGGGCTGCCGGTGGTGCTCGACGCGCCGCCGCCGCCCGCCCTGGTCACCGAGACGTGCCGTACCGTCGCCTCCCGGGTGGCCGCCGGCCCGCCGCCGACGCCCTTCACCGACCTGCTCCCGCCGCCGGACGAGTACTGGCGGGAGAACTCCGCGCACGGCCTCAGCGCGCCGATCGGCGAGGGCCCGCACGGGCGGCAGGTGCTGCTCACGCTCGGCGACTACCCGCCGCACGCGCTGATCGGCGGCCCGTCCGGCACCGGCAAGACGAACCTGATCTTCGCCTGGATCGGCGCCCTCGCCGCCCGGTACTCCCCCGCCGAGCTGGAGTTCTACCTGCTGGACTTCAAGGAGGGCGTGTCCTTCGCCCGGTTCGCGCAGGGCCGGCGCGACCCGAGCTGGCTGCCGCACATGCGGCTGGTCGGTATCAACGTCAACACCGACCGGGAGTTCGGTCTGGCGCTGCTGCGCTTCCTCGCCGAGGAGCTGCGCCGTCGCGCCGACGCGGCGAAGAAGCACGAGGTCACCAAGCTGGCCGAGCTGCGCGCGGTGGACCCGGACGGGCACTGGCCGCGCATCGTGGCGGTGGTCGACGAGTTCCAGGCGCTGCTCGCCGGGCGGGACGTGGTCGCCCGGGAGGCCGCCGACCTGCTGGAGGACCTGGCCCGGCGGGGCCGGTCGCAGGGCATCCATCTGGTGCTCGCCTCGCAGGACGTCCGCGGCATCGAGGCGCTGTGGGGACGGCCGGCGCTGGTCGCCCAGTTCACGCTGCGGATCGCGCTACCGAAGGCGCTGCGCATCCTGGCCGAACGCAACGACGCGGCGCAGTCGCTGCCCCGTCACCACGCGGTCGTCAACGCCGAGTCGGGCCTGGCCGAGGGGAACGAGGTGGCCCGGATCCCGTCGGCGAGCGACTGGGAGACGTGGAGCGAGCTTCAGCACCGGCTGTGGCGGATGCGCCCGCAGGACGCCGCGCCGGCCCGGCTGTTCGACGGCGACGCGATCCCGAAGCTGGCCGACGCGCCGGACTTCCGGGCGCTCACCGCGCCGGAGCAGGGCGTGCCGCGCAGCCCGGTGGCGCTGCTCGGCGAGATCATCGACGTGCAGTCCCGCTCGGCGGCGCTGCGGCTGCCCCGCGCGCCGGGCCGCAACCTGGCGGTGCTGGGCACCCGGGTGGACGAGGCGTGCGCGGTGCTCGACGCCGCCGCCCGGTCGCTGGCGCGGCAGTACCGGCCCGGCACCGCCCGGTTCTCCATCGCCTGCCTGGATCCGGACGCCGACCCGGCCGCCCGCGCCCTGTACGAGGACCTGGAAGGCGACGCCTCCTGGTACGACGAGGAGACGGTGCCGGAGCTGATGGCCGAGGTGGGTGACGGACTCGGCGCGCCGGGTGCGGCGCGTACCCCGCACTTCCTGCTGCTGTACGCGGTGGACGCGGCCGCCGCGGCGCTGGCCGGCAAGGCCGGTACGCGCACCGGGCTGGAGCAGTTGCGCCGGATCCTGCACGACGGGCCGGAACGGCGTACGCACGTGCTGGCGTGGTGGCGTGGCGTGGCCCGGATGCGGGTGGACCTGGGCGGCGCGGGCGCGCGCACGGATCAGATCGGCGCCTGGGTGGCGCTGGACGTGCAGGGCGGTGAGCTGGGCTCCTCGCTGTATCCGGGCAGCGGCGGGCCGGACTGGTATCCCCGGCCGTGGCGCGGTCTCTACTTCGACCGGGCGGTGCACCGCACCGGACAGGTGATCATCCCTTATGGTCCCTCCCGATGAACGAACCGGTTGCCAGTGAGACGTACAGCGCGCAGATCCGCCGGCTCGCCGAGCTGACCGCCCGGGTGGCCGCCCAGCGGGCCGAGGCGCACACCTGGTACGACCAGCAGGTGGCCGCGGCCGACCGGGCGGTCGCGGAGGCCGCCGAGCAGGTGCGGCAGGCCGAAGCGGAGGTGGCCGAGGCGTCCCTGCTCGTGGAACGCGTCGACGGCGAGGTCACGCACCTGTGGACGCAGTTGCGGGCCCGGCTCGGCGGGAGCGCGCGGCGGCTGGGCGACCCGCCCGGCCCGGTACGCGGCGCGGCCGGTGACCCGGTGCCGCTGCTGCGGGCGGTCCGGGAGCTGCTGGACCGCACCGGCTCGCCGGGCGAGCTGCCCGGTTCGGTGAACCCGCTGCTCGTCGCGTGCGGGATCGGCGGGGCGCTGGTGGCGTACGCGCTTGGGGTGGGCGCGCGGGCCCTCGCGGCCGGTTCCAGCGGCGATCTGGCGGTGGGCCTGCCGGTGCTGGCGCTGGTGGTGACGCTGCTCGGCCCGGTGATCGGGCTGGCGCCGGCGCGGCTGCTGGCCGACCGCCGCCACGCGGTGCTGACCCCCCGCCCGATGATCCTGGTGGCCGCTTCCGGCCTGGTCACGACGCTGCTCCTGCTGACGGTGACCTACACCCGCTGACCGCCGCCCCGCGCGCCGGCTCTCCCGCCGTCGATCATGAGGTTGGCGGCGCGACACGCCGTCGCGCCGCCGGTCAACCTCATGATCGCCGGGATCAGGCGGGGGTCAGGACGGCCTCCTTGAGGAGGCGGCGGGCCAGCGTCAGACGATCGGCGTCGTCGTCGAGGCCGGGCAGGTCACCGACTCGGGTCACCTCGCCGGTGAGCAGCGCGCGCAGCGCGGCCTCGCAGGTGCCGGGCAGGGTGAGCGTGCGGTCGGGCACCCGCAGCGTGACCCGTCCGTCGGCGGCCGGGGTGAGCTGCCACCGCAGGCCGCCGCGTACCGCGACCTCGCTGTCCGCGCTCAGCCGGGCCAGCGCCTGCGCCTGGGCCAGCGGCCGGATCGGCGCCGGACGGGCGGCCGGCCACACCCGGGCACGCAGCCGGCCGGCCACCGCCGCCGGGTCGGCCCGCAGCAGCCAGTCGCGCAGCGCCTCGACGGTCTCGGTCAGCTCCGGCTCGATCGCGTCCGGGTCGGCCAGGTCGAGCCCGAACGGCAGGCTCGCGCGCAGCCGCGCGTCCTCGGCGGCGAGCGCGAGCAGCTCCTCGACCACCGCGTACCGGGTCAGCGCCCGGATGCCCACGGTCAGGTGCAGCGAGCTGGACTCCTGCGCCTGGGCGCTGTGCAGCCAGCCGCGCGGCAGGTAGAGCGCGTCGCCCGGTTCCAGCACCACGTCCAGTTCGGGGCGGCCCTCGGCGGTCGCGGAGACCTCGTCGGCCCGGCCGCCCCACGGCTGGCGTTCCAGCGGGTCGGCCAGCACCGGCGGGTGGATCCGCCAGTGCTTGCGTCCGTCCACCTGGAGCACGAACACGTCGTGGGTGTCGTAGTGGGTGGCGAAACCCTGGCTGCCGGCCGGGGTCAGGTAGGCGTTCACCTGCAACGGCTGGGCCAGCGCGGTGCCCAGGTCGCGGGCGAAGTCGACGATCGCCGGCCAGGTGCGGTGCAGGCCCTGCAGCACCAGCGTCGCGCCGTTGGCGTACAGCGCCAGCACCTTCTCGTCCAGGACCTGGTCGCCGATCTCGGCGCCCGCGCCACCGCCGCCGGTGAACCGCGCCGCCGGCACCAACTGGCCGTCCTTCGCCACCCGCAGGAACGGGGTACGCAGGCCGCGGCGGCTGAGCAGCTCGTCGGCGTCGGCGGTGCTGAGCAGGTCGGTGAAGCCGTCGGCGTTCGGCAGCTCGGCGGCGCGGGACAGCAGCGGGCTGCGCCCCCAGTGGTCGGCGGCGAACTTGGCCGGCTCCACCGCCACGCACCGGGCCAGCGCCTCGGTCGCGGAGAACGGAACCGCCGGGCGGCCGTGGCCACCCGGCGGGTCGACGTGCGTGGTGCTCATGTGTCAGGCGCTGCCGTCGGCGCCGCCGTCGTGCTGACCCGGGGTCGCGCCGCCGTCGGCCGGACCTTCGGCGCTGCCGTCCGCGCCACCGTCGTGCTGACCCGGAGTCGCGCCGCCGTCAGCGGGGCCCTCCGCGCCGCCGTCCGCGCCACCGTCGTGCTGACCCGGAGTCGCGCCACCGTCGGCCGGACCCTCCGCGCCGCCGTCCGCGCCACCGTCGTGCTGACCCGGGGTGGCACCGCCGTCGGCCGGGCCCTCCAGGCCGCTGCCGCCGCTGCTCTGGATGTCGTCGTCGTTCAATGCCATGGGTGCTCCCTCGGTGTGCCGCCCCGCGTGGTGCCGGGGTCCGTGTGCAGCGGGTGGTACCCCACGCCCGATCTTCTCTAACCACACCGTAGACGCCCGGACGCCGCCGTACGGACGGTTCGCGGGGCAAGCGGTGGGAGCGGGCGAGTGCCAGGATGGCGGGAGGACGACGCGAGGAGACGCACGTGACGCAGCCGGAGCCACTCACCCCGCTGACCGAGGACTGGCAGCGGGCGCTGGCAGTGGTGGCCCACCCCGACGACCTGGAGTTCGGCGCCGCCGCCGCGGTGGCGCGCTGGACCGGGCAGGGCAAGGAGGTCGTGTACTGCCTGCTCACCAGCGGCGAGGCGGGCATCGACGGGATGACGCCGGAACGCGCCCGGGTGGTGCGCGAGGAGGAGCAACGGGCCTCCGCCGCCGTGGTCGGGGTGTCGGAGGTCGAGTTCCTCGGCCTGCCCGACGGGCTGCTGGAGTACGGCGTGCCGCTGCGCCGGGCCATCGCCGCCGTGGTGCGCCGGCACCGGCCGGACGTGGTGCTGACGAACAACTTCCGGGAGACGTGGGACGGGGCGTACGCGCTGAACCAGGCCGACCACATCGCCTGCGGCCGGGCCACGCTGGACGCGGTCCGCGACGCCGGCAACCGGTGGATCTTCCCGGAGCAGCTCACCGACGGCACACAGCCGTGGTCGCGGGTCCGCGAGGTGTGGGCGGCCGGTTCGCCGATGGCCCGGCACGGGGTGGACGTGACCGACACGTTCGACAGGGGTGTGGCGTCGCTGCGGGCGCACGGGGCGTACCTGAGCGGGCTCGGCGACGGCGGTTTCGACGCCGAGGAGTTCCTGGAGGGCATGGCCCGCCCGGCCGGCAGCCGGCTCGGCGCACGGTTCGGCGCCACGTTCGAGGTCTTCCAGATCAACCTTCAGTAGGGCACGGCGATGTTCCTGGTCGGCACGTCGGGCTGGCAGTACCGGGACTGGCGGGAACGGTTCTACCCGGCCGGGCTGCCACAGCGGCGCTGGCTGGAGCACTTCGCCGCGCGGTTCGCCACGGTCGAGGTGAACAACGCGTTCTACCGGCTGCCGGAGCGAGACACGTTCGTCGCGTGGCGGGAGCGTACGCCCGGCGACTTCTGCGTGGCGGTGAAGATGAGCCGCTACCTGACGCATATCAAGCGGCTGCGCGACCCGGCCGAGCCGGTGGCCCGGTTCCTGGACCGCGCGTCCGGGCTCGGCGACCGGCTCGGCCCGGTGCTGGTGCAGCTCCCGCCGACGCTGCGCGCCGACCCGGACACGCTGGCCGGCGTGCTGCGCCGGTTCCCCGCCCACGTGCGGGTGGCCGTCGAGCCGCGACACCCGTCGTGGTGGACCGACGACACCCGGCGGGTCCTGGAACGGCACCGGGCGGCGCTGGTCTGGGCGGACCGCCTCAGCCGGCCGATCACCCCGCTGTGGCGCACCACCGACTTCGGGTACCTGCGGCTGCACGAGGGGCGGGCCCGGCCGTGGCCGCGCTACGGGCGGGCCGCGCTGGCTAGCTGGGTGCACCGGCTGGCCGGGGAGTTCGGTGACGGCGACCCGGCGTACGTCTACTTCAACAACGACCCGGGCGGCGCGGCGATCGTCGACGCGGTCGCGTTCGCCGGGCTGGCCCGGCGAGCCGGGCTGCCGGTGTCCCGGACGCCGGCGGCCCGCCCCGCCGAGGGGGCGGGACGGGCCGGTCCGGTGCCGGATCAGGGAATCATCTGACGCAGGTCACCCGGCATGGTGGCCTTCACGTCCTCCCACTCGCCCTGGGTGACGTGCCGCCGCAGCGTGTCCAGCACGACCTGCACCACCCGCTGCGCGCCGCCCTCGACGTCGTACGGGAAGCCCTGGCGCACCTCGTACAGGAAGTCGTCGCGGTTGAGCTTGATCGGCACGTTCTCCGGTTGCCAGCCGTCGAAGTAGATCCCTCGCACCAGCACCGGCAACTGCTGGGCGAACTCGGCGCTCTCCTGCACCGGCAGCCGGTCCCGCAACAGGTGCAGCACGGTACGCAGCGCGGCGTAGGACTGGTTGCGCTGTTCCTTCGGCCAGCCGTACGCGGACTCGATCTCCTTGAGGATCACGTTCGTCTTGTCCAGCGAGGACTCGAACGCGGACAACAGCTGTTCGGCCATCGGGCTCACCCCCGTACTTCGGTCTCCCAGCGTCGGTCGTCGGCGCGGCGCGGCGGACCGCTGGGGCCCCGCCACAACCGGGTCGGACTGAACCGGCCGGGCCGTTCGGCCCGCCGTGGCGCCTCGGAGCTGCCGACCACGTGCAGTACGCCACCGCGGCGCCGGTCCGCCACCACCCGTACCGTCATGACCCACCTCCTCGTCGCGGCGCCCGAGCCGGCGCCCACCGTTCATGCTGCGGCGGGGGTGGGTGAGTGGACCTCACCCGGACCGGGTGAGTCGCTCAGGCGTCCAGCAGGCCGGCGAGTGTGGTGGCGTTGCGCTGCGCGTAGTCCCGATAACAGTTGTTCATCAGGATGTGTGTCTGCCCGGCCTCGCCGGCCAGCTCGCGCAGCTTCGGCGCCCAGTCGCGCAGTTCCCGCTCGGAGTAGTCGTAGCCGAACTTCTCGTGGATGTCCTTGCTGGTCCACTTGTCGCTGTGCCCGTGGAACCGGACCACCGCGAGGTCCGCGGTGGCCGCCAGCACCGGCGGTACTGACGACTTGTGTCCCTGCGGCATGTCCACGCAGACGAAAGGCAGGTCGTGCTCGCGCAGGAAGCCGAGCGTCTCCTCGGCGTTGTCGCCGTCGAACCAGGAGGCGTGCCGGAACTCGACCACCGGACGCAGCGGCGCGCACCGGCGGGCCACCTCCAGCAGGTACTGCTTGTTTGCGCGCTTGATGGTGAACCAGGGCGGGAACTGGAACAGCAGCGCGCCCAGCTTGCCGGCCTCGACGAGCGGGTCGAGGGCGGACAGGAACCGGGTCCACACCTCCTCGTACGCCTGCGCGGGCAGGTCGTCCGGGTAGACGTTGCGCTTGTCGGTGTCCGGGCGCAGGTCCTTGTAGAGCGCGGAGACGCGGGTGGGGTGGCCGGTCAGCAGGCTGAACGCCTTGACGTTGAACGTGAACCCGGGCGGGGTGCGTTCGGCCCACAGCCTGGCGGTCCGCTCGGCCGGCGGCGAGTAGTAGGTGGCGTCCACCTCGACCAGCGGGAACTGCCGGGCGTAGTAGGACAGCCGCTTCTCCGGGGTGTCGGCGCTCGCCGGGTACCAGCCGGAGTCGAGCAGCGTCCGGTCGGTCCACGAGGCGGTGCCCACCTTGATCTCACCCATGATGGGAGTTCACCGCGCTGCAGGACCGACCGGCAACCGGAACGGCGTTCAGGCCGCCCGCCGCTCCCTGGTCTGCTTGCAGGCCACACAGGAGGTCGCGGACGGGAAGATCTCCAGCCGCTCCACCGGGATCGGGGCGGTGCAGCCCTCGCAGAAGCCGTAGGTGCCCTCGTCCAGGCGGGTCAGCGCGTGCTCGAACTGGGCCCGCCGGTCCAGGATGGTGCGCAGCAGCGACTGCGCGGTGTCCCGCTCGGCGGTCTTGGTGCCGCTGTCGGCCTGGTCGTCGCCGGCGGTGTCGCCGACCTCCACCAGCCGCAGCACCTGGCTCTGCGCCACGGTGTTCTCGTACTCGGCGGTCAGCTCGTCGTACCGCGACCGCAGGGACTGCCGGATCTGGTCGACCTCCGCCTGGGAGCGGCCGGTGGCTGTCGTGTCGTGGACGAGCATCGCTGCCTGCCTTTCCTACACCCTCATACCGGACCGGGGCGGCCAGCGCCCCGGACCCGGTCCGACTGTGGATGCGCGGGCGACGAGATCACCCGTGCTCTGTGAGCCGGGCGATTACCCCCGCCCTCGGCGGGTCAAACCGGCTGTTTCCTGAGTGTTTCCGGTGAGTCCGCAGCCGCTGGTCAGGCGGCCTCGACGAGCGCCGGACGACGCGGATCGTCGGCCCGGACCACCACGTCGGCGAAGGACGCCGGGTCGACCTCGCCGGCGTAGCGGGCGAACGCGGGCAGGGTCCAGCGCAGCGCCGGGTCGGTGCGCCGCGCAAGCGCCGCCGGGGAGAGCACGAGGTGGACGGTGACGTCGAACGGCAGCGTGCCGCCGAGCAGCAGCGCGCCGCTGACCAGGACCACGCCGCCGGGCGGCAGATCGACGTACGCGGCGCGGCTGGCCCGGTCGGCGGCGGCGTCCCACAGTGACGGCAGCAGCCGGCCGGAGCCGTCCGGGCCGGCCGGGTCGAGCACCTCGCGGCGCAGCCCGGGTTCGTCGAGCCAGCCCTCGTAGTACGCGTCGGGGTCGGTCCGGCCGTGCTCCAGGCGTACCGAGGCGGGGCGGAGGAAGTCGCCGGCGCGGACGTGCAGCACCGGCCGGCCGGCGGCGCGCAGCGGGTCGACGAGCGCCCCGGCGAGCGTGTCCGGCCCGGCGGCGGGTGGGCCGTCCACGGCGACCCGCAGCCGGCCGGGCGTCCCGGTGCGGGCGAGACGCTCGGCCAGCTCGGTGACGAGCCGGTCGGGGCTGATCGGGCGCACGCGCATCGGACCATCGTGCCGCGCGGGCGGGCGGGTCACCACATGATCGGTTCGGGCGGTCGGGGCTCCGTCCGGCGCCGATCGGCGGGTGGTGGTCCCGGACGGTCAGCCGGTGCGGTCGATGGTGACGCGGGCGTCGTCGGCGAGCCGGTAGCCGACGCCGTAGACGGTGGTGACGAGCGGGACGTCCACGCCGACCTTGCCGCGCAGCCGGCGTACGTGCACGTCGACGGTGCGGACGCCGGCGTGCTCGTACCCCCAGACCGCGTTGAGCAGTTGCAGCCGGGTGAACACCCGGCGCGGGTGGGCGACCAGGTGCAGCAGCAGGTCGAACTCCAGGCGGGTCAGCGGCAGCGGCTCGCCGTCGCGCAGCACCGACCGGGACGACGCGAGGATGTGCAGGATGGGGATGGTCGGAGCGAGCGGGCGGGCCGGAGCGCGGCCGCCCGGCACGGCGTCGGGCCGGCGCTCGGCCGGGACCGTGCCCGCGCTGACCACCGCGTCGCCGCGTTCGAGCATCTCGCGGGCGGCGTCGAGCAGCCGGCGGGCGGCCGGGGTCAGCGACTCCTCGCAGGCCAGGGGAATGGTGAGGGTGACGGTGAGCATGGGCGCGGCGGCCGTGTTCGCGGGACGACGCTGGCCGCCCGGGGGGCGACCGGGGACCGCGGGTTGGGACGTATGCCATCCGGCGCGCGACGAGGCGGGGCTGACCGACATGGTCCTCCTTGGGCTGGTCCGGGTATCTCCCCACGGCCCGGGACGCCGCTTCATCGATGCTTCCCGGCGTCTCTGCGAGGGTCAAGGGGCGGCCGCGTTGCATGAATGTGACATTTGACGAACACATCGCAGCCGTGCGCTCGCTCTGCGTGCGAGGCCCGTTGATTACAGCAGAGCACCGATTCGCGGTGGTACGGGGGGTCTCCCCGGGCGTTCACAATGGCGGATCAGCGGCGAACGTGAACGCGGCGCACCCGATCCCGGGGTGCGCCGCGTGCCGGCCGGGCCGGGGTCAGGCGTCGCGGTCCACGAGGATCGCGGCGTCGTCGGCGAGGCGGTAGCCCACGCCGTACACGGTGGTCACCAGCGGCGTGTCCGGCCCGAACTTGGCCCGCAGCCGGCGCACGTGCACGTCGACGGTGCGCGCCACGGCGTGCTCGTAGCCCCAGACGTTCGCGAGAAGTTGCAGGCGGGTGAACACGCGGCGGGGATGTTCGGCGAGGAACAGCAGCAGGTCGTACTCGATGCGGGTCAGCGGGATCTCGGCGCCGCCGTGCCGGACCCGCCGGGTGCCGGTGAGGATGCGCACGCCGCCGGGGACGGGCGCCGCCGGGGCGGCGGCGTCGCCGCGGCGCAGGTCGAGCACGGTACGGGCGGGTGGCCCCTCGCCGGAGGCGGCCAGTCCCTCGCCGGACGCGGCCAGTTCGTCGAGCAGGTCGACCAGGCGTGCGAGGCCCGGCGTCAGCGGCCCGGCGCCCAGGTCGAGCGTGATGGTGAGCGTCGGTGCGGTACGCGGCCGGGGCGGCACGGCCCGGTCGGGGCGGCCCGGGCGGGCCGGACGGGTGGTGAGGGCGACGACGGACATGGGAGCCTCCTGTGCGGGCTGTCGCCCCGCCCAGCCGGGTGCGGCGGGACGGTCAGCGGAGCGCCCCGGCGGCGGTGACCGGGGGCGCGGCGGACGAGGGTCGGGTCGGCGGGGTGGGACCGAGGGTGGGCAGGCCGGCGATCTGCCAGGCGGCGAAGCCGCCGACGACGTCGGTGGCCCGGTGCAGGCCGAGGTCCTGGAGCGCGGCGGCGGCCAGCGACGAGGTGTAGCCCTCCTGGCAGAGCACGATCACCGGGACGTCGTAGCCGGTCGCCTGCGGCAGCCGGGCCGCGCAGCGCGGGTCGAAGCGCCACTCCAGCACGTTGCGTTCGACCACGAGGGAGCCGGGCACTGTGCCCTGCGCGGCACGCTGGGCGGCCGGGCGGATGTCCACCAGCAGCGCGCCGCCCCGGCACGCCAGGTGGGCCTGCTCCGGGTCGAGCCGGCGCAGGCGGGCGCGGGCGGCCGCGAGGATCTCGTCGATGCCCCGCGAGCCGGGCGGCGGGACCGGACAGCGCTCGGTGCGGGTGGGGGTCTGCGCCATCGTGGCGTCCTTCCGTTCGTCGGGGTTGCGAGGGCGGCTCACCAGGCCACACCGGCTCGGGCCACCTCGGCGACCCGGAGCCGGCCGGCGACGAGGTGGTAGCGGGTCATCCGGGTCAGCGCCGGCCGGTACACGTGCACGCTGACGGCGGGCTCGTCGCCGTGGTTGGTGACCTGGTGCACGTGCCGGGCGCCGAAGCGCCGACCGGCTCCGGCGGCGAGCCGGTGCGGGCGCAGCCGCCCGCCGCTCACCGTCTCCTCGGTGAGCACGCCGGCCACGACCAGGAACGCACCGGCCGAGCCGCCGTGGTCGTGCAGGCCGGTGCCCTGTCCGGGCAGCCAGCTCAGCGCCCACACCTCGTGTGCGTCGCCGGCGTCCAGCCGGGCGTACCAGCGCTCGGGCGCCTCGAATCGCAGCGGCACCGGCCAGCCGTCCGGGTCGGCCCAGCGGGCGGCGACGGCGAGCAGGTCGGCGGGAACGGTGCTGGTCATCGGCGGTGCGTCCTCACGGTGCGGAGCGGATGTGCTCCCACAGCTTAGACGGTAAAGCCTATCGGTTTAGTAGGTAATACCGAATACTGGGACGCCGGGCGCGGCTCAGCGGAGGACCGGCGGGCCCACCTGGTAACCCGGCACCGACGGCCAGCGGACGGTGAGCACCGTGGACTCGCGCTCGGCGTACCAGGAGTGGTCCACACCCCGGCCCCACACCACGTAGTCACCGGGCGCGCGCAGCACCACCGTCCGGTCCGGCAGCTCGATCCGGAACGCGCCGCTGATCAGCACCAGCAGGGCGGTACGCCGCTCACCGGTGGCCCACCGGGACCGGGTCTCCCCCGCCGGGTGCACGCCCCACTTCACCTCCACGTCGGTGCTGTGCCGCACGTCCCCGGCCGGCTTGAAGTGGCCCAGCAGCCAGCCCGCGTCGGTCGCGCCGTCCACCGCCGCGTTGCCCACGTACACCCGATCGTCCATGTGCGCGCCTCCCGTGCCCGGCTGCGCAAGGTACCAGGCGCGTCCGGCCGCGACGCCATAGCCTGGGCGGATGCCCGACGAACTCGACGACGAGACCATCGCCTTCGCCCACCGGATGTTCGACCTGGCGCGGGCCGGCGCCACCGAGGAACTTGCCGCCAACGTGGACGCCGGGCTGCCGGTCAACCTCACCAACGCCAAGGGCGACACGCTGCTGATCCTCGCCGCGTACCACGCCCACCCGGAGACGGTGGCCGCGCTGCTGGCGCGGGGCGCCGACCCGGCCCGGGTGAACGACAGGGGGCAGACCGCGCTCGCCGCGGCGGTGTTCCGGCGCCAGGAGGCCGCCGTCCGCGCGCTGCTCGACGCCGGCGCCGACCCGGACCACGGCGGACCGTCCGCGGTGGAGACCGCCCGGTTCTTCGAGCTGCCCGACATGCTGACGCTGCTCGGCCGCGCGTGACCGGCGGGCGGTATACAGGGACGGTGGAGGATCCCGTACCCGAGCAGATGCGCACGGCCGCCGCGGCGTTCCTGGCCGCGCTGGACGAGCCGGCCCGCGGCGCCGCCCGGCACGCCTTCGATGACGAGCCGGCCCGGCGGTGGCTGGAGTACCGGCCGCGGCCCCGGCCCGGCGTCGCGCTCGCCGGCCTGGACGTCGACGCCCACAAGGCCGCCCACCGGCTGCTCGCCACCGCGCTCAGCCCGGCCGCGTACGCCCAGGCCATGACCGTGATGGCGCTGGAGGAGGTGCTGGACCGGGCCGAGGACTGGCGGCGCGGCCGGCACAGCGGCGACTACTGGGTGGCCGTCTTCGGCGACCCGGCCCGCGACGACGACTGGGCCTGGCGGTTCGAGGGACACCACCTGTCGGTGAGCATGACGGTCGCCGACGACCGGGTCTCACCCGCGCCGGTCTTCCTCGGCGCCAACCCGGCCACCGTCCGGCACGCCGGCCGCCCGGTCTCCCGGCCCCTGGGCCCCGAGGAGGACCTGGCCCGCGAGCTGCTCGACGCGCTCGGACCGGCCGGCCGCTCCGCCGCGATCATCGCCGACGAGGCGCCCGCCGACATCATCAGCGCCACCCGGGCCACCGCGCCGGGACGGCTCGACCCGCTCGGCGTACCCCGGGGGCGGCTGCGGCCCACCGGCCGGGCGCTGCTCGACCGGCTGGTCGCGCTCTACCTGGACCGGCTCCCGCCGGAGCTGGCGGCCCGGGAGGCCGACCGGCTCGACGGCGGCGAGCTGCACTTCGCCTGGGCCGGCCCGGTCGAGCCGGGCCGGCGGCACTACTACCGGGTGCAGGGCGACGACCTGCTGATCGAGTACGACAACACCACCGACGACGGCAACCACGCGCACACCGTGCTGCGCCGCCCGGCCGGTGACTTCGGCGCCGACGTGCTGGCCGCGCACCACGCCGCCGCCCACCGGCCCGGCCCGCTCAGTCCCGGCGCGCCTCGATGAGGAAACGGCGGGCGTACGCGACGAACGGTCCCTCGGCGCGGATCCGCTCGTCCAGGCGGCGCAGCTCGTCGGTGTAGCGGCCGACGGTGAAGCCGGGCACCGTCCAGACCACCTTGCGCAGGAACCAGACCACCGCGCCGATGTCATGGAAGACGGCACGCAGCGTGGCCTCACGCAGGTCGACCACCGTCAGCCCGGCGGCCCGCGCTTCGGCGACCGCCGCCTCCGGATGGCGGTGCTCCGGCGGCGGCAGCGGCCCGAGGACGGCCTCGCTGAGCTCCCGCATCGTGCCGGGGCCGATCTGCTGGGACAGGTAGGCGCCGCCGGGTCGCAGCACCCGGGCCACCTCGCCCCACCAGGTGTGCACCGGATGACGGCTCACGACCAGATCGAAGGCGGCGTCCCGGAACGGCAGCGGCGGGCGGTCGCCCACCCGCACCACGGACGCGCCGAGCGGGCGCAGGTGGCGCCGGGCCACCGGCACGTTCGGCGGCCACGCCTCGGTGGCGACCAGCAGCGGCGGCGGCGCGGGCACCTCGGCCAGCACCTCTCCCCCGCCGGTGTCGATGTCCAGCGCCGCGTTCACGGCGGCCATCCGTTCGCCGACCAGGCGCGCGTACCCCCAGGGCGGGCGCTCCTCGGTGGCGCGGCCGCGCAGCCAGTCGAAGCCCCAGCCCTCGACCGGCGCCGCCTCGGCTTCGGCTACCAGTTCCTCGAACGTGCCGACCATGCCCGTGAGCCTGCCGCCCGGCGGTGGCTGCGGCAACGCATTTCCGCAGGGGTCAGAACGGGCGCGGGCGGGCGATCTCGACTGTGGACCCGGCGGGCACGTCGCCGAACGTCTCGAAGCCGCTCGGCTCGGCGGCCCGGTCGAACTGCTGCATCAGCCGCGCGCCCAGGGCCACCCCGACCGCGCCGACGGCGAGCGCAACGAGTTCGGCGGCGAGCAGGGCGCCGTTCGCGCCCCGCTGCGGCGCGTTCGCCCGGATCAGGCAGGACAGCAGGAAGAGCGCCGCCATGACGGCGTTGACCAGGTTGAACGTCAGCACGGTCCGGCTGGTGCGCCCGGCGCGGACGTCCCACAGGTCGACCAGGCCGGCGACTGTGGTGAGCCCGGCGGCGACGAGCGCGGCCACGGCGGTCCAGTAGCCCACCTCGCCGAGGAACGCCGGGCCGCCGGCCACGTCGGCCAGGTCGAAGACCGCGGCGCAGACGAACAGGCCGAACGGGAACGTGACAAGCATCGGTTGAATGGGATGCCCCTGCACCCGCAGTCGGCTCTGCATCGCTTCCTCCCCAGGTCGGCGCAGCTCACCAGTCCAGAGTGCTACCCGAGGTGCCGCGGGGTGAAACGACTGTCGCTCAGTTGTCCCGGGGCCGGGAGACGGTCAGCACGAGCCTCTCGGCCACCTCGCGCAGCGGGATGTCCAGCGAGGACGCGGCGCTGCGCAGCACCCGCAGGGCCTCCGGGGCGGGACAGCCACGCTGCGTCATGATCACGCCGACGGCCTGCCCGACCACGCCCTCGGCCAGCAGCGAGTCGTCGATCTCACCGGCCCGGGAGGCGGCCCGCTCGCGGTCACGCGCGGCGGCCAGCAGCAGACCGGCGTGCTCGGCGAGCAGCATCGCGGTGAGCTGGTGCCGGGGGGTGAGCGCGTCGGGCGCCTCCGCGTACAGGTTGATCGCGCCGATCACCTGCTCGTCCACGTCGACCGGGGCGGAGATCACCCCGTGCACGCCCAGCGCGCGGGCCCGCTCGCTCCAGGCCGGCCAGCGCGTCTCGTCGGGCAACCCGCCCGCGATGATCATCTCCCGGCGGCGGATCGCCGTCATCGCCGGTGTGTCCGGGCCGTGCCGCAGGTCGTCCAGCTCGGCCCGGTCCGGGTCGGAGGCGGCCACCCCGGCGGGCTCACCGGCGCGCAGCGCGGTGAAGCCGCAGCAGTCCACGCCCGGCACGGCGTCGCGGGCGATCCGGACCAGGCGGTCAAGCGCCTCGTCGAACCCGGCCGCACCGATCAGGCCGGCGGTCAGCTCGCGCAGCAGCGCGGCCGTCTCCAGCACACCGAGGTTGTCGATCATGGGTTGGCGCGTGTCGAGGTTCACCGGGCCGGGGCCTCCACCGTCCCCGCGTGCGTCCGCGCGGTCTCCCCGTCCGGCACCGTTGCCTGTCCCATGTCCGTCCCTCCTGTGGCCGGGCCCCGGCCTACTACCCTCGCAGACCGCAGGCGAAACCGCGCAAAAAGGCCCCTCCCGGTCGCACCGGAAGGGGCCTTCGGCGCGGGTCAGCGCGACCCGGAGATGAGCCGCCGACCCACCGAGGCGATCAGCCGGTCCAGCTCCGAGCCGAACGGGTTGTCGTGCACGAGGTAGGTCCAGGTGGCGGTCGGGCGCACCAGCTTCGACGAGTCCGGCTCCCAGCCCTCGTCGAACTCGGTCTCCTCGAACGTGGCCACGGTCCGCGTCTCGATCTCGGGCACCAGCGCGTTGAACGCCGGCACCGCGCTGCGGTGGAACTCGTCGAGCGGGTCGAGCCGGCCCAGCGCCCGCAGGTGCACGCCCTCGCGTACCTCGGACAGCTCGGCCAGGTGGTCGGCCCAGAGCCGGTCCAGGTGGTAGAGGGCGATCTTGCGGGCCACGTCGGCGAGCAGGTCCTCGTCCATGTCGCCGGCCTTCTCCGGCACCCGCTCCAGCAGCATCAGCGCGGCGATGTCGCTGGTCAGCAGCCGCTCCCGGCGCTCGGCCAGCGCCTTGCGCTGCTGCTCGATCACCTGGCTGTAGCGCCACGTGTTGCGGTGGATCTCGTGGTTGACGCCCTCGGCGACCCGCTGGGCGTGCTCCACCGCGTAGTCGACCTGCGGGTCGGTGACCAGACCGTCGGCGTTCATCCGGGGCGAGGCCGGCACGGTGTCGCCGGCGTGCCGGACCACCAGGTCGTCCTCCAGGCTGACGAAGAACACCGACCCGCCCGGGTCGCCCTGCCGGCCGGCCCGGCCGCGGAGCTGGTCGTCGACCCGGCGGCTGTCGTGCCGGCCGCTGCCGATCACGTACAGGCCGCCCAGCTCCGCCACCCGGTCCCGGTCGGCCTGGTCGCTGCCGCCCAGCCGGATGTCGACGCCCCGGCCGGCCATCTGGGTGGAGACCGTCACCGCGCCGTACGCGCCGGCCTCCGCGATGATGCCGGCCTCCTCGTCGTCGTTCTTGGCGTTGAGCACCACGCACGACACGCCGGCGGCGTTGAGCGCGGCGGCCAGCCCCTCGGACTCCTTGACGTCGAGCGTGCCGACCAGCACCGGCCGCCCCGCCTCGTGGCAGCGCGTGATCTCGTCGACCAGCGCCTCCTCCTTCTCGGCGCGGGTGGCGTAGATCCGGTCCGGCTCGTCCTCGCGGACGCAGGGGGTGTTCGGCGGGATCACCGCGACCTCGAGGCCGAAGAACTCGCGGAGCTGGTCGCCGACGAGCACCGCGGTCGCGGTCATGCCGCAGACCGTCGGGTAGAGCGCGATGTACGCCTGCACGGTGATCGTGCCCAGCACCTCGCCCTCGGCGGTGGCGTCCAGGCCCTCCTTCGCCTCGACCGCGGCCTGCAGCCCGTCCGGCCAGCGGCGGCGCTGCGCGACCCGGCCGCGCATCTCGTCGATCAGCTCGACCGAGTCGTCCCGGACGATGTAGTCCACGTCGCGGTGCAGCAGGGCGTGCGCGTGCAGCGCCACGTTCACCGCGGAGAGCTGCCCGACGTGCTCCTCGTCGTACAGGTCGATGCCACCGAGCTTGGCCTCGACGGTGGCCAGGCCGACCGAGGTGAAGGCGACGCTGCGGCCGTCCTCGGCGATCGTGTAGTGCTTGCCCTTGCGCAGGCCGCGCACCAGCGCGGCGGCCGCGTGCACCGGATCCTGCTCGCCGCCGACCGCGCCGGCCAGCACCATCGGCACCCGGGCCTCGTCGATCAGGATCGAGTCGGCCTCGTCCACGATCGCGGTCTTCAGCGCCGGCTGCACCCGGTCGGCCAGGTCGGTGACGAGCTGGTCGCGCAGGAAGTCGAAGCCGGCCTCGCTGACCGAAACGTAGGTGACGTCGCAGCCGTACGCGGCACGCCGCTCGTCGGGCGTGGACGCCTCGTTGACCCAGCCGACGGTCAGGCCGAGCAGGTCGTAGACGGGCGTCATCCACTCGGCGTCGCGGCGGGCCAGGTAGTCGTTGACGGTGAGCACATGCACCGGGCCGTTGCCCAGCCGCACGTGGCCGTACGCGGCGACCGTGGCGGTGAGCGTCTTGCCCTCACCGGTGGCCATCTCGGCGACCTTGCCGGACAGCAGCGCCATCGCGCCGAGCAGCTGTACGTCGTAGGGGCGCTGGTCGAGCCCGCGCCGGGCCGCCTCGCGGCCGATCGCGCAGATCTCCTCGTACCCCGTGGCCCGGCCGGCGGCCTCGGTCAGCTCGGCGTCGGAGAGCTGCTCCAGGTCCGCCTCGCGCGCCTCGATCGCCGGCAGCAGCTTCTCCAGCGGCGCCAGGTCGACTGTCGTCCCCGGGCGCTGGAGGAACCGGCGGAACCTGGTCTTCAACCGTTGCGACACACCCATGAGCGGCAACGGTACGCGAACCGGAGCCGATTGTGACCCCCGCCCACCGCGCGTCTCCCGCCCACCGTCCGCCCGCTTCCGTCGATCATGAGGTTGACGGCATGTCGTGTCCGTTTTGTCGCCGTCAACCTCATGATCGACGCCCTGGGAGGGGGGTCAGGGGGTGAGGACCACCTGGAGTTCGGTGCGGCGGCGGTCGGCGAGGTCGGTCAGCAGGGTGGGGGCCTCGTCCAGGGGGACCACCGCCGAGATCAGGTGCTTGCGGATCACGTCGCCGTACTGGCGCAGCAGCTCCACCGTCTCCGCCGACAGCCGCTCCCGGTCCCAGGTGGGGGCCAGTCCGCGCGGCACCCGGCCGATCTGCGCGCAGCGCAGCGACAGCCCGTTGTGGTGGAACTCCTCGCCGAGCCGGACCGCGTCCGCACCGGCCTGGTAGAACGCCAGGTCGATCACCGTGCCCTGCGGGCGCAGCAGGCGCAGCGCGAGCTGCAACGCCCAGTCCTGCCCCCGGCACTGGAAGACCACGTCGGCACCCCGGTCCCCGGCCGCGTGGTTCCACCGCGTCTTGAGCACCACCGCCGGGTCGTCCGCGTCCGGGTCGAGCGTGTCCAGACCGAGCGCCTCGGCGACCTGCCGCCGGGCCGGTGTCGGGTCGACCACCACCACCGAGGCGGCGCCGTGCCGGCGGGCGAACAACGCGGTCAGCAGCGCCACCACGCCGCCGCCGACCACCGCCACCCGGCGTCCGCGTACGCCGTCACCGAGCGTGCGCACGTCGGTGCCGCACAGGTCGGCGGCGGCGTGCAGCAGCCCGTTGGCGCAGATCGGGCCCATGTGCGCGACGTACACGCCGAGCAGCGGATCCAGGTCGTCGGGCAGCGGCACGAACCGTTCGGTGAGCGGGTCGGCCACCCAGCCGCTGCGGTGCCCGTACGTCATGGCGCCGACCTCGCCCACCGCGACGGCCGGGGTACGGCTGGCCACCACGCGTCCGACCTGCATGTAGCCGAGCCGGGTCACCGGGTACGGCGTGCTCGCCTCCCCGGGGCGGAACAGCCCGAGCGCGGCGTCCCAGGTGACGTGCAGGTACGGGTTGGTGCCCTTGACGAAGCTCAGTTCGGTGCCGGCGGAGACACCGCTGTAGAGCGTCTCCACCCGGAACGTGCCCTCGCGCAGCTCCGGCGCGTCCAGTTCGGCCAGCTCCACCCGGCCGGGACCGCCGACCACCACCACCCGGTCACGCATCGACGCTCACCCCCGCGTCCGCGACCGCCGCGGTGAGCCGGGCCGCCGGGCCGGTCGGCAGCGCCACCGGCCGCCCGGCACGCGCCGACTCGGCCACCGCGAGGGCCAGCCGGTGGGTGCGCAGCGCCTCGGCGTACGGCACCCGCACGTCGTCGCCGAGGCCGCACACGGCATCGACGAACGCCCGGTCGACGGCGACCCGCGCGGCGTCCGGGTCGGCGGACACGTGCCGCTCGCCGTCGGCGTCACGCACGGTCAGGCCGTCCTCGGCCAGCCACATCGCCAGCCCGTCGGCGAGGATCTCCACGCCGGCCCGGTGCTTCCAGCCCAGCACGCAGGACGCGGCGAGCGTGCCGACCGCGCCGGAGCCGAACCGCAGCGTGGCCGCGGTCACCGAGTCGATGTCGGCGCCGTCGACCGGCGGCGGGGTGCCGTCGCCGTACGCGGTCACCTCGACCGCCTCACCGGCCAGCAGCCGGACCAGGTCCAGCACGTGCGCGGCCTGCTCGACGACCGGGCCGCCGGAGCGGTCCCGCCGCGCCCACCACGCCACCGGCGGCACCTTGTCCAGCCAGGCGCCGTTGACCATCCGCACCGGACGGCCGGCGAGCAGCCGCCGGGCCTCCTCCACCACGTGCAGGTAGCGCCAGTGGTGGCCGACGCCGGTGAGCAGCCCGCGCTGCTCCACGAGCGCGGCGACCCGCTCGGCGGTCTCCAGGTCGATCGCCACCGGCTTCTCCACGAACATCGGCACGCCGGCGGCGACCACCGCCTCCTCGACCGGGCCATGCGCGAACGGCGGCACGCACACGTACACCGCGTCCGGGCCGGCCGCGAGCAGCTCGTCCACGTCGCGGAACACCCGCCCGCCGTACGTGCCGGCGAGCGCCCCCGCCGCGTCCGGCGCGACGTCCGTCACACCGAGCAGCTCCACGTCCTCGAAGCCCGTGAGCACCCGGGCGTGGCGTTGCGCCACCCCACCGGCTCCGACTAGTCCCACCCGGCAGGTACGCATCCGACCAACCCTCTCGCCACGACTGGAAGACTTCGGTCACCACTCCCCCCGGCGGCCGCGCGCGAAACGCCGCCGGGGGGCGCAACGCAACGTTCATCTGCCCGGAACCGCCCGGTACGCACCTGGTGATCAGGTTGTTAGGCAAGATCCGGTTAGCGCAGATGCGGGATTGGGAAAACCATGGTTCGCGATTCCACCACTAATGGGGGGTGCCCGTGCGGGAATCAGATTCGACCGTCTCACCTGTGGTGGAGGCGTGGGCCACGTATCGCACCAGCACCGCCGCCGACTGGCCGGCGCGACGACTGGTCCGGGCCAAGGGCGCGAGCCGGGTCAGCGTGGTGCTGCCGGCCCGCAACGAGGAGGCGACAGTCGGCGCGATCGTGTCGACCGTCCGGGAACACCTGATGGACCGCGTGCCGCTCGTCGACGAGCTGATCGTGGTGGACTCCCGGTCCACGGACCGGACCGCGCAGGTGGCGCGCGCGGCCGGCGCCGAGGTGGTAAGCCAGGACGCGATGACGCGCGGGCTGCCCCGGCTGGCCGGCAAGGGCGACGCGCTCTGGGCCGGGCTGGCCGCCGCCGAGGGGGACGTGGTCGCGTTCGTGGACGCCGACCTGCGCGAGTTCCGGCCACACTTCGTGACCGGGCTGCTCGGGCCGCTGCTGACGGACCCGAGCGTGGAGTTCGTGAAGGGGTTCTACCACCGGCCGCTTGTCGGTGCGACAAGTGTGGAGCCCGACGGCGGCGGGCGGGTGACGGAGCTGATGGCCCGGCCGCTGCTGAACCTGTTCTGGCCGGAGCTGGCCGGTTTCGTGCAGCCGCTCGCGGGCGAGTACGCCGGCCGCCGCGAGGTGCTGGAGCGGGTGCCGTTCGTCACCGGGTACGGCGTCGAGACGGCCATGCTGATCGACCTGCTGGAGCTGGTCGGGCTGGACGCGCTGGCCCAGGTCGACCTGGGTGAGCGCAAGCACCGGCACCAGGACACCGCCGCGCTGGGCCGGATGTCCGCGCAGATCATGCTGACCGCCTGGTCGCGGCTGCAGCGGCGCGGGTGGGCGGCGCCGGGGGTGGCGCCGACCGCGCTGCTGACCCAGTTCCGCCGGGGCGGCTCCGAGGCGCTGCCCAATCTGGACCGCGAGATCGTCGTGAACGACGTGTCGGTGCAGGAACGCCCGCCGCTGGCGCAGATGCGCAACCGCCTTCCCCGCCGCCGGGTGGCGGCCGCATGAACAGCAAGAACACCGGAGAGGACAGCGCATGACGCTCACCGTGCTGATGAACGCCGGGCCGTGGCTGTCCGTGCCGCCGCCCGGCTACGGCGGGATCGAGAACGTGATCGCCACGCTGGTGCCGGAGCTGCGCCGGCTGGGCGTGCGGGTGGTGCTGGCCTCGGTGGAGAGCAGCACGCTGCCGGTGGACGAGCGGATCGCGGTCTTCCCGGACGGCCAGTTCCACGCCTTGCAGCGGCCGTACAACCAGGTCTGCGGCGTCTCCCAGGCGCACCTGTCCGAGGTGGTGCGGGCGCTGCACGCCCGCGACGACATCGACCTGGTGCACGACCACGTGGAGGCGGTCGGTCTGGCCACGCTCGCCGCGATGGGCCCGGACGCCCCGCCGGTGCTGCACACGCTGCACTGGGACCTCGCCAAGCACCCGGAGCTGTACGGCAACCTCGACGGCGGCGAACGGGTACGGGTCAACGGCGTGTCCGCCTCGCAGCTGGCCCGCGCGCCGGAGGCGCTGCGCGCGCACTCGGTGGGACACGTGCACCTGTCCACCCCGCTCGCCGTGGACGCGGACCGGCACGCGCCGGTGGCGAAGGGCGACCATGTGGTGATCCTCGGCCGGATCAACCCGGGCAAGGGGCAGGACCTGGGCGCCCGGCTGGCGCAGGAGACCGGCTTCCGGCTGGTCCTGGCCGGGCCGGTCGGCCCGTACCACCGCCCGGAGGATCTGGCCGCGGCCGGCGACGAGGCCCGGCAGAACCCGGACGTGCGTTTCTTCTACGACCACGTCGCGCCGCACGTGGACGGCGACCGGGTGCGCTGGGTCGGCACGGTCGCCGGCCGGGAGCGCGACGACCTGGTCGCCTCCGCGCGGGCGTCGCTGTTCCCACTGCGCTGGGAGGAGCCGGGTGGCACGGCGGTGGTCGAGTCGCTGTCACTCGGTACGCCGGTGGTGGCCACCTCCCGCGGCTGCCTGCCGGAGCTGATCGAGCACGGCCGCACCGGCCTGCTCACCGGCGACGAGCGGGAGCTGGGTGACCTGGTGCTCGCCTCCGACGGGCTGGAGCCGGCCGAGTGCCGGCGGGAGGCGGCCCGGCGGTTCACCCCGGCCCGGATGGCACAGCGGTACGTGGAGCTGTACGACCGGGTCCGGGCGGGCGCGACGAAGCCGCTGCAGCCCGCCTGATCCCTCGCGAGCACGTCCACCGGCCCGGCCGTCCCGCGCGGCCGGGCCGGCGTTTGCCCCCGCCGGCCGCGGGAAACCGGCGCTTCCCGCGGTGGCGAGGAGGCCGGCGTGACGAATTCGATGGCGCACTCCCGGGCGCGGCGCAACCCGGCCGACGGGCGGGCGCCGGTACGCCGGGTCGCCTCGGGGTTGGCCGTGCTCCTGCTGCTGCTCGGCGCGCTGGGTTTCGTGCCGGGCGTCACCAGCCACTTCGCGGATCTGCGCGTCGCCGGGCCGGGTTCCGGCGCCCGGCTGTTCGGTGTGTTCCAGGTCTCGGTGGTGCACAACCTGGTGCACCTGGTGCTGGGGGTGGCCGGGCTGGTGCTGGCCCGTACCGTCAGCGGCGCCCGCGCGTTCCTGGTCGGCGCCGGCGCGGTCTACCTGGCGCTGTGGCTCTACGGGCTGGCGGTCGACCGGCGCGACACGGCGAACGCGCTCGCGGTCAACCGGGCCGACTCGTGGCTGCACCTGCTGCTGGGCGCCGCCATGCTGGCGCTGGGGCTGCTCGCGTCGCGGCGCGGGGAGCGCCGCTGACCTGCGCCCCGGCGGCCCCGATGCCCGGTTTCGCCGGTCCGGGGCGCGGGTACGTCCGTAGTCCTCCGGCTGTGGACGGCGGCGACCGCCCCGGCCGGGCGGCCCTCCCCCGACGAGGGCGACCCTCCCCGACGAGAAGGAAACGAGGCGGCGATGGTGACCCGGATCAGGTGCGAGGTCCGCGACGAGTCGCCGGTCACTGTCGTACGGCTGGCCGGAGCGCTCGACCTGGGCACGATGCGCGCGGTGCACGAGGTGCTCGACAGCTGCCTCGCCGCGCAGCCGGACGCCCTGGTGGTCGACCTGGAGGAGATCGAGGTCGGCGAGCCGCTGGCGCTGTCCGTCTTCGCCGCCGCCGCCCGCCGGGCCGCCGACTGGCCGGCGGTGCCGATGGTGCTCGCCGCTCCCTGCGCCGAGACGGCAGCGTGGCTGAACGAGACCACCGCCTGCCGGGTGGTGCCGGTGCGCCGGGACTGCGCCGAGGCCACCGCGCTGGCCGGCGCGGATGCGGCACCCCGGCTGCGGGCCCGGCTGGAGCCGGTCGCCGGCGCCTGCCGGCGGGCCCGGGAGCTGGTCACCGAGGCGTGCGGCAGGTGGAACGTGCCGGAGCTGGCCGGCCCGGCATCGCTGGTGCTCAGCGAGCTGGTCGGCAACGTGGTGCGGCACGCCGGCACCCCGATGCAGGTGACGCTGACGCTGCGCCGGCCGTACCTGCGGGTGGCGGTGATGGACGGCAGCCCGGCCGACGCGCGCGCCGCGAGCAGCCGTGACCCGCGTGCGGAGGGCGGCCGCGGGCTGATGCTGGTCCGCGAGCTGACCCAGCGCTGGGGCAGCACGCCGGTCGGCGCCGGCAAGGTCGTCTGGGCCATGCTCCCGGCTAATTGACCGAATTCTCCGCTCTCGCCTGGTTACATGGGCAGAGGGCCGGGTACGCCCGCCCGTCCTGTCTGTCGTCACACGGGGTGAGAAGCCATGCCCAAGCGGGTAGTCACGGAACCGGCACGAGACCGGGGGCCCGCGATCCTCGCGCCGGCCCGGTTCGGGGGATTCCCCGGGCCCGTACGGGAGGCGGTGAAGGGCAACGCGCTGTGGCGGTTGCTGCGCACCACCGACGCCAAGCAGATCGGCCTGTTGTACCTGGTCACGTCGTTCGGATACTTCATCGTCGGCGGGATCCTGGCGTTGATCATCCGGGCGGAGCTGGCCCGGCCGGGGATGCAGATCGTCTCCCCGGAGCAGTACAACCAGATGTTCACCATGCACGGCACGGTGATGCTGCTGCTGTTCGCCACCCCGCTGTTCTTCGGGTTCGCCAACTACCTGGTGCCGCTGCAGATCGGCGCCGCCGACGTGGCGTTCCCCAGGCTGAACGCGTTCGCGTACTGGCTCTACTTCCTGGGCGCGCTGATGGTCGTGGGCGGGTTCGCCACCCCGGCCGGCGCGGCGGACTTCGGCTGGACCGCGTACACGCCGCTGAGCACCTCGCAGCACTCCCCCGGCGTCGGCGGAAACCTGTGGGTGGTCGGCCTGGCCGTGTCCGGCCTGGGCACGATCCTCGGCGCGGTCAACCTGATCACCACGATCGTGACGCTGCGCGCCCCGGGCATGACCATGTTCCGGATGCCGATCTTCACCTGGAACGCGCTGCTCACCAGCGTCCTGGTGATCTTCGTGTTCCCGCTGCTGGCGGCCGCGCTGATGGCGCTGGCCTCGGACCGGCTGCTGCACTCGCACGTGTACGACTCGACGACCGGCGGGCCGATGCTCTGGCAGCACCTGTTCTGGTTCTTCGGTCACCCCGAGGTGTACATCATCGCGCTGCCGTTCTTCGGCATCATCACCGAGATCATCCCGGTGTTCTCCCGCAAGCCGATCTTCGGCTACACCGGCCTGGTGCTCGCCACCATCGCCATCACGGTGCTGTCGATGACGGTCTGGGCGCACCACATGTTCGCCACCGGTCAGGTGCTGCTGCCGTTCTTCAGCATCCTGAGCTTCCTGATCGCGGTGCCGACCGGGGTGAAGTTCTTCAACTGGATCGGCACCATGTGGAAGGGACAGATCACGTTCGAGACGCCGATGCTGTTCGCCGTCGGCTTCCTGGTGACGTTCCTGCTCGGTGGCCTGACCGGGGTGCTGCTGGCCAGCCCGCCGGTGGACTGGCACGTCACCGACACCTACTTCGTGGTGGCGCACTTCCACTACGTTATGTTCGGGACGATCGTGTTCGCCGCGTTCGGCGGGCTCTACTTCTGGTTCCCGAAGATGACCGGGCGGCTGCTCGACGAGCGGCTCGGCAAGATGCACTTCTGGACCATGTTCATCGGCTTCCACGCCACCTTCCTGGTGCAGCACTGGCTGGGCAACGAGGGCATGCCCCGCCGGTACGCCGACTACCTGCCCGGCGACGGCTTCACCACGCTGAACACGATCTCCAGCATCGGCTCGTTCGTCCTCGGCGCGTCCACCCTGTTCGTGATCTGGAACATCTGGAAGTCGTGGCGGTACGGCGCGATGGTCACCGTGGACGATCCCTGGGGCTTCGGCAACTCGCTGGAGTGGGCCACCACCTGCCCGCCGCCGCTGCGCAACTTCGACCGGATGCCGCGCATCCGCTCCGAGCGGCCCGCGTTCGACCTCAAGTACGGCCCGCTCGTGTCCGACCTGGGCCGGGACCTGCCGCAGCGCACCACGAAACCGCCGCAGAGCTTCAGCGAGGAGTTGCACCACGAGCGGCACGTGCCGGAGTCGCCATCGGCCGGCGGCGCGTACGGCGCGCGCGAGGCGGTGGACTACCAGCCCGCGCCGCAGTCCGGCGCCCGTCCGGTGGAGGTGCCGGAGCCGGAGGAGGTGCGCCGGCCCAGCTTCGAGGAGACCGACGAGCCCGAGGGCAGCGCGCTCAACGCCGAGCGCGACGAGCAGCCGAACGACAGGTGGCGGCACCCGCGCGGGCACGGGGACACCCCGGAGAACTGAGACATCGCAGGAGGGCCGGCGCCGTCGGGCGCCGGCCCGCTCGTCGTACGCCTCGCGCCGGCTCCCGTGGTGGGGGGCCGGCGCGGTACGTGCGGTGGGGTCAGTCGGCGGCCGGCAGTCCGGCCGCGGCCAGCGATCGGCGCACCGCCGGCTGCACCCGGGTCAGCCGCAGTGGCACGCCGGTACGCGCGGCGGCCTCCCGGCCGGCCATCAGCGCGGCGATCCCGCCGGCGTCGAAGCCACCGGCACCCACCAGGTCGACCACCACCTCGCGGGGTTGCCCGGTGACCGCCTGGAGCACGGCCCGGCGCAACTGGTCCGCGCCGGCCCGGTCCACCTCGCCGCCGACCTCGACGACCACCCGGTCGCCGTTCTGCTTCACCGAGATCCGCGCCTTGCCCGGTTCGGCCTCGGCCGCGCCGTTCTGCCAGGGCGGCGGCGCCTCGGCCAGCATCGCCTGACGCAGCCAGGTCAGCGCCCGCGACAGCAGCCGGGACACGTGCATCTGCGAGATGCCGAACCGGGCGGCGATCTCCGCCTGGGTCTGGTTGCCGTAGAAGCGCATCGCCAGGATGCGGCGCTCCCGCCAGGGCAGCCGGTGCAGCAGGCCGCTGACGGTGACCCGGTCGTCGACGGACTCCAACGCGTGGTCGGACTCACCGACCAGATCGCCGAACTCGGCCGAGCTCTCCCCGCCCACCGGCGCGTTCAGCGACGCCGGGCTGTAGCCGGCGGCCGACTCCAGCGCGGCGAGGATCTCCTCCTCCGGCGTCTCCAGCCGGGCGGACAGCTCGGCCACCGTGGGCGCGCGGGACAGCTCGCTGGTCAGCGTCGCCGTCGCCTGTCCCACCTCGAGGATCAGGTCCCGCAACCGGCGCGGCACGTGCACGCCCCAGGTGCGGTCGCGGAAGTGCCGTTTGATCTCGCCGACGATGGTGATGGCCGCGTACGCGGTGAACGAACCGCGTTCCGGGTCGTACCTGTCGACGGCGTTCACCAGGCCGAGACGGGCCACCTGTTCCAGGTCCTCCAGCGGCTCACCGCGCCCGCGGTAGCGGCGGGCGAGCCGGCCGGCGAACGGCAGGGCGAACCGGACCAGGTCGTCCCGCGCCTCCTGCCGCCGCTCCGGTGGCAGGCCCTCGATCCGGGCCGCGTACGCGAGCGCCGCCGCGTCCAGGTCCTCCAGACCCCGGTCGGTGGTCGGTGGTGTGGGTGTGGTGGTCTGTCCGAACATCCGCGCCCCCTCGCCGAAGAGCCCCCGCCCGGTCGGAACCGGTCGTGCGCGTGGTCGGACCACGCACCGGGTGAGGAAGTTGGGTTACGTGACGGATACGTCGAAAGCGGTGGCTGCCCGCCGCACGGCGTCGTGGGCCGTTTCGCGGCGAGCGGTCTTCCCGCTCCGTAGGTACTCAATCACGGACCGCAGGATCGCGAGGAAGTTTCGCCAGGTTGGCCAGCAGCCGGTCCCGGCGGCGGTTCAGGAGACCAGCAGGCCCTGGTGTGCGCCCGCGTCCCGCAGCGCGGTGAGGGCCTCGGCCATCCGCAGCGGCGGTGGTGCGGGCAGGTCGCAGGGCTGGTTGCGCAACACCTCCGTGGCACGTCGGGTGGGTACCGAGGCGACCGGGTAGCCGCGCGCGGCGCCCCGGTCCAGGGCCCGCCGCTTGCGCCCGAAGCCGGCCACCGCCAGCCACTGGGGCAGCCCCGCGGACGCGGGCGAGCGCAGGCCGGGCGGCTCGGGCAGCACATCCACCGAGGTGAACGGCTCGCTGCCGGCCAGCCACCACTCGACGCCGGCGACCCGCCGCGCGGTGGCGTTCTCGCACCAGTACGGCACCAGGCCGGCCCGCAGCACCTGCGCCGGGTCGAGCAGCCGGCCGCACTCCACCACCAGCCGGTTGCCGGTCTTGCCGGCCCGTCGCAGCCAGCGCCGGTACAGGTCGGCGGTCACCGCGCTCAGCGCGTCCGGCTGCGGCACGACCACCCGGTGCAGCGGATGCCCGTACCGGTCGCCGAGACAGCGGGCGTCGTGCTCGAAACCGGACTCCACGCCGTGTTCGGCGAACGCGCCCGCCACCGTGACCTCCGGCGCCGCCCAGCGCGTCTCGTCGCCGCCGGCGGCGCGCAGCACCTGGCCGAGCGCGCGGGCGTCCGGGTGGAAGTCGACCGGGTCGAGGCCGCCGGCCGGGCAGCCGGCCTGGAAGCTGTGCCCGTCGCCGCCGTCGCGGACCGGCCAGGTGCGGGCGTCGTGCAGCAGCAGCACCGGCGCGGCCGGTTCCAGCCGGTCGGCCAGGAAGCGCGCGTACGCCTCCGGCAGGGTGCGCCAGCGCACCGCGAACGTCACCGCCGCGCCGGCCACCGCGCCCCGGCTGGCCGGGCAGTGCACCTGGCGGACGTGCACGCGCGGGTTGCCGTCGAGCAGCCGGGCGGCCAGCGTGGCGCCGTGCGCGTACGCGGCGTCGGGGCGGTCCACCGCCCCCCGGGCCCATTGCCCGGCCAGTTCGAACCCGGCCGGGAGCCAGGGCACGCCGAGCGCCGCCGCGAGGTGGACGGCGGCGCCGTGCGGCGACCCGAGCACCACGCCGGGGAAGCGCCGCTCCGGGTACTGATCGGCGAACCATCCGGCGACCCGCTCGGCGTCCACGGCGGCGATCTGGCCGGCGGTGAGCGCCGCCCGCCCGGCGGCCCGGAGGGTGGCGGCGCGGCGGACCGGCTCGGGCGCGCCGGTGAGGCGGGACAGCGCGCCCGGGTGGCCGAGGTCGCCGCAGTCGTCGCCGCGCAGCGCCCGGGCGGTCGCGGCGACCAGGATCCGGGCTGCACTGCCGGCCGCCACCACCCGCTCCACGGGCAGGCCCGCACCGCCGGCCCGTTCGACTCGTTCGCTCACCACGCGGCCCGGCTTCCCGTCCCTCTGGGGTCTAAACGGGGCATCTCCCCACGGGTCAGGACCAAGGCCCGCCCGGTACCGGCACCGCCCGCCACACCCAGGTACGCCGTCGCGCCGCGTGCCCGCCGTCGCGGGCGGGTTTGGGCCGGACCGGGACGGGCACTGCACGGCGCATGCCCGACGACGAGAGCACCCCGGCGGCGACCATCACCCCGTACCGGGACGGACCACTGCTGGTACGCGGCGACTTCGCGCTCGTCACGCCCGAGGGCAAGCCGATCGAGACGCGCCGGGGCACGGTGGCGCTGTGCCGGTGCGGTAAGAGCGCGATCAAGCCGTTCTGCGACGGCACGCACAAGGTGGCCGGTTTCCGGGCCGGCAGCGACCGCTCACCCTGACCCCCACGCCCCTTCCCCCGCGATCTTGCACTTTGCGACCCTTCAAACGTAGCGAAACGGGCATCCTGAGGGCCCGAACTGCAAGATCGCGAGGGGCGGGGCGGGGCGGGTCAGGCTGCGGCCAGGGCCTCGGCTCGCGGGCGCAGGGACGACTCGCCGGCGGACCAGGCGGTGAGCAGGTGCGCGGCGAACAGGGCGTCCAGCGCCAGCGCGGCGGCGGCCCCGAACAGGACGTCGGACGCGAGCGCCGGCTCCGCCCGTACCAGCCCGCCGCACATGTCGTACGCGGCGATCTGCTCGTGCACGGCGTCGGCCTCGACGTGCTCGTCGTAGAAGCGCGTGGCGACCGCGTCGAAGCCGAGCCGGCGCAGTCCGTTGCCGTAGCGGCGGTTCGGCAGCGACGAGGTCATCTCGTACGCGGCCAGGTGCCCCAGCAGCGCGCCGCGCAGCCGTCGGTGCAGGCCGAACAGCGACATCAGGTTGTTCGTCGCCAGCGTCACCGCCGGCACCCGGTCCAGGTGGGCGGCGTAGCCGGTGTCCAGGCCGAGCCGGTCCATCGTGGTGCGGAACAGCTCGGCGTGCATCAGGTCCAGCCGGCCGTTGCCGTACTCGTCGGTCTGGATCTCCACCAGCGCCGCCTTCGCCGGGCCGCCGAGCCGGGGCAGCGCCCAGCTGTGCGGGTCGGCCTCGCGCAGGTGGTAGATCGAACGGTGGACGACGAACTCGCGGAACCGGTCGAGATCCGCGCGGCGTTGCAGCGTGGCGGCCAGCGGCGGGCCGTCGTCGGCCGCCACCAAATCGGCCAGTGCACCAGGCACGCCGGCCGGCAGCACCGCCGGCGGCGGGCCGGCCAGCTCCCGCAGCGCCGCCTCGAACGGCCGCTCGGCGCGGACGCGCAGCGCCAGCAGCGACGGCTCCCACTCCCACGCCTCGTCCACGCCGGCCCAGCCCCGGTAGTGCAGCTCGTAGCAGAGGAACAGAGTGAGCTGGAGGTCGTCGTCGGTCAGCGGCGCGGCCAGCGCGCCGAACCCCGCGCCCAGCCCGCCCGGCAGCTCGCGCGGAGCGCCGCGCAGCGCGGCCAGCAGCGCGGCGGAGACCGGCCCGCGCGCCGCGGGCAGCGGAGCGGGGCCGTAACGGCTGTCGGCGGCGACGGACATGGTGACCTCCCGGGACGGTTGCGCCCGGTCGCAGTGCCCCGCCCCGATGCCGCTAAACGACTTCGTCGGCCGCGATGGCCTCGGTCTGGATCACCCGCTCCCGCACCCGGCGGGCCGCGTCCCCGTCGGCCACCAGGCCGCGCAGGTCGGCCAGCGCCGGTTCGGGCGCGTCCAGCGGCACGGCCGGGTCCACCACCGCCTCCAGGACGGCGGGCCGGTCGGCCGCCAGCACCTCGTCCCAGGCGGGTCCGACCAGGTCCGGCCGGTCCACCCGGACGCCGTGCAGCCCGAGCAGGCGGGCCCACCCGGCGTACGGCACCTCGGGCCCCCGCTCCCCCGGTGACCGGCCGCCGCCGACGCCGGACTGGTCCCTGTTGTTCAGCACCAGCACGATCAGCCGCGGATCGCGCCACCGCGTCCAGTGGTGCGCCACAGTGATCAGCTCGGCCAGGCCGTTGAGCTGCATCGCGCCGTCACCGAGCAGCGCGAGCACCGGCTCGTCCGGGCGGGCCAGCTTGGCCGCCACCGCGTACGGCAGGGCGCAGCCCATCGAGCCGAGCGTGCCGCACAGCCGGGCCTGCACCCCCGGCGGCAGTTCCAGGTGCCGGGCGTACCAGTAGACGACCGAACCGACGTCGACGGCGACGCCGGCGTGCCGGGGCAGCCGGGTGGACAGCTCACGCAGCACGAGCCGCGGGTCGACCGGATCGGCGGGCGTGGCGGCGCGTTCGGCGGCGGCCTCACGCCACCGGTCCACCATCTTCTCCACCATGCCGCGCCACTCGCGGTGGGGATTCTCCGACACCCGGGCCAGCAGCGCCCGCAGCGTCTCGGCGGCGTCGCCGACCAGCGGCACGTCCACCGGGTAGCGGGTGCCGATGCGCCGGCCGTCGATGTCGATCTGGATGGTGCGTACCTGGCCCGGCATCGGGAACCAGTCGGTCCACGGATCGTTGGTGCCGATCATCAGCAGCGTGTCGCAGGAGCCCATGAGCTGCGCGGCGGCGGTGGTGCCGACCTCGCCGAGCACGCCGGTGTGGAACGGCAGCCGCTCGTCGAGCACCGGCTTGCCCAGCAGCGACGTGGCCACGCCCGCGCCGAGCCGGTCGGCGAGCGCGACGATCTCCTCGGCCGCGCCGTGCGCGCCCTGGCCGACGAGCATCGCCACCCGCCGCCCGTTGCCGAGCAGCGAGGCGGCGGCGTCCAGGTCGGCGTCGTGCGGCAGCACACGGGCCAGCGGCTCGCCGGGCGTCGCGGTGACCACCCCGGCGGTCTGCGGCAGCAGGTCCGGTACGGCGGTGACCTGCAACGCGCGCGGCAGCACCACGCAGGTCGGGCTGCGGGTCGCCGCAGCGGTACGGAACGCCTGGTCGAGCAGCGCGGGCACCTGTTCCGGGCTGCGGCCGTAGCGGACGAACTGGTTGCACACGTCGCCGAAGAGGCGGCTCAACCCGATCTCCTCGTGCGCGCCGCCGAGCGGGCCGGTGACGTCCTCGCCGATGATCGCGACCACCGGCTTGCTGTCGAGCTTGGCGTCGTAGAGCCCGTTGAGCAGGTGCACCGCGCTCGGACCCTGGGTCGCCAGGCACACCCCGACGCCGCCGGTGAACTTCGCGTGCCCGGTGGCCATGTACGAGGCGGTCTCCTCGTGCCGGGCGGGGACGAAGACCGGATCCCCGCCCGCGTCGTCGAGCGCGCCCACCAGCGGGGCGATCGCCGCGCCCGGACAGCCGAACACCCGCGGCACCCGCCAGGCCCGCAGGCGTTCGACCACCAGGTCGGCGACGATGCGCTCAGCCATTACCCCGCCCCGGCGTGCTCGCGTCGACGTAGCGCAGCACCGCGCCGACCCCGTCGGTCAGCTCCGGCGCCTCCTCGGGCGCGAGCACCGTCAGGTCCGCGTCGGTACCGATCAGCGCGCGCAACAGTGCCGCGTCGGCGCGTACCCGCTGGGGGTCGGCCACCGACATGCCGGCCAGCTGCCCCGGGTCGGTGGCGATCTCGGTCGGCTCGGGGCCCACCCACAGCTCGCCGTCGGCCGACGGGTCGTCCACGATGAGCATGGTGTCGACCTGGTTGCGTTGCAGCGCGGAGACCACGGCGTCGAGCCCGGCGCCGACGTCCTCCTGGACGCCGAAGCGGTCCAGCGCGGCGGCGATCCGCCGGTCGGCGACCTCGGCGACGGTCTGCACGGTGATGTCGTCCATCAGCGTGTCGTCGGCGCCCACGTCGCGGGCACCCGCGTCGGTGCGCACCAGCACGTCCTGCCAGCGGGCGGGGAGCTGGGCGGCGATCATGCCGGTGGCCCGGACGTCCCCGGCCACCACGACGACGTCCGCGCCGACGCGCTCGGCCAGGTCGGCGGTGGCCGCGGCGGCGTCACCGGCGTTCTGGTGCCACGCCTCCATCGCGGCGCGCTGGTAGCGGGACTGCGACCAGCCGCCCGGCTGCACCCGGCGCAGCTGGCGGCTCTGCCCGCCCTGCACCTGGGCCCGCCGGGGCACCCCGCCGGCGCTGACCGCCATCGCGTCCGCGCCGGTACGGTCGGCCAGCACCCGCACCCAGGCCACCTGCTCGCCCCGCTGGGCCACGAGCGGCATGGTGTGCGGCAGCGCCGACCAGCTCGCCAGGTCACGCAGCGGCGGTGCGGACAGGTACTCGGTGAGCACCACGCGGCCCCGGCTGGCGAACACGGCGATGCCGTAGTCGCCGGGCATCGGCTGGTGCCGGCGGACGACCTCCTCCACCGCCTCGACGGTGACCGGGTCGGCGCCCTGCCCCAGCAGGTCGCCCTTGAGGGCCCGCCAGCGCAGGTCGACCTGCGCTCGCGCGTCCTGGGTGTCGCGGGAGGCGTCCATGTACACCGAGCACCACGGCCCGGGACGGTCGTAGAGCGGGCGCAGGAAGGACAGCTGCATGCTCGACCCCTTTCCGGCTCGGCCGCACGCATACCCGCGCCCCGGCGGAGTTCACCTGCCGGCCGCCCGGGCGTGACCACCGTTCATTCACGTCGTTCAACCCGAAGGGCCGATACCATCTGTGCACGGCACGGGACTCTCGGTGGTGAACATGGATACGGAGTTGTACACCCGACGCGTCGTCCACCCGACGGAACGCGTCGTCACCGGGCGTCTGGTCCGGTTGATGGAGGGTTACGCCCGGGAGGTCCGGGTCGGGCAGCCCGCGCTGGTCGCGGTGCTCACCGCCGCGGGGGTGGTGGGGCTGCTGCTGAAGGTGGTGCGCGCGTTGCTCAGCAGTGGCGGCGGCGGGGCCCGGCGCAGCTTCAAGGAGCTGAAGAAGGGGCCGGAGTTCCTGGTCACCCCGGTCCGGGTCCGCGACGCCACCGGCCGGCTGGTCGAGGTCGAGTTGCACGGCCACCTGCCGCAGAGCGCGCTGCACCCCGGCGACCACGTCCAGCTCGCGCTGCGGGCGCAACGCGACGAGGACCTGCCGCCGCGGATCGAGCGGATCGTCAACCTGACCACCGGGCAGCTGCTCACCCCGCGTACGGCCACGCTCTGGTCGCACCTGGGTCCGGCGCTGCTGCTCCAGGCGATGCTGGGCGCCGTGCTGCTGTTCGGCGTGGCCGCCTGCTCGGCGCTCACCTAGGTTTCCCGGCCGCCGGTGGCGGGCACCGCTGCGGCCATGTTCCCCGGTTTCACACTCACCGAGATCGACGTCGGCGCGGTCCGCCTGCGCGTACGCCACGGCGGCTCCGGGCCACCGGTGGTGCTGCTGCACGGGCACCCGCGTACCCATGCGACCTGGCACCGGGTGGCGCCGCGGCTGGCCGCGCGACACACGGTGATCTGCCCGGACCTGCGCGGTTACGGCGGCTCGTCGAAGCCGCCGAGCGACCCGGAGCACACCGTCTACTCCAAGCGGGCGATGGCCGCCGACGTGGTCGGGCTGCTCGACGCGCTCGGCCACCGCCGGGCCGCAGTGATCGGTCATGACCGCGGCGCGTACGTGGCGATGCGGACCGCCCTGGACCACCCGGACCGGGTGAGCCGCCTCGGTGTGCTGGACGGGGTGCCGATCGGTGAGGCGCTGGCCCGCTGCGACGCCCGGTTCGCCGCCCGCTGGTGGCACTGGTTCTTCCTCGGCCAGCTCGCCAAGCCGGCCGAGCGGGTCATAAACGCCGACCCGGACGCCTGGTACGGCGGGTCACCGGAGGAGATGGGCGAGCAGGCGTACGCCGACTACCGGCGGGCCATCGGTGACCCGGCGACTGTGCACGCCATGTGCGAGGACTACCGGGCCGGGCTCGGGCCGGACCGGGCGGCGGACGACGCCGACCGGGCCGCCGGGCGCCGGATCGGCTGCCCGGTGCTGTTCGCCTGGTCCGAGCGCGACGACATGGTCGACCTCTACGGCGACCCGGCCGCGATCTGGCGCGACTGGGCCGACGACGTGCGGACCGCGTCGATCCCGTCCGGGCACCACATGGCCGAGGAGGCGCCGCGGGAGCTGACCGACGTGCTGGCCGGCTTCCTCGCGGAGGACGTCGCCGCGGTCAGCGACCGGCGGGGGTGAGCGGCTTTCCCACCGGCGCCGGCGCGTCGAGCAGGCCCCGGCGGCTCGCCCAGCGCTCGAACAGCACTGTGGCGAACGGGGGCACCGCGCTGACCAGGGCCAGCCCGGTCTGCACGAGCGTCCAGCGGCGCCGCCGGGCCACCACGAGCGCCAGCAGGCCGTAGATCACGAACAACGCGCCGTGGATGGGGCCGAAGATCTTCACGCCGATCTCGTTGCCCGGCGGGCCGTACTTGACCGCCATGCCGGCCAGCAGCGCCGCCCACGAGCATCCCTCGGCGAACGCCGCCACCACGAACGCCCGGATCCACCCGTCGCGCATTCCGCCACTCCCCTTCGCCGTCGGCGGCCATGCTAGCCGTCCGGGCCGGGCCGCCCGGACGGAACCCGCAGCCCCGCGACGGGGATCACCGGGGCCACCACGGGGTACAGAAAAGGGCCTCCGGGCCTTTCCTGACCCGCCACTCCGTGCGAGGTTGGGGAGAACCAACGGTGACAGGGTGGTGACCATGGGCGAGGACGTCGGCGTGCGTACCTTCAGCCGGGAGGACCGGGCCCGCTATCGCGAGAAGGTCCGGCGGTGCCTGGACGTGTTCGCCGAGATGCTGCGCGAGTCCCGGTTCGACGTGGAGCGGCCGATGACCGGCCTGGAGATCGAGCTGAACCTGGTCGACGACGGCTTCGACCCGGCCATGCGCAACGCCGACGTGCTGGAGGCGATCGCCGACCCGGCGTTCCAGACCGAGCTGGGCCAGTTCAACGTGGAGATCAACGTCGAGCCGCGGCGGCTCGCCGGCACCGGCACCGCGGCGTTCGAGGAGCACGTCCGGGCCAGCCTGAACGCCGCGGAGGAGAAGGCCCGCACGGTGGGCGCGCACATGGTGATGGTCGGGATCCTGCCGACGCTGCGCCCGGAGCACCTGACCGCCGAGACGCTGTCGGCCAATCCCCGGTACGCGCTGCTCAACGAGCAGATCTTCGCCGCCCGCGGCGAGGACCTGCCGATCGCGATCAGCGGGGTGGAGCGGCTGGCCACCACCGCCGACACGATCACCCCCGAGGCGGCGTGCACCAGCACCCAGTTCCACCTCCAGGTCAGCCCGGCGCAGTTCGCCGACTACTGGAACGCCGCGCAGGCGATCGCCGGCATCCAGGTGGCGCTCGGCGCGAACTCCCCGCTGTTCTTCGGCCGGGAGTTGTGGCGCGAGACCCGGGTGCCGCTGTTCCAGCAGGCCACCGACACCCGGGCGGAGGAGATCAAGGCCCAGGGCGTACGCCCCCGGGTGTGGTTCGGCGAACGCTGGATCACCTCGGTGTTCGACCTGTTCGAGGAGAACGTCCGCTACTTCCCGGCGCTGCTGCCGGTGTGCGACCCGGAGGACCCGGCGGCCACACTGCACAGCGGCGGCGTGCCGAAGCTGGCCGAGCTGCGGCTGCACAACGGCACCATCTACCGGTGGAACCGGCCGGTCTACGACGTGCTCAAGGGCCGGCCGCACCTGCGGGTGGAGAACCGGGTGCTGCCGGCCGGGCCGACGGTGCTGGACACGGTCGCGAACGGCGCGTTCTACTTCGGCCTGGTGCGGGCGCTCGCCGAGTCGGACCGTCCGCTGTGGTCGCAGATGTCGTTCAGCGCGGCCGAGGAGAACTTCAACGCCTGCGCCCGGCACGGCATCGATGCCCAGGTGTACTGGCCGGGGCTGGGCTATCTGCCGGTGACCGAGCTGGTGCTGCGCCGGCTGCTGCCGATGGCCCACCACGGGCTGGACCGGTGGGGCCTGGACCCGGCCGAGCGGGACCGGCTGCTCGGCATCGTCGAGCAGCGCTGCCTGACCGGCCGCAACGGCGCGACGTGGCAGGTGGAGACGCTGCACCGGCTGGAGTCGGCCGACCACCTGGACCGGCCGGCGGCGCTGCGCGAGGTGGTCCGCCACTACGTCGACCTGATGCACAGCAACCGGCCCGTGCACGAGTGGCCGATCCCCTGAGCCGGGCCTCCGGTCAGCGCAACGCGGTCACCGCCGCCCGCGCGGCCGCGGCGACCAGGGTGTCGTCGGGCTTCGCGTCGCGGCTGTCGTGACTGGTCATGACCGCCAGCACGATCGGCGCCCGGTCCGGCGGCCACACCACGGCGATGTCGTTGCGGGTGCCGTACCCGCCGGTGCCGGACTTGTCCGCCACCTGCCAGCCGGCCGGCACGCCGGCCCGGACCAGCCCGCTGCCGGTGGTGCTGGCCCGCATCCAGCCCAGCAGCAGGTCGCGGTCCGCGGGCGGCAGGGTCTCCCCCAGCGTGTACGCCCGCAGCGAGCCGGCCAGCGCGCGGGGCGTGCTGGTGTCGCGCTCGTCGCCGGGCGTGGCCGCGTTGAGTTCCGGCTCGGTGCGGGCGGGCCGGGTGACCTGGTCGCCCACGTCCCGGAGTGCCCGTGCGAAGCCGGCCGGGCCGCCGAGCGCGTCGAACAGCAGGTTGCCGGCGGTGTTGTCGCTGTACCGCACCGCTGCCTCGGCCGCGTCCCGCAGCGTCATGCCGGTCTCCACGTGCCGTTCGGTCACCGGGGAGTGCGCCACCAGGTCGGCGCGCCGGTAGCGGACGACCCGGTCCCGGTCGGCGTCGGACGTGGCGGCCAGCATCGCGCCGGCGGCGAGGGCCTTGCAGGTCGAGGCGTACGCGAACCGCTCGTCGGCCCGGTGCGCGAGGGTACGGCCGGTGCCGGTGTCGAGGGCGAAGACGCCGATCCGGGCGCCGAAGCGCCGCTCCAGTGCCGCCAGCTCGGCCGGCGCGGGCACCGGCTCGGCGCTCGGTGTGGCACTCGGCGTGGCCGTGGCGGTGGATGCGGCCGGGGCGCTGGTGGGCGGTGCGGCTTCGGGCCGGTCCTTCGTGCAGCCGGCCACCAGAGCCGTCGCCGTGAGCATCGCCGCCGCGAGCACCTGTCGTCGGATCATCCGTTTCCTCCCCCGTCGTCCGGACCACGCCTTACTCGGGTCATTGTCGCCGACCCCGGTCGGGCCGGCCGCTCGCCGCCTCGGCCGGCGCGGTGGCCCGCTGCCCTGGTCGGCCCGTGTCCTCGGCCGGCGATGGCCCGCCGGCCGACGGGACAGGTCAGCCCGCGACGGCGGCGAACGTGACCGCGCCCGCCGCGGCCAGCGGCAGCGCCACCGCGGCGGCCAGCAGCCGCACCCGGGCGGGCCGGCCGATCAGCACCACGAGCAGCGCGGCGAGTGCGAGGTCGATCGCCACGTTCCACCACGCTCCGGGATAACCGGACCGTGACTTCAGCGCGAACCGCAGCGCCTCCTCGACGAACACGGCCACCGGCAGCGCGACCCCGACGACGCGCCGCCATCCCTGCGTCCGCGCCCAGATTCCGGCGACGCCGAACACCACGCCCGCCACCACGCCGAACGCCATCCAGACGAACGAGGTGAGCGCCCAGATCACGGCGATGTCGTCGCCCTGGAGCAGCGTCGCCGCCAGGTAGTAGCTGGGCACCGCGACGATCAGCAGGACGCCGGCGGCCACGGCGGCGCGCACCGCGCCCGCCCGGATCCACCAGCCGAGCGCGAACGCGGCCACCGCCCAGGTGGCGGTGGAGTTGCCGAGTTCGGCGAAGGGGAACGGCACCCACTTGATCCAGACGAAGTCCAGGAAACCGAGCAGGAAACCGGCGACGGGTACGACAAGCGCGACGGCGCGACGCGAGGGCGGCATGCGACGGAGCTTACATACTCGGTATGTTCTCCTCGCCGACAGGGCGCGCTACGAGGCCAGGCGCTGCTCCGACGGCGCGAGACGCACCGCGGTGTCGGAGCGGTTGATCTCGGCCCACACCTCGTCGAGGGAGAGGCCGAGGACGTCGGCGATGGCGGCGATGGTGGGGAACGCCGGCGTGGCGACGCGGCCGGACTCGATCTTCCGGAGGGTCTCCGGGGAGACTCCGGCGTCGAGCGCGGTGAGCAGCATCGAACGCTCACCCCGGGCGCGGCGCAGAAGCGCGCCGAGGCGTTGCCCGCGCTCGACCTCGGCGGGGGTGAGGGGCAACCGGACCATGCCAGGATTCTAATACCGGGATAACATGGCCGGGATACTTATTGGTTCTGCGAGGAAGGCGCCTGCATGATCGAGATCCTGAGCCGCACCGACGTCCGGCGGGCGCGGGACACCGGCGCCCTGGTCGCCCACATCCTGCAGACGTTGCGCGGCAGCACCACCGTCGGCACCAACCTGCTCGACATCGACAGGCAGGCCCAGCGCATGATCGCCGAGGCCGGGGCGCAGTCCTGCTACGTCGACTACGAGCCGTCGTTCGGGCGCGGCCCGTTCGGCCACTACATCTGCACCTCGGTCAACGACGCGGTGCTGCACGGGCTGCCGCACGACTACACGCTCGCCGACGGCGACCTGCTGAGCCTCGACCTGGCCGTCTCCCTGGGCGGGGTGGTGGCCGACTCCGCGATCAGTTTCGTCGTCGGTGACACCCGGCCCGCGGAGAGCGTCGCGCTCATCGAAGCGACCGAACGGGCGTTGCAGGCCGGGATCGCCGCGGCCCGCCCCGGCGCCCGCGTCGGCGACCTCTCGTACGCCATCGGCTCGGTCCTCGCCGGAGCCGGTTACACGGTCAACACCGAGTTCGGCGGCCACGGCGTCGGGTCGACGATGCACCAGGACCCGCACGTGTCGAACACCGGGCGGCCCGGTCGCGGCTACACACTGCGGCCCGGGCTGCTGCTGGCGCTGGAGCCGTGGATCATGGCGGACACCGCCACGCTGGTCACCGACGCCGACGGGTGGACGCTGCGCAGCGCGACCGGCTGCCGTACCGCGCACAGCGAGCACACCATCGCCATCACCGACGACGGCGCGGAGATCCTGACGCTGCCGCGGTCGTGACCGGGCCCGCCCCCGGGTCATCGGCCTCGGTCAGGCGGGCGCGCACCGCTCCCGCAGCGTCTGCACGCCGGGGCCGGTGAGGTCGTCGCAGTACGCGGCCCGCCCGGCCATCGCCATCATCAGCGCGACAGTGGTGCCGCTGACCAGCGGGCCGGCGCCGGCGGTGAACGGCCCGTCGGTGGCCTCCACCCGCAGGCCCTCGATCGCGCTGCGCCCGGCCACCGTGAAGTCCCGCCCGGCGTAGAACCGGGCGACCGGCGTGACGGCCTCGACCGACGGCGTCCGCGTCAGGCCGAGCGGACGCCGGATGTCCTGGGCGTGCACGACCACCTCACCGAGCCACGCCTCGGTCGGCCCGAACGTCGACGTGGTGCTGCCGATGATCCGGCGGAACCGGTCCAGCGTCTCCCCCGGGCCGGCGCCGCGGTGCTCGGCCAGCCGGCGGTCGTTGTGCAGGTCGAAGTCGAACCGGGCGCCGAGCACGCTGGCGAGCCACCGGACGCGGCCGACGCTCGCCGCCGCCGTCATGTGCGCGAGCGTCTCCTGCACCGTCCACCTGCCGCACAGCGAGGGCCGGGCCCAGTGCGCCGGGTCGAGATCGGCGAGGTCGTCGGCCAGGGCGGCGCGCTCGGCGTGCGCGAGCGCCCACAGCTCGCGGCGGGTCAGCGTGTCGGACATGAAACCTCCAGAGTCGGGCCGTCAGAGGTAGGACCGCGCCCCCTCGGCGAACTCACCGCTCCCCGCTCCGCCGATCTTGGAGTTGTGGTGGTTCGCGAACCGGACATGTGCGACCTTCGAGGCGCCACAACTCCAAGATCGACGCTGAGGCGGGCGGGCTGCACGTTTGCTGCACGTCCGCTGAACGCTCGCCGGTGACGCTTCTCGTACACATCAACCGCAAGGGAGAAGCGTCATGTCACACCGGTACCTCTCCACCGCCCGTACCGCCGCCTCGGTGGCCGGGGCGCTCGTCCTGGCCGCCGCGGGCCTGGCCGGCGGCGCCACCCCGGCGTCGGCGGCCTACATCGTCCCCCCCGACTGCGGCCCCTACTCCGGGTTTCCGGTGCCGGCCGGATACACCAGGATGGACGCCGTCGGGGTCTACGTCAGCACCAGCAGCAACAACCGGGAGTTCATCATCGGCACGCCCGCTCGCGAGGTCATCGTCGGAAGCGTCTACGACGACATCATCTGCGGCCTCGCCGGCAACGACGACATCAAGGCCAACACCGGCGACGACATCGTCTACGGCGGCTTTCACGGCGACGACATCTGGGGCGACCTGGGCAACGACAACCTCCACGGCGACGGTGGCGCCGACACCATCCACGGGGACCGCTTCATCGGGCCCAGCGCGCTGGACGGCAACGACCGCGTGGACGGCGGCAGCAACGACGACTACCTCTTCGGCGACAAGGGCGTGGACACCCTGGTCGGCGGCCCCGGCTGGGACGAGGGTGACTGCGGCCCCGACGCGGTGATCGACGATCCCCGGCCCACACTGGATCTCCCGCTCAACTGCCCGTGATCCCGCCGGCACGGCGGTCCGCGCACCGGGAGACCGGGAGCGCGGACCGTCGCGCCGCCACCTGTCGGATCGTCGTCACGCCCGGTCCGGCCAGCACCACCCGGGGCTAGCGTGACAGTCCGTGGCGGTGGAGTTCCGGGTGCTCGGCGACCTGGACGTCCGGGTCGACGGCCGGGCGGTCCGGGTCGGTCACGCCCGTCAGCAGTGCGTCCTCGCCGCCCTGCTGGTCGAGCCCAACCGGGTCGTCGCGACCGGACAGCTCATCAGCCGGGTCTGGGGCGACGAGGTGCCGGACGGGGCCACCGCAACCCTGCGTGGCTACCTGTCGCGGCTGCGGCACGCGCTGGCCGGCACGGACGACGTCCGCATCGTCCGGCGTCATCCCGGCTACCTGCTCGCCGTCGACCCGGACCGCGTCGACCTGCACCGCTTCCGCGCGCTGACCGAGCAGGCCCGGCGCGCCGAGGACGACGCGACGGCGATCAGCGCTCTGGAGCGGGCGCTCGGACTCTGGCGCGGCGAGGCGTTCGACGGGCTGGCCACGCCGTGGCTGGCGGCCTACCGGCAGACCCTCGACCGGCAGCGACTCGCGGCCGCACTGGACCGCAACGACATCGCGCTGCGCCGGGGCACACATGCCCGTCTCCTCCCCGACGTCCTGGATCTGAGCGGCCGGTACCCGTGGGACGAGCGCCTGGCGGCGCAGGCGATGCTCGCGCTCTACCGGTGCGGGCGGCAGGCCGACGCGCTGGAGCACTTCCACCGGCTGCGCCGGAGGCTGGCCGCCGAGATCGGCGCCGACCCCAGCCCGCCGCTGGCACAGCTCTATCAGCAGATCCTCACCGCCGACGCGGCGATCGCGCCGCCGGACCTCCCGGCAGACGGGGAACCGGGCACGCCGGCCACCGACCGGTCGCCCGGCACGGCACGGGATGCGGGCACCGCGCCCCGGCAGCTACCCGCGTCACCAGGGGTCTTCGCCGGCCGTACCGCCCAGCTCGCGCGCCTCGACGAACAACTCGCCGACGCGGACCACCCGGACGGCGCCGGATCGCCGGTGGTGATCTCGTCCATCGGCGGCGGCGGGGGCGTCGGCAAGACCTGGCTGGCGCTGCGCTGGGCGCACGCCAACGCCGGCCGCTTCCCCGACGGGCAGCTCTACGTCAACCTGCGCGGCTTCGACCCGACCGGGGAGCCGGTCGGTTGGCCGGTGGCGGTGCGCGGCTTCCTCGAGGCGCTCGGCGTCGAACCGGCACGCGTCCCGGCCGATCCGGAGGCCCAGGCGTCGCTGTACCGGACGCTCGTCGCCGGCCGCCGGCTGCTGATCGTCCTCGACGACGCCCGCGACGCCGCCACCGTTGTCCCGCTGCTGCCCGGCACGCCCACGAGCGCCGTCCTGGTGACCAGCCGCCGGCAGCTGGCCGGCCTCGTCACCACCCACGGCGCGCGACCGCTGCCGCTGGACGTGCTGCCCGACGACGAGGCCCACGAGCTGATCGTCCGGCAGGTGGGTGCCGCACGGGTGGCGGGACACCCGGACGCCGTCGCGGACATCCTGCGCTTCTGCGGGGGTCTGCCGCTGGCGCTCGGGATCGTGGCGGCCCGTGCGGCGCTTCACCCCGACCTCCCGCTGTCGTCGGTCGCGGCGGAGCTGACCACGGCGGTCCACCCGCTGGACGCGCTGGCCGGCGACGAGCCGACGACGAACCTGCGCGTGGTGCTGTCCCGCTCGCTCGCGGCACTCACGCCGGCCGCGGCGGACGTGTTCACGCTGCTCGGCCTCGCCCCCGGCCCGGACATCAGCCGGGACGCGGTGGCAAGCCTGACCGCCCGTACGCCGGACGAGCTGCGGCCGTCGCTGCGCGAGCTGGTCGACGCGCATCTCGTGCAGGAGCACGTCGCGGGCCGGTACCGCATGCACGACCTGGTCCGGAGTTTCGCGGTCGAGCGGGCGACAGGTGACCACGCCGGTCCCCAGCCCGCGCTGTGCCGGCTGGTCGACCACCACCTGCACACGGCACACGCGGCCGCGCTGCTGCTGTCACCGCAGCGCGACCCGCTGACCCTGGCCCCCGCCGCGCCGGGGGTGACCGTCGAACGGCTCGACGACCTGGCGGCGGCGCTGGCCTGGTTCACCCGCGAGCACCATGTGCTCATGGCGACCATCGAGTACGCGGCCGGCAACGGCCTCGACGCCGCGGCCGGGCAGCTCTCGTGGACCCTGGCCACGTACTTCGACAGGCAGGGCCACTGGCACGACTGGGCCACTGTGGCCCGCCGGGCGGTCGAGGCGACCGGACGCTCGGGTAACCGCCCGGCGCAGGCGCAGGCGCACCGGCTCCTCGCCGGGGCCTGCTCCAACCTGGGCCGGTACGCCGAGGCGCAGCGCAACCTGCTCGCCGCGCTGGACCTGTTCGCCGCCCTGGGCGACGACGAGGGACGGGCGCACACCCACTTCGACCTCAGCATGCTGCACGACCGGCAACGGCAGCCCCGGGAGGCCCTGCCGCACGCCCGGCGGAGCCTCGCCCTCTACGAACGGGTCGGGAGCCCGCTCAAGCAGGCGGTCGCGCTCAACGCGATCGGCTGGTACCACTCGCAGCTCGGCGAGCACCACGACGCGATCACGTTCTGCCGCCGCGCGCTCGCCCTGTCCGAGCAGGCCGGGAGCGCGTACGGGCAGGCGAACACGTGGGACAGCATCGGCTTCGCCCACCACCACCTCGGCGAGTACGACCAGGCGGTCGACTGTTTCCACCAGGCCCTCGCCCTGTTCGCCGAGATCGGCGACCGGCATGCCGAGGGCATCGTGCTGGACCACCTCGGCGACACGTGGGCCGCGGCCGGGCGGCCGGACGCGGCCCGGGACGCCTGGCGGCGGTCACTCGCGTTGTACGAGGAACTCGGTCACGCCGACGCCGAGGCGGTACGGCGCAAACTTCACCGGTGAGCGCTCAGAGCGCCACGATCGCCGCGCTCTCCGGCGGCAGCTCGATGCCGTCGCGCATCACGGTGACGCCCTCGGAGGTGGCGAGCAGCACCCGGCGTACCACGCCGGGCAGGTTGATCCGCTGCGCCCGGCCGGCCAGGTTCGCCACCACGAGCGTGTCGCCGCGCCGCATCACCAGGAACCGGTCGCCGTGGCGGACGTCGACCCGGTCCAGCCGGGGGTCGGACAGGTCGGCCCGGGAACGGCGCAGCGCGATCAGCCGCCGGTAGAGGTCGTACGTCTCGCGGTGTTCCGGCTTGTCCAGCTCGGCCCAGTCCAGCCGGGACCGCAGGAACGTCTGCGGGTCCTGCGGGTCGGGCACGTCCTCGGTGGCCCAGCCGTGGTCGGCGAACTCGCGTCTGCGGCCGGTGGCGACCGCCACGGCGAGTTCCGGCTCGGGGTGGCTGGTGAAGAACTGCCACGGCGTGGAGGCCGCCCACTCCTCCCCCATGAACAGCATCGGCGTGAACGGCGCGGTCATCAGCAGCGTCGCGCCGACGCGCAGCAGGCCGGGCGACAGGGTGGCGGAGATCCGGTCGCCGGTGGCCCGGTTGCCGATCTGGTCGTGGTTCTGCAGGTACGCCACGAAGCGGTGGCCGGGTGTGCGCTGCCTGTCGACCGGGCGGCCGTGGCTGCGGCCCCGGAAGCTGGACCAGGTGCCGGCGTGGAAGAACCCGCCGGTCAGCACGTCGGTGAGGCACTCCAGGGAGCCGAAGTCGCCGTAGTAGCCCTGCCGTTCGCCGGTGAGCAGCGTGTGCAGCGCGTGGTGGGCGTCGTCGTTCCACTGGGCGTGCAGGCCGTAGCCGCCCGCCTCGCGGGGCGTGATCAGGCGCGGGTCGTTGAGGTCGCTCTCGGCGACCAGTGACAGCGGCCGCCCGAGGTGCGTGGACAGCGCCTCGACCTCGGCGGCGACCTCCTCCAGCCAGTGCACGGCCCGGCCGTCGGGCATGGCGTGCACGGCGTCGAGCCGCAGCCCGTCGACGTGGTAGTCGCGCAGCCAGCCCAGCACGCTGTCGGCGATGTAGCGGCGTACCCCGTCGGAGTGCGGGCCGTCCAGGTTGACGGTGCGGCCCCAGGTGTTGCTCTGCTCGGTGAGGTACGGCGCGAACCGCGGCGCGTAGGCCCCGGAGGGCCCGAAATGGTTGTAGACGACGTCGAGGATCACCCCCAGGCCCTTGGCGTGGGCGGCGTCGACGAACCGTTTCAGGCCGTCCGGGCCGCCGTACGGCTCGTGCGGGGCGTACCAGCAGACACCGTCGTAGCCCCAGTTGTACTCGCCGTTGAACGAGTTGACGGGCAGCAGCTCGACCATGTCCACGCCGAGGTCGACGAGGTGGTCGAGCTTGGCGATCGCACCGTCGAACGTGCCCTCGGGTGTGAACGTGCCGATGTGCAGCTCGTACAGCACGCTGCCGGGCAGTTGCCGGCCGGTCCAGGCGGAGTCGGTCCAGCCGAACGCGGCGTGGTCGTAGAGCCGGCTGGGCCCGTGCACCCCGGCCGGCTGCCAGGCCGAGCGGGGGTCGGGCAGGGCCTGCTCGTCGTCGTCGAGCAGGAACGCGTAGTCGGTGCCGGGCCCGGCGTCGGGCACCTCGACCCGCCACCAGCCGTCCGGCCCCTGGCGCATCGCGTGGTCGGCCGCACCGGAAAGGCGCAGCCGCACCCGGGCGGCCTCGGGCGCCCACACCGTGAACTCGGTCATGCGGCGGCCTCCACAGAGTCGGTGGGTGCGAGGAGGGCGACGGGATAGGTGCTCAGCAGATCATGAAGGAGCAGCTCAGAACCACTGTAGACCCGCCCGGTGAACAAGTCGGTGCACTCGTGAACGGGAAGTGACACTGTCGTGGCCCGCCAGCCGCCGGAACGGGCCAGCCGCAGCGGCAGCCGGGTCGCCACCGCGACCGCGCCGCCCCTGTCGAAGGCCACCGCGTGCGCGGCGGCCGGGCCGCGCGCCGGCACCGGCCGGTAGCCGCCGAACAGGTCCGGGCGGTCGCGGCGCAGCCGCAGCGTCCGGGACACCACCAGCAGCTTGGCCGCGCCGTCACCGGCCACCGCGGGCCGCCAGCCGGCGTCGAGCCGGGCCAGCAGGTCCCGGCGTACGGCGAAGTCGACAGGCCGCCTGTTGTCCGGGTCGACGAGCGAGTTCTCCCACAGCTCGGTGCCCTGGTAGACGTCGGGCACGCCGGGCATGGCGAGCTGCACCAGCTTCTGCCCGAGCGCGTTGGACCAGCCGGGCGGAGTGATCTCGGCGGCGAACGCGGTGATCTGGGCGTGCAGTTCCGGGTCGTCGTACATCCGGTCGACCAGGGCGTGCATCTCGTGCTCGAAGGCCGGGTCCGGATCGGCCCAGCTCGTGGTGACCGACGCCTCCCGGGCGGCCTTCCCGGCGTACCCGTGCAGTCTCTCCCGTTCGATCGGCCACGCCCCGACGGCGGTCTGCCAGAGCAGGTGGGCCAGCGCGGGGTCGGCCAGCGGCGCGCGCGACATCCAGTCGGCGACCCGCTCGGCCCAGCGGCCGGGCAGCTCGGACAGCACCGCGAGGCGGGCGCGGACGTCCTCGCCGCGCTTGGTGTCGTGGGTGGACAGCGCGGTCATGCTCGCCGGCCAGCGCACGTGCCGGCTGGCGGCGAACCGGTGCAGCTCGGCCGGGGGCACACCGAAGTGGGCCGGGCTGCCGCCGACCTCATTGAGGGCGACGAACCGGCTCCACCTGTAGTACGCGGTGTCCTCCACGCCCTTGGCCATCACCGCACCGGTCAGCTGCGGGAACCGGGCGGCCAGCTCGTGGCCGGGGTCGCGCAGCCGGGCGGTGACCTGGTCGAGTACGCCGGTCAGGTCGGGGCGGCGGCGACCCGCCTCGCTGCGGGCGGCGGCCAGGTGCCGGGCGCCGGAGGGCGGATAGCCACGGTAGACCGGGAAGCAGGCGGCCAACTCGGCCAGGGCCGCGCGGACCTGCTCGCCCGGCAGCTCCGGCACGAGCGCGGTCAGCCGGGTCAGCTCGGCGGCGAGCAGCCGGGTGGCGGCCTCCAGCTTGGTGGCGTGCGTCAGGTCCGGCCAGGAGGTGTGCCGCCCGGTCAGCCGGCCGTCGAGCGTGGTGAACTCCGGTTCGGCGTCCGGGTCGACGAACAGCCCGGACACGGCGGCCAGCGCGTCGTAGCCGGTGGTGCCGTCGACCGGCCAGTCCGGCAGGTCCTCGCCGTACTCCAGGATCTTCTCCACCACCAGCCAGCTCGCCGGTGCGGCGGCGCGCAACCGGGCCAGGTAGCCGGCCGGGTCGCGCAGCCCGTCCGGGTGGTCGACGCGGATGCCGTCGACCTCCCCGGCGTCGACCCAGCGCAGGATCTCCGCGTGGGTGGCGTCGAAGACCTCCGGGTCCTCCACCCGCAGGCCGGCCAGGTCGGACACGGCGAAGAACCGGCGGTACGTCAGCTCGGCGTCGCCGCGCCGCCAGTTCACCAGCTCGTAGTGCTGCCGGTCGTGCACCTGGCGGGGCGTGCCGTCGCCGGTGCCGTCGGCGACCGGGAAGCGGTGCTCGTGGTAGCGGAGTTCCCCGTCGACGAGCTTCAGGTCGTCGAGCGCGTCGGCGGTGTCGGCGAGCACCGGCAGCAGCAGCCGCCCGCGGTCCCAGTCGATGTCGAACCAGCGCGCGTACACCGATTCGCGTCCCCGCCGCAGCACGTCCCACCAGGCCGGGTTGGCCTCCGGCCGGGCCACCCCGGCGTGGTTGGGCACGATGTCCACGACCAAACCCAGCCCGGCCGCGCGCAACGCCCGGACCAGCCGCGCCCGGGCGGCCTCGCCGCCGAGCTGCGGGTTGACTTCGCGGTGGTCGACGACGTCGTAGCCGTGCGTGGAGCCGGGGGTGGCGGTGAGCAGGGGCGCGGTGTAGAGGTGGGTGACGCCGAGCGCGGCGAGGTAGCCCGCCAGCTCGGCCGTGGCGTCCAGGTCGAAGCCGGGACGCACCTGGACCCGGTACGTCGAGCGGGGGGTGGCGGGCATCGGTCAGGCCGTCCTCTCCAGGACCAGCAGCGAGCGGTCCGGCACGCAGACCGTGCCGCCCGCCTCGACGAGCATCGTCTTCTCCGGATCGGGTTCCGCGGTGCTGATCACCAGCTCCCACCGGGTGCCGAACTCCTCGCCGGGCAGCGTGAAGTCCAGCGGCGCGTCGTGCGCGTTGAACAGCAGCAGGAACGAGTCGTCCCGGTGGCGCTGGCCGTACTGGCCGCGCTCGCCGATGCCGTCGCCGTTGACGAACAGGGCCACCGAGCGGCCGAAGTCGTTGCCCCAGTCCTCGCCGGTCATCTCCCGGCCGTCCGGGGTGTACCAGGCCAGGTCGGGCAGCCCGGAACCGGCGGCCCGGCCGCCCACCGGCAGGCCGGTGAAGAACCGGCGGCGGCGGAACACCTGATGCCGGTTGCGGAACTCGGTGAGCCGGCGGACGAAGTCCAGCAGCTCGTCGTCGGCCCGGTCCCAGTCCACCCAGGCGATCTCGCTGTCCTGGCAGTAGGCGTTGTTGTTGCCGCGCTGGGTGCGGCCCAGCTCGTCGCCGTGGCCGAGCATCGGCACGCCCTGGGACAGCATCAGCGTGGCCAGGAAGTTGCGCCGCTGCCGGGCGCGCAGCGCGCGTACACCGGGATCGTCGGTTTCGCCCTCGACGCCGCAGTTCCAGGACCGGTTGTGGCTCTCCCCGTCCCGGTTGTCCTCGCCGTTCGCCTCGTTGTGCTTGTCGTTGTAGGAGACCAGGTCGGTGAGCGTGAACCCGTCGTGGCAGGTGACGAAGTTGATGCTGTGGAACGGGCGGCGGCCGTCGTCCTGGTAGAGGTCGGCGGAGCCGGAGATGCGGGAGGCGAACTCGGCGAGCGTGGCCGGCTCGCCGCGCCAGAAGTCGCGGACGGTGTCGCGGTACTTGCCGTTCCACTCGGTCCACTGCGGCGGGAAGTTGCCGACCTGGTAGCCGCCGGGGCCGACGTCCCACGGTTCGGCGATGAGCTTGACCCGGCCGACCACCGGGTCCTGCTGCACCACCTCGAAGAACGTGGACAGCCGGTCCACCTCGTAGAACTCGCGGGCCAGCGTGGCGGCCAGGTCGAACCGGAAGCCGTCGACGTGCATCTCGGTCACCCAGTAGCGCAACGAATCCATGATCAGTTGCAGGGAGTGCGGGCTGCGCACGTTGAGGCTGTTGCCGGTGCCGGTGTAGTCGACGAAGTAGCGCCTGTCGTCCTCGGAGAGCCGGTAGTAGCTCGGGGTGTCGATGCCCTTGAAGCTCAGCGACGGGCCGAGGTGGTTGCCCTCGGCGGTGTGGTTGTAGACCACGTCGAGGATGACCTCGATGCCGGCGGCGTGCAGCGCCTTGACCATGCCCCGGAACTCCTGCACCTGCTGGCCCAGGCGGCCCAGCGCAGAGTAGCCGTGGTGCGGGGCGAAGAACCCGATGGTGTTGTAGCCCCAGTAGTTGCGCAGCCCCAGGTCGGCCAGGCGGTGGTCGTGCACGAACTCGTGCACCGGCATCAGCTCCACCGCCGTCACGCCGAGGCGCTTGAAGTGCTCGATCATCACCGGTGAGGCGATCGCCGCGTACGTGCCGCGCAGTTCCTCCGGGATGCCCGGGTGGCGCATGGTCAGGCCCCGCACGTGCGCCTCGTAGATCACCGAATGGTGGTACGGGGTGCGCGGCGGCCGGTCGTTGCCCCAGTCGAAGTACGGGTTCACCACCACCGACTTCGGCATGTACGGCGCCGAGTCCTCGGTGTTCATCCGGTCCGGGTCGCCGCCGACCTCGTAGTCGTAGACCGACGGGTGCCAGGTGACCTCCCCGTCGACCGCCTTCGCGTACGGGTCGAGCAGCAGCTTGTGCGGGTTGCAGCGCAGCCCCTCGGCCGGGTTCCACGGCCCGTGCACCCGGTAGCCGTAGCGCTGGCCGGGCTCGACGCCGGGGATGTAGGCGTGCCAGACGTACGCGTCGACCTCGCGCAGCTCCACCCGGCGCTCGGTGCCGATGTCCCACTCGTCGAACAGGCACAGCTCGATCTTCTCCGCCACCTCGGAGAAGATCGCGAAGTTGGTGCCCATCCCGTCGTACGTGGCGCCGAGGGGGTAGCTCTCGCCCGGCCAGACCTGCATGTCGCTCCTTCGGCCCATGATCGTGAGCGCACCGGACAGGGGGAACCGCCGATGCGCACGCCGGTGATGCCCAGTCGTACCCGCCGTCAATCCACCCGTTCGGACCGTAACCGAATCCGCCCTCGTGCGAACGGATAGACGTTCGGGTGTCATCCGTCACGATCGCCCTTTTCGAGATGCGGACCGGCGGCGGATGGACTTTCCTGGATCCGGGCCCACGCGCGCGCGGGCCCGCCCGGCCGTTCGGCCACCCCTCACCACCACCGCTCGTCGCCGCCACCGATGCCGGCGTGCCTCACCATGCATGGACGGAGATCCACGTGACCACTCTGCGGGTCGGCGCTCAGCCCGCCACCGCGACGGACCGGCTCCACCGGCCCACCCTCACCTCCCGCCCGGCGCCCCCGTCGCCGGCCGGGTCCGCGCCCCGGACCCGGCGCATCCTGATGCTGTCGTGGGAGTACCCGCCGGTGCTCGTCGGCGGGCTCGGCCGCCACGTGCACGCGCTGTCCGTCGCCCTGGCCGCCGCCGGGCACGAGGTCACAGTCGTCACCCGCCACGCCGAGGGCGCTCCCCTGGAGGAGTACGCCGACGGCGTGCGCGTCGTCCGCGCCGCCGAGGACCCGGTCACCTTTCCCCTCGCCACCGGCTCGCTGCTGGCCTGGACGATGGCGTTCAACCACACACTGACCCGGGCCGCGCTGCGCGCCACCTCGTCCGGCTCGTACGACGTCATCCACGCCCACGACTGGCTCGTCGCGCACACCGCGATGACGCTGCGCGAGCACCTGGACGTGCCGCTGGTCAGCACCATCCACGCCACCGAGGCGGGCCGGCACCAGGGCTGGCTGCCCGAGGAGATGAACCGCACCATCCACGGCGTCGAACACTGGCTCGCCGGCGAGTCCGGCCGGGTGATCGTCTGCTCCGGCTACATGCGCGACGAGGTGGGCGCGCTGTTCGGTGTGGACGCCTCCCGGGTCGACGTGGTGCCCAACGGCGTCGAGCCGCACCGCTGGCGGGTGCCCGCGTCGGCGGTCGCCGCCGCCCGGGCCCGGTTCGCCGCCGACGGCCCGCTGGTCACGTTCGCCGGCCGCCTGGTGTACGAGAAGGGCGTGCAGCACCTGCTGGCCGGGCTGCCCCGGCTGCGCGACCGGCACCCCGGGCTGCGCGCGGTGATCGTCGGCGACGGGCCGTACAAGGCGGACCTGGAGGCCGAGGTGCACCGCCTCGGGCTCGGCGCCACGGTGAGCATGCCCGGGTTCCTCGGCGGCACCGACCTGCCGGCCGTGATGGCCGCCTCGGACTGCTTCGCGGTGCCGAGCATCTATGAGCCGTTCGGCATGGTGGCGCTGGAGGGGGCCGCCGCGGGCGCGCCGCTCGCCGTGGCCCGTACCGGCGGGCTGGCCGAGATCGTCGAACCGGGCGTCACGGGGATGACGTTCGCCCCGCACGACCCGGACGGCCTCGCCGAGGCGGTGCACACGCTGCTGTCCGACCGGGACCGGGCGCGTGCGCTCGCCCGGCGGGCCCGCGCGATGGTGCACGAGCAGTACGGCTGGGCGGCGATCGCGTCCCGTACGGCCGCCGCGTACGCCGCCGCCATCGCCGGCGACCCGGCCTTCACGGCCGCCCGCGCCCAGCACCGCATGGCACACGGCCACACCACCCCGCGCGTCCCCGAGGGCAACCTCCTCACCGCCGCCGGCCTCCGCTAGCCCCTCTCCCCCGCCCCTCTCCCCCGCGATCTTGCATTTGGTGCCCGCAGGAGGTCCGGAGTGCCCGGAATACCCGGGCATCGAGTGCAAGATCGGCGGGAGCGAGGGCGGCGCGCCGGGACAGGGGAAAGGCCGCCGGCCCCCGGGTGGGGGGCGGCGGCCTTTCGCCGGGGTTGCGTCAGCGCTGGGCGGCGGGGACGTAGTCCCGCTCGGTGGCGCCGGTGTAGATCTGCCGCGGCCGACCGATCTTGGTCTCCGGGTCGTTGATCATCTCGCGCCACTGCGCGATCCAGCCGGGCAGCCGGCCGAGCGCGAACAGCACAGTGAACATCTTCGTCGGGAAGCCCATGGCCTTGTAGATCAGGCCGGTGTAGAAGTCCACGTTCGGGTAGAGCCGCCGGGACACGAAGAAGTCGTCGGCGAGCGCGATCTCCTCGAGCTGCACCGCGAGGTCCAGCAGCGGGTCCGGCTTGGCCATCCGGCCGAGCACGTCCTGGGCGGCCTTCTTCACGATGGCGGCGCGCGGGTCGTAGTTCTTGTAGACCCGGTGCCCGAAGCCCATCAGCTTCACGCCGTCCTGCTTGTCCTTCACCTTCTGCACGAAGGAGCGGACGTCGCCGCCGTCGGCCTGGATCTTCTGGAGCATCTCCAGCACGGCCTGGTTGGCGCCGCCGTGCAGCGGGCCGAACAGCGCGTTCACGCCGGCCGAGACCGAGGCGAACAGGTTGGCGTTGCTGGAGCCGACCAGCCGCACGGTCGAGGTGGAGCAGTTCTGCTCGTGGTCGGCGTGCAGGATGAACAGCATGTCCAGCACCCGGGCGACGACCGGGTCGACCTCGTACGGCTCGGCCGGTACGCCGAACGTCATCCGCAGAAAGTTCTCGACGTAGCCCAGCGAGTTGTCCGGGTACAGCAGCGGCTGCCCGATCGACTTCTTGTACGCGTACGAGGCGATGGTGGGGACCTTCGCCATCAGCCGCACCGTGGACATCTCCACGTGCTCGGAGTCGAACGGGTCCAGGCTGTCCTGGTAGAAGGTCGAGATGGCGCTGACGGCCGAGGAGAGCACGGCCATCGGGTGCGCTTCGCGGGGGAAGCCGTCGAAGAAGCGGCGCATCTCCTCGTGCAGCAGCGAGTGCCGCCGGATCCGCTCGCTGAACTCGGTGAGCTGCGTCTGGGTCGGCAGCTCGCCGTAGATCAGCAGGTAGGAGACCTCCAGGAAGGAGGACTTCTCGGCCAGCTGGTCGATCGGGTAACCCCGGTACCGCAGGATGCCGGCATCACCGTCGATGTAGGTGATGGCGGACGAGCAGGACGCGGTGTTCACGAAACCGGGGTCGTACGTGGTCATCCCGGTTTCCTTGAGCAGCTTGCTCACCCCGATCCCGGCGGGGCCCTCAACCGCGGACTGCACCGGCATCGACAGCTGCCCACCGGGGTGGTCGAGCTTGACTTCCGTCATCTGTTCCTCGCTTCGCCGGCAAGATCTTCGTTGAATTGCCTTCGCTTCTACCGTAATCACGGCGCGGAGAACACCGCTCGTCATGGTTTGAGGGTGAGGTGTGCGTCACCTGTTTCCCGGCCAGCCGGTCCGGAAACCGGATGGGAGCGCGGCCACGGGCATGTTCGGGAGGTCCGTCACGACAGCGTGAGCCGCCGCAGCGTCCCGTCGTCGCCCACCCGGTAGAGGCCGAGGCGATTGGCGCCGGCGGCGAACAGACGGTCGTCGGCGAGCAGCGCGGCGAACCGCCGCCCACCGGCGTCCGGCGGCACCACGGGCACCACCGCGCCGACGGTGCCGTTGACCGCCACGGCGAGCCGGGTACCGTCGGGTACGCCGTCCGGCACGGTGCCCCAGACCATCGCGGGCAGCCCGCCGCCGGCCGGGTCGACCGCGTCGAACGCGTCCCGGTTCGACACCGTGGCGGTCCCGCCGACCGGCACGTCACCGACGCGGGTGCCGACGAGCCGGTCGACCGGGAGCGGTGGGAGCGGGGCGGGCACGCCGCCGGTGACGGTGACCGGCTGGCCGGGGCGGTCGTAGAAGCGTTTGTCGGCCCGCTCGCGCGGCGCGGCCTTCGCCGACCGGCCGTCCATCGGCCAGGGCACCCGCATGTGCGTCTCGTCGGCGATCGTGGGCAGCAGGTCGACGTGCTCCCAGTTGCGGTCGTCCACACGTCCGGCGCGCTGGCCGGGTTCCTTGACGAACATCGGCACCCAGGCCACCTCGTTCGCGGCGTGGTCGATGGCGTCCATCCCCCGGCCCTGCCAGTCGCGGCGGAAGCTGACGCCGTGGTCGGCGGTGACCACCACCAGCGCCTTGTCGTAGAGGCCGGTGGCGCGCAGCGTCCGCAGCGTCTCGCCGATCAGCCGGTCGGTGTAGCCGAGCTGCGCCAGGTGCCGGGCGCGGGCCAGGTCGACCCAGCCGGCGCCGTCGTTCGGCAGGTCCTCCGGGGCCGCGTAGTGCGCCCCGGACGGCAGGTACGCCCACGGCGAGTGGGGCATCAGCAGGTGCAGGAAGTGCAGCGTGGGCCGGGTGTCGGGGCGCAGCCCGGCCAGGAACGAGGTGAACCGGGCCGGCTGGTTGTCGTCGAGGGTGTCCCAGCGGAACTTCGGGTCGTCCGGCACCGGCTCGGCGGCGTCCAGCCCGGCCTCGGCGGCGGTCCGCTCGCGGTAGGAGTCCTCCGGGTCGATCCGGCTGTCCATCGGCGCGGCGATCCGGCCGAGCAGCTTGCCGCTCTCCCGGACCAGCACGCCGAGCCCCTGTTCCGGGGTGGTGGCCTGTTCGCAGCGGCTCGGCGGGCAGAGCCGGGTGATGCTCTCCTCGGCCTTGATGCGGTAGAGGCCGCCGAGTGCGGTGAACAGGTTGTCCGGGTACTGCGAGTAGTGCGGTGCCACCCCCCGCTCCGGGTAGCGCCCGGTGAGCATCGCGGGAAGCGCGTAGGGCGTCCAGCCGCTGACGCCGGTGGCGTTGCGGTACCACGTCGACCCGCCGGCCAGCGCCGCGAAGTTCGGGTAGCGCTCGGCGTCGATGCGGCCGTCCGGCCCGAGCAGGGAGACCAGCGGCAGCTCGTCCAGCACGATCATGACCACCGGCGGGTGCGCGCCCGCGCCGGCCACACCGGCCGCGCCGCCCTCGCCGCGCGGCAGCACCACCGCCGAGGCGGGCGAGGCGAACAGGAACAGCCCGACGAACACCAGCGGCCCGGCGGCGGCGACCCGCAGCACCCGCCGGGGCGCCCGCCACCGCCGGTGGGCGGCCGTGCCGGCGACTCCGGCCACACCGGCGACGACGAGCAGGGGTACGCCCCGAAGCGGTGTCAGGTGCCGGCCGACCTGGACCGCCAGCGCGGCGAGCAGCAGGCCCACGAACGCGGTGTGCACGGCGGCCCGGGTGAGGCGTCCGGCGGGCAGCGTGAGCGCGCCCAGCAGTGCGAACGGCACTGTCGGGGTGAGCGCGATCAGGGCGACAAGCAGCAGCACGTCGGCCCGGGAGGCGCGGTGGAACAGGAAGAAGTCGGGGCTGCGGCCGAGCACGTCGAGCAGCGGCTGGGTGACCACCAGCCCGACCAGCGCCACCACCTCGGCCAGCCGGGCCGCCTCGGCCCGCCACCACTGCCGGCGTTCCCGCCGGACCGGGACGGCGGCGTGGTCCCGGGGTGGCGCGAGGGTCTCCTCAGCCACCCACCACCACCTGGTAGAGCGTGCGGGTGCCGGACGGCAGCTCGGTGCGGGCGACCACCCGGCCCCGGCGGGCGAGCAACGCCTCGAAGGCGTCGCGCCGGTAGTCCGGGAACAGGCCGTCGGGCTTGTTCGCCAGGAGCCGGCGGGCCATCGGGTCGTCCGGGTGGACGAACTCCACCACCAGGCTGCCGCCGGTGGCGGTGAGCGCGGTGAGCTGGTCGAGCACCTCGGGCAGCGGCACGTTGCGCCCGATCGCGAGGTGGTGCACCACGGCCAGGGCCAGGACGATGTCCGCTCGGGCCCGGTCGGCGAACGCGGCCCGCTCGACGCCGCGCCAGCCGCCACCCGGGGACGGGTCGGCCAGGTCCATCACCAGCGGCAGGATCCGTGTCTCGCTCTCGTCGCGCAGCGCGCGGTAGAGCGTGTCGACCACCGCCGGGTCCTGCTCGACGGCGACGACGTGCGCGGCGTGCCGGGCGGCGATGCGGGCGTACCGGCCGTCGTTGGCGCCCAGGTCCAGCGCCGAGCCGCCACCGACGGCGGCCACCGCCCGGTCGACGAACTCCTCCTTGGCCTGCCGGTCCGGCACCGAGTACGCGCAGGTGCGCTGGTAGTCCGACCAGTGGCTGTCGCCGGGCCGGTGGTCGAGGCGGCGGACCAGCTTCGCCAGCCCGCGTACCGTGGCCAGCGCCAGCTCGCGGGAGAATCCGGCGGCGCGCAACTGGGCGCGGACGTCGGTGGTGCTCGCGGCGGAGTTGCGGGCCTGCATGGCGCCGTGCAGGTGCACGTGGGTGGGCACGCCGGCCCGCCAGCGCCGGGTGCCGCCGAACAGCCGGCGCATCTGGTCCGGCTCGACGCCGTCGACGCGGGCGCGCAGGAACGGCTGGAAGTCCAGCCCGAGGTGGGCCTGGATGAGCAGCGGATAGAGCAGCGTCTGGCAGAACTGCCGGTAGCCGGCCCAGGGTTCGCCGTCGCGCAGCGCCTCGAACGAGCCGACGTCGATGAAGACCGGCCGGGCGCCGCGCCACTGCACGTTGTACGCCGAGCCGTCCTTGGTGGTGAAGCCGGCTTCCAGCGCGGCGCGCAGCACGTCCAGGTGCAGCAGCGCCGCGTCGCGCAGCATGGCGTACGACCACTCGTAGGGGTGCGAGACGAACGGGATCCGCTCGTGCCGCAGCACCGTGGTCCAGGGCGCGTCGACGGGGGTCGGGGTCAGCTCCTCGGTGCCGACGATCTGCCCGGCCCTGGTGGCCTGCCGGAAGAAGTCGGTGACGGACAGCGCCCGCCAGTCGCGGGCGGAGCGCTCGTCGAGTCCGCGCAGCACCTCCTCGCCCCGGTGGAACACCCGGTTGCCGGGGTCGCGGAAGGAGCCGGGCTCGACGCGTACGCCGGTGTCGGGGATCGTCACGCCGCCGGACCCTGGTCGGAGGGCTGACGCCGGAACCGGGACACCAGACGGCGCCAGTAGAGCTTGGCGGCCACCGCCACCCCGGCCACCCCGCCGACCACCGCCTGCACGATGAGACTGCCGGATCCCGCGTCCAGGTAGGCCAGATGCGTCACGGCTGCTTTCCTTCCCTCGCCGGTCATCGGAGCACGCCCGGAATGCGAGCTTTATTGCTCCACGCCGGACTTGTCCCCCACCGTAACGTCTCGACGTCCGGGTGCGCGGCCACACCGGCCACTCGTCCCCCGTCCGATCCGTTCAAGACGGGCCGGGCCGGTCGCGCCTACCGTGGCCGGCATGACACCGCAGTTCGATCTGGTCGGGGCCGTGGTCACCGACATGGCCCGCACGCTCGACTTCTACCGGCGGCTGGGGCTGCCGATCCCGCCCGGCGCCGAGACGGAAGGGCACGTCGAGGTCACCCTGCCGAACGGGGTACGGCTGGCCTGGGACACGGTCGAGGTGATCCGCAGTTTCCATCCCGGGTTCGACCCGTCCGGCGGCAACAACCGGATGAGCCTGGCCTTCCGGTGCGCCGACCCGGCCGAGGTGGACCGCTGGTACGCCGAGCTGACCGGCGCCGGGCACCACGGCGAGATGCCGCCGTGGGACGCCTTCTGGGGCCAGCGGTACGCGGTCCTGCACGATCCCGACGGCAACGGCGTGGATCTGTTCGCCCCGCTGCCCGCGGCCGAGTAGGCGCGGGCCGGCTCGCGCGCGGCTTCCGGACCGGTCAGCTCGCCTGCGGGCGGCTCCGGACCGGTCAGAGCAGCCGGGTCGGCGGCACCCCGGCCAGATCCCGTACCTCGCGGGTCAGGTGGGCCTGGTCGGCGTACCCGCTGCGCACCGCCACCTCGGCGAGCGGCGCACCGGCGCGGGCCAGGTCCAGCGCGCGGCGCATCCGCAGGATGCGGGCCAGCGTCTTCGGGCCGTACCCGAAGAGGACCCGGCTGCGGCGGTGCAGGGCGCGCGGGCCGAGGCCGACCTCGGCGGCGGTCGCGGCGACGGTGGCCCCGGCGGCCAGGCGGGCGGCGACCCGCGCGCCGACCGGGTCGGGGCCGCCGGCCGCGCGCAGCCGGTCCCGGGCGACCCGGGTGAGCACCGAGGCGGCGTGGGCATCGGCGGCGCTGACGGCGTCGGGTGCGTCGCCGCGGATCGGCGCGGCCAGCGCCGCCTCGACCCGCTCGGTCACCTCGGCGGCGGCGCGGCCCCACAGGTCGGCCAGCGGTACGCGGCAGTCCCGCAGTTCCTCGGCCGGTACCCCGAACACGGCCGGGCCGGTCCCCGGCGGCAGGCGCAGCCCGATCCACCGGTCCCCCGGCGCGGACCGCGACAGGTACGCCGTGCGGTCCGGACCCGCCACCAGCAGCCCGGACCGGCTGGACCAGAGCAGGTCGAGGGACCCGTCCGGCAGCACCCGCGTCTCGCCCTCACCGGAGACGCTGCTCCACAGAACCGCGCCCGGAACCCCCGCTGCCTCCCACTCCCGGTACACACCACAACCCTGCCACCCTCCCCGTCGATCATGAAGTTGACGGCACCGGCGTCCGGCGTGTCGCACCGCCAACCTCATGATCGACGGGATGTTTCTGGGGGTGGGGGTCAGGGGCGGTGGTGCATGGCGAGGCGGAGCAGGAGGAAGCGCAGGGCGGTCGCGGCCAGGTTGGCCGTCACCAGCACTGCCAGCTCCAACGGGCGGCTCGGGGGTGTGGTGGCGTGCAGCACGGCCAGGGAGCCGCTGGTCAGGGCCAGGCCGAGCGCGAACGCCAGCAGCCCCTGGAGGTGGTGGCGACCGGCGTGCCGGCGTCCGGTCACCCCGAACGTGAGCCGCCGGTTGGCCGCCGTGTTGGCCACCGCGGTGAGTAGCAGCGCCAGCAGGTTCGCCGGTTGCGCCCCGAGCGGGCCGCGGGCCAGCAGGAACAACAGCAGGTACGCGAGCGTGCTCGCCACGCCCACCGCGGCGAACCGGGCGAGCTGGCGCGGCAACCCGATCGGCACCTGCGCCGGCGGTGCCGGCAACGGCCCCCGGCCGAGCTGGGCGCGCAACTGCGCCAGCGGCAGCGCCCCGGTCACCAGCGCCCGGCCCAGCCGCCCGATACCGCGCAGGTCGGCCAGCGCGGTGGCGACGATGTCGACCCGGCTGTCCGGGTCGTCCACCCAGTCCACCGGCACCTCGTGGATGCGCAGCCCGGCCCGCTGCGCCAGCACCAGCAGCTCGGTGTCGAAGAACCAGCCGGTGTCGCGCACCAGCGGCAGCAGTTCGGCGGCCACGTCGGCGCGGATCGCCTTGAACCCGCACTGGGCGTCGGAGAAACGCGCCGCCAGCGCACCGCGCAGCAGCAGGTTGTAGCCGCGCGAGATGACCTCCCGCTTGGTGCCCCGGACCACCCGGCTGGTGCGGGCCAGCCGGGTGCCGATGGCCAGGTCCGAGTGCCCGGAGATGAGCGGCGCGACAAGCGGCAGCAGCGCGGCCAGGTCGGTGGACAGGTCCACGTCCATGTACGCGAGCACCGGCGCCGGCGACGCCGACCACGCCGCCCGCAACGCCCGCCCGCGGCCCTTCTCGTCCAGGCGCAGCACCCCCACCTCGGGCAACTCGTCGGCGAGTGCCCGGGCCACCGCCGGGGTGCCGTCCACGCTGGCGTTGTCGGCCACCGTGATCCGGAACGGGTACGGGAAGTGCGCGGTCAGGTGCGCGTGCAGCCGCCGGACGCAGGGCCCGAGGTCGGCCTCCTCGTTGTAGACCGGCACCACCACGTCGAGCACCGCGCTGTCTGCGGCGGGCCGGGCCTGCACGGCGGCCCGGGGCGCGTACGTGTCAGTCATCGCTCAGCCCTGCTTTCCGCTGCTCAGGTCGTACACGGTCACGCCGTCGACGGTGGTCGCGGTGAAGTTCTCCGCGACCCAGGCGGCGATCTCGGCCGAGGCGTTGCTGCCGCCGTTGGCCCGGAACCCGCCGCCGCCGAGGAAGTAGTGGATCCGCCCGTCCGCGACGTACCGCTGGAACTGGGCGAGCGTCGGCGACGGGTCACTGCCGTTGAACCCGCCGATCGGCATGACCGGCCGGCCGGTCGCCAGCTGGTAACCGGAGGCGTTGTTCGAGCCGACAGTCGCGGCGACCCAGGTGTAGTCGTCGGCGTCGGCGGTGAGCAGCGCGGTCATCTCGGCGCTCGGCTCGCGGGCGTCGAGCAGCCCGCCCATGCCACCGCCGCGCTGCCCCCGCCCCTCCTGCCCGGTCCCGCCGTCCTGTCCGGGGAAGCCACCCTGACCGGGGATGCCACCCGGCGTGGTGCCGTCCTGCCCGGTGCCGCCGGGTGCGCCCGGAGCCTGGCCGCCCCCCGGGAAGCCGGGGAATCCGCCGGCGTTCGCCCCGCCGTCCCGGCCGGTGCCGTTCGGTCCGCCCGGGAAGCCGGGGAACTGCCCGGTCCCGCCCGGGGGGCCACCCGGGAACTGCCCGTTCCCGGGCATCCGCCCGCCTGGCCCGCCGGGGCCGCCGAAGCCACCCGCTCCGGCCGGCCCGGCGCTCGGAATGGCGCCGCTGTGCGGGGTGGCAGCGGTCTGCATCGCGTACGCGGCCGGCCCGGCCAGCGCCACCGCGATCCCGGCGACGGACACCACCGGCACGACCCACCGCACGACCCGCCCGGCGAACCCGGCCCGGTGCCCCGCCCCCGCCTCGGAGTTGACCAAGGAGTTCGCGTCACCCTGAAAGCCGTTCCCGGACACGAACTCCTTGATCACCGCCGAGACGGCCAGGAGGACGGCGGTGGTCAGGCCGACGGCCAGGACTGTGGGGCGCAGCCAGGGGTGCCAGTCGGGGGTGCGGCCGAGCAGGTGCCAGGACCACCAGGCGGTGACCGCCAAAGTGCCGGCCAGGGCCAGCGTGGCGGCCAGCCGGCGCCACCGGACCGCCGCGGAGCGGGCGCGCCACAGCAGGGTGGTCCCGATGCCGACCAGCGCGCCGACCGCCGGGGCCAGGGCGACCGTGTAGTACGCGTGGAAGATCCCGGACATGAAGCTGAAGATCAGTCCGGTGACCAGCAGCCAGCCGCCCCAGAGCAGCAGACCGGCCCGGGTGCGGTCGGTACGCGGCGCCCGCCCGGCCAGCCACAGCCCCGCGACCAGCAGGATCAGCGCGGCCGGCAGCAGCCAGGAGATCTGCCCGCCGACCTCGGTGTCGAACATCCGCAGCAGCCCGGTCTGGCCGGAGAACGGTCCGCCGCCTCCCCCGCCGGGCCGCCCGCCGCCGCCGACGCTGCCCACCTCGTCGCCGGTGATGCGGCCCAGGCCGTTGTAGCCGAGCGTCAGCTCCAGGATGCTGTTGTTCTGCGAACCGCCGATGTACGGGCGGGCACTCGCCGGCACCAGCTCGACGATCGCCACCCACCAGCCGGCGGAGACGACCACTGCGAGCCCGGCGAGCAGGAGCCGGCGGATCCGCCGTCCGAGGCCGGTCGGGGCGGCCAGCAGGTAGACGCCGGCGAAGACCGGGATCACCAGGAACGCCTGGAGCATCTTGGTGAGGAAACCGAAGCCGACGAGCACGCCGGTCAGCGCGATCCACCGGGTGCTCGCCGTCTCGACCGCACGCACCGTGGCGTACGCGCCGGCGACGAGCAGGAACACCAGCAGCGCGTCCGGGTTGTTGAACCGGAACATCAGCGTCGCCACCGGGGTGAGCGCGAGCACCGCACCGGCGAGCAGTCCGGCGGCCGGGCCGTACCAGCGGCGGACCGTCGCGTACAGCACGCCGACGGAGGCGACGCCGAGCAGCGCCTGCGGCACGAGGATCGACCAGCCGCTCAGGCCGAAGATGCGCACCGAGAGCGCCATCAGCCACAGCGAGGCGGGGGTCTTGTCCACCGTGATCGAGTTGGCCGCGTCGGACGAGCCGTAGAAGAACGCCGTCCAGCTCTGCGACCCGGCCTGCACGGCGGCCGAGTAGAACGCGTTGGCCCAGCCGGAGGCGCCCAGACCCCACAGGTAGAGCAGCGCGGTCACGGCCAGCAGGCCGAGCAGGGCGGGCCGGGCCCAGCGCGGATCGCGGCCGGTGCGGATCTCCAGAGGTACGGACGCGGGGGCCGGCTCGGTGCCGGGTGACGCGGCCGTGGGCACGGTCGGCAGGCTGTCGGTTCGGTTCATGCCGGCAAGACTCGGCGGGCCCGCTGGCCCGCTCCCGTGAACGGCCTATGCGTCGGCTGTGGATCCGGGCAGCCAGACCGTGAACGCGGTACGGCCGGGCCGGCTGATCACGTCGACCCGGCCGTGGTGTGCCTCCACCACGGCGGCGACGATGGCCAGTCCCAGGCCGGTGCTGCCCTGGGCGCGGGAGCGGGAGGTGTCGCCGCGCGCGAACCGCTCGAAGACCTCCGGCTGCAACTGCTCCGGGATGCCCGGCCCGTCGTCGGTGACGCGCAGTTCGACGCCGTCGGGCGCCGGTGCGAGCCGGACCGTGACTGTGGTGCCGGCCGGGGTGTGCACCCGTGCGTTCGCCAGCAGGTTCGCCAGCACCTGGTGCAGCCGGTGGGCGTCACCGGTGACGGTGAGCGGCTCGTCGGGCAGGTCGAGTTGCCAGCGGTGGTCCGGACCGGCGACGTGCGCGTCGCTGACCGCGTTCACCGACATGGCGGTCAGATCGACCGGCTCGGCGGTGAGCGGGCGGCCGGAGTCCAGCCGGGCCAGCAGCAGCAGGTCGTCGACGAGGCTGGTCATCCGGGTGCTCTCCGACTCGACGCGGCGCAGCGCGTGCGCCACGTCGGGCGGCACCTCCTGGCGGCCCCGGCGGGCCACCTCGGCGTACCCGCGGATGGCCGCGAGGGGGGTGCGCAGCTCGTGGCTGGCGTCGGCGACGAACTGGCGTACCCGGGTCTCGCTGGCCTGCCGGGCGGCGAGCGCGGCGGCGACGTGGCCGAGCATCCGGTTGAGCGCGCCGCCGACCTGCCCGACCTCGGTGCGGGGGTCGGTGTCGGCGGCCGGTACCCGCACGGACAGGGCGACCTCGCCACGGTCGAGCGGCAGTTCGGTGACCCGGGCGGCGGTGGCCGCGACGCGGTTGAGCGGGCGCAGCGTGACCCGGACGATGAGCAGACCGAGGGCGCCGGCGATGACCAGGCCGGCGCCGATCACCCCGGCCTGCGCGACGATCATCCACATGACGGTGTCGTCCACCTGGGCCAGCGGGATCGCGAGGACCAGCACGTCGCCGTCGCCGCGCGGCGAGGGCAGCGCGATCGCGCGGTAGTCCCCCCGGTCCCCGACGACGACGGTGCGCGGGCGGTCGCCGACGGGTACGCGGGCCAGCGCGGTCAGGTCGGCGGCGGGCACCTCTTCGCTGCCGCCGCTCTCGGACCGGACCCGGCCGACGGGTTCGGCGGCGGCGGGCACCCGGACCGCGATGGAGCCGGGCGGGAAGCCGCCCGGGGGGTCCGGCGCGACCTCGTCGGAGTCCGGCGGGGTGGGCCGCTGATCCGGGCGCGGCGGGTCGATGCCGCGCCGGGCCCAGCGTTCGAAGTCGGCGGGCCGCCGGTCGCCGAAGGTGAGCTGGTTGTCGATCTGGTCGATCAGGAAGTGCCGCAGCGCCACTGTGGTCAGGCCGCCGATGCCGAGGCTGACCAGCGCGAGCAGCGCCACCACGGAGAGCACGAGCCGGCGGCGCAGCGACCAGCCGGCCAGGCGGCGGCGCAGCCGGCCACGGCTGTCACTCGGCGGGCTTGAGGACATAACCCGCCCCGCGCAATGTGTGGATCATGGGCGCGCGGCCCGCGTCGATCTTCTTGCGCAGGTACGAGATGTACAGCTCGACCACATTGGCCTGGCCGCCGAAGTCGTAGTTCCACACCCGGTCGAGGATCTGCGCCTTGCTGAGCACGCGGCGCGGGTTGCGCATGAGGTAGCGCAGCAGCTCGAACTCGGTGGCGGTGAGCGTGATCAGGTCGTTGCCGCGGCGTACCTCGTGACTGTCCTCGTCGAGGGTGAGGTCGCCGACGGTGAGCACCGCCTCCTGGCGGGCGGCGACCGCGAAGCCGGAGCGGCGCAGCAGCGCGCGCAGCCGGGCGATCACCTCCTCCAGGCTGAACGGCTTGGTGACGTAGTCGTCGCCGCCGACGGTGAGCCCGGCGACGCGTTCCTCCACGGCGTCGCGGGCGGTGAGGAACAGCACCGGCACGCTCGGGGACTCCTCGCGCAGGCGGCGCAGCACCTGGAAGCCGTCCAGGTCGGGCAGCATCACGTCGAGCACCACGGCGTCCGGGCGGAACTGGCGGGCGGTGGTGACCGCCGCCATGCCGCTGCCGGCGGTGGCGACCTGCCAGCCCTCGTACCGCAGGGCCATCGAGAGCAGGTCGGTGAGCGTCGGCTCGTCGTCGACGACGAGCACCCGCACCGGTTCGCCGTCCGGGCGGCGCAGCTCGATGCGGCCCTGCGCGGACTGCGCGTTCATGACCATGCCCCCATCGTGGGCGGGCCCGCTGTCGCCGGGCTGTCCCGATCCTGTGTACCAGCTGTGCGCGCCGTACGGTGCCGTTCCGGGCAGGTCCGGCGAGGTCTTCCGCACCCGGGCTACCCGGTGGTAACTTCCCGGCATGTCCATCGACGGTCGTTTTTCCGGCCGGCTGGCCGGCAAGGTGGTGCTGGTGACCGGCGCGGCCCGGGGCATCGGCGAGCACACCGCCCGCCTCGCCGCCGCACGCGGCGCCCGGTTGTCCCTCGTCGGGCTGGAACCCGACCGGCTCGCCGCGCTCGCCGCCGAGCTGGGCCCGGGGCACGCCTGGTTCGCCGCCGACGTCACCGACCAGCAGGCGCTGGCCGAGGCGGTCGACGGCACCGTGGCGGCGCTGGGCGGGATCGACGCGGTGGTCGCGAACGCCGGGGTCGCCAACCGCGGCACGATCGCCGTCGGCGACGTCGAGGCGCTGGTGCGTACCGTCGAGGTCAACCTGATCGGGGTCATGCGCACGGCGGCGGCGACCGTGCCGGCGCTCGTGGACCGGGGCGGCTACCTGCTGATCGTCTCCTCGGCCGCGGCGTTCGCCGCGCTGCCCGGCATGGCCGCCTACTGCGCGTCGAAGGCGGGCGTCGAGCAGTTCGGCAACGCGATCCGCCTCGAACTGGCGCACCGGGGCGTGGCGGTGGGCACCGCACATCCGTCGTGGGTGGACACCGACCTGGTTCGCGAGGCGCGCGCCGACCTGCCGGCTTTCTCCACGGCGCTGGCGAAGCTGCCCTGGCCGCTGCGGCGCACCACCACGGTGGCCGAGTGCGCCGAGGCGTTCGTCCGGGCGATCGAGCGCCGCAGCCGCCGGGTGTACGTGCCGCGCGCCGTGGCCGGCGTGCAAGCGATGCGATCGGTGCTGGTCAGCCCGCTGGCCGACCGGCTGGTGGGGCGCACCGCACGGGCCACCGTCCCGCTGATCGAGGAGCAGTCCCGGGCGCTGGGCCGGGGCTTCGGCGCCAGCACGCCGCAGGGGCGACCGTGACCGCGCCGGTGGACGTCGTCTACGAGCGGCGGGGCGCCGGGCCCACGCTGGTGCTGCTGCACGGCATCGGCCACCACGGCGGCGCCTGGCGGCCGGTGCTGGACCGCCTCGCCGAGGCGCACGACGTGATAGCCGTCGACCTGCCCGGCTTCGGCCGCTCCCCGGTGCCCGCCGCCGGGCTGCCCGCCGACATGCCCGGCCTGGCCGTGGCCATGGTCGAGCTGTTCGCCGCGTTCGGGCTGGAACGCCCGCACGTCGCGGGCAACAGCCTGGGCGGGGCGATCGCGCTGGAGCTGGCCGCGCTCGGCGCGGTCTCGTCGGCCACCGCGCTGTCGCCGGCCGGGTTCTGCACCGCGCGTGAGCTGCGCTGGGCGCTGACCGTGCTGTCCCTGCACCGCAACGCGGCCCGGCTGCCCGAACCGGTGCTGCGCCGCCTGTTCGCCGCGCCCGCGCTGCGGATGCTGGCGATGGGCATGATCCTGGCCCGGCCCAACCGGATGGCCCTCGACGACGCGCTCGCCGACGCCCGCGCGCTGCGCCAGGCGCGGGCGTTCCGCGCCGTCGCCCGCGCCGGACGGGGGTACGCCTACGCGGGCGCGCCGACGGTGCCGGTCACAGTGGCCTGGGGTACGCGGGACCGGATCCTGCCCTACCGGCAGGCGGCGCTGGCGCGTACCCGGCTGCCCGCCGCACGGCACCTGGACCTGCCCGGCTGCGGGCACGTGCCGATGCACGACGACCCGGAGCTGGTCGCCTCGGTCATCCTCGGCACCACCGGCGTCCGGCCGGCCTGACGCGGCGCGCCCGGCCGCTCCCGGGCCTCACTCGGTCGCGCCGAACGGGAACGTGTGCACGTACCGCATCGTCCAGCCACCGGGCGACGCGTGGTCGTCGCGCTCGTAGAGGTGGTCGGCGATGCCCTCGGCCGGTTCCTCCGGATGACGCAGCACCCACCGGAGCGGCGGCGCGCCGTCCGGCCCGGCCGGCAGCTCCCGGGTCAGCTCGTCGGCCGGTCCGCCGACGAACCGTACGCGCACCACGGTCACCACTGCCCCCGTTCCTCGACGCCCCCGCCGCGAAGCTACCCCGCCGCGGCGCCGCCCCTCGGCGGTTTGCACAGCTCCGGGGCCGGGTAGCGGGACCGGAGGGCACCGGACGAGGCGAGGAGTGGGTGATGCGGACGCTGGGCGGGCGGTACGAGCTCGAACAGCGAGCCGGCCTGGGCGGCATGTCGGAGGTGTGGCGCGCGCACGACCGCGTGCTGGACCGGACCGTCGCGGTGAAGCTCATCTCCCCCGCGCTCGACGGCGACGCCGGCTCGGTGGACCGGATCCGGGCCGAGGCGCGCTCGGCGGCGCGGCTGGTGCACCCGAACGTCGCCAGCGTGCACGACTTCGGCACCGCGACGCTGCCGGACGGGCGGCCGGTGCCGTACATCGTGATGGAGCTGGCCGAGGGCGAGACGCTCGCCGCGCACCTGCGCAGCGGGCCGCTGGACTGGCGGATCGCGGTCCGGGTCTGCGCCGAGGTGTGCGCCGCGCTCGCCGCCGCGCACGCGCACGGCATCGTGCACCGGGACGTGAAGCCCGCGAACGTGATCCTCACCCCGTGCGGGGTGAAGGTGCTCGACTTCGGCATCGCCACCCCGGCCGGGGCACCGGACCACACTCCGGACGGCGTGGTGGTGGGCACCCCGGCGTACCTGGCGCCGGAGCAGCTCGACCGGCGGCCGGTCACGCCGGCCGCCGACATGTACGCGCTCGGCGTGCTGCTGTTCTACTGCCTCACCGGCGAGCTGCCGTACGAGGCCGGCAGCACCACCCAGCTGCTCGGGTCGCGCCGCCGCCGGCCGCCCCGCCCCCTGCCCGAGGTGCCCGGGCTGCCCGCCGAGGTGGCCGAGCTGTGCCGGCGCTGCCTCGACGCCGACCCGTCCGCCCGGCCGACCAGCCCGATGGCCGCGCTGCTGCTGGCCGAGGCGGTGGACGCCCGGGTCTACGTACCGATGACCGCGACGCTGCCCCGGCAGCGCGAACCGCAGGTGTCGCCGTGGACCAGCCGGGCCGCCGCCGAGGCCACCGAGGCGATGGCCGTCGACGCCGCGACCAGCGGCCGGGTCTGCTGAGCGCTCCTACTGCCCGCCCGGGCACGGTTTCGCCGCTGCGGGTCCGGGAACGCGGTCCGGTGAGTGACGGGAGGAACGCGATGCCGGATCCGAGTTCCTGGCTGGCCGAGACGGCCACGGCGACCGCGGCGGGCGGTCACGTACGCACCGACGACGGCGGGCTCTCCTCCGCCCTGGCGTCCCCGCTGGCGCCGCACTGCACCGGCCTGACGCCGGAGCAGCTCCTGGCCGCGGCGTTCGCCTCCTGCCTGCACCACGCGGCGGTGGAGGCGGCCGGGGAGATCACCGACGAGGCGCACACCGTGCAGGTGACCGCCGAGGCGAAACTGGGCCGCGACGACGACGGCCGCTACCGGGCCGACGTGCACGCCGAGATCTCCTCGGCGGGACTGACCCGGGATCAGCTGGCCGACCTGGTCGCGTACGCCGACCGGTTGTGGCCGTTCTCCAGCGGCGACCCGAGCCGGCACCGGCTCACCGTGACCCCGGCGGAGAACGGCCGGCACTGAGCGTTCACCAGCGGAAGCCGGCCGTCACCGCGCGGTGGTCGCTGTCCGGGGTGCGCAGCACCCCGGCGGTGGTCGGCGTGAGTCCCCGGTAGAGGACGTGGTCCGGGCGGGTGACCGGTAGCTCCGCCGGCCAGGTGAAGCCGAATCCCTGCCCGGCCTCGGCCTGTGCGTCGCCGAGCAGCCGGGTCAGCGGGTCGAAGACGCGGTCGGTGGTGGCGGTGTTCAGGTCGCCGAGCACCACCAGCCGGTCGGCCGGGTCGGCGCGCACGGCGTCGGCCAGCGCGGCCACGGTCTGGTCCCGGGTGGCGGTGTGGCCGGCCCGGGCGGAGCCGAGGTGGACCACGTACACGGTCAGGTCGCCCCGGGGCGCGGCCACCACGGCCCGCAGCGCGCGGTCCCAGCCCAGCCCGGTGTCCACGCCGTGCGCCTCGCGGATCGGCCACCGGCTCCACAGCGCGACTGTCGACACGACCGCCCGGTGCGGGTAGCGCTCGGCCAGCACCGGCGCCACCCGGCCGCCGTCGGCGACCTCCTGAAGGCCGATCAGGTCCGGGGCGTCGCCGGTCAGCGCGCCGACGGTGGCGGCCGGGTCGGGGTTGCTCACGCGCAGGTTCTGGCTGACCACCCGGACCGTGGCGCCGTCCGCGCCGGCGGCCGGGGGCAGCCAGGCGCGTCCGTACAGTCCGGCCCAGATCAGGGCCGGTAGCAGCACCGCCAGCAGCGCGGGCCGGGAGCGGCGCAGCAGCGCCGCCAGCGCGAGCAGCGGTACGGCGATCCCGAGCAGCGGGGTGACGCTGTCCACCAGGCTGCCCAGGCCGTGGACGTTGGGCACCAGCCGGTGCCCGGCGAGCAGCAGCGCGAGCAGCACGGCGCAGACGACGACGAGCGTGCCGCGCCGGCTGCGGGGGCCGCTCGGGCGCTCGTCGACCATCCGCTCCGTCACCGTGGGAATCGTATCGAGCGCCCGGGCCGCCGCGCGGCGGCCTCGCCATGATCCACAGGGCGCAGGCGCGGAGTGTCCGATAGCGAGGCGTCGATCCCGGCGGGTCGGTGGACCGCCGCCCCGCGCAGGCTTTCCGACCAGGGCACCCTCCGCCGAACGGAGGATCCCGGAGTACGCCTCCACCGGCTCGGCCTGACGTCCGTTTCGCACCCCCGAAACCGACATAGGCATTCTTCCGGGTAGGCGAGGTTGGTGGTTTTCATGATCCAACACCCCTAATGCGGCCCGCGAATCCGGCAGATTGTGGCGCATGCCACCAATCACCCCGATGGCAAAGGCCCGGAAGCTTTCTAGCCTCGGCGGGTGCATCCCGACGACTCCGATCATCAGCCGCTGCCCGCCAACCGCCCGGTTCGCCGAACGATTGACCCGGCATCAGCCGAACGGAGAGTGGGGCGTCACCGCGCCCCGGAACCGCCGCGACGCGGCCCGGCCCGGACCGTACCCGGCCGGATCGCTGTCGCCACCGGCGTCACCTGCTGCCTCGGCCTGATCGGCGTGGCAGGCGTCGGCGAGACCGGCCCGGCGCACCTGGAGGTACGCGAGGCGGTCGCCGACCGGGCCGCCGCCGACCAGCGCGCCTCCCGCGACTTCACCCGGATCGCGCCGCCCGCCGCCGCGGCCCTGCCGCCGCCGGTTCCCACGCCCAGCGCCACCCCGGCGACGAAGAAGCCGCCGCGCAAGCCCGCGCCGCCCAAGCGCCCCCGGCCGGTCGCCGGCCTGGACCAGCGGCAGATGGACAACGCCAAGGCCATCGTCGACGTGGGGCGGGAGATGAAGATGCCCCGCCGGGCCCTGGTCGTCGCCGTCGCCACCGCCATGCAGGAGAGCGACCTCTACAACCTGGCCAGCGACGTACTGCCGGAGTCCTTCGACTACCCGCACCAGGGCAGCGGCTCCGACCACGACTCGGTCGGGCTGTTCCAGCAGCGGCCCAGCAGCGGCTGGGGCACCGTCGCCCAGCTCATGCGGCCGGCGTACGCGGCCCGGGCCTTCTACGCCGCGCTGCGCGAGGTGCCCGGCTGGGCGGACATGAGCGTCACCGCCGCGGCCCAGGCGGTGCAGGTGTCCGCCTACCCCGACGCGTACGCCCGGCACGAGAAGCGCGCCACGACCGTGGTGGCGACGCTGGTCTGACCGACGCGGGTCACGCGGCGCTGCGCCCGTCGCCACCGGGGCGCACGCCCGCCGCGGCGGTGGGGGTGTCCACCGCCACCCGATCGCCCCGCGCACCGGCCAGGATCTCGTCGACCCGGGACTCCCGGCGGCGGCGGGCCAGCAGGGCCGCCTCGAACTCGCGGCGGGCCCGCACGGCCTCGGCGTACGCCTCCTCCCGCAACCGGCGGGCCTCCTCGCGGGCGGCCTCCAGCTCGGCGCGGGCCTGCGCGAGCAGCACGGCCGCCTCCCGTTCGGCGGCCGGCGGGCGGGACGTGCCGCCCTCGACCGGAGCGGTACGGCGATGCAGGAAATCGCACAGGTGCAGGGCGTCCGACCGGATCTGGTCCCACTCCCGGCCGGCCCCGGCGGCACCCTCCGCACGCGCCGCCAGCCGTCCCAGCCGCAGGCTCAGCTCGTCCAGGCAGGCGTCCACCTGCCGCCTGTCGTAGCCGGTCTCCACCACCGAGAACCTCATGCGTCGCCCCCCAGGCAGCCGGTGTGCGTCCCCACCAGCCGATCCTGCGGTCCGGGCGCTCCCGGGCGCGGCCGTTCCCACAAAATGTGCAGGATGCGGGGGCCCGGACTTCCCGCCCCTACTGGTGCTTCGGGAGCACGACCACCCGTCCGAAGAACTCGTCGATCCGGCGCACCACGTCGTTGAAGTCGTCCAGGTCGATCGGCTTCGTCACGTACGCGTTGGCCTGCAGCGTGTAGCTGCTGACCACGTCGGTGTCGGCGTTGGAGGTGGTGAGCACGACGATCGGGATGGTCCGCAGGCTCTCGTCACCCTTGACCTCGCCGAGCACCTGCCGCCCGTCCATCCGGGGCATGTTCAGGTCGAGCAGGATCACGTCCGGGCGCTGCGCCTCGGTGTGCCGGCCCTCGCGGCGGAGGAACTCCATCGCCTCCTGGCCGTCGGCGACCACGTCGATGACCTTGTCGACGTCGGAGTCGGCGAGCGCCTCCTCGATCATCAGGACGTCGCCCGGGTCGTCGTCCACCACCAGGATGCGAACGGGGCTGGGACTGGTCTGACCCATGGGGTTACCTGTTTCTCGGTGAGGAGGGCGTCCGGCCGCACGGCCGGCTGCTGGCGGGGAAATGTATCGGATCAGGAGGCGGCCGGCGCGGTCGGGTCGACGGTGTCGCGGTCGTGGTGGAGCACCTCGGCCAGCCCGGTCACCTGGAGCACCCGGGCGACCCGCCCGGTCGCCCCGGTGAGCCGCAGCCAGCCGCCGTCGGCGGCGGCGACGTTGTCCCCCCGGACGAACGCCGCGATGCCGGTGGAGTCGCAGAACGTCAGGTCGGTGAGATCGAGCAGCAGCTTACGGTGCCCCTCGGCGATCAGCCGGTCGATCGCCGAGTTCAGCTCTCCGGCCGTGCCGAGGTCGAGCTCGCCGGCCAGCCGGAGGCGGGCGCCGCCCCCGTCCCGCTGGGCGTACGTGACGGTGAACGTCACAGTGGCCCCCCTCGCTCCCACCACAGGAAACACTTGCAGTGGTGCAAGTATATGCGACGGTCGCCCCGGTGCCCGTCAGCGGCCCGCCGCCGACAGCCCGCCCACCAGAGCGCGGCCCCGGTCGAGGAAGGCGGCCGCGCGCGGGAAGTCCCGCAGCTGCTGTCCATAGTGCTCCAGCGTCAGCCCGACCGCGCCCGCCGGCACCCCGCGGCTGACCAGGATCTCCACCAGCCACTCGACGAACCCGGTGAACAGCGTCGCGTCGTCCACGTAGAGCGCGGCGGCCAGGAAGTCCACGATGTAGCCGAGGTCGCTGATCGTGGAGTCGAGTTGCGCGGGCGTGTAGTCCGCGGTCGACGGCACCCGCTCCCGCAGATCGGCCAGGGCGCTGTCGATCAGCTCGCCACGCCGCTTCACCAGGCTGGCGTACTCGTCGTCGGCCAGGTGGTCCAGCCGCGCTGGCGGCGCCTCGCGCAGCGCTCGCTCGTCGGCCACCAGGTCCGCCGCGGCCGGCGCGTCGGGCGCCCACGGCACGCCGAGCACACGCGCCCAGCGGCCGTCGTCGCCGAAGCCCCGGCCACCGACCACCACCGGCACGTCGGAGCGGCGGCACGCCTCCACCATCCGGTGCGCGTGCGGCAGCCGCATCGGCAGCGCGCAGGCCAGCGCCACCGCCTCCGCGTCGTAGCGGTGCAGGTAGGACACCAGGTGCGCGGCCGGGACACTGGCGCCGAGGAAGACCACCTGCCAGCCGCGCAGCCGCAGCACCTCGGCCACCAGCCGGGCCGGCAGCGCGTGCCACTCGCCGTCCATGCAGGCCATCACGATCCGCCCGCGGGTCGGGCGGGGATCGGCGTACCCGGCCACCGCCGCCACCACCCGCTCGCTGATGTGGGTGGCGGCGTGCTCCTGGGCGACGCTCCACTCGTTGCGGGCCCAGCGTTCTCCCACCTCGGCCTGGGCCGGTGCGACCAGGTCCAGCAGCACCCGCTCGGCCGGCACACCCGCTTCCAGCAGCCCCCGGGCCACCGCCACGGCGGCGGACTCGTCGGCGTCGGCCAGGCACTCCAGGTAGCGGGGGAAGGCCTTGCCCGGATCGGCCTCGACGGTCGGCACGGTCACGCGGACAACTCCCTCGTCGGTTCGGTCACGGCCGGGTCCGGCACCGCGTGCAGGTGCCGCGGCGCCCGCCCGGCCGGTCCGGTGGCGCGCAGCGCCAGCACCGCGATGTCGTCGTGGTCACCGTGCGCGAGCCAGTCGCAGGTCACCTGCTCGACCCGCTCGGCGAGCGCCGGCGCGGGCATCCGGTGGCAGCCGGTCACCGCGTGGAGCAGCCGCTCGGGGCCGAACTGCTCGTCGCCGCGCCGGCCGCCGCGCGCCTCGGTCACCCCGTCGCTGTAGAACAGGCAGGTCTCCCCCGGCGCCAGGTGCACTGTCACCTCGCCGATGCGGGGATCGGGCACCACGCCGATCAGCATGCCGCGCAGCGGCACCACCTCGACCTCGCCGGACTCCCGCAGCACCAGCGGCGGCAGGTGCCCGCCGCCGGCCAGGCTCAGCGTCAGGCCGCCGTCGCGGTGCGGCCGGGCCACGCCGAGCACCAGGGTGGCGAACCGACCCTGCCCGTGCGCCTGCGTGGTCTCCAGCAACGCGTCGTTGAGCAGCTTCAGCAGCCGCCCCGGCTGCGTCTCGACCCGGTGCAGCGCCTGCAGGCACTGGCGCAGCTGGCCGGTGAACACGGCCGCCTCCACGCCCTTGCCGGACACGTCACCGAGGAAGAAGACCGAGCCGCCGTCGGCGAGCCGGTGCGAGCCGTAGAAGTCACCGCCGATGCGCAGCCCGGCCTGCGCCGGCCGGTACGCGGTGCCCCACTGCACGCCCGTCGCGGCGGCCGGCTCGACCGGCAGCAGGCTGGCCTGCAACGTGTCGGCGACCTCAGCCTGGTCGCGGTAGAGCATGGCGGTGGTCAGCGCCGCACCGGCCCGGGCTGCGAACGCGCGGACCAGGTCCATGTCGGCCTCGTCGTACCAGCGGTCGGCGCGCCGCGCCACCAGCAGCGCACCGGCAGGCGCCTCCCGGCCGGGCAGCGGCACCACCCGCGCGGTGGCGCCGGAGGCACCCAGGCCGGGCAGCCAGCCGGCATCGGCGGCCTGCTCGACCAGCCAGTCCAGCTCGTGCGGCTCGGTGCCGGCCAGGCCGGCCTCGATCGCCGCGGGAAGCGCCGTGGCCGGCAGCACCCCGCTGTCCACCACCGGCGGCCGGTCGTCGGCGCGTACCGCCCGCCACCAGCGGGCCCGGCCGGAGCGGGGGGCGAGGACCAGGACCGCCACGTCGGCCGCCGTGGGCACGGCCAGGCGCACCACCGCGGCGGCGGCCCGGTCCGGGTGCAGCGGGTTGCCGAGCTTCTCGCCCACCACGGCGAGGAACGCCGAGCGGGCCCGCTCGGCCAGCAGCGCGTCGGCCCGGCTGACGATCTCGGTGACGTCGTCGACGTACCAGCAGCGCCGGCGGCGGGACAGTGCGACCGGGCGTACGCGCAGCCGCCGCCCGTGGTGGGTGAACTCGGCCGGCCCGTCGCCGCGCAGCGGGGCCGGACCGGCGGCGGCCAGCAGCTCGCCGGGCGTCACCTCGGGGATCAGGCGCTCCGCGACCGGGCTCACGTGCTGGACGACACCGTCGGCGTCGCAGACGACCAGGCCCTCACGGAAGTGCTCGACCACCTCGGACCAGTTCGGGACGGTGAGGTCGCGGTCGGCGGCCAGCGGCGGCAGGGCGGACGGCGCGGGCGCGCCGGCGGACCACGCCGGAGCCCGTGCGACGCTCGGCGTGGAGATCCGTCCGTCGCCCGGGTCGGCACCCCTGACGTCGGCAGCAGTCACCAGCTGAGCCCCACTCTCCTCGTCGACACCCGGGGGCGCCGGACCCGGCGCCTGTGGTCACGTCTCCCCGCCCACCCTACGCCGGTATGCCGGGACCGCCACCCCACGGCGCTGCCAGGCCCGCTCGCGCGTCCAGCGAGGTGATGCCGCTGTTGTTACGATCCTGTCATCCCGGTCCCGGCCGGCAGCCCCGCGGAAAGGCGTGACGTGGTTCCTCAACGGAGAAGGCCCGAGGCGAGCCCGCTGAGCATCTCCGTGGATCGTTCCGACCCGGCCGTTCCGGTGGTGGTCGTCGGCGGCGACCTGGCGTACGCCACGGCGACCCCGCTGCGCGCCGAGATCGACCGGCTGCTCGCCGCGCGTCCGGTGACGCTCGTGTTCGACTTCGGCGACCTGCAGTTCATGGACAGCACCGGCCTGTCCGTGATCGTGCACGCCTGGCGGGAGGGCCAGCACGCGGGCACCACCATCGAGCTGCGGTCGGTCCCCCGGTTCCTGGAGACCATCCTCGACCTGACCGGCGTCACCGGTCTGCTCGACCGCTCGCCGGTCGACGACGCGCCGGGCCTCGCCGCGCCGGGTTCGGCCGCGTCCGCGTGACCCCGGGGGTTTCCCGGCCGGGCACGGCTGGGAACATGGGAACGTGCCCTCCCAGATGTTGACCATCGAGGTGGACCGGCTCGACGCCGGTTCCGCCCGGGTGCGGCTGACCGGAGAGCTGGACTTCGACACCGCGCCGGAACTCGTCGACGCCGTGGCCGACCTGCGCCGCGACGGTCACCAGGAGCTGGAACTCGACTTCGCCGGGGTGGACCTCTGCGACTCCTCCGGCCTGAGCGCGCTCGTGGTGATCCACCGGGCCGGCACCGGGGCGATCCGCCTGGTCAACCTGAACCCGCAGATCAGGCACCTGCTGGACCGCACCGGCCTGGCCGAACTGCTGGCCGCCCCGCCGCGCGACCTGACCGGCGGCGTCCGCGAGGTCGGCTGACCCTGCCCAGTTCGACCCGTCAAGCGGGCTGAGCGACGGGCGGACAGGGGTGGCCCCCGACCCTGGGACCAGGGGCCGGGGGCCGGGAGGATGGCTCAGGCGGCAGGCTCGGCCTGCCGGTGCCGCGTCTCGTCGCGCGACTGCCCCGCGAGCGGAGGCTCGACGTCCTCCGGCGCGCCGGAATCAGGCGTCTGGAACAGATAACGGACGAAGTCCCCACTCATGTCGTCGTCGTCCGCGCCGGGCCACTGCCCGACACAGTCGACACCGACCACCTCGCGTCCGCTGCCGTCGTGGTGTTCCAGCAGCGCCCACAGGGTCACCGGGTAGGAGCGGGTGTCGTCCGGGCCGATGCGCCAACGGGCGTACCAGCCGGGACGGGCGGGGACGATCTCCACGATCCGTTTCATGTCGACCTGCCCTTCCGCGTGCGTCGGAAGTTGTCCGGTCCGTCCGAGCCTGCCGCCCGCCGGGGTGAGCGCTCCTCACCCGCAGCGAATGAAGCGTCCGCCCCGGCGGTCCGCCGTTACCTTCCCGGCAGCGCCGGGAACGCGGTGGGCGCAAGCGCAACCGACCCAGGAACGAGGTGCGACGATGCGCAAGCAGATGGAGGGCGACAACCAGCGCCGCCGGGCCCTGGCCCGCGAGGCCCGCGAACGAGGGCTGCGGCCGAGCCAGACCGGCGCCAGCCTGAGCGCGTCCAAGCAGGTCACCTCGCTGGACCAGCACGACCGGTCCGGCCCGCCGCCGGCCGGACGGCACAAGCCGGACACCACCCGGGGTGGTCCCGCGCCGCCGCCGGTCGCCGTCGCGGAGCAGCAGCGCCCGCTGCCGGAACCGACGCCGTCACCCGGGGTCTCGATGGCTTACCGGGATCTCGTCGACGACGTGAGCCGGCGCGCCGGGGTGGACTTCACCACGGCCAAGGTCGCGGCCGAGGGCACCGTGCTGGCCCTGGCCCAGGCGCTGGACGAGGCGGAACGGGAGCGGCTGCTGGAGGCGGTGCCGCTGACCCTGCACGACGTGGTGCCGGTGTACGGCCTGGAGCCCCGCCGCGACCTGCCCGGCTTCCTGGCCGAGGTCGGCCGGTACAGCCGCCTCACCCCGGAGCAGGCCCGCTACCAGGCCGAGGCGACGCTCGCCGCGCTCGCCGAGGCCGACGCGGAACTGGTCGAGTCGCTGCACGTACCCGACGAGTTGCGCGACCTGCTCGGGCCGACCGACTTCGGCGGCGGCCTGGTGGGCGCGTCCTCGGCCACCGCGCCGCTGACCGAGGCCGAGCTGCGCGACGCGCTCGCGACGCTGCCCTACTGGTCCAGCGACCGGCGCTCACTCGTGCGCACGATCGAGCTGCCCGGCGGCAACCTGGACCGGGTGCTCGACCGGCTGGACCGGCTCAAGTCCGACGTCGGGCGGTCGCCGCAGATCGGGCGGCCGGACCCGGACAACGCCGTGCTGACGGTCCGGACCCAGCAGGTCGACGGCGTGACGGCGGCGGACGTGGACCTCGCGCACCGGGTGGACGCGGCGGTCGACGAGGCCGGCGCCGGGATGGCGGCCGGCTGACCCGGCGGCGGAACGGCCCCGGTCCCACGCGGGCCGGGGCCGCCCGTGGCCGCGCGGTACCGTGTCCCGCCGTGGATCACGACGACACCGAGACGCTGGAGATCGTGGTGGACCCGGCCCGCCCGTCCGGGCGCACGCTGCTGGCCGACGGGGTCGAGCAGTCGTACGTGGACGTGGCCGACGCCCGGTACCTGCACTTCGAGTACGTGCGGCGGATCGCCGCCGCGATCGACCTGGCCGCCCCGCGCGGCGTGGCGCTGACCGCCCTGCACCTGGGCGGCGGCGCGCTCACGCTGCCGCGCTGGCTCGCGAGCACCCGGCCCGGTTCGGTGCAGCGGGTGATCGAGCGCGATCCGGGCGTGGTCGAGCTGGTCCGGCGGAGGCTGCCGCGGCTGCCGCCGGAGGTGGTGGTGGCGCTCGGCGACGCCCGGGAGGCCGTCACCGGGGAGCCGTCCGGAACGTACGACGTGGTGGTGGCCGACGTGTACCGGGCGGCCCGGATGCCGCCGCAGGTGGCGGCGGTCGAGTTCGCGGCGCAGGTGGCCCGGGTGCTGCGCCCGGACGGCCTCTACCTGATCAACCTCACCGATCTGCCGCCGCTGGCGCACACCCGGGCCCAGGTGGCCACGCTGCGTGCCGTGTTCGCCGACGTCTGCCTGGTCGCCGACCGGCGGATGCTGCGCGGACGCCGCTACGGCAACGTGGTGCTCGCCGCCACGCCCACGGCGGGCCGGATCCCGGTGATCCGGCTCGCCACCCGCGTCGCCGCCGACCCGGTGCCCGGAACGGTGCTGCACGGCACGACGCTCGACGCGTTCGCCGCGGGCGCCCACCCGGTCACCGACGCCGACCTGGGCTGAGCCGGTTTTCGTACCCCCAGCGCGGGTAGCCGCGCCGGATGAGCGCCGCCGACGATCGGTCCATCGCGCGCCGGACGCTGATCGTGATCGGTCTGGTCCTCGCCACCGGGGTCGGGCTGGCGCTGGTCTGGGCGACCCGGCGGGTGCTGGTGTGGGGGCTGGTGGCGGTGTTCTTCGCGGTCGCCCTCAAACCGCTCGTGGACCGTCTCGAACGCCGGGTACGCCGCCGTGCGCTCGCCACGCTCCTGGTGTTCCTGGCCGCGTTCGCGCTGTTCGCCGCCGTGGGCGCGCTGATCGTGGTGCCGCTGGTGGACGAGGTCGGCCGCTTCGCCGACCGGGCACCGGAGCTGGTACGCGAGGCGCAGGCCGGGCAGGGGCCGCTCGGGCGGCTGCTGGACCGCTTCCACCTGCTCCGGTACGCCGAACCCGGCCAGCTGCGCCGGTACGGCGCCCGGCTCGGCGACCCGACCGTAGGGGTGGTCCGCAGCGTGGCCCAGGCGGTCGCCGCGCTGGTCACAGTGGTGGTGCTGGCGTACCTGATGGTCCTGGAGGCGCCGAAGATCGTGGCCGCCACGCTGCGGCTCACCGGCGACGGCGCGGCGGCGCGGTTGCGGCGCATCGGGCGTGGCTCGTCCCGGATCGTCACCGGCTACCTGAGCGGCAACCTGCTGATCAGCGTGATCTGCGGCGGTCTGACCTTCGTCGTGCTGTTCCTGCTCGGTGTGCCGTTCGCCGCGGTGATCGCGCTGACGGTCGCCGTGTTCGACCTGATCCCGCTCGTCGGCGCCACGCTCGGCGCGCTCGCCGCGGCCGGCGCGGCGTTCCTGCACTCCCCCACCGCCGGCCTCGTGGTGCTCGTCTTCTTCGTGGTCTACCAGCAGGTGGAGAACCACCTGTTGCAACCGGTCATCATGGGCCGCGCGGTGCGGTTGAACCCGTTGACCGTGCTGGTCAGCGTGCTGCTGTCGGTCGAGCTGGCCGGGCTGGTGGGGGCGCTGCTGGCGATCCCGGCCGCCGGCATCGTGCAGGTGCTGCTGCGCGAGTTCGCGCCGGCCGGGCGGCAGGCGCTGCCGCCCGCCGACGGTGGTCCGGCGGGTCCGCCCGACACGGGCTCGGCCGACGGCGCGACTGTCCCGCAGCTGCTGGAGACGCCGGAACGGCCGCCGGCCGGCGGGTGAGGGCCGGCCGGCGGGTGCGTGTGCGGTTCAGCGGCGGCGGGCCAGCTCCGGTGACTCGCTCTCCAGCGGCACCGCGTTCGCCGGGACCAGCCCGAGCTGCACGGCGGGCCGGGGCAGCGTCGCGTCCAGCGCCCAGTCCGCCGCGACCCGGGGCCGGTTACCGGGCATGGCGAGCAGGTGGTAACCGCGGGTGACGGCCTTGGCGGGCAGCCCGGCGAGCGGCACCTTCAACGGGTTCGCCGCCGCGTCCTTGCCGCCCAGGTCCACCACCCAGCCCAGGTCGTGGTGCTTGTACGACTTGCGCACGCCCTGCCCGTACGAGGCGGCGATGTTGTGCGCGGCCAGCTTGCCCTGCCGCTGGGCGTGCTGCGCGGTCATCGCGCACACCTGCCCGGGGCGGGTCGGGTCGGGCACGGCGGCGGCGTCGCCGCAGGCGAACACCTCCGGGTAGCCGGGGACGTTGAGGAACTCGTCGACCACCAGCCGGCCCTTCTCGGTGCGCAGCCCCAGTTCGGCCACGAACGGGTCGGGACGTACGCCGACGCACCAGATCAGGCTGCACGTCGGGACGTACTCGCCGTCGGTGAGCATCACCCCGTCCGGCGTGGCCTCGGCGACCGAGGTGCCCATCCGCACGTCCACGCCGCGTCTGCGCAGCACCCGGTCGGCGGTGACCGACATCCGCCGGTCCAGTTCGGGCAGCACCCGGGGCGCCACGTCCAGCAGCATCCAGCGCGGCCGGACGTTCAGGTGCGGGCGCTGGGCCATCAGCCGGTCGGTGAACAGCTGCCCGTGCGCGGCCACCTCGGTGCCGGTGTAGCCGGCGCCTACCACCACGAACGTGGCGCGGGCCCGCTGCTCGGCCGGGTCGTCGGTCAGCTCGGCCAGCTCCACCTGCCGGACCACGTGGTCGTGCAGGAACAGGGCCTCGGGCAGGCCGCGGAAGCCGTGGGCGTACTCGGTCACGCCGGGGATCGGCAGCAGCTTGTTGACGCTGCCGACGCTGAGCACGAGGCGGTCGTACGCGAGCTGTCCGTGCTCGCCCTCGATCGAGCGGTAGCCGACCCACCGGTTCTGCAGGTCGACCCGGTCCGCCTCGCCGACCACCACGCGGACGCCGTCGAGCGTGCCGGCGAGCGGCACGGCGATCCGGGTCGGCTCCACCACGCCGGCCGCCACCTCGGGCAGCAGCGGCAGGTAGAGGAAGTAGTCGGTCGTGTTCAGCAGGACGATCTCGGCCCGGTCGCGGGCCAGTCGGCGCAACGTCTTGGCCGCGTGGTACCCGGCGAACCCGGCCCCCACGATCACCACACGTGGTTTCGTCATGCCTGCTGCCGTTCCCGGGCAGACCTGCGACAAACGTGCCCATGATCCATCCATCAGCGGCTATATGGACATTCCTCGTGATCGGCGCGAGGATGCCGGGATGGGAAACCACGAGACCGCCGAGGGTCGGCCCACGAGGTCCAGCCGGCGTACCTTCCTCACCGCCTCCGCGGCGGCCACCGCCGCCGCCGTCGCCACCCCGCTCACCGCCGCCCCGGCCGCCGCCGCGACCGGCGCTCCCCCGGGCCCGGGCCGTCCGGCCCGGCCGCAGCGGCCCGGCCGCGAGCTGACCGCGCTGCTGCGCGAGATCGACAGCCGCCGGATCGAGGCCGTCGTGCGCCGGCTCGCCGCGTTCGGCACCCGCCACACCCTGTCCAGCCAGACCGATCCGGTACGCGGCATCGGCGCCGCCCGCGACTGGATCCACGCCCAGCTCTCCGGGTACGCGGGCGCGTCCGGCGGGCGGATGAGCGTCGAACTGCAGTCGTACGTGCAGCAGCCCGCCTCCCGCATCCCCGTCCCCACCACCATCACCAACGTGGTGGCGACAGTGCGCGGCGACGTCACACCCGAGCGGGTGTACGTCATCACCGGCCACTACGACTCCCGGGCCACCGACGTGATGGACGCGGTCAGCGACGCGCCGGGCGCCGACGACGACGCCTCCGGCGTGGCGGTGGTGATGGAGCTGGCCCGGGTGCTGTCCACCCGCCGCACCGAGGCCACCATCGTGCTCGCCGCCGTCGCCGCCGAGGAGCAGGGACTGTACGGCTCGGCGTACCTGGCGTCGCAGCTGAAGGCGGCCGGCGCCGACGTGCAGGCCATGTTCAGCAACGACATCGTCGGGTCCAGCACCGCCGACGACGGCACCCGCGACCCGCGTACCGTGCGGTTGTTCGCCGAGGGCGTGCCGACCGCCGAGACCCCGGCCGAGGCGAGCGTGCGTCAGTCCGTCGGCGGCGAGAACGACTCGCCGTCGCGGCAGCTCGCCCGCTTCGTCACCGACGTGGCCGAGAACTCCGCCACCGGCATGGACGTACGCGTCATCTACCGGCGGGACCGCTACCTGCGCGGCAGCGACCACATCTCGTTCCTGCGCGAGGGCTGGCCGGCGGGCCGGTTCACCGAGCCCAACGAGGACTTCGCCCACCAGCACCAGGACGTGCGCGTCGTCGACGGGGTGCAGTACGGCGACCTGCCCGAGTTCTGCGACTTCGGCTACATCACCCGGGTGGCGCGGGTGAACGCCGCGACGCTGTGGTCGCTGGCCCAGGCGCCCGGCACGCCCAAGGGCGTCACAGTGGTGACCACGAACCTGGCGAACGACACCACCCTGCGGTGGCAGCGCGGCCCCGAGCCGGACCTGGCCGGGTACGAGGTGGTGTGGCGGGAGACCACCGCCGACCAGTGGCAGAAGGTGCTGCCGGTCGGCGACGTCACCGAGGTGACCATCGACCTGTCCAAGGACAACGTGTTCTTCGGCGTACGGGCGGTGGACCGGGACGGGCACCGCAGCCCGGTCGCCTTCCCGAAGCCCGGCAGCTGAGGCCGGCCGGTCACCGCCCCGGCGCCGGGTCCACCCGATCCGGGGCGGTGACCGCCCAGCGCTCGTGATCCCGCCACGCACCGTCGACGAACAGGTAGTCCGGGGAGAACCCCTCGAGCCGGAAGCCGAGCCGCCGCGCCAGCCGCTTCGACGGCTCGTTGCCGGGCTGGATGTTCGCCTCCAGCCGATGCAGACCGAGCGGCCCGAACGCGTACTCGATCACCAGCCGCACCCCGGCCGAGGCGTGCCCGGTGCCCGCGTACGGGCGGAACGCCGCGTATCCGAGGTAACCGCCGCGCAGCGCGCCCAGCACGATGCCGCTGATGTTCGCGTATCCGGCGATGTCCCCGGTGGCCCGGTCGCAGAGCAGGAACCCGGAGCTGTCCCGCCCCCGGATCTTGCGCAGGTAGGCCGCGTAGCGCTGCGCGTCGTCGGGCGCGGAGAGCCACGGATGGTGCAGGTCGCGGCTGCGCCGGGCGGCGGCGACGAACTCCGCCTCGTCAGCCGGTCGGGGACGGCGGATGGCGACGCGTCCGTCACTGCGCAGATATCGCACAGCGCCACTCTCCGCCACCGCGTCCACCCCACCCCACCCGGGGTGCACTCTCCCACCGCCACACGGGCCGCCGCAGGAGTTCGTGTTCCCCACCAGCGCCCCTTCCGGCACGACCTTCCCGCCCCCTTGTCCCAGCCCCGACGTGAGGCCACCCGTCCCGGACGTGCCGCCCGCCCGGCCGGTCCACCGGCCCAGTAGATCTTGGATCGGCGCTTCGCGCGATCTTGCACCTGGTGCCCCGAGGATGCCCGCTTTGCGAGGTTCGCTGGGGACCAAATTGCAAGATCGCGTGGGCGGGCGGGTGGATTGTGACGGCGGCTCGCACCGCCGCTGGGTGTTCGGTGGGCGATGTCCGGTTCGCTGTGCTGGCCTGGCGTGGCTGTGGTCGGTGCCATCGTGCGGGTGGAATCGGTGGCGGGCGCGGGGCGTTGTACATGGCTGACCGCCCAGGCAGCAGGGTCGAGCGCCGGACACCGGCCCGCCTGGCACCCACGGCAGGTCAGGGAATCGACCCGGCCCGGTCGTCGTTACATCCCCGAGCGACGGGCACCCCGCCGTCTCCGGGAATGACCCCGGCCCGCGCGTCGTTAAACCCCCGAGCCGCGGAGCAGGCCCCCCGGGTCGCCCGCGCGCCAGCCCGGTTTCGACGGGCACCCCAGACTTTCCCCCTTTCGCGCGGCACCCCCATCGCCGCGTGATCCCCCACTTCAGGGAGGCAACCATCATGGCTACCACTCTGCTGCGCAAGACCGTTCTGACCGCTGCTGGTGTCGTCGCCACCGCTGGTGGCATCGCCGGCCCCGCCATCGCCGCCCAGGCCACTCCGGCCGAGCGTGCCGCCGCCCAGGTCACCACCGACCGCAAGCACGGTGAGCGGGAGCTGGACGTGCGCTACGAGGCGCAGCCCAACTTCTACTTCTGTGGCCCGGCCGCGGCCCGGAACGCGCTGAGCGTGCAGGGCAAGAACATCGACGTGCACGCGATGGCCGAGGAGATGGGCACCACCGAGGACGGCACCAACTCCATCAACGACATCACGCCGGTGCTGAACAAGGAGACCGGTAAGGACGTCTACAAGTCGACCGAGATCCCGGTGGACAAGGCCGGTGACAAGGTGGAGAAGCTGCGTGCCGACGTGGTGCGCACGGTCGACGACGGCCGGGCCGTGGTGGCGAACATCGCCGGCACCGCGACCGACACCGACGGCAACGCCCACTCGTTCGAGGGTGGCCACTACATCAGCGTGGTCGGCTACCGCGACGGCGGGAAGGTCGTGACGATCGCCGACTCGGCCAACCCGAACCAGGCCTCGTACCGCATGGACGTGGACGCCCTGGCCCACTGGATCGCCAGCCGCGGCTACAGCTCCTGACCGAGTGACAATGCCGAAGGGCCCGACCCCAGAACACGGGTCGGGCCCTTCCGCGTGTCCAACGGCTGCCTTCCGGTCACCTCGCCGTCACGCCGGTGTCGTCACCCGGACGGCTCGCTCCACCACGCTGGGTCGCGCCGGATCGTCCGGGCGACCGTGAAGGAGCAGCCGTGGCAGCCGAGGAGGCGACGCACCACCCACCGACCACGAGCCGCCCCGACGTGAGTGTCGTCGTGCCTGTCTACAACACGCTGCGCTACCTGCGGTCCTGCCTCGACTCGGTGCTGCGGCAGACGATCGGGCCGGACCGGATGGAGATCGTGGCGGTGGACGACGGGTCCACCGACGGCAGCGGCCGCCTGCTCGACCGGTACGCCGCCAAGCACCCCGGCACGGTGCGGGTCGTGCACCAACCCAACTCCGGTGGCCCGGCGTCGCCCTGCAACCGGGGGCTGGACCTGGCCACCGGCCGGTACGTCTTCTTCCTCGGTTCGGACGACCGGCTCGGCCCGGAGGCCCTGGAGCGTCTGGTCGCCGCCGCCGACCGGTACGGCTCGGACGTGGTGCTCGGGAAGGTGGTCGGGGTCAACGGCCGGCACGTCTTCTCGGACGTGTTCGCCGACGGCAACGCGGTCGACGTGAGCCTGTTCGACTCGGCCCTGCCGTGGTCGCTGGCGAACACGAAGCTGTTCCGGCGCGACCTCGTGGACCGGCTCGGGCTGCGGTTCCCGGAGGACATGCCGGTGCTCAGCGACCAGCCGTTCACGCTCGCCGCCTGCTACCACGCCCGGCGGATCTCGGTGCTCGCCGACTACGACTACTACCACGCGGTACGCCGGCTGGACGCCCGCAACATCACCTACCACAGCCGGATCGAGCAGCGCCTGGTCAGCGTGGAGCGGCTGGTCGCGTACGTGGCCGAGCTGATCCCCGCCGGGGAGCGCCGGGACGCGGTGCTGCGCCGCCACGCCGGGCTGGAACTGGCGAACCTGGTCGGCGACGACTTCCGGCACCTGGACCGGGCCGCGCAGGAGCGGGTGCACGCCACGGTGGCGCGGCTGGTACGGCGGCACGTCACCGACCGCCTGCGGGACCGGCTCGACATCGAGGCCCGGCTGCGCCTGGGCGCGGTCACCGTGGGCGGGGTGGACGACCTGCTGGCGGTGATCGAGCAGGACAGCGGCCGGGGCGTGCCGGCGACGGTGTTCGCCGGTGACCGCTGGCACGCGGGCTACCCGGGCGCTCCGGCCCGGTGGACCGACGTCACCGACGTGCGCGCCGACTGGCTGGCGCGGCTGGACACCGTCGACGTGAGCTGGGTCGACGGGCACACGCTGACGGTGACCACGCGCAGCCCGTACCCCCGGTTCGCCACCGAGGCCGGGCCGGTGCGGATGCTGGCCGGTCCGGTCGTGGGCGCCACCCGGATGGACGCCGGCGATCCGGCCGGCCGCACCCTGCGCACGGACTTCGCGCTGGACCGGCTCCTGGCCGCCAGCGCCGCCAGCGGGCAGCGCCATCCGGTACGCGCCGAGGTGGACGGCGGTCACGGGCGCGGCGGGGCCGCGGTGCGCGCACCTCGGCTCGCCGCCGGGCGGCCCCGGCTGCTGCGGCACGGCGCCCGGCTGTACGGGGTGACGGCGACCGTCGACCCGCGCAACGGTCAGCTCGTGCTCTCCGTGGTGCCGGTCACTGTGGGTCAGCTCGTCGGGCGGCTGCGCCGGCGCGGCAGGCGCAGACCGGTAACGGCGCAGACGTCCGGACGCGGCCCAGCCACGGCGCAGGCGTCAGGGCGCGGCGCGGAAGCCCTGCTCGGCCGGCATGGGCACCTGGAGGTACGTGGTGCCGCGCAGGTCCAGCCAGGCCCGCTGCGGCGCCCGGACCAGCCGCACCATCACCCCGGCGCAGGCGGGGCAGCGCCCGACCAGGCCCGGGGCGTGCGAGTAGACGTGTAGCCCGGCCATCGGGCCGGTCATGCCGCAGGTGTCGCAGCGCCCGGTGGTGGCGCTCAGGTCGACCGCGAACAACTCGCGCAGCGGCCCGTCGAGCATGTTGCCATCCACGTAGGACAGGTCGGTCATACGCCCTCCTCGGGTCTCAGCCGGTCGGGCCGAACCGTTCGGTCCGCACGCGCCGGGTCGGGTGACCCAGCCCCACCAGCAGGTCGGCCACGGTCTCCACGAATCCGGTGGGGCCGCACACGTAGCACAGCGGCTCCAGGTCGGGCGGCCAGCCGTGGCTGTTCACGTCGGCCAGGCCGATGCGGTGCGGCTCGCCGCGCCAGCCCTCGGGCGCGGACCGGGTGTAGACGTACGCGACGTCCAGGCCCTGGTCGTCGCGGGCGCGGCGGCGCAGCTCGTCGGCGTAGATGACGTCGTCCGGGGTGCGCACCGAGTAGACGAGCCGGAACGGTGTGCGGCTGCCCGCGGCCCGGCGCGCGCGAATCATCGCCATCAGCGGCACCACGCCGGATCCACCGCCGACGAGCAGCACCGGCGCGGTGTCGTCGGTACGCCAGACGAACCAGCCGCCGACCGGTCCGCGTACCTCCACCGGGTCGCCCTCGGCGTAGGTGTCGGCCAGGTACGGCGACACCTCACCGTCGGGCACCCGCTGCACCGTCACCTCGATCCGCTCGCCGTCGGCGGGGCCGGCCAGCGAGTACGACCGGGCGGCCTGGTAGCCGTCCTCGGCGGTGAGGCGCAGGTCGACGTGCTGCCCGGGCAGGTGTCCGGGCCAGCCGGGCACGTCCAGCACCAGCGTCTGCGCGGTGGGCGTCTCGATCCGCCGCTCGACCAGCCGGGCGACCCGCCACATCAGCGGCGCGACGCGGCGGCCCTGCGCCTGCGCGGTCACCTCAGTCGCCCTGGTAGCGCTGCTCGCGCCACGGGTCGCCGTAGTCGTGGTAGCCGGCGGTCTCCCAGAAGCCGGGCCGGTCGTCGGCGAGCAGCCGGATGCCGTGCACCCACTTCGCCGACTTCCACAGGTACAGGTGCGGTACGAGCAGCCGCGCCGGTCCGCCGTGCTCGGCCGGCAGCGGCCCCCCGTCGTACGTGTGCACCACCCACGCCCGCCCGCCGCGCAGGTCGTCCAGCGGCAGGTTGGTGGTGTAGCCGCCGTAGGAGTGCGCGAGCGCGTACCGGGCCTCGGTGTCGACGCCGTCGAGCAGCGTGTCCAGGGAGACGCCCTGCCAGGTGGTGCCGAGCTTTGACCAGCGGGTGACGCAGTGCAGGTCCACCGTCGGGGTGTCCTGCGGCAGGCCCATCAGCTCGTCCCAGGACCAGCGGTACTCCGCACCGGTCTCGCTGGTCAGCACGAACTCCCAGGTGTCCAGCGGCACGCGTGGCGTCGGACCGGCGGAGAGCACCGGGAAGTCCTCGGTGAGGTACTGCCCCGGCGGCAGGTCGGGCGCGGACGTACGGGGCCGGCCCTGGAAGCCGGGCGAGACGATTCCCACCCGTCAGTCGTACCACCGCCGGTACCGCCGGGGCAGGGGTTCCCGCCGAGTCAGGCGGAACCCCCGCCCTGCACCTCGTGCACGACGGTGCGCTTGCCGTCGCCGCTGTTGCGGGTGGCCCGCAGGCTGGTGATGGTGACGATGACCAGGACGCCGATGATCACGCCGAGCGAGGCGAGCGTGGGGATCTCCGGCACGCCCTTCCAGATGCCGTGCGCCCAGTGCAGGCCGAGCTTGACGCCGATGAACGCCAGGATGGCGGCCAGGCCGTAGCTGAGGTGCACGAGGCGGCTGAGCGCGGCGTGCAGCACGAAGTACAGCGCGCGCAGGCCCAGCAGCGCGAAGGCGTTGGTGGCGAAGACCAGGTACGGGTCCTCGGTGATGCCGTAGACGGCGGGCACCGAGTCGACGGCGAACACGATGTCCGTGGCCAGCACGGCGACCACGACCAGCGCGAACGGGGTGAGCGCCCGCCGGCCGGCCTGCCGGATGGTCATCCGGGTGCCGTGGTAGTCGTCGACCACCGGCATGATCTTGCGGAGCAGCCGGACCGACCGCATCTTGTTGATGTCGACCTCCTGCTCGTGCCCGGAGAGGGCGTCGCGCAGCAGCTTGACCGCGGTGGCGATCAGGATGAGCGCGAACAGCAGGAAGGCGAAGTCGAGCGTCTGGAGCGCGGCGGCGCCGAGCGCGATGAACACGCCGCGCAGCACCAGGGCGCCGGCGATGCCGTAGAGCAGCACCCGCTGGGCGAGCACGGCGGGCACCGCGAACGCGGCCAGCAGCAGCATGAAGACGAACAGGTTGTCGACCGAGAGGGACTTCTCGACCAGGTAACCGGTGAGGTACTCGACGCCCTGCTGGCTGCCGTACCGGGACCAGATCCAGGCGCCGAAGGCCAGCGGCAGGGCGATGTAGAAGGCGGACCAGCCCAGCGCCTCACGGATGGAGACCTCGTGCGGCTTCCTGGTGACCAGGAAGTCGAGCACCAGCAGGACGAGCACACCGACGATCGTCACGGCCCACAGCGTGGGCGTGCCGACAGACGACAACCCGGCCGCAGCCAGGGGCGACAATTCGGGCATGGAGCCTCCTCGAACACCGTGTCATGTTCGAGGTCTCCTTCACCCACGTTTCGTGGGCAACCACCCGGGGCTCGCCTCGGCGGCTCGCCGTACTGACCGGAATGATTCGTGGGAAGTACTCCCCTCGCCTGCCCAAGGCTAGGTCACCGCCGGACCGGACGCCAAGTCGGGACACGCATGATTGCCCTGGTCAACCACTGGGCGCCGGCGGAGGGCGTGGCGCCGGGCCACACCTGCCCCTATGGTGACGCGGGTGACCAACCAGGGACCACTGACCGGCGTACGGGTGATCGAGCTGGCCGGCATCGGCCCCGGTCCGTTCGCGGCGATGATGCTGGCCGACCTCGGCGCCGACGTGGTGCGCGTCGACCGGGCCGGCGGGGGCGGGTTCGGCGCCTTCCCCGGCGACCTGCTGAACCGCAACCGCCGCTCGATCGCCGTCGACCTGAAGCAGCCCGCGGGGCGTGACCTGGTGCTCGACCTGGTCGCTGGCGCGGACGCGCTGCTGGAGGGCTTCCGGCCCGGCGTGGCCGAACGGCTCGGCCTCGGCCCGGACGACTGCCTCGCCGCCAACCCCGGCCTGGTGTACGGGCGGATGACCGGCTGGGGGCAGGACGGGCCGCTGGCGCAGCGCGCCGGGCACGACATCGACTACCTGGCGCTGACCGGTGCGCTGCACGGCGTGGGCCGGGCCGGGGAACGCCCGGTGCCGCCGATGAACCTGCTCGGCGACTACGGCGGCGGGGGCATGATGCTGGCGCTCGGCGTGGTCGCGGCGCTGTACGCGGTGCGCGGCGGCGCGCCCGGCCAGGTGGTCGACGCGGCCATCGTGGACGGCGTGTCGGTGCTGGCGACGCAGATCCACGCGCTGCGCGGCATCGGGCTGTGGCAGGACCCGCGCGGGGTGAACCTGCTCGACGGCGGCGCGCCGTTCTACGACACGTACGAGTGCGCCGACGGGCGGTACGTCGCGGTGGGCGCGCTGGAGCCGCAGTTCTACGCCGAACTGGTCCGGCTCACCGGCTTCCCGCTGGACGGCGAGGACGTGCCGGAGGACGCGCTGGACCGGGACGACCCGGCGAACTGGCCGGCGCTGCGGGCGGCCTGGGCGCGGCTGTTCCGCACCCGTACCCGCGACGAGTGGACGGCGCTGCTGGCCGGCACGGACGCCTGCGTGGCGCCGGTGCTCGACTGGGCCGAGGCGCCCGAGCACCCGCACCTGCGCGCCCGGGACGTGTTCGTCGCGCCGGACGGGGTCACCCAGCCCGCCCCCGCGCCGCGCTTCTCGGCCACCCCGACGTCGGTGCGGCGCCCACCGCCCTCGCCGGGCGAGCACACCGACGAGGTGCTCGCCGACGCCGGGGTCGACGCCGGCCGGATCGCCGCGCTGCGCGACGCCGGCGTGATCGGCTGACCGGCCGCCGGTTCAGCGGCGCGCGGCGGCCGGGGCGAGGGCCGGTTCCACCATGTCCCGGTAGTCGCGGGGGAACTGCACCACGACGTCCTGGAACTCCCCGCCCCGGATCGCCTCGCGCAGCGTGACGAAGACCGCACGTACGGCGTCCCGGGCGGTGTTCTCGTCGCAGTCCGCCCGGCGGGCGACCCGGGCGGCGAACTCGGCCGCACCGAACCGTTCGGCCGCCTCGTCGCGCGGATAGGGCCGGAGCAGCCCCTGGAGCTGCTTGGGCAGCTGCGCGGCGAGGTCCATCACCTCGCCGCCGGTCAGCCGCTCGGCGAGCGTCTCCAGCGTGGCCCCGGTGAGTGCGGCGGCCCGGTCCTCGCTCGTGCCGGTGAGCCGGGCGACCCGGCTCACGAAGGTCAGGTAGTGCATCCGTGGTACCCCCTTCGGTGCGCCCACCGCGGCTACCCGCGACGGCGCGCCGGAAACGGCGCCGGCCACCGGCGCGCGGCGACTGCGGGTTTTCCGCGCTTGCGGGCGTGAGGGGCGGCGCGACGGGTAACCGCCGCCCGGTCATGACCCCGACTACTGCCACGAGGAGCCCGACCCATGTCGAGTTACACGGATGTCCTTGAGTACCTGTCCGCGCTGGACTACCCGGCCGGCAAGGACGACGTCATCCGCGAGGCGGAACGGGAGGGCGCACCGCCGGACGTGTTGCGGGCGCTGCGCGCGCTGCCCCCGGTGGACTACGCCAACGGCACCGAGGTGGCCCGCTCGGCCGGCATCGACGCGGCGCCCGAGGTGAGCCCGTCGCAGCGCGCGGCGCAGGCCCGGGTCGACCACCCGCGCGTGTCGCAGCACCTGCGCGGCATCTGAGCACCGCGGCGGGCCGGCGGGCGACACGGCCGCCGGCCTCCGCGCGTGCGGAGAAGGGCCGGTGTACGACTGTCGCGCGTGGGCACTCCCCTGTGGCGGGTCGGCGTGCCCGGACAGGCGAGCGCCCCGGGTCACGAACCGCGACCTGGGGCGCCACGCAGCACCTGTCCTGCGCGGTTCACGCCCGAACCGGGTCGCGACCGCGCAGCGGTGAGATGTTCGCCCGAACCGGGCGGGCATCGCTGCCACGATCATCATACGACGCGACATCAGCCGAACGGGTGAGAATCGCGGAATTGTGGCCGGGCGCACGTGCGCTCAGGCGGTCACCTCCGCGTAGCGCCGCTCCAGGTCCACTCGCGCCAGCGCTCCGACCAGCCACGACAGTTGCTCCGACTCCCCGCTGCCGGTGAGTCCGGCGAGGTCGCGGGCGGTGCGGCCCAGCCCGAGCCGCCGGGCCGCCGCGAGCGCCCGCCGGTCGGCCACCGGCGCCGCCTCGCGCCACAGCGCCTGCGCCTCGCGCAGGAACAGGTCGCACACCTCGTCGTCCACTCCGGGCAGCGCGGTCAGCAGCCGCCGTTCCTCGCCCGGGTCCTGGTGCGCGGCGGTCCGCAGCCGCCGAAGGTCACCCCGGTACGTCTCGACGACCGTGCGGGCCAGGTCGCCGATGGTGTCGGCGATCCCGGCCAGATCACCGCGCAGTCCGGCGGCGCGCAGCACACGTACCCGGTCCTCGTGGCGGGAGCGGGCCATCCGGGCCGCGGTGTCCCAGCCGGCGTCGCGCAGCGCGCCGGCCGCGTCGACGGCGCGGTGGAAGTCGCCCCTGCGGGCCAGCAGGACGGCCAGGTACAGCACCTGGAACAACTGGGCCGGGTTGTTGGTCACCCGGAACCCGAAGCACTCGGCGAACCCGCGGCCGTCTCCGGCGAGCCGCCGGGCGAGCCGCTTCTTCTCCGCGACGTCGCGCGGGGCGGTGGTTGTCGGCATGCCGCCGACTACCCCGGCGACGGCGCGGCATTCGGGGGTACGACGGTCAGCCCCGTACGTCGCCGCCGCGGTCGCGCGCCTTGAGCCGGGTGGTGGGCAGCGCGGGCGCGGGCAGCGGCGGCGCCGCGTCGTCGGCGACCACGCCGAAGCGGCGGCCGGCCATCCAGTCCTCCCGGGCGGCCACCACCTCCTCGTGCGAGCGGCCGACGAAGTTCCACCACATCACCAGCGGCTCCTCGAACGGGGTACCGCCGAGCAGCAGCAGCCGGGTGCCCGGTTCGGCGCGCAGCGTCAGCGCGTTCCGCCCGAGGCCGAGGTAGAGCAGCGCGCCGGGGGCCAGCGCCGTGCCGTCGCACTCGGCGGCGCCGGACATGGCGAGCAGCCCGTACTCGAAGTCCGGGCGCAGCGGCAGCGTGGCCGGCGCCGGCCCGCGGACCTCGATCTGCGCGCCGACCAGCGGGGTGTGCACGACGGCGGGCGAGCGCTCCCCGCCGAGGTCGCCGACGAGCAGCGTGACGTCCAGGTCGCCGTCGCGGAACCGGGGCAGGTCGGCGTGGTGGGCGAAGTCCGGGTCACCGGCGCGGGCCGGGTCGGGCAGCGCCACCCACAGCTGCACGCCGTGCATCAGGGGCGGGTGCACCAGCGGGGAGCGCTCGGAGTGGGCGATGCCGCGCCCGGAGGTCATCACGTTGAGCTGGCCCGGGCGGATGGGCTGCACGTTGCCGAGGCTGTCGCGGTGCAGGATCTCCCCGTCGAGCAGCCAGGTGACGGTCTGCAGCCCGGTGTGCGGGTGCGGCGGCACCTCCATGCCGGGCCGGTCGGCGACGTCGTCGGGCCCGAAGTGGTCGACGAAGCACCAGGCGCCGACCATCCGGCGCTGCCGCTGCGGCAGCAGCCGGCGCACAGTGGTGTAGCGGCCGAGCGGGACGTCGTGGCCGGGCAGCAGCACGCTGCCCGGGTCGGTCGGGCCGACGCCCGGTGGGAGCGTCTGCGCGGGCAGGGATTCGGTGCGGTCCACCGCCCCGACTGTACGCTCACTCCGCGGTGACGCTCACCGCGTTGGCGCCCCCGACCAGGTCGAGGTAGAGCCGGTCGGCGGCCCGGTCCCAGCCCGGCGAGCTGACCAGGTCACCGGCGGCGATCCCGCCGCGACGCTCGTCGTACAGGGTCAGGGAGCCGGCGCCGGACGCCACCCGCACCCGGGCCGGCGGCCCGCCGGGCACGGTGACTGTCAGTTCGCTGACCCCGCCGGTCATCCGGACGATGAGCGAGCCGTCGAGCCGGGGCAGCAGCAGCCGGGTACGCGACGCGCCGCCGACCAGGTCGATCCCGGCGAGGCGGGCCTCACCCAGGTCGAGCCGCTGCTCGCTGACGCCGCCGATCAGCCGCAGCCGCCAGGTGACCCGGGAGTTGAGCACCACCTCCACGGCGGCCGGGCCGGGGCGGCCGTTCTCCTCGATCCTCAGCCGGACCCGGTCGCCCACGAGCTGCGGGCGCGGGGTCACACCCGAGCCGTCCGGCGCGCCGATCCGGTACAGGTCGTCGCCGAGGTCGGCGGCCCGCAGCGTGAACCGGGTCAGCCCGTCGACCAGCTCGAACTGGGCGCGCTGCCGGTCGCCGCGGGGCGCGGCGAGCGTCTCGGCGCCGGCCACCTCGGCGGCGCCGGCCCCGCCGGAGCCGCCACCGGGAGCGGACGACGGCGGGGCGCCGCCGGAGAAGACCACGCCGAGCCGAGCCGGGTTGGACAGCGTCACCGCCACCGCCACCGCGCCGAGCACCACCACGAGCACCGCCGCCGCCGCGAGCAGCCGGGCTCCGCCGGACCAGCGGGGCCGGGCCCGGCCGGGGTCGTCCTCGGATACGGTCATGGTCGTCCCCTCTCGCCGGTCCCCCTGGGGTCATACGTCCGTGTCGGCGTCCCGGTTCATTCCCACTCCGGTCCGTTCCCGCACCTTGCCGGCGCAGGCGGCCAGCACGGCCTGCGCGTCCAGGCCGAGGCTCTCGATCGCGACGAGCGCGGTGAACGCCACGTCGGCGAGTTCGGCGGCGACCTCCTCGCGGGTGTGCGTCACCCCCTTGCGCGGGTTCTGCCCGAGCAGCCCGATCCAGGCCGCGGCGACCTCGCCGGCCTCCTCGCCGATCTTGAGGATGCGACAGGTCAGTTCGGTGTCGCCGCGGCCGTTCGCGGCGTCGAGCCAGGCGCGCGCGTCCCGCGCCGTCGTCCAGATGGTGGCGTCCACGCCGACCAGTGAACCCCACCCCGCGCACCGTTCGTATCCTGGGGCGACGCAGGCCAGGGGGCCCGCGTCCCAGGCGAGAGGAGGTGCCCGTGATGCCAGAGACCGTCGAGTCGGTGTTCGCCGGCGTGGTCGCCCGGAACCCGGGAGAGCCCGAGTTCCACCAGGCGGTCCGCGAGGTGCTGGAGAGCATCGGTCCGGCCCTGGCCCGGCATCCGGAGTACGCCGAGGTGGTCGAACGCGTCTGCGAGCCGGAACGGCAGGTCATCTTCCGCGTGCCGTGGGAGGACGACCAGGGCCGGGTACGGGTGAACCGCGGATTCCGGGTGGAGTTCAACAGCGCGCTCGGCCCGTTCAAGGGCGGTCTGCGCTTCCACCCGTCGGTCTACCTGGGCATCGTGAAGTTCCTCGGGTTCGAGCAGATCTTCAAGAACGCGCTGACCGGGCTGTCCATCGGCGGCGGCAAGGGCGGCGCGGACTTCGACCCGAAGGGCCGCTCCGACCGCGAGGTGATGCGGTTCTGTCAGAGCTTCATGACCGAGCTGTACCGGCACATCGGCCCGCAGACCGACGTGCCGGCCGGTGACATCGGGGTGGGCGGCCGGGAGATCGGCTACCTGTTCGGGCAGTACAAGCGGATCACCAACCGGTACGACGCGGGCGTGCTCACCGGCAAGGGCCTGGCGTACGGGGGCGCGCAGGTGCGCCGGGAGGCGACCGGGTACGGGGCGGTGTTCTTCGCCGACGAGATGCTCCGCCAGGCCGGGGACAGCCTGGAGGGCAAGCGGGTCGTGGTGTCCGGCTCCGGCAACGTGGCCATCTACGCGATCGAGAAGGTGCATCAGCTCGGCGGCACGGTGGTGGCGTGCTCGGACTCCGGCGGCTACGTGGTCGACGAGAAGGGCATCGACCTCGCGTTGCTGCGCGAGCTGAAGGAGCAGCGCCGGGGCCGGCTGGCCGAGTACGCGGAGCACGCGCGCAACGCCGTGGCGGTCGCTGACCGCAACGTGTGGGAGGTGCCCTGCGACCTGGCGCTGCCCTGCGCCACGCAGAACGAGATCGGCGGCGCGGAGGCGGCCGCGCTGGTCGCCGGTGGCTGCGTCGCGGTGGTGGAGGGGGCGAACATGCCCACCACGCCGGAGGCGGTGCGGATCCTCGGCCGGGCCGGGGTGCGGTTCGCCCCGGGCAAGGCGGCGAACGCCGGCGGTGTGGCGGTGAGCGGGCTGGAGATGCAGCAGAACGCCAGCCGCGACACGTGGACGTTCGGCGAGTCGGAGCAGCGGCTGCGCGAGATCATGCGGGACGTGCACGACAGGTGCTGGGCGACCGCCGAGGAGTTCGGCCTGCCCGGCGACTACGTGGCCGGGGCGAACATCCAGGGGTTCCGGCGGGTGGCCGAGGCGATGCTGGCGCACGGCCTGGTGTGAGCGGGCGACGGGACGGACGCTGACGGCGTGGTCAGTCAGTGATTGACAGCCCTCGACGCCCGGCCTAGGTTCAGGTCGCTACCGGCTGGTAGGCATCCGTCCCGCGTCGTCACCCCCGTCCCGGGGTGGCACCCGTCCCCCGGGGAGCAGCGATGCAGCCCTCACCCGTCCGCCGCCGGGTGCTCGCCGTCGGCGCTGCCCTCGCGCTGACGCTCGGCCTCGCCGGCGCGGCCCCCGCCGCCGCCACCGGCCGCGACGACGGCAGCGGCCCGCTGCCCGGCTACACCATCGTCAACCCGCCGCTGCCGCCGCTCGTCGTCGGCGGGGCCGCCACCACCGTGCGGCAGGGCGTGCACGCGAACGCCGGGTACGTCATCGAGATCCCGGCGCGCTGGAACGGCGAGCTGGTGATGTGGTCGCACGGCTACCGTGGCCAGGGCACCGAGCTGTCGCCCGAGCCGCCCGCCTACGACCTGCGGCAGCGCCTGGTGGCGCAGGGGTACGCGTGGGCGTCGTCGTCGTACGACCGCAACGGCTACGACGTGCGCTCCGGGGTGCGCAGCACCCGCGCCCTGGCCGACCTGTTCAGCCGTACCGTCCGGCGCCCGCACCGGGTGCTGATCGCCGGGGTGTCGATGGGCGGTCACGTCATCGGCCGGTCGCTGGAGCAGTACCCGGGCTTCTACGCCGGGGCGCTGCCGATGTGCGGGGTGCTCGGCGACCAGGAGCTGTTCGACTTCTTCCTGGACTACAACCTGGTGGCGCAGGCCCTCGCGGGGGTGCGCGCATACCCGACGCCGCCCGACTACCTGACCTCGGCGGTGCCCCGGATCCAGGTCACGCTCGGCCTGGCCGGGCTGACCCCGGGCGGCCCGGACACCACCAACGACCTCGGCAAGCAGCTGCGCGCGGTCACCGCGGAGCGCTCCGGCGGGCCGCGGCCGGGCGCCGACGCCGCGTTCGCGGTCTGGAAGGACTTCCTGTTCGGCATCGCTGTCGGCGAGGCGGACGGCTCCCCCGCCCGGCGGCCCGGCCAGCTCGCCACGAACCTGTTCACCAGGTACGCGCCGAACCAGCCGGTCAACCTGAACGCGACGGTGCAGCGGGTCGCGCCGGAGAACCTGCGCCAGCGGCTCTCGCCGAGTCTGACGGAGGTGCCCCGGATCGCCGGGCGGCCCACCGTGCCGGTGCTGAGCCTGCACGGGCTCGGCGACCTGTTCGTGCCGTTCGGCATGGAGCAGGCGTACGCCCGGGACGTGGCCCGGCACGGCCGGTCCCGGCTGCTGGTGCAGCGGGCGGTGCGCACCGCGCAGCACTGCGAGTTCAGCCCGGCCGAGGCCGGTGCCGCCTGGGACGACCTGGTCCGCTGGGTGCGTACCGGGAAGCGGCCGGCCGGTGACGCGGTCACCGACCGGCGCGCGGTGGCGGCGCCGGACTTCGGCTGCCGGTTCAGCGACCGGGCGGCCCGGGCCGCCGGCACCGGCACCCGCCCGCTCTACCCGCCGTGCTGAGCCCGCCTCAGTCCTCGGCGCGGGAGTACCAGCCGCCGCGGTAGACGGTGCCCTGCGGGGTCGGCTGCGGCTCCGGCGGCGCCTCCGCCTCCTGCGGCGCGGCCCCGGCGGTGCGGCGGGAGCGGCGGACCCGGCTGACCACGAACCAGCAGGCACCGGCCAGCACGGCCACGATGACCAGCTTCTGGAACGTGCCCGCGTACGCCTCGACCACGTGCCACTGCTCGCCGAGGAAGTACCCGGCGAGCACGAACGTGGTGTTCCAGATCAGGCTGCCGAGCGCGGTGTAGAGCAGGAAGACCGGCACCGGCATCCGTTCCACCCCGGCCGGGATGGAGATGAGACTGCGGAAGATCGGAATCATCCGGCCGAAGAACACCGCCTTGACGCCGTGGCGCAGGAACCACGCCTCGGTGCGGTCCACGTCCTCCAGTTTGATCAGCGGCAGCCGCGCGGCGAGGGCGCGCATCCGGTCCCGCCCGAGGGCCGCGCCGATGTAGTACAGCGCCAGCGCGCCCACGATCGACCCGATCGTGGTCCAGACGATCGCGCCGACCAGGCTCATCCTGCCCTGGCTCGCGGTGAAGCCGGCCAGCGGCAGGATCACCTCGCTGGGGATGGGCGGGAACAGGTTCTCCAGCGCCACCGCGAGGCCGGCGCCCGGGCCACCGAGCCGTTCCATCAGGCCGGTGACCCATCCGGTCACCCCGTCGCCGGACGGTTCCGCGGCCCGCGCGGTGCTCACCCGGGGGACGGCGAGCAGCTGTGCGTTTCCGATCATCGGACCAACGTTACGGGGCGAAGCCGCGGACGACCACGCGTCATGGAAACCATTATCGTGTACGCCATGCGTACGCCGCTGCGGATCGCCGTCGCCCAGCCGCTCACCCGCTCCCACGACGTCGAGGGCAACGCCGCCCGCCACGCCGACGCGGTGCGCGCCGCCGCGGCCCGCGTGGTGGTCTTCCCGGAGATGTCCCTGACCGGGTACGAGCTGACCGCCGCGCCGCTGGACCCGGCCGACCCGAGGCTCGCGCCGCTGCGGGCGGCCTGCGCCGAGACCGGCACGCTGGCGCTGGCCGGGGCGCCGGTGCCCGGCCCGCACATCGGGGTGCTCGCGGTCGACGCCGGGGGCGTACGGGTCGCGTACCGGAAGATGTGCCTGGGTGGCGCGGAGCCGCGGCACATGCGACCGGGCCGGGAGCCGACGGTGCTCGATGTGGACGGCTGGCGGCTGGGGCTTGCGGTGTGCAAGGACACCGGCACGCCGGAGCACGCGGCGGCGACGGTGGCGCTGGGCGCGGACGCCTACCTGGCCGGCGTGCTGGAGTCGGCGGACGACGCGGCGGTGCCGGACGAACGCGCCCGCCGGGTCGCCGCCGCGCACGGCGTGTGGGTGGTCACGGCGAGTTTCGCCGGCTCGACCGGGGGCGGGTACGCGCGGGCCGCGGGTGGCTCGGGGATCTGGTCGCCGGACGGCGAGCCGGTGGCCCGGGCCGGTACGGGCACCGGCGAGGTGCTCGCGGCGACGCTTCACTGAGGACGGATCACCTACGCTGGTAACGATGGCATCGTCAGAGGGCGCCGCCCCGGAACCGGCTGCGGCGGGCGGCCCGCCGCCGGCCCCGCTCGCCACCGGCCGCACCGCCGACGTGTGGCTGTTGCCCGGCGGCCGGGTGCTGCGCCGCTACCGCGCCGGTGGCGACGTGCGGGCCGAGGCCGAGGTGATGCGGCACCTGCGCCGGGCTGGCTATCCGGTGCCCCGGGTGCATCACGCCGACGGCGCCGACCTGGTGCTCGACCGGATCACCGGCCCGACGCTGGTGGAGGCGTTCCGCGCGGGCACCGTCACCGCGCCGGCGGGCGCCCGCATGCTGGCCGACCTGCACGCCCGCCTGCACGCGCTGCCGGCCCTTCGGTCGGCCGATCCGGCGGTCCGCATCCTGCATCTCGATCTGCACCCGGACAACGTGCTGCTGACGGCCACCGGTCCGGTGGTCATCGACTGGACCGACAGCGCCGAGGGTCCGCCCGCACTGGACCGGACGACGACAGCGCTGATCCTCGCGGAGGTCGCCGTCACTCCGGGGCACCCGTTGCGGGTGGCGGCGGGCGAGTTGCTGTCCGCGTACGTCGCCGTGTCCGGGCCGCTCGACCGGCTGATGGAGGCGGTCCGGCACCGGGCCGCCGGTCGCGCGCCCGATCCGGAGCTGCTGCCCGAGGCGGCCGTCCTCGTCACAGAGATGATCAGAACTGTCGGGCCGGCGGCGGCTCAGCCCTCGTCGGTGCCGCCGCGCAGCCGCTCGTAACCGTCGAGCAGCTTGCGCAGCGCGGTGGCGGTGACCGGGTCGATCTTCTCGTCCTCGGCCGCGTCGTCGATCTTCTCGCGCAGGTCCTCGACCCGCTTGCCCCGGTCCTTCGGCTTGCCCCGGTCCAGCTCGGCGGCCTTCTTGCGCAGGTCGTCGGCGGTCTTGCGGTCGACCAGCCCGATCGACTCGGCCCGGTCGATCAGCTCACCGAACCGATCGCCGAGCTGACGCAGCGTCACCGGCTCGGGCACAGTCGACGGCGGCGCGGCACTGCTGGGCTCCGGGGCGGGCGGCTCGGCGGCGCCGGTCGACGGGCCGGCGGTGGGCGCGGCGGCCGGCGGCGTGCCGGAGCCGTCACCCCACACCAGCGAGCCCACCACCGCGAGCAGCAGCACCAGGGCACCGGCGACGAGCAGTCCGAGCAGCCGGTTCGACGAGACCGCCGGGCGCGGCGGCGCGACGGGACGTGCCGGCGGGACCGAGCGGGACGCGGCGGCCGGGGACCGCTCGACCAGGGTGGGCGGGTGCGCCGCCGGCGCCACTGTGGGCAGGATCGCGGTCGGCGGGTCGACCGGGCGGCCCGCGCCGAGCCGGTCGGCGAGCCGGGCCGCTGTGGGCCGCCGCTCCGGGTCCACGTCCAGGCAGGCCAGGACCAGGTCGGCGATCTCCGGCGGCAGACCGGGCACCCGCGGCGGCGGCACCGGCGGCCGGTTGCGCCGCACGTCCAGCACGTCGTCCCAGCTGCGTACCGGCAGCGGCGCCAGGCCGGTGAGGCTGCGATACAGCAGCACGCCGAGCGCGTACACGTCGCCGGCCGGGTTCGCCGGACCCGGGTCGAGACGTTCCGGGGCGAAGTAGGCGGGGGTGCCCATCAGCAGCGCGCCGGTCTGCCCGGTGACCGGGTGCGGGCCGGCCGGCGCGGCGATGCCGAAGTCGAGCACCTTCGCGCCGGTCTCGGTGAGCATCACGTTCGCCGGCTTGACGTCGCGGTGCACCACGCCGATCCGGTGCGCCGCGGCCAGCGCCCCGGCGACCTGCCCGGCCGTACGGACCGCGTCCGGCCAGGCCAGCGGCCCGCCGTTCAGCCGGTCGGCGAGCGTCTGACCCTCCACCAGCTCCATCACCAGGTACGGGACGACGACGCCGCGGTCCAGCGTCGCCTCGCCGTAGTCGTACACCTGGGTCACGTGCGGGTGGGTGAGCCGCGCCGCCGCGCGGGCCTCGCGCTGGATGACCGCGCGCAGTTGCGGGTCGGCGGCGAGTTGCCCGGCGAGGGCCTTGACCGCGACGGGCCGGTGCAGCACCTCGTCGTCGGCGCGCCACACCTCGGACATCCCGCCGAGGCCGATGCGTTCGCGCAGGACGTACCGGTCGTGCAAGCGCAGGGCGGGCGTGAACGGCGACATGATGCCTCCAGTGTGCCCGTCCGGTCCCCGTGCCCGTCAACCGCCCGGCCCGGAGCCCGGCGTCAGGGCTTGCGGGCGACCCCACCGTACATGCTGACGTCGATCACCGACGGGCGCGGTTCGGGCTCGCCGTCGGCGCGCCACTCGGCGACCGAGCAGATGCCCGGCTCGACCAGTTCCAGGCCGTCGAAGAAGCGCACGACCTCCTCCCGGCTGCGCAGGTTGATCACACCGTGCGGGCCGCCGCCGCGGGCCGCCGCCTTCGCCTCGGCGGCCACCTCGGCCGGCAGGTAGTCGTGGGTGGCGTGCGAGGCGGCCAGGTAGCTGCCGGCGGGCAGGGCGTCCAGCAGGCGGCCGACGATCGCGTACGGGTCCTCGCCGTCGGGCACGAAGTGCAGCACCGCCAGCAGCATCAACGCGACCGGCTGGGAGAAGTCCAGCGTGCGGCGCAGGTCGGGGTGGGCGAGGATGCGCTCCGGGTCGCGCAGGTCCGCGTCGAGGTAGGCGGTGGCGCCCTCGGCGGAGCTGGTGAGCAGCGCGCGGGCGTGGGCCAGCACGATCGGGTCGTTGTCGACGTAGACCACCCGGGCGCGCGGGTCGGTCGCCTGCGCCACCTCGTGCGTGTTGTCGGCGGTGGGGATGCCGGTGCCGATGTCCAGGAACTGCCGGATGCCCGCCTCACCGGCCAGGTGGCGCACCGCGCGGCGCAGGAACCGCCGATTCTCCAGCGCGCTGATCCGGATGGTCGGGAACCGCGCGGCCATCGCGTCGCCGGAGTCACGGTCGGCCTGGAAATTGTCCTTTCCGCCGAGCCAGTAGTTGTACCGGCGGGCGGGATGCGCCACAGTGGTGTCGATCCGGCCCGACTCGGGTGCCGTACCTGGTGCGTCGCTGGTCAAGGCCGCCTCCACGACTCGGGTGCCACCGTCCACTGTCTCCGGTCGGCGGTCATGCTACTGCCCGCCACCGCGCCGGTCAGGCCGGGTAGAGCTCGTCGCGCAGGCGGGCCAGCAGTTCCGGGGTCCGCTCCGGCGGCGCCGCCTCCACGCACAACCGTTCCATCGCCTCGGCGTAGAAGTCGAGGTCGTCGCGCTTGTCCAGGTAGATGGCGCTGGTGAGCTGCTCGATGTAGACGATGTCGGGCAGGTCGGCGTCACCGAAGCGCAGGATGCTGAACGCGCCGCTGGCCGCGGCGTGCCCGCCGGCGGCGAACGGGACGATCTGCAACCGTACGTGCGGGCCCGAGGTCGCCTCGATCAGCGCGTCCATCTGCTCGCGCATCACCGCGGCGCCGCCGATCGGGCGGCGCAGCACCGCCTCGTCGAGCACCGCCCACAGCTGCGGCGGGTTGGGCCGCCGCAGCAGCTCCTTGCGCTGCATCCGCAGCTCCACCCGCCGGTCCAGTTCCGCCGCCGACGCGCCGCGGTGGCCGAGCAGGATCACCTGCCGGGCGTACGCGGCGGTCTGCAACAGGCCGGGTACGAACTGCACCTCGTACGTGCGGATCAGCGCGGCGGCCGCCTCCAGGCCCAGGTACGACTGGAACCAGGCGGGGAGCACGTCGCCGTAGCGGTGCCACCAGCCCGGGCTGTTCGCGTCGCGGGCCAGCTTGAGCAGCGCGTCGCGGTCCTCCGGCGCGGTGACGCCGTAGAGCGTGAGCAGGTCGGCCACGTCGCGCTCCTTGAAGCCGACCCGGCCCAGCTCCATCCGGCTGATCTTCGACTCCGACGAGCGGATCTCCCAGCCTGCGGTCTCCCGGCTGACGCCGGCACTCTCCCGCAGCCGGCGCAGCTGCCCGCCGAGCAGCATGCGCAGCACTGTCGGACCGCTTGTCGGACCACCCTCGACGGGCACCGTCGCCACCTGACCGCCCTCGCATCCCGACCGACCCGGCCGGGCACCCTCCCGGACCGACGAGTAAGCATGCCATGAACCGACAGTGAGGTGAACTCCTCCGGACGGACGGAGTCAGTCCCGTGTACGGGACGGCGGGATCAGGTGGTCGAAGTCGCCGTCCCGCGCGCCGAGCACGAAGGCCGCGATCTCGTCCACTGTGTAGATGAGCGCCGGGCCCTCCGGGTGCCGCGAGTTGCGGACCGCGATGCCGCCGCCGTCGGGCAGCTCGGCCAGTTCGACGCAGTTGCCGCTGGGGTTGCTGCGGCGGCTCTTCAGCCAGCGCATCGGTGGCAACTCGGTCACGGGCACGCCGTTCGGGGGATGCTGCATGGGCGTCCTTCGGGATGAGCCAGCCGAGGCCGCGGGGAGGAGCGGTGGGTGGCGACGTCTGTCGACTGAGGAGTGAGATGCACGTGCATCTGCTATTGCATCTGCAATGGACGGAGAGGATGATACTCGAAATACGGTGTGCCGGTTCGCTCACGTACGGTGACCTGAACCCGGCCCCGGGGACGCCGCTCCGCGCGGCTTCGGGACTGCGGTGAGGAGGACGCGTTGGCGGATCCGATGACCATCGCCTCCGGCATCTCCGCGGCTGGCGCACTCGTCTCCGCCTGGCAGTTACGCCGCCGCGCGCTGCGCGCCGAAGCCGAGATCGAGCTGCTCCAGGCCGAGCTGGCCGCCGAACGGCACGCCGCCAGCCACGACCCGCTCACCGGGCTGCCCAACCGCCGCGCGTTCTTCCGGCTGGCCGCCGCCCTGCTCACCGACCCTGCCGGCCAGCCGCTCGTCGCGGTCGTGCTCGACCTGGACAACTTCAAGCAGGTGAACGACCGCTACGGGCACGCCGCCGGGGACCAGGTGCTGGTCTGCGTCGCGCAGCGGCTCGCCGCGTTCGCCGGCCCCAACCTGGTTGCCCGGCTCGGCGGCGACGAGTTCGCCGGACTGCTCGCCAGCCCCACGCCGGACCGCCGGTGGATCGAGCACGCCACCCGGCGGCTCTGCGAGGCGCTCGCCGCGCCGATCCCGCTCGGCGCGCGCAGCATCCAGGTCACCGCCTCGGTCGGGCTGGCGCCGGTGCACTGTCCCACGCAGCTCGCCGACGCGCTCTGCCGCGCCGACGCGGCCATGTATGAGGCGAAGACGCTCGGCGCGTCCCGCCCGACCCGCCAGCTCGTCGCGGAGTGCTGAGCGGCTCGTCCGCCAGCTCGTCGCGGGGTCGCCGGGGCGGCTCTGTCCGGTGGGTCAGCGCCAGCCGTAGCCGGCGCGCAACGCCTGCCCGACCCGGTCGAACCGGGGCCGGTCCAGCACCGCGCCCTCGCGGCGGATGCTGTCCTCGCGCATGGTGAGCACCCGGTCCAGGCGAACCCAGCTCGGCCGCTCGTCCCGATCCCACTCCCCCGGGCCGAGCGCCAGCCAGTGCCGCTGGCCGTCCCGGTCGCTCTGGCTGGACAGCATCAGCCCGAACAGCGTGCGGCTGTGCCGGCCCACCACCAGCACCGGGCGGTCCTTGCCCTGGCGCGGGTCGTCCTCGTACGGCACCCAGGTCCAGACGATCTCGCCCGGGTCGGCCTGCCCGTCCGGCTCCGGGGCGTACGACAGCTCGCGACGCTGCAACGCGCTGACCTGGCGGCGGCGCGCGACCTGCGCCGGGATCGGTCCGCCGGGGCGGGCGGGGGCGGGCACGCCCCGGGTGATCCGGCCGAGCTTCGACGCCACGTTCCTCAACAGACCTGCCACGGCGGGCAGCCTATCGGCCGGGGCGCCGGGCCCGGAATCGGGTCGCCGGAGCGGGTACGCGGTGCCATCGTGCCCCGGTGACAGTGCCCCGCCACCAGATCCGCGCCGCGTACACCGACACGTCGGTCACCGTCTACCAGGCGTACCCGCCGGAGATCGCCGACGCGGCGCTGCGGGCGGGGCGGTTCGTGCCGCCGTTCAAGCGGGAGCGGATGACCTGGATCAAGCCGTCGTTCCGCTGGATGATGTACCGCTGCGGCTGGGCGCTCAAGCCGGGCCAGGAACGGGTGCTGGCGGTCGACATCAGCCGGTCCGGCTTCGAGTGGGCCCTGCGGCACGCCTGCCTCAGCAGCTACGACCCACGCCTGCACCCGGACCGGGACGCCTGGCGGCACAGCCTGCGGGTCAGCCCGGTGCGGGTGCAGTGGGACCCGGAACGCTCGCTGCGGCTGGCGCCGCTGCCGGTGGAGCGGCCGTACCCGCTGCCGGTCGAGGTGGCCCGGATCGTCGACGCCGGCTGAGCGACCCCGGCACCGGGCGGGCGCCGCGAGGCGCGCTGTCAATAGGGGCTTTTCTACTACCGGAGGCGTTAACAGGAGGCCCTTCCTTACAGTGGGGGCGTGGAGTTGCCGGACGATCTGCCGCTGTTCGAGCGCAGCGCGGTGCGGCTGGTGGTGCTCGACGCCGCCGACCACCTGCTGCTGTTCCACACCCGCGACCCGGACCACCCGGACCTCGGCGTGTGGTGGGAGCTACCCGGCGGCGGCCTGGACCCGGGCGAGACGTACCGGGAGGCGGCGGTACGCGAACTGCGCGAGGAGACCGGCATCGTCATCGGCCCGGACGAGGTGGGCGCGCCGACGTGGCGGCGGCGGGCCAGCTTCCGGCACCGGCAACGCCGCCACCTCCAGGACGAGGTCGTCGTGACGGTACGGCTGCCCGGCCCCGGACCGGACGTGGACGAGGCGCTGCGGCTGGACTACGAGGTGGAGGACTACTTCGGGTTCCGCTGGTGGCCGCTGGCCGAGGTGCTCGCCGAACGGCCGCGCTGCTATCCCGGGCGACTGCCGGACCTGCTGCCCGCGTTCCTGGCCGGGACGGAGATCGACGAGCCGTTCGAGCTGTGGTCCTGACACGGGGCGCGCCGGCGGGCAGAGTGGAGCCGTGACTCCCCTGCGCGCACCCCTGGCCCGTTACGCCGAGCGGCTGCACCGCGCCGCCGGTGACACCCACCACGTCGCCTCGCCGCTCGGTGCCTGGCTGCTGCTGGCGCTGACCGGCCCGGCCGCCACCGGTGAGACCCGGGCGGCGCTGGCCGAGGCACTCGACGCCGACCCGGACGACGCCGCCGCCGAGGCCCGGGCGCTGCTCGCCGCCCCGCATTCGATGGTCGCCGCCGCCACCGCGCTGTGGGAACGCGCCCCGGCGGCGGAACTGGCCGCCTGGCGGGCCGCCCTGCCGGCGAGCACCGAACGCGGTCCGCTGCCGGACCAGGCGGCGCTGGACGCCTGGGCCCGGGAGCGTACCGGCGGGCTGATCGACAGCTTCCCGGTCGACCTCGCCCCGGACACCCTGCTGGTCCTGGCCAGCGCGCTCGCGACCCGGGTGTCGTGGGCCGACCCGTTCGACACCGCCCCGGGCGCGGAGCTGGGCGCGGGCAGCGCCTGGTCCGGGCGGCTGAGCCGGGTGCTGCGTACGCCGCCGTCCGGGCACCGCTGCTGGGTGGCGGCCACCGACCGCGCCGGTGACGTGGCGGTGCACGCGGTGCCGGCGCAAACCGGTGACGACGGCGCGGGGATGCTCGTGGTCTCGGTGGCCGCCGCACCCGAGGTGCCCGCCGCCGACGTGCTGGCCGCCGCGCAGGAACTGGCGAGCGCCGCCGCGCTCATCCCGGACTCCACGCCGGACCGCCGTTCGCTGTACGACCTTCCGCTGGACGAGACGCCGCTGTGGACGGTGCGGGAGGAGCCGATCCAAACGTACGCGGCGGACGCCCGGGTGGAACGCGCCACCGCGGTGCTGCCCTGCTGGTCGGCGCGTAGCCGGCACGACCTGACCGCGCCCGGGTTCGGCTTCGACGCGGCGGCCCGGGCGCTCGGCGAGTTGCTGGGCATGACCGGGCCGGGGTTCGACGCCGCGCAGTCCGCGGTGGCCCGGTTCGGCCGCTACGGCTTCGAGGCGGCCGCGGTGACCGGGTTCTTCACGGTGACCAGCGCGCCGCCGGAGCGGGTCGCCCGCATCGCGGAGCTGCGCTTCGGTCACCCGTACGCGGTGGTCGCGGTGACCACCGACCCGGCCGGTGGGCCGTGGCACGCGCTGCCTGTCTACTCCGCCTGGGTGGCCGACCCGGAGGAGCTGCCCGCCGGCGACGCCGGGTAGGCCGCGAGCGCGCTGGTGAGCTGGTCCAGTCCCAAGGAGCCGAGCTCCAGCGCCCGGTTGTGGAACGCGCGCCGATCGCCGGGGAACGCCGCGCGGCCGTCCCGCCACACCCGCTCCCCCACCTTGTAGGTGAGCGCCTGCCCCGGCCGGCCCAGATAGCGGGCCAGTTCCAGTGGTGCGTACGGGCCCTGGTGGCAGCGGTCGCGCAACAGGTCCAGCGCGGCGTCCGGCGTCCACGGCGCGCCGCCGGAGGGCATCGGCAGCTTCAGGTGCAGGCCGATGTCGAGCACCACCCGGGCCGCCCGCAGCAGTTGCATGAACAGGTGCCCCAGCCGGGCGCCCGGCTGCTCGTAGAGTCCGAGTTCGTCCATGAACCGCTCGGCGTACAGGGCCCAGCCCTCCTGCGCGCCGGAGAGCCCGCCGAGCAGGTTCAGCCGCTGCCCGGGGCCGCCCCGGCACGCCTCAGAGCCGAGGTGCAGGTGGTGGCCGGGGACGCCCTCGTGGTACGCGGTGCTGTACGCCCACCAGGTGGAGAAGTGCTCCCGCCCCTCGGGCAGCAGCCACGAGACCCGGCCCGGCCGGGTCAGGTCCCGCGACGGCCCGATGTAGGCGGTGCCGCCCGACGTGGTGACCCGTGACTCGATGCGGCACAGCGGCGCGGGAATGTCGAAGTGCGTGCCGTGCATCCGCTCGGTGGTGGCCTCCAGCAGTTCCTGGAGCCAGGCGGCGAACTCGTCCCGGCTGCGCAGCATGCCCGGCGCGTCGGGACGGTCGAGCCGTTCCCGCACCTCGGGCACGGTGCCGCCCAGGGCCTTCGCCTCGGCGACCAGGTCCGCCTCGATCGCGGCGAACTCGTCCCAGCCCCACTCGTACAACTCGCGCAGGTCCGGTTCCGCGCCGAGGAAGGCCCGCACCCAGAGGGCGTACCGCTGTGGGCCGAACGCCTCGTCGTCGTGCGCGAGCGGCGCCAGGTCCGCGGTGAGCGTCGCGGCGAACCGCCGGTACGCCTCCCGCGCGCCCTGCGCCGCCGCCTGCAACGAGGCGCGCTGCGGGCCGTCGCCGTACCGCTGCACCAGGGCGAGGTCGTCGTCGAGCCAGGTGCGGCAGCGCCGCGTCACCAGGTCCACCTGACGCCGGGCCGGCAGGTGACCGAGCGCGGCGGCGAGCAGCAGGCTCCGGGCGTACCCGTCGAGTGCGGCCGGGATGGCGGCCTGGCGCGCGCCGACGCGGGCCCAGCCGTCCTCGGAGGCCGCGCGCCCGGCGTCGCGGCCCGGCACCGCTGATTCGACGCACTGGCGGATGAGCTGGAGCGGGCCGGTGGCCGCGACGTGCAGTTCCCGCAGGTCCTCCCCGGCGTCGTGGAAGGCGATCCGGGCGCGCAGCCGTTCGGCGAGGTGAGCGTGCAGCGGGGTCGCGGGCAGCGTCTCGATCCGGCGCAGGGCGCGGGCGGCGAGGTCGGCGCGGGCCTGGTGACCGTCCGGGCTGTAGTCGGTGAGGCCGTCGACGTCCTGCTCACCGGCCTCGACCACGGCGGCGCACGGATCGAGGCGCCCTATCTCCCGCAACAGCGCGTCGGTGACGTCCTCGCTCATCGCACCGATGCTAGCCCCGGTGATCAAGGAGTTCGTGCCGGCCGGGGAGGCCCGGACCGGACACGAACTCCTTGATCAACCGGATGGGAGGCGGGGTCAGACCGAGACGAGTTCCTTCTTCTCGGCCTTGGCGGCCAGGCGCTTCTCACGCTCCTGGGCACCGATGAGGTCGTCCGGCAGGGAGTCCTCCACCTCCAGGTCGAACCGGCGGAGCAGCCGGATCGCGAAACCGCCCAGCGTGATGAGGATCAGCGCCGCGCCGAAGCAGATGTACGCGAAACCGATACCCCGGCCCGGGCCGGTGCCGATCACCGCGCCCACCGAGCCGGCGAGCGCCCCACCGGGTGCGAGCATCGGCTCGAACAGCGCGGTGGCGCCCGGCGCGAGCAGCGCGAACCCGATCGGCAGCGTCGACCAGGAGATGGTCTGGTTGAGGCTGAACACCCGGCCGTGGAAGCGCTGCGGCACCTTCACCTGGACGATCGTCGCGTAGATCGACTGCGCGGTGGTCATCGACATGGCCAGCCAGCAGAAGCCGACGCAGATCATCGCCACCGACGCGTCCAGGCCGATCAGCACGCAGCCGATCGCGGTGCCCAGGTTGCCGATCAGCACGCCGATCATGCGGCGCTTGCGCGGACCGCCCCACAGCGACATGAGCACGCCGCCGAGCACCGCGCCGACCGCCTCGGCCAGCGCCACCTGCGCCACCTGGGTCGGGCTGCCGAACGACAGCACCAGCGGCGTGATGAGCACCAGTGCGGGCGCCAGGAAGATGTTGCCCAGCGCGAAGTAGCCGAGCATCAGCCGGAACCCGCGGTGCCGCCACGAGTAGCGCATGCCGTTGGCGATGGCCACCAGCAGTCGTTCCCGGGGCCGCCAGCCCAGCGCGTCCGGGAAACGGACCACGGCGAGGGTGAGCACCGCGAACACGTAGCTGGCCACGTCGACCAGCAGGATGCCCTTCAGCTCGATGGTGGCGAGCAGGCCGGCCGCGAACGCCGGCATGAGCAGCGTGGCCACACCGGTGGAGAGCTGGGTGATGCCCATGGCGTGCCCCAGGTAGCGCTTGGGCACCAGCTGCGGCACCGCCGACTGGAACGCGATCCGCTGGAACGAACCGGCCACCGAACTGAGCGCCACCAGCATGTAGATGTGCCAGAGCACCAGGTTGTCGGTCCACAACAGGGCCGCCAGCACGAGCTGGACGGACCCGGCGAAGCAGCTCGCCGTCATCATGATCCGGCGCCGGCTGACCCGGTCGACCAGGGCGCCGGCCACCGGCAGCATGAGCACGCCGCAGATCAGCGCGAGCGCCCAGAGCAGACCGAGGTTCGCCACCGAGCCGGTGCGGTTGAACAGCCAGATCGGCAGCGCGAACGCGGTCAGCGCGGAACCGGTGCTGGAGATGAGCTGACCGGTCGTGATGGCCATGAACCGGCCCATGCTCGGCTTGACCGCCTTGGTGGGCTTGCGGTCCTCCGCCACCCGCAGCGTGTCGGCCACCACCCAGCCGGCGTCCTCGCCCCGGGCCTCCGGCGTCAGCGCGCCGACGTCACCGGCGACCACCGCCGGGTGCACCTGCGTGACGATCTCGGCCAGTTCCTCGGCGCGGTACTTGAGGAAGAAGTGCCCGGCCTGGTCGAGGACCACGAGGCCGAGCGTGTCGCTGAGGAACTGCCACTCGGCGTACCGCTCGCGGTAGTAGTCGGTCACCGGATCCTCGGAGCCGACCACCGAGATGATCGGCGTCCGGAGCTTCGCCGCCTGCTGGTCCAGCAGCCGGGTGAAGTACTCCTCCGAGGCGCGGGAGTCGGCCCGCATGTTGCTGATGATCCGGTCGGCCTGCTCCGGGTCCAGCTCGTCGGTGTCCACACCCATCGACTTGAGCCAGCTCGCCGAGTGCCTGTTGCTGCTGAGCCGCTCGAGGCGGTCGCGGAGCGCCGCGATCACGCCCTTCGGACGGGCGAACGGGAACATGGCGCCGATGTAGACGGCCTCCAGGTCCCGGCCGGCCGCCTCGACCTTGCGGGCCACGTCGGCGAGGATGGCGCTGCCCACGCCGCAGTGGCCGTACAGGGCGATCGGTCCCTCGACCCGCTCCAGGATCTCGTCGGCGACCCGGCTGGTCAGCTCGTCGAACGGCAGCGCGTCCTCGCTGAGACCCACGTCGTGGCCGGGGATCGCCAGCGACCACAGCCCGTACCCGGCCGGCAGCGCGTCGGCAAGCGGCTGGTAGACGATGGCGCTGCCGCCGCCGTACGGGACGCAGACGTACGTCAGCACCCGCTTGCCCGCCGGGATCGGCTTGGTCAGCTCGTAGAGCAGCCGGCGCGGCCCCTCCTGCGCGGCGTCACCGGAGATGAACGCGGCGAGGTCCCGGATGGTGCGCTGCTGGAACAGGTCCATCACGCCGACCGCCCGGCCGCCCAGCTCCGCCTTGCGGATCTTCGCGACCACCTGGGTGGCGAGCATCGAGTGCCCGCCCAGGTCGAAGAAGTCGTCGTCGATGCCGAGCGTGTCCACGCCCAGCACCTCGGACCAGATCGCGGCGAGCGCCCGCTCGGTGTCGTCGCGCGGCTCGACGAGCGCCACCGACGCCTCGCGGGTGACCACCGGCGCGGGCAGCGCCTTGCGGTCCAGTTTGCCGTTCGGGGTCAGCGGCAGCGCGTCGAGCGTGACGAACGCGGCCGGCACCATGTATTCGGGCAGCGTGTCCTTCAGCGCCGCCTTCAGCGCGGCGTGCTCGGCCTCCCCCACCAGGTACGCGGTGAGCCGCTTGTCACCCGGGCTGTCCTCGCGGACGATCACCGTGGCCTCGGTGACGCCCGGCTGGTCGCGCAGCGCGCTCTCGATCTCGCCCAGCTCGATGCGCAGACCACGCAGCTTGACCTGGTGGTCGATGCGGCCGAGGAACTCGATCACCCCGGCGCCGTCCGGGCCGACCACCCAGCGGGCCAGGTCACCGGTGCGGTAGAGGCGGGCACCCGGCTCGACGGAGAACGGGTCGGGGACGAACTTCTCCGCGGTCAGCGCCGGCCGGCGGTGGTAGCCGCGGGCCAGCCCGACACCGCCGATGTGCAGCTCCCCGGCCACCCCGACCGGGCACTGCGCGCCGGACGGGTCGAGCACGTGCAGCCGCAGGTTGGCGATCGGCGCGCCGATCGGCACGGTGGTCACCTCGGCGAGCCGGTCCGGCTCGCACGCCCAGGCGGTCACGTCGATGGCCGCCTCGGTCGGGCCGTACAGGTTGTGCAGGCCGCACCAGGGCAGCCGGGCGGTGAAGTCGGCCGCCGAGGCCGGCGGCAGCTCCTCACCGGAGCAGATCACCCGGCGCAGCGCGGTGGCCGCTTCCACGCCGTCCTCGGCGAGGAAGACGGTCAGCATCGACGGGACGAAGTGGGCGGTGGTGATCCGCTCGGACACCAGCAGGTCGCGCAGGTAGCCGGCGTCCTTGTGACCGCCGGGCTTCGCCAGCACCAGGCGGGCGCCGGTGCGCAGCGGCCAGAAGAACTCCCACACCGACACGTCGAAGCTCGCCGGGGTCTTCTGGAGCACCGCGTCGTCGGCGCCGAGGCCGTACGTCTTCTGCATCCAGTCGAGCCGGTTGACGATGCCCCGGTGCGTGTTCGGCACGCCCTTCGGGCGGCCGGTGGAGCCGGAGGTGTAGATGACGTACGCCAGGTTCTCCGGCCCGGCGGCCGGCGTGGGGTCGGTCTCGGGCTGACCGCTCCACACGGTGGCGTCGTCCAGTTCGAGCACCGTGGCGCCGGTGTCGGGCAGCACGTCACGCAGGTGCGACTGGACCAGCACCACCGGCGCGTCCGCGTCGCCGACCATGAACGCGAGCCGGTCGGCCGGGTACTCCGGGTCCAGCGGCAGGTACGCGCCGCCGGCCTTGAGCACGCCGAGCAGGCCGGCGACCAGTTCCACCGACCGTTCCGCGCACACCCCGACCAGGGTCTCCGGGCCGACGCCCGCCACGCGCAGCCGGTGCGCGACGCGGTTGGCCTGCGCGTTCAGCTCGGCGTACGTGCGCCTGTGCCCGTCGATGGTGACCGCCACCGCGTCCGGGGTGGCCGCGGCGCGCTCCTCGATCGGGCCGTGCAGCGTCTCGGCGCGCGGGAAGTCGGCGGTGGTGTCGTTCCAGGCGGCCAGCAGGTCCCGCTCGGCGGCGGGCAGCAGCGGCAGCCGGGACACCGGGGTGTCCGGCGCGGCGACGACCGCGTCCAGCAGCGCGGTCCACCGCTGCGCCATCCGCTCCACCGTGGCACGGTCGAACAGGTCGGTGTTGAAGACCAGCTTGCCCCAGAGACCGTCGACGGTCTCCACCGCGTGCAGCTCGAAGTCGAACCGGGTGGCCTGCAACTCCATCGGGGTCCAGGAGAACGTGACCTCGTCGGTGCGGGACACGCCGCGGAAGCGGCCCATCTCGTAGTTCTGCAGCACGAACATGGTCTGGAACACCGGGGAGCGGCTGACGTCGCGCGGCAGGCCCAGCTCGTGGACCACCTTGGCGAACGGCACCTCGGCGTGCTCGAACCCGTCGAGCACCGTACGGCGGGTGCGTTCCAGCAGCTCGGCGAACGTCGGGTCGCCGGCCAGGTCGGCGCGCAGCGGCAGCATGTTGATGAACATGCCGACGACGTTCTCCAGCTCCGGCGCGGACCGGCCGGCCACCGACGCGCCGATGGCGAAGTCGTCCTGGCCGGCGTGCCGGGCCAGCAGCACCTGGTACGCGGCGAGCAGCGTCATGAACAGCGTGCCGCCGCTGTCGCGGGTGAGCGCGTTGAGCGCCTCCGTGGCGGCCGGGTCGAGCTGGAACTCGACGAAGTCACCCCGGTAGGTCTGGGTGGCCGGGCGGGGCCGGTCCAGCGGCAGTTCCAGCGGCGTGATGCCGGCCAGCCGCTGCTTCCAGTAGTCGACGTGCGCCCGCGCCTGCGGCCCGTCCAGCTCCTGGGCCTCCCAGACGGCGAAGTCGCCGTACTGGATCGGCAGGGCCGGCGGCTCGCCGCCCCGGTAGAGCGTGATCAGGTCGCGCAGCAGCACGTCCACCGACCAGCCGTCACCGACGATGTGGTGTTGGGCGAGGAACAGCACGTGGTCGTCGGCGGCGAGCCGGATCAGCAGGGCCCGCAGCAGCGGCCCGTTCGCCAGGTCGAACGGCTCGGCCGCCGCCGCGTCGACGAGCGCCTGCGCGGCTGCCTCGTCGGGCGCGTCCACCACAGTGAGCGGCACGTCGGCGGTGTCCGCGACGACCACTGTGGGGCGGCCGTCGGCGTCGGCCGGGAAGCGGGTGCGCTGCGACTCGTGCCGGTCCGCGAGGGCGGTCAGCGCGACGCGCAACGCGTCCACGTCGAGTGGTCCGCGCACCCGCAGCGGCACCGCGATGTGGTACGCCGCCTCGCCCGGGGCGAGCTGGTCCATGAACCAGACCCGCTCCTGGGCGTAGGACAGCGGCACCTCGGCGCCGGACGGGCGGGGGGTGATCCGGGCCGCGGGGGCGGCCTGGCGGGCGCGTAGCCGTTTGGCGATCAGCGCCTGCCGGGCCGCCTCGCGGGCCGGATCCTTCAGGTCCGTCATCAGTTGGTTCCCTCTTCCGCCGCGAGCAGCGCGGCGACCTCGGTGTCGGAGAGCCCGTCGAGTTCGGCGGCGATCCGCTGTTCGATCTGGGCGGCCAGGTCGGCCACCACGGGGCTGCTGAACAGCGCCCGCATGGGCAGGTCGACGTCCACCTCGGCGCGGATCCGGGCCATCGCCCGCATGCCGCGCAGCGAGTTGCCGCCGAGGGCGAAGAAGTCGTCGTGGGCGCCGACCTTCTCCACCTGGAGGATCTCGGCGTACACCTCGGCCACCAGCTCCTCGGCGTCGGTGCGGGGCGCGACGTAGCTGTCCTGCGCCGCCTCGGTCGTCGCCGGGGCGGGCAGCGCGGCACGGTCCAGCTTGCCGTTCGGCGTCAGCGGCAGCGCGTCCAGCCGGACCAGGGCGGCCGGCACCAGGTGCGCGGGCAGCTCGCGGGCCAGTTCGGCGCGGACCGAGTCCTCGTGGGCCGGGCCCACCAGGTAGCCGACGAGCATCGGCTCGCCGCCGTCGGTGCGTACCGCCGCGGCGGCGGCGCGCACGTCCGGGTGGGCCAGCAGCGCGGCCTCCACCTCGCCCAGTTCGATGCGCATGCCGCGCACCTTGACCTGGTCGTCGCGGCGGCCCAGGTAGTCCAGCGTGCCGTCGGCACGCCAGCGGGCCAGGTCGCCGGTGGCGTACATCCGCGCGCCGGGCGGGCCGTACGGGCAGGGCAGGAACCGCTCGGCGGTCAGGGCGGGCCGGTCGTGGTAGCCGCGCGCGAGCTGGGTGCCGGTGACGTACAGCTCCCCCACCACGCCCGGCGGCACCGGCCGCAGCGCGGCGTCGAGCAGCAGCGCCCGGGTGTTCCAGGTGGGCGTGCCGATCGGCACCGGACCGGCCGGGACCGGCTCGCCGGGGGCGATCCGGGCCGCGACACAGCCCACAGTGACCTCCGTCGGACCGTACTCGTTGACGACGGCCACGTCGGGGTGCGCGGCCCGCCACGCGGCGAGCTGCTCCCCGGTCAGCGCCTCGCCGCCGATCACCAGGTCGGCCGTCGGCGACAGCTCGCCGTCGAGCAGCGGCAGGTGACTCGGCGTGACCTTGAGGAACGCGGGCCGGCCACCGGCGCGGGCGGCGGGCTCGTCGATCGCGGCGAGCCGTACCGTGCCGCCGGCGGTGAGCGTGCCGAGCAGGCCGGTCACGGTCAGGTCGAACGACACCGGCGAGTGCAGCAGCGCCACCCCGGCCAGCCCCGGGTAGGTGGCGCGGGCCCAGGCCAGGTACGCGGTCACCGCCCGGTGCTCGACCACCACGCCCTTCGGGCGGCCGGTGGAGCCGGACGTGTAGAGCACGTACGCCGGGTGCTCCGGGCGCAGCGGCGCGACCCGGTCGGCGTCGGTGAGGTCGTCGCCGGACTGGTCGGAGCCGACCTCGCCGTCGAGCACCAGCGCGTCACCGGGCACCAGGGCGGCGGTGTCCGGCGCGGTCACCACCAGCGCGGGCGCGGCGTCGGCCAGGAGGTAGGCGATCCGGCCGGCCGGGTACGCGGTGTCCACCGGCACGTACGCGGCACCGGCCTTGAGCACCGCCAGCATCGCCACGACCAGGTCGCAGGAGCGGGGCAGCGCCAGCGCGACCCGGGTCTCCGGGCCTGCTCCGCGCGCCACCAGCAGCCGGGCCAGCCGGTTCGCGGCGGTGTTCAGCTCGCCGTAGCCGAGCGTCACACCGTCACAGACCAGCGCCGCCGCGTCCGGGGTGGCGGCGGCCTGCCGCTGCACCTCGTCGACCACGGTGGCCGCCGGCACGTCGTGGGCGGTGTCGTTCCAGGTGCCGAGCACCCGCTCCCGCTCGGTGTCGGTGAGCAGCGGCAGCGCGCCGACCGTACGCTCCGGCTCGGCGACCGCGGCGGCGAGCAGCCGTACGTAGCGGTCGACCACCGTCTCGGCCGTGGCCCGGTCGAACAGCTCGGTGCGGTAGACCAGGCGGCAGTCGCCGGTGGTGATGTCGAATGCCAGGTCGTCCTTCGTGGTGCCCAGCTCCACCGGGTCGAGGCCGGAGTCCGGGATCCAGTTCAGCGCGGTCTGGAAGATCGGCTGCACCGACGGGTCACGCTGCGGGTCGACCGCCTCGACGATCTTCTGGAACGGCGTCTGCCCGTGCTCCATCGCGTCGATCAGGCCGTTGCGGACCCGGCCGAGCAGCGCCGCGAACGTCGGGTCGCCGGAGACGTCGCAGCGCAGCGCCACCGGGTTGACGAACATGCCGATCAGCGGCGTCAGCTCCGGATTGTCCCGGCCCGCGGTGGAGACGCCGACCACCACGTCGGCGTCGCCGGAGATCCGCGACAGCAGCGCCGCGAAACCGGCCAGCAGCACCATGTACGGGGTGGCCTGCGCGCCGGTGGCCAGCGCGCCGACGCGGTCCAGCAGCCCGTCGGGCAGCGTGAAGCGCACCTCGTCACCGGCGAAGCCGAGCTGGGCCGGGCGGGGCCGGTCCAGCGGCAGCCCGGTGACCGGCGGCGCTCCGGCCAGGTGACCGGTCCAGAACGCGAGCTGCCGGTCCAGTTCCTCGCCGGTGAGTTGCTGGCGCTGCCAGACCGCGAAGTCGGCGTACTGGATGGGCAGCTCGGGCACGGCGGGCTCGGCGCCGGTGCGCGCGGCCTCGCAGAGCGCGACCAGCTCGGCGTGGAACAGCACCGCCGAGTGGCTGTCGAAGACGGCGTGGTGCACCACGAACGCCAACGCCAGCCCCTCCTCCATGCGGATCAGCCGGGCCCGCCACAGCGGCGCCGCGTCCAGCGGGATCGGCGTGCGGGCCATCTCGCCGCGAAGGCGCTCGAACTCGGCCCGCTGCTCACCGGCCGGCAGGTGGGTGATGTCGGTGACGGGCAGCGACGCCGGCTCGTGGGCGCGCACGACCTGCACCAGCGCGCCGTCGTCGGTCCGCAGGTGGGTACGCAGCGCCTCGTGCCGGGCGATCACCCGGTTGACCACGTCACCGGCCGTGTCGGCGTCCACGCCGGCCGGGAACAGCCACGGGAAGGACACGTTGAACACCGGCGACCCGGCGTCGAGCTGGTTGGCCATCCACACCCGCTCCTGGGCGTAGGAGGCCGGGAAGGTCCAATCCTGGATCGTGCTCATGAGAGGGCCTCGCGCACCGAGCGGGGACGCATGTCGGTCCAGACCTCGTCGACGTGGGCCAGGCACTCCTCGCGCGTGCCGGCGAAGCCGGTGTCGTGCCAGCCGGCGGGCAGGTCCCGGTCGGCCGACCAGATCGAGTACTGCTCCTCGTCGTTGCGGACGACCAGGAATCGGGGTTCGGCCATGTCAGTTCGCTCCTGCGGTCTCGGGGGTGTACGGCTCGGCCATCGCCACGGCGATCTTGCGAGGACCGGTGAACGGTTCCCGGCCGTGCGCGGCGGTCATGTTGTCCACCACCAGCACGTCGTCGCGCTGGTAGTCGAAGCGGACGGTGGCGGCCCGGTAGGCGGCGCGCAGGTGGTCCATGACGTCGGCGGGGATCTCGCCGCCGTCGCCGTAGTAGGTGTTCGACGGCAGCCCGGCGGCGCCGAACATGGCCAGCAGCCCCTCCTGGTAGTCCTTGGGCAGGGTGCTGAGGTGGAAGAACGTGGCGTGGTTGAACCAGCGCGGGGTGTCCGAGCCGGGCCGGTGGTGCACCACGTCGCGGACCGCGCGGGTACGCAGGCCGTCCTTACCGACCCACTCCACGGTGATGCCGTTGTCCGCCGCGTACGCCTCGACCTCGGCGCGGCTCTCGGTGTTGAACACCTCCTGCCAGCGGGTGCCGAAGTCGCCGTGGAAGTTGCGCACCAGCATCCAGCGGCGGCGGATGAACTCCTCGCGGACCGCCGGGTCGATCAGCTCGTACACCCGGCGCACGTCGGCCAGCGGCGTGGCGCCCTGGGTGTCCGGCGGCGTGACGCAGTAGAAGAACAGCGTCAGCGGCCAGCGCGCCTGGTACGAGTTCTCGTTGTGCAGAAAGATCTCCTCGTCCGGCGGGTAGTCGGTCGAGGTGTAGACCCGGCCCTTGATGGAGTGCCGGGGCGAGGAGCGCTCGGTATAGGTCAGCGGCTCGCCGGCGAGTGCGCGGACGGCCTGGTCGAAGCCGTCCACGCCGCCCACGTCGAAGCCGCGGAACAGCAGCCCGCCGCTGGTGACGAGGGTGTCCCGCAGCTCGGCGCGCCGGGCCGCGATCAGGTCGGTCAGCGCCCGGCCGTCGCTCTCGACGACCACCGGCAGCGTCGTGGTTGTCTCGCTCATGGTGCGGTGTCTCCTGGTTCTGGATCGGGGGTGTCAGCCGCGGGGCAGCCGCGGGATGGCCGGGATCGCCGCCGGGGCGGCCGGTGCGTCGGCGGGCGCCTCGGCGCGCAGCTCCTCGATCCGGGCGGCCAGGCCGGCCACCGTGGGGGTCTCGAAGAGGCTGCGCATCGGCAGCCGTACGCCTGTCGCCTTGCGCATGGCCGCGATGAGCTGCACGGCCACCAGCGAGTTGCCGCCGAGGGCGAAGAAGTCGTCGTCCACGCCGACGTCGGTGACGCCGAGGCCGTCGCGCCACACCTGGGCGATCGTCTTCTCCAGCTCGGTGCCGGGCGCCGCCGAGCCGCCTCCGGTGGCCGCCGTCGTGCCGGCCGGCGCGTCGGTCTCCTCGGCGAGGCTGTCGGTGGTGACCCGCGCCGCGCGGCGCCGGATGTCGGCGACGGTGCGGGTGGTGATCACCACCTGGGCGCCGAGACCGGCGGCGAGGCTGCGGCGGAACGCCTCCGCGCCGTCGACCGGGCGGATGTCCTCGGTGACCGGCGCCGCGGCGTCCGCGTCCGCCGCCGGGGACTCGCCCAGGTTGCCGGTGACCGCGTCCTGGTCGACCCGGCGCAGCACGAAGTCGCTGATCGAGACCAGCTCCCGCCCGTCGGGGTCGCGCAGCGACAGGTCGGCGGCGACCACCTCGTCGGTGGCGGCGGGCCGGTGCCGCAGGTGACTGTGGAACGTCGCCGGCAGCGCGCCGCGCACCACGATCCGGCCGTACGACAGCGGTAGGTAGGTGCCGGAGCCCTGCCCACGGCCGAACGCGGTGGCCACGTCCAGCAGCGCCGGGTGCATGCCCCAGGAGGGCAGGTCACCGACCGCGGCGGCGGGTGCCTGCACCCGGGCCAGCTCCTCGCCGTCGGCGAGGTGGTGCTCGGCCAGCGCCGCCCAGCGCGGGCCGAACGTGAGCATGCTGGTGCGTCCCCGGCCGAACGAGGCGTCGTCGTCGACCCGCCGCCCGGCGACGGCGGGCACGGCGGCCGGCGGGGCCGCGTCGGTGGTCCACCCGGCGGTGCCGCGGACGTGGGTGCGCGCCTGCCCGGCGGCGAGGCTGGCGACGGTGAAGTCGGTGCCGTCCTCGGCCGGGGTCAGCTCGACCCGGTACTGGGCCACGGTGCCGTCCGGCACCGAGAACGGCTCCAGGAACACCACGTCCCGCAGTTCCACCGCGGCGTCGGGCCCCGGCGCGGGCAGCGCGGCGACCACCGCGGCGCGCACCGACTCCAGGTGGGCGGTGCCCGGCACCACCGGCACCCCGGCGATCCGGTGCTCGTCGAGCAGCCAGTGGGTGTCCGCCGAGACCAGTCCGTGCAGCACCGTGCCGTCCGGCCCGGCCACCATCGTGGTGAGCACCGGGTGGGCGACCGCCGTGGTCACGGTGTCCCGCCCGGCGGCCCGGAACGCGGCCGGGGCGGCGGTCTCCACCGCCATGCCGACCTCGGCCCAGCCGCCCCAGTTCTGCGACACCACCGGCGCGCGGAACCCGGTGCCGGAGCGCGCGAACGCGTCCAGGAAGTTGTTCGCGGCGCAGTAGTCGACCTGGCCGAACCCGCCGATCACCGCGGTGATCGAGGAGCAGAGCACGACGAAGTCCAGCGGCAGGTCGCCGAAGACCCGGGCCAGCGCCAGGGTGCCGGCCAGCTTCGGGGCCAGCACGCGCTGCGCCTCGTCGCGGTCCTTCACCTCGGCCATGCCGCCGCCGGGCAGACCCGCGGCGTGCACGATGCCGTCCAGCCCGCCGAACCGGCGCTCCGCCTCGTCGCGGACCCGGCGCAGGTCGTCGGTGTCGGTGACGTCGGCGGCGAGCACCAGCACCTCGGCGCCCGCGGCCTCCATCCGGCGGATCGCCGCGATGGCCCGTCCGGCCCGGTCGGCGCCGCCGTGCACCGCCAGGTGCGCGTCCCACTCGTCCCGTTCGGGCAGCCCGGAGCGGGCCAGCAGCACCAGCTTGGCGCGGGCCCGGCGGGCGAAGTCCTCGGCGAGGGTGACGCCGATGCCGCCGAGGCCGCCGGTGATCAGGTAGCGGCCCTCCTCGCGCAGCACGCCCGGCTCGTCCTCGGCGGCCACTGTGACCTGCTCGTAGCCGGCCAGCCAGCGGCGGTCGCCGCGCAGCGCCACCTCCGGGTGCTCGGCGTCGACCGGGCTGCGCAGCTCGGCCACCAGGGCGGCGACGCCGCGCGCGGCCGGGTCGGTGTCGAGCAGCCGCACGGTCAGGCCGGGCAGCTCGGCCGGGAGCACCCGGGCCAGGCCGGCCAGCGTGGCGTGCTCCGGGCGGGTCAGGTCGTCGCCGCGGACGTCGCCGATGCCGGCGGTGACCAGGTCCAGGCGGACGCCCGCCTCGTCGGCCGTCACACCGGCGCCGGCCAGGGCCTGCACCAGGTGCAGCGCGCCGAGGAAGCCGCGCTCCTGCGCCGCCCAGGCGGCCGCCGGGTCGGTGCCGGCCGGGTCACCGTCGAGCGCGAACGCGTGCACGATCCGCCGGGGCAGGTCGGCGCCGAGCGCGGCGACCAGTTCCTCGGCGTCGGCGCGTACGCCGGGGCGCAGCCGGAAGCCGTTGGCGGTGGCGGTGAACGTCTCGCCGGCGCGTACCTCGACCGGGTCGTCGCCGGCGGCGCGCAACGCGGCCACGAGCGCGTCGCCGCGCGGACCGTCGGCCAGCACCAGGCAGCGGCCCAGCGGCTCGGCCATGCGGGCCGGCGCGGCCTGCCGCCACACCGGTACCGCGAACCACTCCGGCAGCGGGCGCGGGCCGGTCTCGACGGGCGCCGCCGCCAGCTCCTGCTCCGGGTCCGGGTCGATCCAGTAGCGGCGCCGCTCGAACGGGTACGTGGGCAGCGGCACCCGCCGCGCGTGCGGGTCGGCCGGGACGCTCACCGGCACCCCGGCGCACCACAGCGCGCCGGCCGTGCCGAGCAGCGCGGCCAGGTCACCGGTCGGCTCGCCCGGGCCGGGCAGGCTGCCCAGCGGGGTCAGCGCGCGCTGCGCCTCACCGGCCTTGGCGACCTGCATCCGGGCCAGGTTGGCCAGCTGCCGGCCGGGGCCGCACTCGACGAGCGCCCAGGTGCCCTCGGCGAGCAGCGTCGCCACGCACGCGCCGAAGCGGACCGGGCGGCGCAGGTGCGCGGCCCAGTACGCCGGGTCGGTGGCCTGTGCCTCGGTGATCCAGGTGCCGGTCACGTTGGAGACGAACGGCACCGCCGGGGCGCGCAGCGGCACGGTGGCCATCAGCGCGGTGAACTCGTCCAGGATCGGGTCCATCATCGGCGAGTGGAACGCGTGCGAGGTGCGCAGCACCTTCGACTTGTTCTTGCCGCCGAGGCTCGCCGCGAACTCCTCCACGAGCGCCGTCTCACCGGCGACCACGCAGGTGCCGGGGCCGTTGACGGTGGCCACCGACAGGCCCTCGGGCAGCTTGCCGGTCACCTCCGACTCGTCGAGCGTGACCGCCAGCATCGAACCGGCGGGCAGGGAGTGCATGAGCCGGCCCCGGGCGGCCACCACGCGGAGCGCGTCGGCGAGGTCGAGCACCCCGGCGACCGTCGCGGCCACGTACTCGCCGATGGAGTGGCCGATCATCGCGGCCGGGGTGACCCCGGCGGCCCGCCAGGCGGCGGCGAGGGCGTACTCGACGGTGAACAGGGCGGGCTGGGTGTAGCGGGTCTGCGTGAGCTTGTCCGCCGCCTCCGGGTCGCGGCCCAGGATCAGGTCGCGGATGTCCAGGCCCAGCTCGGGGCGGAGCAGCTCGGCGCACTCGTCGACGGCGGCGGCGTACGCGGTGTCCTGCGCGTACAGCTCGGCGCCCATCCCGGCGTACTGCGAGCCCTGACCGCTGAACAGGAACGCCACCCGGGGTGCGGCGCCCTCGGCGGCACCCCGGTGGCCCTTGCGCCGCTCGCGCAGCGCGGCGGCGGCGGACGCCGGGTCACCGGCGACGACGGCGGCGCGGTGGGCGTACACCTGGCGGCCGACACGCAGCGTGTGCGCCACGTCGGCGAGCGCCACGTCGCTGCCGCTCTCCAGGTGGTCGGCGAGCCGCCGCACGGCGGTGTCCAGCGCGGTCGGGGTCTTCGCCGACACCTGGAGCAGCTGCGCCGGGCGGGCCGGCGGCTCGGGCCGGCCGGCGGCCGGGGCCTCCTCCAGCACCACGTGCGCGTTGGTGCCACCGATGCCGAAGGAGCTGACGCCGGCGCGGCGCGGTCCGCCGTCGGTGTCCCACTTGGTCAGCGTGTTCGCCACGTAGAACGGGGTGTCGGCGAAGTCGATGGCCGGGTTCGGCGACTCGTAGTTGATGGTCGGCGGGATCAGCCCGTGTTCCATCGCCAGCACCGTCTTGATCACGCTGACGATGCCGGAGGGCTGGCTGAGGTGGCCGATGTTCGACTTCACCGAGCCGATGCCGCACCAGCCGCGCTCGTCGGTGTCCTTGGTGTAGACGGCGGACAGCGCGGCGACCTCGATCGGGTCGCCGAGCGCGGTGCCGGTGCCGTGCGCCTCGACGTAGCTGATGCTGCGCGGGTCGACGCCGGCCAGCTCGACGGCCTGGGCGACGGCCTCCATCTGCCCGTCGATGCTGGGGGCGGTGAAGCCGACCTTCCCGGCGCCGTCGTTGTTGATGGCGTTGCCGAGCACTACCGCGCGGATGGTGTCGCCGTCGGCGATCGCGTCGGAGAGCCGCTTGAGCAGCGTCACGCCGACGCCGCTGCCCCACACCGTGCCGTTCGCTCCGGCGTCGAACGGCCGGCACCGCCCGTCGGGCGAGGTGAAGCCGTCCATGCCGAGGTAGCCGACGTGCGGCAGCTCGATGTTGACACCGCCGGCCAGGGCCATGTCGCACTCGCCGTTGCGCAGCGCCTCGCAGGCCAGGTGGAACGCGACGAGCGAGGTCGAGCAGGCGGTGTGCACGGTCATGCTGGGCCCGCGCAGGTCCAGCCGGTACGACACGTTCGTGGCCACGTAGTTCGGCGAGTTCCCGGTGGCCAGCGAGACCGCGCCGTGCGGGTTCCCGCCGACGCGCTTGTTGCGGTACACGTTGCGGTGCAGGTACGTGTTGCCGCCGGTGCCGGCGTACACGCCCACCGCGCCGTCGTAGCGGCCCGGGTCGTAGCCGGCGTTCTGCAGGGCGGTGTAGCAGGTCTCCAGGAACAGCCGGTGCTGCGGGTCGGTGATCTCGGCCTCGCGGGCGGTCATCCCGAACAGGCCGGCGTCGAACTCGTCGTAGCCGTCCACCAGCGGGGCACGGTTGACCCACCCCGGGTCGTCGACCTCCTGCGGCTGGGCGCCGCGGGCGAGCTGCTCCTCGCGGGTCAGTTCGGTCGTCGACTCCACGCCGTCGACCAGGTTGCGCCAGAACTCGTCGACGTCGGCCGCGCCGGGCAGGCGGGCGGCGAGCCCGACGATGGCGATGGGCTCGACGCCGTCGTCGGCGGGAATGTCGTTCTGCATGGGGGTTCCTTCATTCACAAGGGATCGCGTCACGGGTGAGGTCGGCGTGGTGGCGGGGTGCGGCGGGCGCGTCCCCGCCGGGCGGCGGCGCGCATCGCGGCGCGGGCCAGTTCCGGCCGGTCGGCGGCCCCGTCGAGGCTGGCGGCGAGCGCCCGCACGGTCGGGTGGCGGAACAGGTCGAGCATGGTGATCGAGCGGCCGGTGGCCTCGGTGAGGCGGGCGTGCACGGCGGCCAGGGCCATCGAGTGGCCGCCGATGTCGAAGAAGTTGTCGCTCACGCCGACCGCGTCGCGGCCGAGCACGTCCCGCCAGATCCCGGCGATCAGCTCCTCGGTCGCGGTGAGCGCGTCCGACCCGGCGGGCAGCGGCGCGCGGGCCGGTTCGGCGGTGGCGACGCTCATCGCGCCGAGCGCCGCGACCCGTACCGCCGGGCGGGGCAGCTCGGGCGCGACCTCGGCGGCCGGGGCGTCCGGGTCGGCGGCGAGCGCGCCGACCAGGGCGGCCAGGTCGGTCAGGAGCGCTTCGATCCGGTCGCCGGTGAACAGGTCCGGGTTGTGCACCACCTCGACGCCGGCCCGCCCGTCGCGCTCCACCACGTAGACGGTCAGGTCGAACGGCGACCCGGGCTTGGGCACCGGCACCGGCTCGACGGCCAGGCCGGTCAGCGTCAGCCGGGGCGCGACGAAGTTGAGCACGTTGAACAGCACCTGCACCAGCGGGGCGCGGGAGGTGTCCCGGCCCACGCCGAGCGCCTCGACGATGCGTTCCAGTGGCGCGCCCGGGTGGGCGGTGACCTCGTGCAGCTCGGCGGCGGCCCGGTCGACCTGCTCGGCGAAGCTCGCGCCGCCGGAGCGGACCCGCACCGGCACGGTGTCGATGAAGAACCCGATCACCTCGTCGAACGCGGCCAGCCGCCGGTCCGCGACGATCGCGCCGAGCACGTGCTCGTCGTCGCCGGTGACCCGCCGCAGCAGCTCGCCGAACGCGGCCAGCAGCACCGCCGCGACAGTCGTGCCGCGCCGGCCGGCCAGGTCGCGTACGGCCCGGTCGGCGGTCTCGTCCAGCCGCACCGCGGCCTCCGCGCCGGCGTACGTCTGCACGGCCGGGCGGGGACGGTCGCGGGGCAGGTCCAGCACCGTGGGCGCACCGGCCAGGTGCGCGGCCCACCAGGCCAGGTCCGTCTCGCCCCGGCGCCGGTCCCGGTCGGCGCGCCACACCGCGTAGTCGGCGTACGTGGCGGGCAGCGGCGGGCGGCCCGGCACGGACCGGCCGAGCGCGCGGGCGTACGCGAGCGCCAGCTCGTCGTAGAGCAGCGCCTCCGACCAGCCGTCGAAGACCGCGTGGTGCACAGTCACCGCGAGCACGTGCTCCTCGGCGGCGAGCCGGTACACGGCCACCTGCCAGGGCGGCCCGGTGGCCAGGTCGAACGCGTGCCCGGCGCCGGCCGCGAGCATGCCGGCCAGTTCGGCGTCCGGGTCGGCGGCGCCGGTCAGGTCGACCACCGGCACCGCCACGTCGGTGGGTTCCTCGCGGACCGCGTACGGCACGCCGCCGTTCTGCGGTATGCGCCAGCGCAGCACGTCGTGCCGTTCCGCGACGGCCCGCAGCGCGGCACCGAGCGCGGTGACGTCCAGCGGCCCGCGCAGCTGGTGCGCGACGGCGATGTTGTACGGCGCGCTGGACGGGGCGAGCTGGTCCATGAACCACAGCCGCCGCTGCGGCGGGGACAGCGTCGGCGGGTTGCCGGTGGTGAGCCCGTCGGCGTCGGCGGGGTCGGCGGCGCGGACCCGGTCCACGAGCGCGGCGAACGTGCGGTCGGCGAACAGCACCCGGGTGTCGACCTGCCGGCCCAGCTCGGCGCGCAGCGCGGCGACCAGCCGCATCGCGGCGATGGAGTTGCCGCCGGCGGCGAGGAAGTCGCTGTCCGGGGCGGGCGCGGCGCCGAGCAGCCGGGTCCAGACGCGCCGGACCGCCGCCGTCACCGGGTCGTCGTCGCCGGGCGCGTCGGCGACGGCGGCCGGGGCGGTCGCGGCCAGCTCGCGCAGCGCCGGCCGGTCCAGCTTGCCGGTGGTCGCGCTGACCGGCAGCGCGTCCAGCCGCACCGTCCGGGCCGGCAGCATCGCGGTGGTCAGCCGCGTCGCCGCGTACGCCCGCAGCTCGTCATCGTCCGGCGCGCCGGCCGGGGTGAGGAACGCGACCAGCTCGGCGCCGGCCGGGCCGGGCACCGCCTCCACCGCGACGCGCTCGACGCCGGGGCAGGCGGCCAGCACCGCCTCGATCTCGCCCAGCTCGATGCGCTGGCCGCGCACCTTCACCTGCCGGTCGGCGCGGCCGAGGTAGACGATCCGGCCGTCCGGGCCCTGCCGGACCAGGTCACCGGTGCGGTAGAGCCGCTCGCCGGGTGCCCCGCCGAACGGGTCGGGCACGAACCGCTCGGCGGTCAGGCCGGGCCGGTTCAGGTAGCCGTCGGCCAGGCCGGGCCCGCCGATCAGCAGCTCGCCGGTCTCCCCCGCCGGCACCGGACACAGGTCGGCGTCGACCACGTACGCCCGGTGGTTGGGCAGCGGCCGGCCGATCGGCATCGGGTCGGTGTCGACCGGGGTGAGGTCGCAGGTGACCGCCAGCACGGTGGTCTCGGTCGGGCCGTAGCCGTTGAGGAACCGGCGGCCCGGCGCCCAGCGGGCGACCAGTTCGGCCGGGACCGCCTCGCCGCCGCAGAGCAGCACCCGCCACGACGGGAACCCGGCCGGGTCCAGCAGCGACAGCACGGTCGGGGTGATGAAGCCCCAGGTGACCTCGTGTTCGGCGACGAACCGGGCCAGCCGTACCGGGTCGGCCCGGTCGTCGGCGCCGAGCAGCTGCACCGCGCCGCCGAGCGTGAGCGGCACGAACAGGTCCATGGTGGCCGCGTCGAAGCCGAGCGAGGCGATGCCGAGGCTGCGCACCGAGGCGTCGGCGCCGGTCAGCGCGCTCACTCCGGTGACGAACTCGACCGCGTTGCGGTGGGTGGTCAGCACGCCCTTCGGGCGGCCGGTGGAGCCGGAGGTGAACAGCACGTACGCCGGATCGCCGGGTCGGGCGGGGCAGGGTGCGAGCGGGGCCGGGCCGGGCAGGCCGAGCGCCGTCACGCCGGGCTCGTCGCCGAACTCGGCCGCCGCCGCGTCGCCGACCACCACGCGGACGCCCGCGTCGCGGGCGATCCCGCGCAGCCGGGCCCGGGGGCCGCCCGGCTCCAGCGGCACGTACGCGGCGCCGGCGAGCAGCACGCCGACGACTGTGACCACCAGGTCGGGGGTGCGCGCGCCGCACACGCCGGCCCGGTCGCCCGGGCCGACGCCGTGCTCACGCAGCGCGGCGGCCACCCCGGCGGCCCGGTTGACGAGCTGCCGGTAGGTGAGCCGGGTGTCCCACTGGCGCACCGCCACCGCGTCCGGGGTGCGGGCCGCCTGCGCGGTGATCAGGTCGGCCAGGGTGGCGTCCGGCCACGGCAGGTCCGGGCCGTGGACGGCGCTGACGGTCAGGGTGTCGGTCACCGGAGTGCTCCAAGGTGCTCGGCCGGGTCGGTGATCTGGAGGCGCAGTTCGCTGACGTAACCGCGGCCCCGGGCGTCGGGCACCCACGCCTCGGTGGGTGCGGGCAGCAGTTCGGAGACCACCACCGGCACGTCCGGGCCGGTGCGCAGCGCGGCGTCGACCATCGCGCACAGCGACTGCGCGTACAGCGGGCCGGTCAGGTCCACGTAGCAGGGTTTGATCTCGGTGCCGACCTTGACGAACACCCGCTCGGGCAGGCCGGTCCCGGCGCGCCAGCGGCGTACCGCCAGGTAGCGGGCGGTCTCGTCGGCGTGGCCGCCCAGCCCGCACGCCCCGGCCGTGGTGCGCCAGGTACGCCGGGCCACGACCAGCCGGTCGATGGTGATGCGGGGGGTGTACGCGGCGGCGCCGAGCAGCTTGAACGCGTCGAGCAGCAGCGAGCCGAGCAGCGTGGCGAAGACCTCCATCAGCGGCCAGCGGGCGCCGTCGGGGAAGACCGCGGTGAGCTGGTCACCGGTGCGCTCGACCAGCACTGCGGTGGCCGGGACCAGGCGGTCCACGTCGGCGCCGTGCGCGGTGTCGATGCCGAGCTGGCGGTCCGCCGGGCCGGTCAGCGCGTACGTGGTGCGGGTGGTGCGGCGGGGGAAGCTGTCCGGCCAGAGCACCCGCAGCCGGACCGGACCCAGGTCGGCGTCGAGGTCGGCGCGCAGCGCGGCCGGGTCCGGGTGGAACGGGCTGAGCACCGCGCTGTCGAAGGCGACCGAGGCGGGGTGCAGCTCGCCGAGCACCAGCAGGAAGTCGCCGCGCTCGACAGCCTCCGGCGAGGCGGCGCTGAGCTGCACGTCGGGGTTGTGCAGCCGGGCCGACGGCCAGCCGGGCCGCGTCGCCGGGAACAGTTCCCGGGCCCGCTCGGTCAGGTCCGCGGCGCGTAGCCGCAGCTCCGCCTGCCCCTCGGGCAGGTCGGCCAGGCCGAACAGCTCGGCCCAGCGCGCGGTGAGCGTGGCGCCGGCCCGGCCGATCGGGCCGTCCGGGGCGACGAGCGTGCCCTGGGCCAGCAGCCACAGGTCGGCGAGCCGCACCGGGCCGTCGGCGGCCAGTTCCTCGTGCAGTTCGGTGAAGAGTTCGCCGCAGCGGGCGGCCACCTCGCCGGTGAACCAGCGGGCGGTACGCAGCACCACCGCCATCGGCTCGGCGAGCGCGTCGATGACCGCCGACCCGATCCGGAACTCCAGGTCGCGGGCGGTCTCCTCGTAGCAGACGGTGCGGGCGGCGTACATCTGCCCGCTGTGCCGGGTGGCCGGGCGCCCGGTGACGGCGGTGAACCCGGCGTTGAGCGCGGCGAGCGCGGCGCCGAGCCGGTCCGGGTCGCCAGCCGCGGCGGCCACCTCGTCGCGGGCGGCGCGCAGCCGGCCGAACTCGGCCGCCGTGGCGGCGCGGACCGGCTCGTCGCCGATCGCGGCGATCCGCGCTTCGAGCACCCGCTCGGCGTCCGGCGCGATCGGCAGGTTCGCGCCCCAGCTGAGCCGGCCGCGCTCGACCCAGCGGTCGAGCAGCAGGTAGACGTCGTCGGCGCCGTGTACCTCGCCGGCGTCGCACAGGCGCTGCGCCAGTTCCACAGCGGGCGTCCGCCCGTCGCAGGCGCTGAGCACCAGCGCCTCGACCGGGGTCAGCGCGATCGGCGGGTGCAGCGGCCAGCGCAGTTCCCGCCCGGCGACGGTCAGGTGCGGTTGCAGGGCGGGTGCCCACCAGCGGCGCACCGCGAGGTCGTCGGCGAGCCGGTCGGCGTACGCGATGAGCGCCCACGCCTCGAAGTACACCCGCCGCCGGTGCACCAGCGCGTCGCCGGGCACGGTGTGCACCCCGCGGAGGGAGGTCTCGAACGTGCCCCAGCAGACCGGGCCGAAGAAGCCGATGGTCTCGGCCTTGCCGCAGTAGCGCTGCCAGTAGCGCAGCAGGCTCAGCTCGCGCTTGCGGCGGCGCACGTTGCGGACCTGCGGGTCGGTGCGCAGCAGCCCGTCCAGCGCGATCAGCATGTCCGGGTTCTGCCAGGTGACCGCCTCGCGCAGCAGCGGGTCGGCGGCCAGCTCACCGGCTACCGCGGAGGACTCGGCGAACGCCTCGGCCAGCGCCTTGCCGAACACCTCGGCGCCGGTGTCGCCGGCGAGCAGCGCGTCCGCGGCGGCGGCGCAGTCCGGCGCGGCGAACCGGTCCAGCCCGGCGGCCGGGAACCCGGCGGTACGCAGCACCACGTCCCGCCACACCGACCAGCCGGTGTCGCCCAGGGGCAGCAGGTGGCTCACCGGTGGTCCTCCCGCCCGGCGTCGGTGATGTGCAGGCGCAGCTCGCTGAAGTAGCGGCGGCCCGCCCCGTCGGGCACCCACGCCTGCTCCGGTGCGGGCAGCATCTCGCTGACCGTAAACGACACGTCGTCGCCGCCGTCGACCCGGGCGGCGCGCACCATCGCGCACAGCGTGGTGGCGAACGCCGGCGCGGACAGGTCCACGAAGCACGGCTTGGTCTCGGTGCCGAACTTGACGTACACCTGCTCGGGCAGGCCGAGGCGGCGCCGCCAGTCCCGGACGGCGAGGAAGCGGTCCCGCTCGCCGTTGGGCACGGCGAGGCCGCTCTCGCCCACTGTGGTCCGCCACGTCTGCCGGGCCAGCACCAGCCGGTCCACGGTGATCCGGGGCGTGTACGGCGCGGCGGCGACCAGCTTGAACCCGTCCACGGCGTGCGCGCTGAGCGGCTCGGCGAAGATCTCGACGAGCGGCCAGCGCTGACCGTCCGAGGCGGTGGCGACCAGTTCGCCGTCCACCTCGTCGACGACGAGGTCGACGGTGGGCAGCACGCGGGCCGGGTCGGCGCCCGGCGCGTCGAGGAACGCCAGGTGCCGGTCGGCCGGGCCGGTCAGCGACTCGGCGGTACGGCTGGTCCGCCGCGGCCAGTCGGCCGGGAACAGCAGCCGGACCCGCCGCTGCCCCATGTCCACCGCGAGCGCGTCGCGCAGCCGCTCCACGTCCGGGTGCGACGGAGTGAACACCGCGCAGTCGAACGACGACCAGGCGGCGTGCAGCTCGCCGAGCACCACCGTGTAGTCGCCGCGCCGCAGCGCTTCCGCGTCGGTGGCGCAGATCTGCAGGTCGGGGCTGTGCATGGCGGCGTTCGACCACTCGGGCCCCTCGCCGGGGAACACCGCGTTGATCCGGCCGGCGAGGTCGGCCGCGCGCAGCCGTACGTCGGTGGTGCCGGCGGGCAGCGTGTCCAGGCCGAACAGTCCGGCCCAGCGGGTGGCGAAGTCCGCCGCCACCGCGTCGACCGGCCGCTCCCCGTCGCCCCAGAACATGCCCTGGGCCAGGAACCACAGGTCGGCCAGCGGCACCGGGGCACCGGACTCGGCGCGCAGCTCCTCGTACAGGCCGCGCAGCACGTCGAGGTAGGCGCGGGCGAGCGCGTTGGCCAGCCAGCGGGCGGCACGCAGCAGCACGTCCAGCGGGGCGGCCAGCTCGGACAGCAGCGGCGCGCCGAACACCACGTCGAGGTCGCGGGCGCTGTCCTCGTAGCAGACCGTGCGGCCGGCGTACATCTGCCCGGCCCGGCGTACCGCGGGCACGCCGGTCAGCTCGGTGAACGTGGCGTCGAGCGCGTCCAGGGCGGTCCGCAGCCGGTCCGCGTCACCGGCCGCGACGGCGACGTCGTCGCGGGCGGCACGCAGCCGGTCGAACCCGGCGCGGGCGGCGGCGCGGGCCGGCTCGTCGCCGATCGCGTCGATCCGGTCGGCCAGTACCCGCTCGGCGTCCGGGCTCACCGGCAGGGCCGCGTCCCAGGTGATCAGTTCCCGCTCGACCAGCCGGTCGAGCAGCGCGTAGCCGTCCTCCGGGCGGCGCAGCCCGATCGCCGGGTCGGCGACCAGGTCGGCGGCGCCGCGCCGGCCGTCGGCCGCGCGCAGCAGGGCGGCCTCCACCGGGGTCAGCGTCAGCGGCGGCCGGCCGGGCCGCAGCACGTCGCGGTCCCGGACCGCCAGGTGGGCCCGCAGCATCGGCGGCCACCACCGGCGTACGGCCAGGTCCGCGCCGAGCCGTTCGGCGTACGCGGACAGCGCCCACGACTCGAACCACACCCAGCGCCGCCGGGTCAGGCTGTCGCCGGGGTTGACCCGGGCAACCTCCGGCTGCGCGGGATCGACAGTGACCCAGCAGCTGGGGCCGAAGAAGCCGACGGTCTCGTTCTTGCCGCAGTAGCGCTGCCAGTACTTCAGCAGCGCCCGTTCCCGGTCGCGTCGGCGCACGTTGCGGGCCGCGTCGGCGCCGCCGCGCACCAGCCCGTCGAACGCCACCAGCGCGCCCCGGTTCTGCCAGGTGACCGCCTCGCGCAGCAGCGGATCGGCGGCCAGCTCGCTGAACCGCTGCGCGCCGGCACGCAGCGCCTCCTCGAACTCCTTTGTGAACCGGTCCTCATCCGCGCCGGTGGTCAGCAGCTCGTCGGCCGCGGCGGCGGCCCGGGGCGCGGCGAACAGCTCCAGCCCGTCGGCCGGGAAGCCGGTGGTCCGCAGCACCGCGTCGCGCCACACCGACCAGCCGGTGTCGCCGAGCGGAACCCGGTGCGCGGCGCCGGCGGTCCCGCGGCCGGCGGCGCGCACCGGGTCCGGACCCGCGTCCGGCGTGCCGGGGCGGGTGTCGGTGGGCGCGGCGGTCAGGTCGGCCCGGATCAGCGCGGCCAGCTCGGTCAGCCGGTCGTGCAGGAAGAAGTGCCCGCCGTCCAGCTCGTGCAGGGTGAACCCGGCAGCGGTGTGCTCGGCCCAGGCGGCGCTCTGCTCCCGGCTGACCGCCCGGTCGGTGCGGCCGGCGAACACGACGATCGGCACCGGCAGCGGCTCGCCGGGGACGTGGCGGTAGTCGTCGACCCGGCCGAAGTCGGCGCGTAGCAGCGGCAGCAGCAGCTCCACCAGCTCCGGGTGGTCGAGCAGCTCGGCGGGCAGGCCGCCGCCCTCGCCGAGGCGGCGCAGCAGCTCGTCGTCGCCGGCCCGGGACAGCCCGTCGAACGGGCCGGGCGTGGCGACGTGCGGGGCGCGGGCGCCGCCGACGTAGAGCCGCAGCGGCAGCGGGCGGCCGGTACGGCGCAGCTCGCGGACCACGTCGAAGCCGAGCCGTCCGCCCATCGAGTGGCCGTAGATCGCGTACGGGCGGTCGGCGCGGGAGGCGATGGCGTCGGCGACCTCGGCGACGCTGAAGCGCGGGTCCTCGGTGATCCGGTTCTCCCGGCCGGGCAGTTGCACCGGCACCACGTCGACGCTCGCACCGAACTCGGCCGCCCAGCGCCGGAACGCGCTGGCGCCCGCTCCGGCGTAGGGCAGGCAGAACAACCGCACCGGCGCCTCGGGTCGGCTTCCGGCGGAGACGAACCAGTTCACCGCGGACCTTTCTGCACGGGGTCGATCCAGTGCCGGCGGCGCTGGAACGGGTAGGTGGGCAGTCCGGTGCGCCGGACCGTGCCCTCGGGGTGCAGCGCGTGCCAGTCGACGTCGCGCCCGGCGACCCACTCGGCTGCCGTCTCGCGCAGCGGGCCGCCGTCACCGGCGATGCGGGCGCCGGTGTCCAGCAGCACGTCCAGCGCGGTCAGCGCGGCCGGCAGGTCGGCGGCGATCACCGCCGCGCGGTGGGCGAACGCCCGCCGGCCCAGCGCCAGCGTGGCGGCCACGTCGGACAGTGCCGGGGCGACCCCGGCCAGGTGGCCGCGCAGGCGGGCGAGCGCGGCCCGCAGCGCCGCCGGGGTACGCGCGGAGACCGGCAGCAGCCACGGTCCCTCGCCGGGCGGGTCGGCCGGTTCGGCGGGCGGCGGCTGTTCCACCACGACGTGCGCGTTGGTGCCGCCCAGGCCGAACGCGCTGACCCCGGCGACCCGGCGCGCGTCGTCCGGCCAGTCCCGCGCCTTGGTGGGCACGTAGAACGGCCCGGCGGCCAGGTCGATCTCCGGGTGCGGGCGGGTGAAGTGCAGGTTCGGCGGGATCACCCCGTGCCGGACGGCGAGCACCGTCTTGATCAGCCCGGCGATGCCGGCCGCGGCGTCGAGGTGACCGATGTTGGTCTTCACCGAGCCGAGCGCTGTGGACTCGGCGGGCGCGGCGCCCGCGTACACCTCGTGCAGCGCGGCCACCTCGATGGCGTCGCCCAGTGGCGTACCGCTGCCGTGGCCCTCGACGAAGCGGACCTCGCCGGGCGCGACCTCGGCGGTGGCGAGCGCGCCCGCGACGGCGGCGGCCTGTCCGGCCGGGCCGGGCACCGCGAAGCCGGCCCGGTCCGGGCCGTCGTTGGTGACCGCCCAGCCGGGCAGGATCGCGTAGATGCGGTCGCCGTCGGCCTGCGCGTCGGCGAGCCGGCGCAACGCCACCACGCCCGCGCCGGAGCCGAACCCGGAACCGGCGGCGCCCTCGTCGTAGGCGCGGCACCGGCCGTCGGGCGAGGCGAGCCCGCCCGGCGTGGCGCGGTGCCGGGGCCACATCACCGTGGAACCGCCGGCCAGCGCCAGGTCGCACTGGTAGTCGGCGAGGCTCTGCGCGGCCACGCACACCGCGACGAGCGAGCTGGAACAGGCGCTCTGCACGGCCATCGCCGGGCCGGTCAGGCCGAGCCGGTAGGCCACCTGACCGGGCAGGTGGTCGGTGAACTGGCGGCCGACGAGCCGGGCCTCCCAGTCGTCCGGGTCGACGTCGCCGACCACCGCCGGGTTGTCCATGAGGTGGAACAGGAAGTAGCGGTTGGCCGAGGTGGCGGCGTAGACGCCGACCAGCCCGGGGAAGCGCTCCGGGTCGTGCCCGGCGTCCTCCAGCGCCTCCCAGGCGGTCTCCAGGAACAGCCGGTGCTGCGGGTCGGTACGGGCCGCCTCGTCGGCGGCGAAGCCGAAGAACTCGGCGTCGAAGTCGGCCACCCCGTCGAGCCGGCCGGCGGCGCGGACGTGCCGGGGGTCGGCGCGCAGGCCGGGGCCGACGCCGAGCGCGGCCAGCTCCTCGTCGGTGTGGTCGTGCACCGAGTCGACGCCGGTGCACAGGTTCCACCAGAACGTCGCCACGTCGGGCGCGCCGGGGAAGCGCCCGGCGACGCCGACCACGGCGATCTCGTCGCCGGTGTACTCGCGGGCGGCGCGCACCGGCGCGGCGGGCGCGGGCAGCACCGGGGCGCGGACCGCCTCGGGCGGGGCGTCCAGCAGCGCCGCCTGGGCGGCGACGGTCGGGTGGTCGAACAGGCGCAGCATCGGCAGGCGTACGCCGAACCGCTCGGCGAGGCGCTGCTGCACCTGGCCCAGCAGCAGCGACTGCCCGCCGACGTCGAAGAAGCTGGCGGTGCGGGCGACCGCGTCGCGGCCGAGCACCGCGCACCAGATGTCGTGCACGGCGCGTTCGGTGTCGGTGGCCGGTGCCTCCTCGGCCGGCACCTCGGTCACCGGGCCGGGCAACGCCCGCTCGTCGACCTTGCCGGTGACGGTGAGCGGGAACTCGTCGACCACCACCACCGCTCGGGGCACGGCGTAGTCGGGCAGCGCGGCGGTCAGCGCCGCGCGCAGCGCCGCCGGGTCGGGGCGGGCACCGGCCGGCCGGGCGTACGCGAGCAGTTCGCCGTCGCGCACGATGGCGCGGACGCCCGCGACGCCGGGCTGGGCGGACAGCACGGCTTCGATCTCGGTCAGCTCGACCCGGTGGCCGCGCACCTTGACCTGCCGGTCGAGCCGGCCGAGGCAGACCAGTTCCCCGCCGGGCAGCAGCCGGCCCAGGTCACCGGTGCGGTACGACCGCAGCCCGTCGGCGTTGACGCCGAACCGGTCGCTGTCCTGGTTGAGGTAGCCGGGGGCGAGGTGGCGGCTGCGGACCACGATCTCGCCGGTGTCCGGGGCGAGGTCCAGGCGGTAGCCGGGGAACGCGACGCCCACCGGCAGCGGCCCGCGGGCGTCCGGGTCCACCTCGGACAGCGGCTGCACGTGCCGGGCGGCGAACGTCATCTCGGTCGCGCCGTAGCCGTTCACGAGCACGCACTCGGGGGCGAACCGGTCCCGGCCGCGGGCCGCGTCGGCCCAGGTGGCCTGCTCGCCGCCGAGCAGCACCGCCCGCACCGTGGGCAGCCGGCGCGCGCCGAGCGTGTCGAGCAGGAAGCGGTACACGGTGGGCGTGCAGTGCAGCACCGTGGCGCGGTGCCGGTCGAGCTGCTCGACGGCGTACGCGAGCCCCTGACGGCGCAGGTCGACCGGGACGACGGCGGCGCCGGTGAGCAGCGCCGGGTAGAGGTCGGGGATGGCGGCGTCGAAGCTGAACGACGCGAGCAGGCTGAGCCGGTCGTCGGGCCCGACACCGAGCGCGGCGATCTGGTTGTCGACGACGTGGGCCAGGTTGCGGTGGGTCTGCCCGACCGCCTTGGGCACGCCGGTGGAGCCGGAGGTGAACAGCACGTACGCGAGCGCGTCCGGGTCGGCCGCGACCGGGTGCAGCGGCGCCGGCGGCACCTCGTCCAGCGGGACGACCGGCCGCTCGCCGGCCAGTGTGGACGCCAGGTCGCGGTGCTCGGCGGCGCAGGCCACTGCGGTGACGCCGGCGGCGTCGACCATGTGGCGCAGCCGGGCGACCGGGAAGCCCGGATCCAGCGGCACGTACGCGCATCCGGTCGCGAGGGCGCCGAGCATCGCCGCCACGGTCGGTGCACCGTGTGCGGTGAGCAGCGCGATCCGGTCTCCGGCGCGCAGGCCCGCGGCGGCGAACACGGCAGCGTGCCCGCCGGCCGCCCCGGCCAGCTCGGTGTAGGTGACCTCGTGGGTCTCACCGAGAAGTGCCGGACGTCCGCCGTGTACCGCCGTGATCGCGCCGAAACGATTGATGATCATCGTCTCTGCCATGTCAGGATGCGGGTCGCGCTCCACAGAGGGCAGGCAGGCAGCAATCGACGAATGTGATCATTGATCCCCCCCAGGACTTCACATTGGAAGCAGAATATGGCTCGATTCCTGCGCCGGAAGAGCGGCGACGAGGCTCGAGCCGAAGAGGGGACGGCACCTTGGAACCTCGGACGGAGGAATTCGTCCGATCATCCCTCTAGCGCGTAGACGATTTACAGCGTAGGTGACCGGCGACAAGTTATTTTACGGTGAAAATACTTCCAGGCCGTGGAATCTTCGCCGCAGACGGCCTCGGTGCCGCAGCTCGACCCGGGTCGCGGGGAGCCTGCTCAGACATCGTACGGCGGTCGCGGGATGGGGTCCACCATGGCGTCGAAGCCCTTCGGGAGCTGCGCGACGAGGTCGTGGAACTCCCCCACCGTCACCGTGTCACGCAGGGTGGCGAGCACCGCGACGGCACCCACCTCGGCGACCGCCGGGTCCACCGCCGCGCGTTCGGCCACCCGGTACAGGAAGTCGACAGCGCCACCCGTGGTGGCGGTGCCGGCGGGCTCCAGATAGCCGCCCACGTCGTCCGGCAGCTGCGCGGCCAGGTCCGTCGCCTCGTCCGCGGTGATCCGGTCGGCGAGGGTCTGCAACACGGCACGGGACACCGTCGCGGCCTCGTCGGCGGGCAACTCGGCCCGCCGCGCCACCGCCTCGACGAACAGGGGGAACCGCATCCCACCCCTCCCCTCGCCGGCGGCGGGCACCACGCCCACCCCGCTCGGCCCCGGCGGGTACCCGCCGGCGCCCCGGCCAAACGCCCCCGGCCACGACGAGCGGCGGCAGTACCACGAACCGGGGGTAGCATCCGCCCATGGCCCCCGTCACCACCCACCCCGGTGCCTGCCCGCTGGACTGCCCGGACACCTGCGTCTGGCAGCTCACGGTGGAGGACGGCCGGGCCGTCGCGCTGCGCGGCGACCGCGACCACCCGTTCACCAGGGGCGCGCTCTGCGGCAAGGTGAACCGCTACCTGGACGCGGTGAACGGGCCGGACCGGCTCACCACGCCCTGGGTCCGCACCGGCCCGAAGGGCGCCGGCCGGGTCGCGTACCGGCCGGCGAGCTGGGACGAGGCAGTCGAGCGGGTGGCCGCCGGACTGCGTGCGAGCATCGAACTCCACGGCCCGGAGTCGGTGCTGCCCTACTACTTCGCCGGCACGATGGGCCTGGTCCAGGGCTGGACCATGGGGCCCCGGCTCTTCGCCCACCTGGGCGCGTCCCGGCTGGACACCACCATCTGCACGGCGGCGGCACGGGCGGCGCTGCGCTCGCTCTACGGTGCCTCGGTCGGCTTCGAACCGGAGTCGATCGTCGAGGCGAACCTGATCGTCCTCTGGGGCGCCAACCCGCTCGTCACCAACCTGCATCTGTGGCCGTTCGTGCAGCAGGCCCGCGAGCGCGGCGCGTACGTGGTGACGATCGACCCGCTGCGCACCGAGACGGCGGCCCGCAGCGACGAGCACGTCGCGCCGCTACCCGGCACCGACGCGGCGCTCGCGCTCGGGCTGATGCGGCACGTCCGCGACGCCGGGGCGGCCGACGAGGAGTGGCTGGCCGCGCACACCACCGGCTGGCCGGAACTGCGCGCCCGGCTCGACGACTGGCCGGTGGAACGCGCCGCCGCCGAGTGCGGCCTGCCCGCCGGGACGATCCGCCGCCTCGGCGACCGGATCGCCACCACCCGGCCGACAGCGGTACGGGTCGGGCTGGGCCTGCAACGCCACCACGGCGCCGGGCAGGCGATCCGGGCGATCTGCGCGTTGCCGCTGGTCACCGGCGACTTCCGGTACCCCGGCGGCGGTGCCCTGGTCACCACCAGCGGCCACCACCCGGTCGACAACGGCCCGGTGATCCGGCCGGCCGGCATGCCCGCCCCGCCGGCCCGGTCGCTGAACATGAGCCGGCTGGCCGCCGTGCTCACCGGGGAGGCCGACCCGCCCGTCACCTCACTCGTGGTGTTCGACGCCAACCCGGCGGCGACCGCCCCGGACCAGGCCCGGCTGCTGACCGGGCTCGGCCGCGCCGACCTGTTCACCGTGGTGCTGGAGCAGCGCTGGACCGACACCTGCGACTACGCCGACGTGGTGCTCCCGGCCACCATGCAGCCCGAGCACCTGGACCTCCAGACGTCCTACGGGCACCACTACACGACGCTGAACCTGCCGGTCACCCGCGCGCCGGGCGAGGCGCTGCCGAACACCGAGATCTTCCGGCGGATCGCCGCCGCGCTCGGGATCGACCACCCGGCGTTCTCCGACAGCGACGAGGACCTGGCCCGGCAGTTGCTGGCCGGCGCCCCGATCACGTACGAGGAACTGCGCGAGCGCACGTACGCCCGGCTCACCGGCGTGCCGGTGGGTTCCGCGCCGTACGCCCAGGGTGGTTTCCCCACAGCGGATGGGCGGGCCCGGCTGCACGATCCGGCGCTGGCCGCGCTCGGGGTGGACCCGCTGCCCGGGTACACGCCACCGGCCGAGGCGGCCGACCCGGAGCTGGCCCGCCGGTTCCCGCTGACGCTGCTCACCCCGGCCAACCGCTACCTGATGAACTCCACGTTCGCGTCGCTGCCGTGGCACACCCGCCGCGCCGGGCCGCCCCGGGTGCACCTGCACCCGGCCGACGCGGCGGAGCGCGGGCTCGCCGACGGCGACGCGGTACGCGTGCACAACGACAGGGGCGCGTTCCTCGCCGCGGTGGCGGTGGACGAGGCGGCCCGGCCCGGGCTGGCGTTCACGTACAAGGCGTACTGGGCGCGGCGCAGCCCGGGGCGGTCCACTGTCAACGCGGTCACCGGCGTCCGGGACACCGACCTGGGCGAGGCGCCCACGTTCCACGACTGCCGGGTGGAGGTCGAGCCGGTGCCGGCCGGCCTGCTGACCGCCGAGCCGCCCCTCGACGAGGTCGCGGAGCCCGTCGCGGCTGGGTGATTCGGGACCTCCGGCCCCCTGACCTGGTCTTTGCGCCCCTGCTCCGGCCCGTCGCCGCCGCCTAGCGTCGGAGGCGGACAACAGGGAGGTTCGCCATGCGTACGTGGCAGGTGCAGGACGTGATGACCAGGGACGTGGCGTCGGTACGGGAGGGCACGGAGTACCGGGAGATCGTCGACGTGCTGACCGACCGGCACGTCACGGCGGCACCGGTGGTGGACGAGACCCGCCGGGTGCTGGGCGTGGTGTCCGAGGCGGACCTGATGTACAAGGTGGAGTTCCTGGGACAGCCCCGGGAGCGGCGGATCCTGCCGGACCGGCACCGCCGCGAGGCGCGGGCGAAGGCCGGCGCGACGCTCGCCGCCGACCTGATGACCGCTCCCCCGGTCACCATCACCCCGGACGCCACGATCGTCGAGGCGGCCCGGCTGATGGACGCGCGTGGCGTGAAACGCCTGCCGGTGGTGAACGACCTCGGCCGGCTGGTCGGGATCGTCACCCGCGGCGACCTGCTCAAGGTGCACCTGCGCCCGGACGCCGGCGTCCGGCGGGACGTGGTCGAGGAGGTGCTGTGGCGCAGCCTCGGCGTCCGCGACGGCGTGGTGGACGTGACAGTGGACCGGGGCGTGGTGACGCTCACCGGCCAGGTGGAGCGCCGGTCCACCGCGCAGCTCGCGGTGCGGCTGGCCCGGCAGGTCAGCGGCGTGGTCGAGGTGGTCGACGCGCTCGGCTACGCGATCGACGATTCGCCGATGTCGGCGCTGCGCACCGGCGGCGGCACCCCGGCCGGCATCGCCTGAGCCCTGACGGCCCGGTGGGCGCCGGCATAACCGGCGCCCACCGCCGTCACTCCTGGGCGAGCGCGTCCAGCACCAGCGCGGCGGTCCAGCTGAACGCCGGTGAGCCGAGACCGGCGCCGGTGTCCGGGTGGAAATACTCGTGGCAGCCGGCCCGGTCGACCAGGTCGAGCAGCGACTCGCGCAGCCCGGCGGCCAGGTCGGCCCGGCGGTGGGTACGCAGCCCCTGCCAGAGCAACCACCCGGTGTTGATCCAGCTCGGGCCGCGCCAGTAGCGCAGCGGCTCGAAGTCCGGCGCGGTGCGGTCGTACGTGGGCAGCGGCCGGTCCATCCGGGCGGCCAGCCCGAAGCGCGGCGAGCACGCCTCGGCCAGCAGCGCCGACACCTGCGCGGCGGGCAGTTCGGGCAGCGCCAGCGGCATCAGCCCGAGCACGGTCCGGGCCGGCACGAGCCGGTCCGCGCGCACGTCGCGGGGACGGAACGTGCCGGCCACCGGATCCCAGAGGCGGCTGACGAGCGCCTCGGTGATCCGGGCGCCCCGGTCGCGGTGCGGTCCCGGGTCGGCGCCGATCACCGCGGCGATGCGCGCGAGGGCGTACTCGGAGACGCCGAGCGCGGCGTTGACCAGCGGGCACTCCACCAGGAACGGGTGCCGGCCGAGCAGTCCCTCGTCCCGGTAGCGGCCGGCCCGGTAGCTCTCCACCAGCGCGACGTAGCGCGCGTAGTCCAGGTCGGTGGGGCGCTGCGCCGCGTCGGCGTGCGCGGTGTCGTGCCGGCGGTACGCGCGCATCACCGCCTCGTCGGCGGGCACGCCGGCCAGTGGCGCGTCCCAGGCGGGGCTGTTGTCCAGCCCGGACTCCCACGGGTGCACGATCGACGCCAGTCCGCCGCCCCCGGCGTCGCGCCGACCGGTCAGGTAGCGCTGCTGCGCGACCAGCCTCGGATAGAGCCGCCGCAGCGCGGCCACCGACGCCTCGCCGGGCGCGCGGCGGTGCACCAGCCAGGCGGCCGGAGCGTGCACCGGCGGCTGGACGATCCCGGAGGTGGCTCGGGCCGGCGAGCCGTCGGCGCGGGCCGAGTCCCAGAACTGCGGCCCGGGAAAGTACGGCCCGGCGCGCGAGGCCGGGTTGAACACGATGTGCGGCACCCGCCCGTCGACCCACTGCGCGGCGAACAACGTGCGCAGTTCCCGCCAGGCCCGGTCCGGGCGGACGTGGGCCAGGCCGATCGCGATGAACGCCGAGTCCCAGCTCCACTGGTGCGGGTAGAGCGTGCGCGACGGGACGGTGTGGTCGTGTTCCCAGTTGGCGTCCAGGGTGGCCAGCGCGAGGCGGCGCAGCCGGGCGTGGCGGTCGGCGTCGGCGCGTACCCCGGTGGTCAGCGTCATGCGGCGGCCCGCCGGGGACGGGCCTGGGCCAGCGCTGTGGCGGCCTGGCGCAGCGCGGCGACCGGCTCGCCGCGCAGCCGGCACTCCAGCGCCAGCCAGCCGGTGTAGCCGATCGCGTCGAGCGTGGCCAGCAGCGCGCCCCAGTCCAGGTGCCCGGCGCCGGGCTGGTGCCGGTTGGAGTCGCTGACCTGGACGTGCCCGAGGTACGGCGCGGCGGCGCGCAGCGCGGCGTGCGGGTCGTCCTCCTCGATGTTCATGTGGTAGGTGTCGGCGGCGACCCGCAGCGCCGGTGACCCGACCGCGCGGCACAGCTCGACCGCCTGGTCGAGCCGGTTGACCATGTGGTCCTCGTACCGGTTGAGCGGTTCCAGGAACAGGGTGACCCCCTCGGCGCGGGCGTGCCCGGCCAGCTCGCCCAGGGCGTCGACGAGCACCCGCCGGTCGTCGTCGGCCGAGCGTGGCGGGTCGAACGGGGGCAGCCGGCGGGAGAACATGCCCCAGGCGGCAGGGGTCATCGCACCGACGCCGCCCAGTTCGGCGATCACCGAGAGCTGGGAGCGCAGGTTGTCCACCGCGTCGCGGGAGCGGCCCGGGTCGAAGTCGCCGATGAAGTGGTCCATCTCGACACAGACGGTCGGCACGACCACGCCGGCGGCGCGGGCGCGGCGCAGCTCCGGCAGCCGCCGGGCCAGCGCGAGGTCGCCCCGCCCGCGCAGCTCGATGCCCTGGTAGCCGAGGGAGACGGCGAGGGCGTACTTCCGGGTCAGGTCGGTGCCGGGAAGCAGCTGCTCCTGGCAGGCAAGCGGAATGTCCATCAGAACCTCAGCACCACTTGGAGGACGTCACCGTCACCGCGGTCGAGCAACGCCAGGGCGTCGGCCACCGCGCCCGCGTCGACGACGTGGCTCACCAGCGGCAGCGGGTCGACGCTGCCCTCGGCCACCAGGTCCATGAAGGTGTGTGCGATCCGCGTCCCGGACCACCGGCCGGCCGTGCCGGGTGCCGGATCGGACCCGGAGACCTGGGCGGCCACGAGCTGGATCCGGTTGTGGTGGAACTCCTCGCCGAGTTCCAGCCCGTGGGCGTACCCCTGGTAGAAGCCGGCCGCGACGACGCGCCCGGCGTGCGCGGTGGCGCGGATCGCCTCGTGCAGCGCCGGGTACGACCCGGACAGCTCCAGGCAGACGTCGGCACCCCGGCCGTCGGTGGCGGCCCGCAGCGCGGCGGCGGGCGAGTCGGCGGCGGCGTCGACCACCCGGCGCGCGCCGAGCCGCACGGCGTGCGCGAGCCGGCCCGGCATCCGGTCGACGGCGACCACGCGGGCGCCGGAGAGCGCGGCCAGACGCGTGCCGAGCAGCCCGATCACGCCCTGCCCGAACACGCCCACCCAGTCGCCCAGGTGCAGGTCACCGGCGAGTACGGCGGTCAGCGCGATGGCGCCGGGCCGGGCGAACACGGCGGCGAGCGGGTCGAGGCCGGACGGCAGCGGGTGCGCCGCCGTCGCGGGGAGCACCGCCTCGGCGCGGTGCCCCCAGATGCCCCAGACGAGCTGGCCGGGCCACCGCCCGGCCACGTCGGGGGCGACCTCGACGATCTCGCCGACCTCCTCGTATCCGAAGCCCACCACCGGGTACGCGGGTGTGGCCTGGCGGGGGACGAACATGCGGCTGCCGGCGTCCCAGTCCTTGCGCAGGCGCGGGTTGCTGCCCCGGTAGAGCGTCAGCTCGGTGCCGGCGGAGATGCCCGAGTAGCGGGTGCGGACGCGGACCTGGCCCGGACCGAGCCGGTCCGTGGGGCAGGGCTCCAGGCGTACGTGCCGGGGCCCGGCCAGAGAGACAACCCAGTTACTCATGGCGTCGCTCCGAAGAAAGTGCCGACCTCGATTCTAACCCAAAAAATGGGCATATGTGATTACATTGATGAATCGATGGGTATTGGCGGAAAGCCGTACTCTTTCGAGAGGAGTGCCACCGATGTCATCACCCTCCACACGGCGGCTCGCACTAGGCCTGATCCTGGCACTGGCCGGGACCGGCGTGGCCGCATGCAGCGACGACGGGCAGAAATCCGACAGTTCGCAGATCACTGTCTGGAGCCTGGAAGACGTGGCGGACCGCGTCGCCGCCACCAAGGCGATCATCGCCGACTACACCGCCAGGACCGGCGTCAAGGTCAACCTGGTCACCGTCAACGAGGACCAGTTCCCGTCCCTCATCGCCTCCAGCGCCGCCGCCGGCGACCTGCCCGACGTGGTCGGCTCGGTCTCCCTGGCCGGGGTGCGGACGCTGTCCGCCAACGAACTCCTCGACGTCGACGCCAACGGCACTGTCGTCGACCGGCTCGGCAAGGACACGTTCACGCCCCGCGCGCTGGAACTCACCAGCGACGGCGGCAAGCAGCTCGCCGTACCCAGCGACGGGTGGGGTCAGCTGCTCGTCTACCGCAAGGACCTGTTCGCCGCCGCCGGCCTGCCGGCGCCCGACACGTACGAGAAGATCGCCGCCGCGGCGGCGAAGCTGAACACCGGCGGCGTCGCCGGTATCACCGCGGCCACCTCTCCCGGCGACGTGTTCACCCAGCAGACGTTCGAGCACCTGGCGCTGGCGAACAACTGCCGGCTCACCGACGACTCCGGGAAGGTCACGCTCGACTCCCCCGAGTGCGTCGAGGCGTTCCGCTTCTACGGCGACCTGATGCGGAACAATTCGGTGAAGGGCGCCCAGGACGTCGACACCACCCGGGCCACCTACTTCGCCGGCAAGGCGGCCATGCTGATCTGGTCGCCGTTCATCCTCGACGAGCTGGCCGGGCTGCGTGCCGACGCCCGGCCCACCTGCCCGCAGTGCCAGTCCGACCCGGCGTGGCTGGCCAAGAACAGCGGCTTCGTCACCGCGATCAAGGGCCCGAACGGCACCGAACCGGCCCAGTACGGCGAGGTCAGCTCCTGGGCCGTGCTCGACGGCGCGGTCGACCCGGCGAAGTCGTTCGTGGAGTACATGCTCTCCGACGGCTACCCGCGCTGGTTCGGCATGTCCCCCGAGGGGCGCTTCCCGGTGCGCACCGGCACGCCGGAGGACAAGCAGAAGTTCCGCACAGCCTGGAACACCAGCCCGGCCGGCGTGGACACCAAGAAGCCGCTGTCCGAGGTCTACGGCGAGGACGTGCTCGCCACCCTGCGGAAGAGCCCGGACACGTTCCAGCGCTGGGGCCTGACCGAGAACCAGGGCAAGCTCGTCGGCGCCATCCTCGGTGAGCTACCAGTGCCCAAGGCGCTCGCCGACGTCGTCGGCGGCAGGTCCGACGCCCGCGCCGCCGCCGAACGCGCCCGCAAGGACGTCGAGGCGATAGCCAAGGGCGTCAATTGACCACCACCGCGCCGGAGGCCGGCCGCTCCCCCGCACCGGAGCGACCCCGCCGACCCGGCCGACGTCCGCTGACGCTGCGCCGCCGCGAGTCCCGCGCCGGGCTCGCGCTGGTCAGCCCGACCCTGCTCGTCGTGGTCGCGGTGATCGGCATACCCATCGTCTGGACCGTGGTGCTGGCCTTCCAGCGGGTACGCCTGGCGACACTGCGCAAGACCGGCCTGTTCGGCGAGCTGACGCTGGACAACATCGACCGGGTGCTGCACACCCCCGGGTTCGCCGACACGCTCTGGACCACTGTGCTCTACAGCGTCGGCGGCACCGCGGGTTCGATAGTGGTCGGCCTGGCGGCGGCGCTCGCGGTACGCGGGCCGTTCCGGGGCCGCACCCTGGTCCGCGCGTCGATGCTGCTGCCGTACGTGGCGCCGGTCGTCGCCATGACGTTCGTCTGGCAGGTGATGCTGGACCCGCAGCTCGGCATCGTCAACGACTGGGGGCGGCGCTTCCTCGGCTGGGACCAGCCGGTGCCGTTCCTGTCCCAGGAGTCCACCGCGCTGTGGACGGTGATCACGTTCGAGGCGTGGCGCTACTTCCCGTTCGCGTTCCTGTTCCTGCTCGCGCGGCTCCAGGCGGTGCCCGGCGAGCTGGAGGAGGCCGCTCGGGTCGACGGGGCGACACCCACCCAGCGGTTCCGGCACATCCTGCTGCCGCAGCTCATGCCGGTGATCGCGCTCATCGGCGTGCTCCGCTTCATCATGACGTTCAACAAGTTCGACGACGTCTACCTGCTCACCGGCGGCGCCGCCGGCACCGAGGTGGTGAGCGTCCGGGTCTACCAGTTCCTCACCGCCCGCACCGACATCGGCGCGGCCGCCGCCCAGGCCGTCGTGCTCGCCGTGGTGCTGCTCGTGTTCGTGGCGATCTACCTGCGCTTCTTCGGCGCGCGACGGGAGGCGTGATGGATCGGGACCGGATCGAGACGGTCAGCCTGCGCTGGCTGCGCCGGCTGGTGATCGCCGGGTTCCTGGTGGTCACGCTGCTGCCGTTCTGGTACATGCTGGTGCTGTCGGTACGCCCGATCGAACGCCTGCTGCTCGAACCCGGCTCGCTCTGGGTGCCGTTCGGCGAGCTGACCGTCGCCACGTACGCCGAGGTGCTGAAGTCCGTCTCCGACGGCGGCCAGGGCTTCCTCACGTTCATCCGCAACAGCGGCCTGGTGGCGCTCGCCGCCACCGCGCTCACCCTGGTGATCGCCATTCCCGGCGCGTACGCGGTGTCCCGCCTGCGGTTCTTCGGCCGCCGGCAGGTCAGCGCGCTGTTCCTGGCGGTCTACCTGTTCCCGTCGATCGTCATCGCGATCCCGCTGTTCGTGGTCTTCACCCGGGCCGGGCTGCGCGGGTCGCTGACCGGCCTGGTGCTCGTCTACATCTCGCAGACGCTGCCGGTGTCGGTCTACATGCTGAAGAACTACTTCGAGACGATTCCGGTCAGCCTCGAGGAGTCGGCGGCGATCGACGGCGCGGGCCGGCTCGGCATCATCCGCCGGGTCAGCCTGCCCCTCGCGGCGCCCTCGGTGATGGCCGTCGCGCTGTACGACTTCATGATCGCCTGGAACGAGTACCTGTTCGCGCTGCTGTTCATGGTCGACCGGCCGGACCGGTGGACCGTGTCGCTGGGCCTGTCGCTGCTCGCCGACGGCGTCGAGGTGCCCAAGACGGTGCTGATGGCCGGCTCGGTCATCCTCACGCTGCCGATCGTGGTGCTGTTCTTCGCCGGGGAACGCCTGCTCACCGAGGGACTCACCAGCGGGGCAGAGAAGGGCTGAGCGTCCGTGCCAGGATGATCGGGTGCGAGCATCACGGGAGCGCCGGGCCGGCGCGCGGGCGGCCCGGCTGCTCACCGAGGCGCTCGCCCCGACCGTCCTGGTCACGGCGCTGCCGCTGATCGCCGCCGCCCGGGTCAGCCGCTCGGCGGGCCAGTTCCTGCTCTGGGGCGGCATCGCGCTGACGTTCTGCGCCGTCATCCCGATCGGCGTGCTCGCGCACGGCGTCCGCCGGGGTCGCCTCACCGACCGGCACGTCGGCGACCGCACCCAGCGCGCCCGGCCGCTGTCGATCGGGCTGGCCTCGGTCGCGGCCGGGGTGCTGCTGCTGGCGGCGGTCCGCGCGCCGGCCGAACTGTTCGCCGTGATCGTGGTGATCTTCGTGGTCGGCGCGGCCTGCGCGCTGGTGAACCACTGGTGGAAGCTGAGCATCCACGCGGCGGTCGCCGCCGCCACGGTCGCCGTGCTGGTGCCGCTGGCCGGCCCGGCCGCGAACCTCGGCTGGGTGCTCGTCGCGGCCGTCGGCTGGTCCCGGGTACGGCTCGACGACCACACCTGGCCGCAGGTGCTGGCCGGCGTCGCGCTCGGCGGGCCGCTCGCCGCCGGCACGTTCCTGGCGCTCGCCTGACCCGCCGCCACAAGATCAGCTACGGTGGCCTCATGGGCAAGCCGACCCGCTGGGTGACCGACACGAATCCCGGCCACTCGCAGTGGTACGTGGACCGGTTCCGTCAGCTCGCCGCCGAGGGCGCCGACCTGGCCGGTGAGGCGCGGCTGCTGGACGCGCTCGTACCGCCGGGCGCACGCGTCCTGGACGCCGGCTGCGGCACCGGCCGGGTCGCCGCCGCGCTCGCCGCGCGCGGGCACACCGCCGTGGGCGTGGACGCCGACCCGACGCTGGTCGAGGCGGCCCGCGCCGACCATCAGGGTCCCCGCTTCCTGGTCGCCGACCTGGCCGAGCTGGATCTGGCCGCCCAGGGTGAGGCCGAGCCGTTCGACGCCGCGGTGCTGGCCGGCAACGTGATGGTCTTCGTCGCCCCCGGCACGGAACGCGACGTGCTGGCCCGCGTCGCCGCGCACGTCCGGCCGGACGGCCTGGTCGTAGTCGGCTTCGCCACCGACCGCGGCTACCCGGTGGCCGAGCTGGACGCCGACGCGGTCGCCGCCGGGCTGCGCCCCGAGCACCGCTTCGCCACCTGGGACCTGCGGCCGTGGCGCGACGACGCCGACTTCGCGGTCACCGTGCTGCGCCGCCCCGCCGACTGACCCGCTCCCCCACCTGACGGGCCGTGGCGGGCTCGCCCGCCGGCTGGCTGCGCGCGCTGCCGGACGGGCTGGCCACGGCGGTCGGCGAGGGCGGCCACTGTGCGGCCGAGGCGGACGCCCGCCGCCGGGCCGGTCAGGCGGGTGCGGCGACAGTTCGGGCGGCCTCCGGGTCGAGCGGGCTGCCCGCCGGCAGGAGGTCCACCAGGCCCGCCGGCAGCCGCGCCGGACGCACCCCGGCGTAGCCGAGCATGCCCGGCACGTCAGCGCCGGTCAGCGCATACCGCCGGCCCAGGTCGGTGACCACGCAGACCGTGCCGCCAGTGGCGCCCGGCGCGGACACCGCCTCCACCAGCGCGCCACGTCCCGGCTCCACCACCACCTCGTCGGCGAGCCCGGCCCGGCCGCCGGGCGTCCGCGTGGCGGCGGCGAGGTCCGGCGCGGTGACGCCGACGCGGATCTCGCGTACGCCGGCGTCGTCCCCGGCCAGCGCGCAGACCGCACCGTTCTCGGCGGCGGCCAGCCGGGGCGGCACGGCGGGCGGCGCGGTCGGTCCGCCGGGCACCAGACCGGGCAGCTTCGGCAGTGCGGCGAACCGGCCGAGCGTGATCGGTTCGGGCTCCCCCTGGCCGGTGCGGGCCAGCAGCAGCGCCGCCTGCAACTCGGTGATACCGGCCAGCCCGCCGCGCTGCGCCACCGCGTACTGCCGCCCGCCACCGGAGTTGCGCACCAGGTACATGTCACCCACGCTCGCGCCGGTGACCCGCTCGGACGGCTCACCGAGGTCGTCCACCGGCGGCGGGGCCAGGTCGGCGCCGGCCGGCAGCGTGTTGAGCAGCGCCGCCGCGACCGGCACCGCCCGTTCCCGGGTGGCGGCCAGCGCGGCGAGCACCCGGTCGGTGTCGCGCAGCAGGTAGCGCCGGTCGTGCCAGAGCAGGTGCAGGCCGCCGTCCGGGTGCCGTGCCAGCAGCCCCTGGTCGCCGAGCGCCCGGCCGCCGGTGGCCTGCCGCCCGATCAGCAGCACCGACCGGGGCGCGCCGCGCACGGCCTCCCCGCGCCCCGTGTCGTCGCCCGGCACCGAGCAGAGCGTCCAGGCGTCGCGGACGAGCCGGTTCGACACGGGCAGCGAGTCCGGCGCGTCGGCGATGCCCAGCGGCAGGCCGCGCGGCACTCCCTCGATGGCGCGGCGGCCGACAAGCACCGTCTTCGGCTGCTCCGCCCCGATGATCAGCAGCGCGGAGGCGTAGTTCAACACCGGGTGCAGCTTCTCGTCCCGGTAGACGAACCGCGCGCCCGACTCCTTCTCCACGATCACCGCGCCGGTCTCGCGCCACGAGTCACCGCCGCCGGTGAACAGGCCGTAGAGGGCGACGCCGCCGAGCGCGATCGCGGCGACCAGGACGCTGGCCAGACCGGCGCCGGCCAGCCGGCGGAACGGGGACTGCGGCGGGTCCGTCTCCCGCATGACGAGCGCGGCGACCGCCCGCTGGACGGTGAACTGGTACGAGTGCAGCTGGTCCTGCCGCGACGCCATCGTGTCCCTTCCCGCCGGGATGGTCGGCGCACAGGATAAGCGCTCCGTCGATGCCCCGGCGACCCTGCGTGTCCCTCACCGCCCCTTCGTCGTCCCCCGCTCCGCCAGTACGCCGAGGTGGCTGCATCCCACCGCCCCGGACCCCACCACTTCCCCGAACTGGAGTCGATCAAGCGCACCGGGTCGGCCGGTCCGCTGGGCACGCTCACCGACGCGCACCACGCGATGTGCCGCCCGCCCACTTCGCACGAACACCGCCACAGTCGCGCCCTCGCCTCAATCCCTCGCCTCAACCCGGCGCCAGTACGCCGAGGTGGCTGCATCACACCGCCCCGGACCCCACCACCTCCCCGAGCTGGAGTCGATCAAGGCGGCCAGGACCCGTCAAGCCAGGCGTCGATCAAGGCGGCCAGGACCACCCCGCCCGGAATGGATACCCCCGGGGGTGTGTTACACATGGCGGAACCCGAACCGACGGAGGTACCGATGGCCAGCGTGGCGTTGACCACCACCGACTTCGCAGAGACGGTCAACCGGGACGGCATCGTCCTGGTCGACTTCTGGGCCGGCTGGTGCGGCCCCTGCCGGGCGTTCGCGCCGGTCTACGAGAAGTCCAGCGAGCAGCACCCGGACATCGTCTTCGGCAAGGTCGACACCGAGGCCGAGCCGGCCCTCGCGGCGGCCGCCCAGATCCGGTCGATCCCGACACTGATGGCGTTCCGGGACGGCGTGCTGGTGTTCGCCCAGCCGGGCGCCCTGCCGACGGCCGGGCTGGAGGAGCTGATCCGGGCCGTGCGTGACCTCGACATGGACGAGGTCCGGACCAAGACCGCCTGACGGGTGGCGGCACAGGTACCCCCTGGGGTATCTTCGAGCGCAGGAGGTACGACGTGAATCTTCGACCGGAGATGACAGGCGAGGCGCTGACCCGGCTCAAGCGGGCCCGGGGGCAGCTCAACGCCGTCATCGAGATGATGGAGAACGGTGAGGACTGCCGCGCCGCGCTGACCCAGCTCGCCGCGGTCTCCAAGGCCATCGACCGGGCCGGCTTCAAGATCATCGCCTCCGGCATGCGCTACTGCGACGCCGCCCGCCAGGCGGGCGAGGAGCCGGAGATGACCGAGGAGGAGCTGGAGAAGCTCTTCCTGTCGCTGGCCTGACGGCACCCGCCTGACCGACTGAGCCCCGTCCGCGCCGTGTGACCGCGACGCGGGCGGGTAAACACCTGCCTGGAGAACCCAGGCCGCAGACTGTCCGACGCATACCCCCGGGGGTATATAGGCAATGAGAGGAAACGGCATGACTCTCGACGTGTCCGTCATCGCGACCTCCTCGCTCGGCGACCGCAGCTACCTCGCCTCAGACGGCCGGGTGGCGATCGTGGTCGACCCGCAGCGCGACATCGACCGCGTCCTGTACCTGGCCGGCCACAAGGGCGTACGGATCACCCACGTGGTGGAGACGCACATCCACAACGACTACGTCTCCGGCGGCCTGGAGCTGGCCCGGATCACCGGCGCGCAGTACCTGGTGGCCGCCGCCGACACGGTCGAGTTCGACCGGACCCCGGCCGCCGACGGCGACACCGTGCCGGTGTCGGACACCATGCGGCTGCGGGTGATCGGCACCCCGGGTCACACGTTCCACCACCTGTCGTACGCACTCGACGAGGCCACCGACGGCGGCTGGACGGCGGCCGGCGTGTTCACCGGCGGCTCGCTGCTGTTCGGCACCACCGGCCGTACCGACCTGCTCGGCCAGCAGTACGCCCACGAGCTGGCGCACCACCAGTACGCCTCCGCGCGCAAGCTGGCCGACCTGCTGCCCGACGGCGCGCAGGTCTGGCCCACGCACGGCTTCGGCAGCTTCTGCTCGGCCAGCCAGGCCGACGCCCCCGAGTCGACGATCGGCCGGGAGAAGGAGGCCAACCCGGTGCTGCGGCTGGCCGCCGACCAGTTCGTCACCGAGACGCTGGCCGGGCTGGACGCCTACCCGGCGTACTACGCCCACATGGGCGTCGCCAACGCCGCCGGTCCTGCCCCGGTCGACCTCACGCCGGTGGCCCGCGCCGACGCCGGCGAGCTGCGCCGTCGTATCGCCGCCGGCGAGTGGGTGGTCGACCTGCGCCACCGCAAGGCGTACGCGGCCTCGCACCTGGCCGGCACCGTCAGCCTCGGCCTGGACGGGCCGATGTCGACGTGGCTCGGCTGGCTGATCGACTGGGGCGTGCCGATCACGTTCCTGGCGCAGACCCCGGAGCAGGTCGCCGATGCCCAGCGGGAACTGGTCCGCATCGGCATCGACCGCCCGGCCGCCCAGGCCACCGGCGAGCCCGAGCAGTGGACCACGGACCCGTCGCAGCTGCGGGAGATGGCGGTGGCCGACTTCGCCGCGCTCGCCGCCGCGCAGGCCGGGAAGACCCCGGCCGGACTGCCCGCGCCGCAGGTCGTCCTCGACGTGCGGATGACGAACGAGTGGAAGGCCGGACACATCGACGGTGCGGTGCACGTGCCGTTGCCGGACGTGCCGAAGCGCCTCGCCGACATCCCCGCCGGGACCGTCTGGGTGCACTGCGGCTCCGGCTACCGGGCCACCGCCGCCGCGTCCCTGCTCGCCAACGCCGGCCGTGACGTGGTGCTGATCGACGACTCGTACGGCCGGGCCGAGGCGGCCGGCGTACGCATGACGCCCACCGCCTGACCTCTCCCCGAGCGCCCGGCCGGCGTGCCCCTGCGCCGGCCGGCGCCCGACCCTGCCCGAAAACACCCGCTGAAGGAGACCGAAGCATGACCACGACCACCCCCACCACCATCGACGCAGCGACCCTGCGCGAGCTGATCGCCGCCGGCCGTACGCCCCGGATGCTCGACGTGCGCACGCCCGGTGAGTTCGAGGCGGCGCACATCCCCGGCGCGTACAACGTGCCGCTGGACCTGCTCCGGGAGCACCGCGCGGAGCTGCGCAGCCACCTGGACGAGGACGTGGTGCTGATCTGCCGCTCCGGTGTCCGGGCGAGCCAGGCCGGTCAGGCGCTCGGCACCGTCGGCCTGCCCAACGTGAAGGTGCTCGACGGCGGCATGCTGGCCTGGCAGGCCACGAACGCCCCGGTCAACCAGGGCCGGCCGCGCTGGGACCTGGAGCGCCAGGTACGCCTCGTCGCCGGCTCGATCGTGCTCGCCGCGATCGTCGGTTCGGTGTTCGTCCCCGGCCTGAAGTGGGTCGCCGCGTTCATCGGCGCGGGCCTCACGTTCGCCGCGCTCACCAACACCTGCGCCATGGGCATGCTGCTGAGCAAGCTGCCGTACAACCGCGGCGCGAGCTGCGACCTGGACACGATCGTCGGGCAGTTGCGGGACGGGAGCCGCAAGTGACGACTCTCGTCCTGACGCTGGCCGGCGCGGTGCTGATCGGCGTGACGCTGGGCCTGCTCGGCGGCGGCGGGTCGATCCTCGCCGTGCCGCTGCTGGTCTACGTCGCCGATCTGCCCGCCAAGGAGGCGATCGCCACCTCGCTGCTGGTCGTCGGCGTGACCAGTGCCGTCGCCGTACTGCCGCACGCCCGGGCGAACCGGGTCCGCTGGCGTACCGGGCTCATCTTCGGTGTGGCCGGGATGACCGGCGCGTACGCGGGCGGCCGGCTGGCCGAGTTCGTCCCGGCCGGCGTCCTGCTGACCGGGTTCGCGCTGATGATGCTCGCCACCGCGGTCGCGATGCTGCGGGGCCGCCGGTCCACCGAGGGCCGCCCGGTGCCGCACGAGCTGCCGATGCTGCGGGTGGTCGGGGACGGCGTGGTCGTCGGCCTGGTCACCGGCCTGGTCGGCGCCGGCGGCGGCTTCCTGGTCGTACCGGCCCTGGCCCTGCTGGGCGGGTTGCCGATGCCGGTAGCGGTAGGCACCTCGCTGGTCGTCATCGCGATGAAGTCGTTCGCCGGCTTGGCCGGCTACCTGTCCAGCGTGCAGATCCACTGGGGTCTGGCCGCCGGGGTCACCGCCGCCGCCGTCGTCGGCAGCCTGCTCGGTGGCCGGCTCGCCGGCCGGATCCCGGCCGACCTGCTGCGCCGGGTGTTCGGCTGGTTCGTCGTGGTGATGGGCGTGTTCGTGCTCGCGCAGCAGTTGCCGCCGGTGTGGGGACTCGCCGTGGGAGCGCTTGCCGTGGCCGGTACGGTCACCGTGGCGGTGTGGGGCCGCCGGAGGAGGGGACACAGTGGACAGCAGCGCCTGGGACAGCCGGTACGCCGACACGCCCGGACTGGTGTGGAGCGCTGAGCCCAACCGCTTTGTGGTCGAGTCGGTCACCGGGCTGACTCCCGGGTCAGCGCTGGACATCGCCGCCGGCGAGGGCCGCAACGCGGTCTGGCTGGCCGGTCTGGGCTGGCGGGTCAACGCGGTGGACTTCTCCGCGGTGGCCGTCGACCGGGGGCGGGAGATGGCCGCCGCGCGGGGCGTCACAGTCGACTGGCGGGTCGCGGACGTGACCGCGTACCGGCCGGTGCCGAACAGCTACGACCTGGTGCTGATCAGCTACCTGCACCTGCCCGCGCCGGAGTTCGCCGGGGTGCTCGCCGCGGCGAAGTCCGCGCTGCGCCCCGGCGGCACGCTCGTGGTGGTGGGCCACGACCTGGCCAACCTCTCCGGCGGCATCGGCGGCCCGCAGGACCCGGACGTGCTGCTCACGCCGGAGTCGGTGGTCGACGGGCTGGCCGGGCTGCGCGTGCAGCGGGCCGAGACGACCCGCCGGCCGGTCCCGGGCACCGACGGCGGGAGCGTCGACGCGCTGGACACGGTGGTGGTCGCCACCCGCCCCGCCGACTGACCGCCGTCCGCCGCCGTTTCGCCGGGCCGGGGCCGGGACCGGCCGGTAGCATCCGGGGACGGATCAGCGGAGAGGACACCGGGTGGGCGCGCGTTTCGAGGAACTGGCCTGGCGGGAGACGCCGATCGGCGAGATCAGCCTGCGGCGGCGCCGCGACCCGGCACTGGACTCCGAGGTCTACGAGGTGAAGCTCGACGACGAGTACCTCATGTCCAGCGCTTTCCCGGTCGCGGAGATCGAACTGGCCCGGCTCGGGCTGGCCCCGCTCACCGGTGACGCGCTGGACGTGGTGGTCGGCGGGCTCGGCCTCGGCTACACCGCGCGTACCGCGCTGGAGGATCCCCGGGTGCGCTCGCTGGTGGTGGTCGAGGCGATCGAGGACGTGATCGACTGGCACCGGCGGGATCTGCTGCCGTTCGCCGCCGGGCTGGCCACCGATCCGCGTACCCGGTTCGTCCGGGCGGACTTCTTCGCCGCGGTGGCCGGCGACGGTCTCGACCCGGACGAGCCCGGCCGCCGCTTCCACGCGGTGCTGCTGGACGTGGACCACTCCCCCCGCCAGGTGCTGCACCCCAGCCACGCCCCGTTCTACACGGTCGACGGGCTGCGGCGGCTGGCCGCGCTGCTGCACCCGGAGGGCGTCTTCGCGCTGTGGTCGAACGACCCACCGGATCCGGCGTTCCAGCGCACGCTCACCGAGGTGTTCCCGACCTCGGTGGCGCACGTCGTCCGGTTCCCGAACCCGTTGCAGGGCCGGGAGGCGGCGAACACCGTGTACGTGGCCCGGCACTGATCCACCAGGCGGCGGCATGCCCGCCGGTCCAGCGGGAAAGCGGGCGGCCGACCGTACGACGGGAGGCTGGGACATGCGCGCGTTGCTCTGGGTGGTCGGCGTGGTCGCCGGGGTGCTCATCCTGCTCGGGCTGCTGCTGGAGGCGGTCCGCTGGCTCGTCATCATCGGCGTGATCGCGCTCGCCGCGGTCATCATCTTCGGGATCGTGAAGGGCCGGCGGGTGGTGCACCAGCATTCGACCCGCCGCCGCTGACCTGCGGCGGATGTGACCGACCCGGCAACCTACGTGAGCGTAGGTTACCGGGCGGTCAAGTTAGGCTGGGGGCGTCAACCGCGCGACGAGGAGTAACGGCGATGGACGCGACCGCCCAGCGACCCTGGACCCGCAGCTACGCACCCGGCGTACCGGCCGAGATCGCCGAGCCGGACGGCTCGCTCGTCGACCTGCTGACCGAGGCGGCCGGACGTTTCGGGCCCCGGGTCGCGCTCGACTTCTACGGCGCCACCACCACGTTCACCGAGCTGGCCGACCAGGTGGCCCGCGCCGCCGAGGCGCTGCGCCGGCTCGGCGTCGGCCCGGGCGACCGGGTGGCGCTGGTGCTGCCGAACTGCCCGCAGCACGTGGTCGCGTTCTACGCCGTGCTGCGCCTCGGCGCGGTGGTCGTCGAGCACAACCCGCTCTACACGGCCGACGAACTGGACCGCCAGCTCACCGACCACGGCGCCACGGTCGCGATCGTGTGGGACAAGGTCGCGCCGCTGGTGGCGGGACGCGGCGCCGTGCGTACCGTGGTGGCGGTCGACCTGACCGCGGCGCTGCCGCGGCTCAAGCGGTGGGCGCTGCGGGTGCCGCTGCCGAAGGTCCGCGCCGCGCGGGCCGCGATGACCGCCCCCGCGCCCGGCGCGCTGCCCTGGTCGGAGCTGGTCGCCGCCGCCGGGCCGCTGCCCGCCGGGCATCCCGCGCCCGAGGCCGGGGACGTGGCGCTGCTCCAGTACACGGGTGGCACCACCGGCGAGCCGAAGGGCGCGGTGCTGACCCACCGCAACCTGCGCGCCAACGCCGCGCAGGGCCGGGCCTGGGTGCCGGGCCTGCGCGACGGCGCGGAGACCATCTACGCGGTGCTGCCGCTGTTCCACGCCTACGGCCTGACGCTCTGCCTCACCTTCGCGGTGAGCATCGGCGCGACGCTGGTGCTGTTCCCCCGCTTCGACGCCGACCAGGTGCTCGACGCGGTCCGTCGCCGCCCGCCGACGTTCCTGCCCGCGGTACCGCCGGTCTACGCGAAGCTGGCCGCCGCCGCGCGCGAACGCGGCGTCGACCTCACCTCCATCCGGTACGCGATCTCCGGCGCGATGTCGCTGCCACCGGGCACCGTGGAGCTGTGGGAGCAGGTGACCGGCGGCCTGCTGGTCGAGGGGTACGGGATGACCGAGACGTCCCCGATCACCGTGGGCAACCCGGTCGCCCCCACCCGCCGGCCGGGCACCGTGGGCGTGCCGTTCCCCTCCACCGACGTCCGCATCGTCGACCCGGAGGACCCGTCCCGGGACCGAGCCCCGGGCGAGGCCGGTGAGCTGCTGGTCCGCGGGCCGCAGGTGTTCACCGGCTACTGGCACCGGCCCGAGGAGACGGCCAAGGTGCTGCTGCCGGGCGGCTGGATGCGTACCGGAGACATCGTCATCATGGACGCCGACGGCTTCGTGACGGTGGTGGACCGGATCAAGGAGCTGATCATCACCGGCGGCTTCAACGTCTACCCGTCCGAGGTGGAGGAGGCGCTGCGCCGCGTCCCCGGCGTACGCGAGGCCGCCGCCGTGGGCATGCCCACCGACGACGGCGAGGAGGTCGTCGCCGCCGTGGTTGTCGACCCGGCGGTGGCCGCCACCCCGGAGTCGATCCGGACGTCGTGCCGCACCCACCTGGCCGGCTACAAGGTGCCCCGCCGGGTCGTTGTGGTCGACGAACTGCCGTACTCCCAGATCGGCAAGATCCTGCGCCGCGAGGTCCGCGAACGGCTGCTCGCGGCTCGCTGACCCGATCCGCCCGTTTGCCGGCGCGGCGGCGGGGGCAGACGGGCGTACATGGTGGATTCACGGGGCAAGTCAGTCGGTCGTTACCTCATGCGCCTGGTCGGCGGCGTGGCCGTCATCTTCGGCCTGCTCGGCATCTTCGCCACGCTCGCCGACGGCAACCTGGTCGGGATCGTGCTCAGCGTCCTGTTCATCGGCGGCGGCGTGTTCCTGCTCAAGCGCTCCGGCCCGGACCGGCGGACGGACCCCGCGCCGCGCGCCGCCCGCTGACCGCACGCGGCCACGCCGGTCGGCGCTCCGCGCCGGACATGTCGGTGCTGCCGCCTACGCTGTGGCGATGATCGACAGGCGTCAGGTGCTGGCCTTCCGCATCCGCGCTCAGCAGCTCGACCGGGCGCGGGGCTCGCTCGCCGACACCGCTGTGCTCGACATCGGCGTGCAGGACACCGGTCCCGACGGCGGCCGGTGGGCGCTCGCCACGCGCGGCGTCGACGTGGCCCCGCTGACCGGTGACGACCTGGTCCTGCTCTGGACCGTACGCGGCGCCCCGCACCTCTACCGCCGTGCCGACGTGGGCGTGGTGGCCGCCGCGGTCGAGCCGTTCTCCGACGCCGACGCGGGCAAGCGCATCTACGACGCGGCGAAGCCGTTGAAGGCGGCCGGCATCGGCATCGTCGCCGCGCTCGACGAGGTGGCCGCGCGGATGCGGGAGATCGTCCGCACGCCGACGGTCAAGGGCGCGGTCTCCGGGCGGCTCGCCGAGGTGATGCCGGAGCCCTACCTGCGGTTCTGCCGGCCGTGCGACGCGATCCACCTCTACGAGATGCCGTTCCGGCTGGCCGCCGTGCGCGCCGGCCTGGAGCTGCGGCTCGACACGTCACCGCCGATCCTGGAACGCATCCGCGGCTTCCGTGCGGCCGCCGCGCCCGACGACCGGTTCGAGCTCATCCGCGCCTACCTGCGGCTGCTCGGCCCGGCCACGCCCAAGCACGTCGCCGACTACCTCGACGCCCCGGTCAAGGAGGTCAAGGCCCGCTGGCCGCACGACGCGGTCGAGGTGAGCGTCGACGGTGAGACGCGCTGGCTGCTCGCCGCCGACGAGGCGGCGCTGGCGTCGGCGGACGCCACGACGACCCGCCTGCTCGGCCCGTTCGACCTGTTCCTCCAGGCGAAGGACCGGGCGACGCTCGTGCCGGACGCGGCCCGCGTCAAGGAGCTGTGGCCGGTACTGGGCCGCCCCGGCGCCGTGCTGGCCGACGGTGAGCTGGCCGGGACCTGGCGGCCCCGCAAGTCCGGCCGGTCGTTCACCGTCGCGGTCCAGCCGTGGCGAGAGCTCACCGGCAGCACCCGCGACGCGGTCGTCGCGCAGGCCGAGCGCCTCGCCGCGTACCGGGGCGTGCCGCTCGCCGGCGTCGACTTCGCCGCGTGATGGCATCATGATCGCGTGATCGTCTGGATCAACGGCGCGTTCGGTGTCGGCAAGACGACCACCGCGCGGCTGCTCACGGAGTCGCTTCCGGACGCGCGGCTGTTCGACCCCGAGTTCCTCGGTTCGATGCTCACCGCGTTCGTCACCCCGCCGACCGGCGACTTCCAGGACCTGCCCCTGTGGCGTCACCTCGTCGTGCAGACGGTCACCGGGCTGGACCGGCACCACCCGGGCGTCTGGATCGTGCCGATGAGCCTGCTCGACCCGGCGTACCGGGCGGAGATCCTCGGCGGCATCCGCGCCTGCGGCATCGACGTCCGCGAGGTCGTGCTCACGCTCCCCGAGGACCGGCTGCGGGCCCGCATCGACGCCGACCAGATCGAGGCAGGCGCGCGCGGCTGGCGGCACGACCATGTCGCCCGGGCGCTGGCCACTTTCGCGTCGGTGACCGACACCCACCTGATCGACGCCACCGTGCCGCCCGAGCAGGTGGCCGACGCCGTCGCCGCGCACGTGACCGGGGATCCGGAAGCGTAGGGCGAGGGCCTGATCTCACCGGTGGGCGAAGACGAAGCCGCCTTCGACGTCCGGGGCGGGGTGATGCGTCATCTCGGCCTCGACGGTGAAGCCGGCGTCGGTCAGCCAGGCCGCGACCCGCTTCGGTGGACGGCGGGCATCTCACCGTCCGGGACGTGGATGAGGGAGAACCAGGCGAGCAACCCGGTCAGGCACTCGTCGGTGAGGTCGAGACGGGTCATCGAACCCACCTCGAAACGGAGGTCCGGGTGGTCGCGCCGCGCCAGGTCGATCATCGCCGGTGACAGGTCGATGCCGAACGCGCTCAAGCCCAGATCGTGGAGATGCCGGGTGATCCGGCCCGGTCCGCAGCCGACGTCCGCGACCGGCCCGCTCCCCCGCGCCCGGACCAGCTCGGCGAAGAGCGCAAGGATGCCGCGCTGGAACGGCTCGTTCGCCAGGGCGTCGCGCAGCAGGTCGGCATAGCTGGACGCCACCGTGTCGTAGGAGGTGCGGGTGTCGTCCAGCCAGCCGGGTTCGCTCACGCCGCGCACGATAGCCGCGAACGAAGGACCGATCGTGGGAGGATGGCCGGCATGCCGGATCGCGCGTTGAGCTTCGGGGCGGCAGCGCAGGCGTACGAACGGTTCCGGCCCGGCTACCCCGAGGAGCTGGCCGACCTGGTGCTGTCGTACGCGGACCGGCCGGTCCGGACCGCACTGGAGATCGGCGCCGGGACCGGCAAGGCGACCCGCCTGTTCGCCCGGCGCGGCATCGCGGTCACCGCCACCGACCCGGATCCCGCGATGCTCGCCGAACTGCGCCGGCACGTGCCCGCGGACGTGCGGGTCCGGCAGGCCGCGTTCGAGCAGTTGCGCGCCGGCGAGCACCACGACCTGGTGTACGCGGCGGCGGCGCTGCACTGGACCGACCCGGACCGGCGGTGGGATCGGATCGCCGGGCTGCTCGCGCCCGGTGGTGTGTTCGCGTCGTTCGGCGGGCCGCTGCGGCTGGCCGACCCGGCGCTGCGCGACGCGGTGGCTGCGGCCCGGTCCGAGTTCCTCGCCGACGACGAGATCCCGTCGCCGGACGGGACGCCGCCGGAGGCCGGCATGCAGTGGCCCGGCACGGAGCTGCGCGCGTCCGAGTGGTTCACCGACGTACGCCAGTCGGAGATCGAGCGGCGGATCACGATGACCGCCGACGACTACCTCGGTCTCCTGTCGACCGTCTCGGCCTATCTCGAACTGCCGCCGCACGTACGCGAGCAGGTGTTCCCCCGCGTCCGGGACGTGCTGCCCGGCACGGTCGAGGTCACCTCGGACGTCACGGTCCACCTGGCTCGGCGGACGTCGCAGCCCTGATCACCCGGGCCAGGCGGGCAGCCAGACCGGCCCGGGCAGCGGCGGCAGGCCCGCGAAGTGGCGGATCACCGGCCGCAGCCCCGGGTGCGGGCCGGTCCGGGGCAGCATGAGGTTGATCGGGTACGCGAGCACCGGATCCGTGATCGGGATGCGGCGCAGGTCGTGGCCGGTGGACCAGACGTAGCGGTCCCGGGCGCCGACGAGCGTCGCCACGTCCGCGGAGTCCGCGAGCTCGTCGAGGAGCACCTCGGTGCCGAAGTTCGGCCCGGTCGCGTCCACCCACAGGTCGAAGGCGTCGGCGAGTTGCTCGTAGAACTCGCCCCACTCGCTTCCGGGCACGATGCCCGGCACCCGCAGCCGGTGTCCGCGCAGCTCGGGCGGCGTGAGCGTGGGCGCGGACGCGAGCGGGTGCCGGGGACCGGCGAGCAGTTGCAGCGGCGAGTCGAAGGCGCGGACCATCAGTACCTCGGGCGGCAGCGCAGCCGGGTCGGTGACGGTGCGGAACGCGGCGTCGACGTCGCCGGCCCGGACCGCGGCGGCGACCTGCCGGGGGTCGTCGACCCGCAGCGTCACCACGTCGAGGTCGACGCCCGGGTGGGCGCGCCAGTAGTCGTGCAGCAGGACGGCCTGCGCGCTGCGCAGGCCGAGCACGTCGATGCGCGGCGCCCGCGCGCCGGGCCGGACCGCGGCGACCGCGCGGTCCGCGCCGGCGACGACGCCCCGGGCGTGCGGAAGGAACGCCCGGCCGTCGTGTGTCAGCTCGACCCCTCGCGGTGTACGGGTGAACAGGCGCACCCCCAGCTCCCGCTCCAGCGCGGCGATCCGCTTCGACACGGCCTGCTGGGTGACGCCCAGATCGTCGGCGGTGTGCCGGAACTGCCCGAGCTCGGCCGCCCGCACGAACGACCGCACCGCCTCGCTGTCCATCGGCCCACAGTAGGCGGGTCCAGCCGATGGTTGTGGCGCGCCGGGCGGCGGTTGTTTGCCCCGGCGTCCACGTGGCCGATCTGATGCGCGGGGCATCGGTGACGGGGGCGGTGTGCGGAAGCTGGGTTCGGATTTCGGGTGGCTGTGGTCGGCGTACGCGGTGAGCACGTACGGCACCTGGCTGGCGTTCGGCGCGTTCCCGCTGATCGCGGTGCGGGTGCTGGACTCGTCGGCGTTCGCCGTGTCGCTCCTGGAGGCGGCGGGACTGGCGGTGGCGGCAGGGCTGGCGATCCCGCTCGGGCCGTGGGTGGCCTACCGGCCCAAGCTGCCGGTGATGATCGCGACGGATCTGGTCCGGTTCGCGGCGCTGGCGAGCGTGCCGGCCGCGTACGCGCTCGGGGTGTTGTCGTACGGCCAGTTGCTCGTCGTCGCGGTGGTCTGCGGGACGGCCGGCATCACGTTCACCGCCGCTTCCGGGGCGTACCTGAAGAGCCTGGCCCGGGGTGATCGGCTGCTGGCGGCGAACGGACGGTTCGAAGCGACGAGCTGGGCCGCGACGGCGGCCGGGCCGCCGCTCGGCGGTGCGCTCGTCGGGCTGCTCGGCCCGGTCGTCACCATCACCGCCGACGCGGTGAGCCACCTGCTGTCGGCGCTCGCGGTCCGGCGGATCCGGGCCGCCGACACGGCCGCGCCCCGCGACCCGTCGGGTGCCTCACGCGTCGCCGACCTGGGCGCCGGCTGGCGGTTCGTGCGCCGCGACCCGGTGCTGTGGCGGCTGTTCCTCAACTCGGTGCTGGTCGGCGGCCTGATCATGGCGACCGCGCCGCTGCTCGCCGTGCTCCTGCTGGGTGAGTACCGGGTGGCGGCGTGGCAGTACGGGCTGGTCTTCGGTGTCTCCGCGCTCGGCGGCGTGCTCGGTGCACGGCTGAGCCCTCGTCTGGTGCGGCGGTACGGGCGGCAGCGCGTCATGACGGCGTCCGGCTGGCTGCGGTCGATCGTCCCGCTCGGTCTCGCGTTCACCCATCCGGGGATCATCGGGCTGCTGACCGTGATCGCCGTCGAGTCGGTGCTCATCACGTGCATGGGCGTGTTCAACCCGATCTACGCGACCGAGCGCCTGCGCCGCACCCCGCAGGCGCACACCGCGCAGGTCCTGACCGCGTGGAGCGTCACCGGCCGGCTCACCCGGGCCGCGCTGACGGCCGGGTGGGGCGTCCTCGCCACCGTCGTCGGCCCGCTCGCCGCGATCACCGTGTCCGGGGTGCTGCTGCTCGCCACGCCGCTGCTGCTGCCGACGCGCCGGCACACGCGCGAGCCGGAGCCCGCGCGCCCGGCCGCCGCCGTCTCCTGAAGCCGGCGCCCGGACGGTCAGGACGCCAGGTAGGCGGTCAGCCGCTCGGCGAGCGGGCCCGGACGGCTGAGCGCCACCGCGTGGCCGCCGTCGATCTCGTCCGGCACCACGCCCAGCCGGTCGGCGGCCACCCGGCGCTGGAAGTCGGCGGGGAAGAATCGGTCGTCGCGGCCGATGAGCACCCTCGTCGGCACGGCCGGCCAGGTGGGCAGTGGCCACGGCTCGTCCCACTCCGCGCTGACCTGCTCCCGGCCGTGCGCGGGCGCCTCGGCGACGATCCCGGCCGGCACGCCGTTGTAGAACTGCTGCTCCTCGCTGAGCCCTTCCGGCTCGCGGTAGCCGGTGTCGCCCCACCAGTCCCCCGGCTTCTCGCCCGGTCGCGGGATCATCGGCGTGAGCAGGACCAGCAGGCGCACCGGCAGCCGGTCGACGACCAGCGGTGCGGTGAACGCGCCGTACGAGTGCCCGACCACCACGAGGTCGTCGCGGTCGCCGACCGCGTCGATCACCGCCTGGCCGAACTCGGCGAACCCCGCCGACCGGTCACCGATCGGCAGCTCCGGCACCACCGCGTCGTGACCCCGGGCGGCCAGCTCGGGAACCAGCAGATGCCAGTCCCACGCGCTGCCCCCGCCACCGTGGATGAGCACGAACGTCGTCATGCCCGGACCCTCCCACACCGGTGCGACATGCCGTGGCCGTCAGTGCGGGTACGCCCGGGGCACCCGGGCGGCCCGCAGCTCGTCGCGGAACGCCTCGATGCGGGTGATGACCTGACGCCGCCCGATCGTGTTCTCGATCCGGTCGAGGTAGAGGCAGCGGGCGGCGAGCCGGGGCAGGTCGACGGAGAAGTAGATCGCCATGAGGGGGTTGACGAACAGGTCGCCGTGGCCGGTGCGCCGGCTGAAGCGTACGTCTCCGAACGCGCCGCCGATGGCGGCGGCGATCTGCCCCTGGACGATGCTCGGCCGGTGCGGGGTGGCGGCCTGGGCCTGCGCGACCGCCTCGCGGTAGAGCACCGCCTCACGGCTGGAGCCGGGAATGGACAGCGCGCCGAGGTAGCCGCCCTCCCGGTCCAGCGCGGCCAGGTTCTCCAGCACCTCGACGTGGTTGACGCCGTCGTGCGCGTCGATGCCGAAACCCAGGCTGCTCACCAACCGGACCGGCACGTCCAGCCCGGCCACGGCGGCCAGGCTGGTGATGTCCTCCACCGGGGTGCCCAGGCCGCTCTCGTCGCCGCGCAGCAGGATGTCGGTACCGCCGTCGACGAGCACGATCGCGTCGAGGTCGAGCCGGTCGACCAGGTACCGGTACGCCTCCCGCAGCGGCTGCACGCCCAGCGGCGGGAAGGCGTACACGGTCGACGGCAGGTCCCGGCCCGCGAGCCAGCGGGCCAGGTGCGCCTCCGGGAAGTACCAGTCCGGGCTGAGGGTGTCCGGCCGGATCGCCGCGACGTGCTCGTCCACCCACACCTGCCGGTCGAGCAGTTCCAGCTCCGAGAAGGAGAGGCTGGCCAGGTGCACCCGCTTGCCGGCCTGCCACAGCGCGAGCGCCAGCGGCAGGCCGGCGTAGACGTCGAAGCCGCCACCGGCGCCGGCGATCAGGACGTCGCGTGCCGGGGCCAGGGCGGCGAACAACGGCGGAACGGCCAAGGTGTACGCGGCGGTGTCTGTCACCGGATGATGATCTCCGCTCGCGTGGCGGCCCGCTGTCCCGTGGCCGCGGGGCAGGCCCGCTCGCTCAGACCGGCCGGCCGAACGTCACCGCCTCCCGGACGAGCCGTGGCGCCTTCTCCGCCAGTTGCGCGTCCGGCCGAGCGCCGAGCGCGTCGTTCACCGTGGAGAAGGCCAGCCGGAACGCGATCAGCGTGGTCGCCTCGAAGATCTCCCGGTCGCTCAGGCCGGCGTCGCGCAGGCGTCGCGTGTCGGCCTCGGTGGTGGCGTTCGGATCCGTCACGACCCGGCGGGACCAGTCCGCGAGCGCGGTCTCCCGCTCCGAAAGATCCGCCTCGTCGCCGCGCAGCACCGCGGCGGCCGTCTCCTCGTCGCTCATCCCGGCCAGCCGGGCGCCCCAGGCCAGCGAGCAGTACGAGTCGCCCCGGGCGGCGGCCGTGGCGGCGACCAGCACCGCCACCTCACGGGAGGACAGCGTGGACTCGGACAGCAGCTCGGTGCGGGTGTTCTGGAACGACATCAGCACGTCGGGCCGCCAGCACCAGACGCGGGTGAGGTTGTTGACGTAGCCGTCGGACGCGAGGTCGTCCTCGTACGCGGCTTTCGCCGCCGGGCTCTGCGGCGGTTCGGGGAGGAAGGCGGGATTCATGCGGGCAGTCTGCGCCACCCGGGCGGCCCCCACTGGCCGATCAACGACAGTACGATCCGCTGATGATCCGGGCGGTCTTCTTCGACGTGGGCGGGACGATCCTCGACGAGACGCGCGAGTTCGCGACCTGGGCGGACTGGCTCGGCGTACCGAGGCACACGTTCTCCGCGGTCTTCGGCGCGGTGATCGCCAGAGGCCTGGACTACCAGGAGGTGTTCCGGGCGTTCCGGCCGGACTTCGACCTCACCGCCGAACTCGCGCGCCGGGTCGCCGCCGGTGACCCGGAGTCGTTCGGTGAGGAGGATCTGTACCCGGACGCACGGGCCTGCCTGGCCGCCCTGCGGGAGCAGGGATTGCGCGTCGGCCTGGCCGGCAACCAGCCGGAGCACGCCGAGGCGACGCTGCGGGCGCTCGACCTGTCGGTGGACGTGATCGGCACGTCGGCGGCCTGGGGCGTGGCGAAGCCGGCGCCGGAGTTCTTCGCCCGGGTGGTTCGCGAGGGCGGCGGCGACGCGTCGGCGCTCCTTTACGTCGGTGACCGGCCGGACAACGACGCCGCCCCGGCGATGGCCGCCGGCATGACGGCGTGCCTGATCCGGCGCGGACCGTGGGGCCACATCCTCGACATGCCGGACGTCGCCGACCGGTGCCTGTTCCGCATCGACTCGCTGGACGAGCTGCCGGCCCTGGTCGCGCGGCACAACGCGGCGGGCGGCTAGCTCGGCAGGTCCCCGAAGACCGAGACCCGGGTGCGGTGGTGGCGCGGTGACTCGATCTCGTCGACCACCGCGACCGCCAGATCGGCGTACGACAGGTACGCGAGCGCCGGGGCCTGCTCGCCGCCGAGACGGTACCGGCCGGTGCGGGGACCGTCCACGTCGAGCGCGGCCGGCGGGGTGAGCACCAGCCAGTCGACTGTGGTGTCCGCGCCGCGGAGCCGGTCCAGGCCGGCGGCGTGGCTGAGCGCGAACGGCCGCAACTCGGCGGGCAGGACGGCCGGGTCGTCGTGGAGGGGCCGGCCGTGCGCGTCGGTGAGCGTGGCGAACAGGCCGATCGCCACGAGCCGCGGCACGCCGGCGCGGGCCAGGCCGTGCAGCAGCGCGTCTGCGGCCCGGACGAAGAACTCCGGATCGAGGCCGGCGGCGGCGAGCGCCTCCGGCCCGGACGCCGGGCTGACCGCGTGGACGACGGCGTCGTGCCCGTACCCGATCGAGGTGACGGCCTCCGGGTCGGTGACGTCGCCGCGTACCGCGGAGGTGAGGTCGGGATGGCGGGCGGGGTCGCGGACGACGGCTGTGACGCGGTGGCCGCGGCGGTGGGCCTCGGCGGTGACGGCGCGGCCGGCGCGGCCACCCGCCCCGAGGACGGCGATGCTGGTCATGGCGCGACGCTAGAGCGCCGGGTGCCGGTTACCGCAACGGTACCGGGGTTACGCTCGGGCGGTGACGCCGCTCGATCCGGACATGTTCGATCCCGCCTGTCCGTCGCGGATGATGCCGTTGCAGATCGGCGACAAGTGGACCGCGATGGTGGTGCTGTGCCTGGAGCACGGGCCGCGCCGGTTCACCGAGCTGCGGGTGCCGCTGCGCACGATCACGCCGAAGGTGCTGGCCGAGACGTTGCGGGCGATGGAACGCGACGGGCTGGTCACGCGGAGCGCCTACGACGAGAACCCACCGCGCGTGGAGTACGCGCTGACGCCGCTGGGCCGCAGCCTGCTGACGCTGGTCGCGGCGGCCCGATCGTGGAGCGAGCGGCACCTGGACGAGGTGCTGGCGGCCCGGAGGTCGCACGACTCACGGATGCCGTGACCACACCTGTCGGCACCGGGCGTTGTGCCGGGCCGACCGGTCGCCCTAACCTCGCTCTGGTAGGCATCGACGGCGATCGGGGGACGCCATCAGCGGCAACGACACCGGGCGCGGCGGCCTGCGCAGGTTCGCCGCGAACGTGATGACGAACGTCCTCGCGAACCTCATCGCGGCGGCGATCATCTACGTGCTCGCCGCGGCCGCCGGGCTGCTCCCGCGCGACCCCGCGCTGATCGTCGCGGCGCTGATCCTCGTCAGCCTCGCCGCGGCCGTCGTGCTGACGTTCCTCATCACCACGAACGCCTTCGCCGACAAGGGGGACGTCCTCGCCGGGTGGACGGCGATCGCCCTCGGCACGCCGATCCTCACCTCGGCCGTGGGGTACGCGTTCCGTGAGGGCCGTCCGGCGACGGGGATCGGAGGCGGTCTGATGGGCGCGGGGCTCGCCGGCGCAGGCGTGGCGATGCTGGTGGCCGGACGGCGGATACGGCGGGCGGCCGACGCGTCGCCCGACGGGGATCAGCGGGCGGCTGAGCCGGGCGTCCGGCAGTAGCGTCGTACCCCCGGCATAGCCTGCTTGTCATGGGAACCGCTGAGCTGGACGAGCTGATCGTGCCCGACGCGGACGCGCTGCGCGCGTGGTTGTCCGCCCATCACGACACGTCTCCCGGCGTCTGGCTCGCCCTGACCCGCGAGGGCGGCACCGTCACCACGCTGACCTGGCAGCAGGCGGTCGACGAGGCGTTGTGCTTCGGCTGGATCGACGGGCAGGCCCGCAAGCGCGACCACGAGAGCTCCTGGATCCGGTTCACCCCGCGCCGGGCCCGTAGTTCGTGGTCGCAGCGCAACGTCGGGCACGTGGCCCGGCTGGAGGAACAGGGGCGGATGACGCCGGCGGGCCGGGCCGCGGTGGAGGCCGCGAAGGCGGACGGCCGGTGGGCGGCGGCCTACGCGCCGCCGTCGGAGGCCGAGGTGCCGGCCGACCTGCTCGCCGCCATCGCGGCCGAGCCCGCCGCCCAGGCCATGTTCGATGTCCTGACCAGCGCCAACCGGTTCGCGCTCATCCACCGGCTCAACGCGGTCAAACGCGCGGAGACCCGGACGCGCAAGGTCGGCGAGTTCGTCGCCATGCTGGCCCGCCACGACACGTTCCACCCGCAGAAGGCGAAGCCACCGACCGCTCCGTGACGTGCCGCGCCCGTACGGCCGATTCCGGCAGCCGCGACGACCCCGCGCCCGGCGACCGGCGGGGTGAGCCGGGCGTACGCTCGAACGAGCCGACGGCAGGAGGTCGCCCGCGATGATCCCGGTGCTGATCCTGTTCGGGCTTCTCCTCGGGCGCTGGTGGCGGTCGTCGCTCGTCACCGCCGCGCTGGGCTGGCCGGTCCTCCTGGTCGCGACCGGCGTGATGGACGTCGGCGCCGGGCTGCTCGGCGCGGCCGGGCTGGCCGTCGCGAACACCGGTGCCGGCGTGCTGCTCCACCACGGAGCCCGCCTGGCGATCCGGAGCCTTCGGGCGTCCTGAGTCGGGCCCGTGCGCTACCCGGTGCCGCCGGTGTTCCGGATCATCCGCCGGAGCACCTTGAGGGTGGTGACGTAGTCGGCGTCGTTGACGCCGTCGTGGATGCGGGCCCGGATCCCCGGCGCGTGCTGCTTGAGGCGGAGCCGGGCGGCCTCCCCCGCCTCGGTGATCCGCAGCCGGCCGTCCGCGTCGCGGGTCAGCCAGCCGCGTTCGCGCAGCACCTCCGCCTCGGCGTCCAGGTCGTCCTCGGCCCGCAGGTACGAGCGCATCGCGTGCCGCAGCTCGGGCACGGTCAGTCCGCCGCCACCGGGCAGGAGGTCGTTCGGGGACAGGTTGCGCAGGAGCCAGAACTGGGGCTGGGTGAAGCCGTGCGCGGCCTGCTGGGCCCGGGTGAAGGCGATGAGCGACTCGTACGCGACGCCCGTCCAGTAGGCGGCCGGCTGGCCCGCGAGTTCGGCGTCGGACAGGTGCGGTGTCGTCATGGTGCGCTACCTCCGGCGGTGATCGGGTGAGCACGACGCTAGGACCTCAACCGGGCTTCAGATCAAGCCGCGCGGGACATCGCGTTCCGGCCGGCCCCGGCATGATGAGCCGATGCGGGTAACGATGGCGACCGACGCGGGGCATCCCGGCCGGGCCAATGAGGACTTCGCCGGCGCCGTACCGTGCGGCATGGTGCTGGTCGACGGTGCCGGCGGCATCGCCGGGGCGGGCGAGGTCTGCCACCACGGCATCGCCTGGTACGCGACCCGGCTCGGCGGCGCGTTGCTCGGCGCGCTGGCGCAGGGGCGGAGCCTGCGCGACGTGCTGGCCGAGGGCATCGAGCGGGTCACCGACGCGCACCGCGACACGTGCGACGTCGCCCATCCGATCAGCCCGTTCGCGGCGGTCGCGATGCTGCGGTTCTCCGGCGACATCGTCGAGCACCTGGTCCTCGGCGACGCGGTCGCGGTCGTCGGCCGGGCGGCGGGTGATCCCGTCGTCGCCCACGATCCGCGGGAGGTGGTGATCGCCCGGTCCTTCGAGGAGCGGCTGAAGGACGTGCCGGAGGGCGGCGACGAGTACCGGCGGCTGCTGCTGGATCTGCGATCCCGCCGTAACAGTCCCGGCGGCTTCTGGGTCGCCAAGGACGACCCGACGGTGGTGGCCGAGGCGGTCACCGGCGAGTGCCCGGCCGGCGAGGCGGGCACGGCGGCGCTGCTCAGCAACGGTGCGAGCCGGCTCGTGGACACGTTCGGGCTCTCCGACTGGGCCGGGCTGCTGCGCCTGCTGGAGACCGACGGCCCCGCGGACGTCATCCGCCGGGTCCGCGAGGCGGAGGCACGCGGGGGCGTCGCCACCGACGACGCGACGATCGTCTGCCGCACCTGACCGGCACGACAATCCGGTCGTGCTCGTGTTGACTGCGACGATGGACCGTCGACGGCTCAGCAGCATCGCGCACTCGCACCACCCGATCGCGGCCCCGCTCTCCGGTGTCAACGTCAACCGGCTGCTGCGCCGGGCCGGTCGCCGGCCTGCGGCCCGGATCCTCGACCTGGGCTGCGGTGAGGCGGCGTGGGCGTTGCAGGCCCTCGCGCACTACCCGGACGGGCACGCCGACGGCGTGGACCTCAACCCGTACGCGCTGGAACGCGCCGCCGAGGCCGCCGCCGTGCGCGGCCTCGCCGAACGGCTCACGCTGCACGAGCGCGACGCCCGGTCGTACGTCCCGGACGGCGACCACGACCTTGTGCTCTGCGTCGGGTCGACGCACGCGTTCGGCGGGTTCGGTGAGACGCTGGAACTGGCCGGCCGGCACGTGAACGCCGACGGCATCCTCATGGTGGGCGAAGGCTTCTGGCAGGTGCCGCCGACGCCGGAGGCACTGGCCGCGCTGGGCGCGAAACCCGACGACCACACCGACCTCGCCGGTCTGGTCGCGGCCGCCGAGCAGGCCGGCTGGACCCCGGTGTACGCGCACGTCAGCGACACCGCCGAGTGGGACGACTACGAGTGGTCGTGGACCGGTTCGCTGACCGAGTGGGCGCTTGACAACCCGGGTCACCCGGATGCCGCCGACGCGCTCGCCGCCGCCCGGGAGCACCGGGACCAGTGGCTGCGCGGATACCGCGGCGTGCTCGGGTTCGCGACGCTGGTGCTGCGCCGGACCTGACCGGCCGCGCGGGTCCGGCTCGGCACAGGCGGGCGGGGCACTATCGTTCGGGCGTGCAGATCCGTTTCGCCGTACCGGCCGATCCCGCCTATCCGGCCCGCGTGGCCGCCGCGCTCGCCGCCGCCCGGCTGCGCCGGTTCGGCTACATCGGCGCGGCCCTCGCCGCGATCGGGGTGATCGGCTGGATCGCCTCCCAGGCGTCGGCGCGGTTCGCGTCGCTGTGGACCGCGTTGATCGTGGCCGGCGTGCTGTCGATGCTGTACGCGCCGTGGGTGCGGTGGCGGGCCCGGCGCCGCTCCGGCGGGTACGCCGTCGAGGGCGGCTACGACATCGACGACCGCAACATCATGATGCGCAGCGGTTCGGAGTCCGGCGGCATCGCCTGGGACGGCGTCACGCGGGTCACCGAGACCCCCGACTTCTGGATCGTGTACGTGGGAGGCATGCCGGCCACGGTGATCCCTCGGTGGCTGATGTCCGCCGAGGACGCCGGGACGCTGCGCGCCTTCATGGCCGAGCGGCGACTGCTCGGCCACCGTTGACCATGTATTGATCGGCTGTATATGTTGCCTCGGTGAATGAGATGCGCGAGGCGACCTTCCTGATCCTGACCGCGCTGGCCGACGAGCCGCGCCACGGCTACGGGATCATCCAGGAGGTCACCGGCCTGTCCGGCGGTCGCGTCAACCTGCTGCCGGGCACCCTCTACGCCGCCCTGGACCGCCTCGTCGCGCAGGGCCTCGCCGAACTCAGTCACGAAGAGGTCGTCGACGGCCGGCTGCGCCGCTACTACCGGCTGCGCGCCGACGGCCGGGCCGAGCTGGCACGCCAGACCGAGCGGCTGCGACAGCTCGCGTCCGCCGCCGAGTCCCGGCTGCGCGCCCTACGGCCCCGCACCGCCTGACCCCCACCGTCGCGGCTCCCGAGGGAGAAACCCATGCATCGCTGGCTGCTGCTGGCCTACCCCCGCGACTACCGCCGGGCGCGCGGGGCCGAGATCCTGGAGACGGTATGGGACGTCGGCCCGGCCCATCGGCGTACCCGGATCGCGGCGAATCTCGTACGTCATGGTCTGCGTGCCCGGCTGGGGCGGCCGGCGAGCCGTACCGTGGTGGCCTGGGCGGCGGTCTTCGCGGTGGTCTGCGGTCTGTTCGCCGCGTCGTTCGGCACCTGGCTCGCGTGGCTCGGCTCCCGCCCGCTCGACCACCGGGACCTCGCCGCCGTGGTCGGGCAGCTCTACCCGGACCGGCAGGTCAGCCACATCGACCGGGACGACCCGCCCGCCGTGTTCCTCATCTACGGCCACCCGCTGAACGAGGACCTCCTGTCCGAGCTGCTCCTCGGTGACGGCGGCGAGTACGCGCTGGCCGAGCTGACCGCGTCGTTCGACCAGACGCCGGCCGGCGGCCCCACCGACCTGCGGCAGCGCCTGCACGCCGCCGGGTGGGAGCGGAGCGAGCCCGTCAGAACCGACGCGTACGGCTGCGTCCCCGGCAGTCCGCAGTGCGACCCGGCGTCCATCCCCTCCGACATCACCGTGTACGCCGGACGCGGCGACCACATCCTCGCCGCGGAGCTCAACGCCGAGGGTTCGATGAACCTCACCCTCAGCCGCGCCACCCCCGGCGCCGCGTATCCCGCCGGTCTGCTCGGCTTCGTGCTGGGCACGCTGGGCGGCTGGGTGCTGTTCGGCTGGGCGAGCCGCCGCACCGAGGGACGAAGCCCGCTGGTGCAGGGCCCGGCGAAGGTTCTGTACGGCGTCGCGATGGTGTTCTGGGCCGCGCCGACCCTGCTCGGCGCGCCGATGATGCTCACGCATCACCTGAGCGAGCCGCATCCCCGCTGGCACGTGCCGTGGGAGTGGCTCGGCCAGCCCACCCTGTCGTTGCCGTTCCTGCTCGGCGCGGTCCTGCTGATCGTCGCGCTGGGGCTGGCGGCGCTGCCGCACCGGCGCCCGGCGGGCCGCACGCTCGCCGGGGCGTCGGACCCGGCGGTCTAGCGCCGCCGGGTCAGCTCGCCGGGCATCGCGTGCCGGTGGCGGGCACCGTCAGATCGACGAGGTACCTGTCCACCACGGCAGTCGTGCAGTCGTTGCGCTGGTAGGTGCCGTGGCCCCAGCCCTCGTAGGTGACCAGACGCCCGTGCCGGCCGAGTTGCCGGGCGACGTTCGCCGCCCAGGCGTGGCCGGTACGGGGATCGTGCCGGGAGTTGAGCAGCAACAGCGGCGTGCGGGTGTGCACGTTCAGCTCGTGCGGCGGATTGCGGACCGGGGACGGCCAGCCCAGGCAGGTCTGCACTGCGAGCAGACCGGCGCCGTACCGGACGTCCGGGGCGGCAGCAGCGGCGTCCCGGACCAGTCCGGCGTACTCGGCGTAGTCGCGTACCTCGGCGGGCCAGTCCGCGCAGAACGCCGCGACCGAGATCGAGAGGTTCACAGCCGGTGGCGGCGTACCGGCGTCCATGTCCCGCACGATCGCGGCGAGTTGCGGCCAGCGCGGGCCGGCGAGCATGCCGAGTGCCACGGCGGTGACGTCGAAGGCGGTACGGGGGGCGTACTCACCTCGGTCCGCGCGGGCCAGCACCCGCGCCCACACCGATCGCACGTCCCGTTCGTGGAGCACACAGTCCGCCGAGCTGTCGCACCAGGAGACGAACTCGTCGAACGCGTCCTGCAACGCGGCGGCCTGCGTCCGTACGAAGGACCGCACGTCGAGGCTGTGGTCGAACACGCCCTCCAGCACCACCGCCCGCACGCGGCCGGGGTACCGCTCGGCGTACTGCTGACCCAGCAGGGTGCCGTACGAGCTGCCGTGGAAGGACAGCCGCCGCTCCCCCAGCGCACGCCGCAACGCCTCGAGGTCACGGACGGTGCTGAGCGTGTCGGCGTGGTCGAACACCGGGCTGGTCGGGCGGCACCTGCTCCACAGCGCCCGGTTGTAGGCCACCGCGGCGTCGAAGTCGGCCTGGCCGGTCAGTGGGACGGGCGGCTTGCGCAGCGCCGGGTCCGGCGTGCAGACGGGCGCGGCGGTGCGGGCCACGGCACGCGGGTCGAAGCTGACCAGGTCGAACCGGTCCAGCAGCTCGTCGCTGAACCGGTCGCCCCTGCGGATGCGTTCCACCCCCGAGTCGCCGGGGCCGCCCGGTCCGAACACCAGCGTGCCCACCCGCTGCTCCGGCAGGCGCGCGGACCGGCGTGCCACGGCGAGGTCGAACGTCGGGCCGTTCGGCCGGGCCCAGTCCACCGGCAGTCGGAGCCGGGCGCACCGCACGCGCGGATCCGGCGGGACGTCCGGCAGGTCGTCGGCGCACTCGCCCCAGGCGAGTCGCGGCGGCGGAAGACCGGCGCGCGCCGCGCCGGGCAGTCCCGCCAGGACGGTGAGCGCGGTCAGAGCGAGGGCCACGGTACGTCGGAACACGGTGCCTCCCGGTGTCTGGATGCTCATCGATTCTTCAGCGGCGTCCCACCCGAGTCATATACGGAAACGCCCCGATATGCCCGTCGGGTATTTCCCCCATTCCGTCCCTGACGCCGAGGTACGGCAGGCGAGCCGTACCCGTGGCGGTCTAGCATCTGGCGATGGCCTCGCCCCTGGATCGCCTGCCGAAGATCGGCGCACCGGCCACGCGGGCGCTGACCGCCGCCGGCTACACCACGCTGCGCCGGCTCGCCGGGGTGCCACGCGCGGAGCTGGCGCGGCTGCACGGCATGGGGCCGAAGGCGCTGGCCGTCATCGAGGCCGCCCTCGCCGAGCACGACCTGCGGCTGAGCTGACGGGGTGACCGCTGTGCCATTCGGGCGACTCCACCACCTGATCGTCGACTGCCCGGATCCGATGGCCGAGGCACGGTTCTGGAGCGCGGTCCTCGGCGACCCGATCACGTACGCGGACGACGACTTCACCGTGGTGTCGGCGAGTACGGCGACGTCCGGGCTGGCGTTCCAGCGCGCCCCCGGCCTGACGCCGCCGACATGGCCGGATCCGGCGGTGCCGCAGCAGATGCACCTCGACGTGATGGTCGACGACCAGGACGCGGCGGGCGAGGCGGTGCTCGCGCTGGGCGCACGGCGGTTGCCGGGCGACCACGTGTACGCCGACCCGGCCGGTCACCCGTTCTGCCTGATCAGGCGCCCCACCTGGGCGTCGCCGGTGGGCGGGTCCGCGTGACCGGCGCGCGCGGCGGCCGGCCGGCCGACCGCTGGACGAGGAACGCCTGGCGGACCCTGCACATCGGGGTGGCGATCACCGCGGTGTGTCTGCTCTGGTCCGTCAGCGTCCCCGGCTTCGTCTTCGTCGTGATGCTCGGCGTGGTCTTCCTGTTCGCCGTGGCCGGCCTGGGCTGGGCCATCCTGGTGGGCTTCTTCGTGGTCGAGCGCCGCCGCTGGTCCTGGCGGTTCCTGGTCGCCCCGGTGATCGTCGTGCTCACGGCGGCGCTGGTCGTCGCAGGAGCGCCGTTCCAGGCCCGCTGGGCGGTGAGCCGTGGTGCGTTCGACCGGGTGGTCGCCGCGCTGCCCGCGGCGAGCGCGCAGGACGCCGAGTGGTCGAAGGTGCGGGTGCCGCACCGGATCGGCGCCTACATCATCACCTCGGCCTACACGGTGCCCGGCGGAGTGGTGCTCTACGAGAGCAACGGGTACATGCTGGACGACGCCGGGTTCGCCTACCTGCCGCAGGGCCCCACCGAGGACCTCGCTAACGAGGACTTCGAAGCGCCGAGCTTCACGCATCTCGGTGGTCCCTGGTACAGCTGGACCGCGAGCTGGTAGGCGAACATCCGGCGTCCCTGCCCTACCTCAGGTGCCGGGCGAAGAACCGGTTCGCGGGTTCCCCCTCGAACCACGGCACGCCGGTGTGCCCGCCCATGTTGGCGTGCAGCGTCTTCTCCGCCGAGCCGAAGGCGTCGAACAGGTCCAGTGCCATCTGCCGGTCGTTTCCCTCGTCGTCCCACTGGAGCAGGACGTGCAGCGGGATGGTGACCTGCCGGGCCTCCTCGATGATGGCGCGCGGCACGAAGCTCCCGGCGAACAGGAGCGCGGCCACGATGCGGGGTTCGACGAGCGCCAGCCGTACGCCGATCGAGATCACGCCGCCGGCGTAGCCGACCGGGCCACCGATCCCGGGCAGCGCGAGCAGGGCGTCGAGGGTGGCCCGGCACTCCGGGACCGCCTTCTCCACCAGCGGCAGGACGAGCCGGTCGACCACCTCGTCGGCGACCGGCTCACCGGCTCCAAGTGCCCGGCGCAGGTCGGCGCGGGCCTGCTCGGCGGCGGCGGACGCGGGCCGGTCGCCGCTGCCGGGAAGTTCGACTGTGGCGGCGGCGAAGCCCTGCGCGACGCAGCCCTCCGCCCGGGCCAGCAGGCGGGGATACATCCGGCGCAGTCCGCCGGGGTGGCCGAGCAGGATCAGCGGGACCGGGGCGGACGCGGACGCGGGCGTCCACAGGAGGCCGGGGATCCCGCCGAGGGTGAACTCGCGTTCGCGGACGTCGTCGGCGAGGCGTTGTTCGGAGGTGAAGCGCATGGTCGTGCCTTTCGGGAGTGCGTCGGCGCTCCCGGACGACCTATCGCCCGGCCGTGACCCCCGAGGGGAGCACCCATGTCGATACTGCGGTCACGGGTACCACCTCCCTCGTTCTCCGGCACGGCCACCGGCAAGCTAACAGCGTCCGCCGGGGCCGGCCAACCGGTTTTGTCGCGGCGTGATCCGCGCCGGACCGTCAGCCGCGCTCGAAGCCGGCGAAGACGACAGCCAGCGTCCGGGCTTGCAGATGCTCGTCCCAGCCCCCGTGCAGGGCGCCCTGGCACATGCCGGTGAGCAGCGCCATCACCTCGGGTAGCCGTACCGAGCCGGCGACGGCTCCGGCGGCCTGGGCCTGTTCCAGCAGCCGGCCCACCGCCTCCTCCAGGTGACCTACCGCGTCCGGAAGCCGGATGTCCACCCCGGATCCGGCGAGCAGCTCGACTGCGGTCTTCTTCGCGGCGGCCTGCGCCACGGTGTATCTGAAGAACCCGAAGAGGTCGTGTCGTCCCGCCTCGTCGGCGAGCTGCGCGAGCAGTCGCTTCATGAGCGCGACGAGCAGGTCCTCCTTGGTGGGGAAATGACGGAAGACCGTGCCGATGGCCACGCCCGCCCGGCGAGCCACCTGCTCGGTCGAGGTACGGGTGCCGAACTCGGCGAAGACCGCCTCGGCGGCGTCCAGGATGCGTGCCCTGTTGCGTTGCGCGTCGGCGCGCAGCGGCGGACCCTCTACCAAAATGAGCCTCCACTCATTATTCTCACGGACACAAGTCGAGTCACGACTCATTATCTCGGAGGCCGGCATGACACCACAGGAGATCTTCGAGAGCATGCGCGCCAGATGGCTGGCCGGTCTGCCCGCCTTCGACGCGGATTCGCTGGCCGACGACGTGGTGGTCGAGACACCCTTCGCCGCGCCCGGCCAGCCGACGCGCACCGAGGGGAAGCAACCCGTTCTCGACTACACGCGGGCGGGCCGGGCGGTGTTCCCGGTGCGGTTCGACGACTGCCGCGGCGTGGTCGTGCACGAGACGGCGGATCCCGAGGTGATCGTGGTCGAGTACGAACTCGTCGGCACACACACGGTGACCGGGGTGACCGCCTCCGCGCCTTTCATCGGGGTGTTGCGGACCCGGGACGGCAAGCTGGCCCACTGGCGCGAGTACCAGCACACGCTCGCCATCGCTCAGGCCGCCGGCCAGGCATGAGGCTGGATCACGACAGGGGCGCCGCGCTCAGGAGGACGGGGTCGGCGACGGGGCGAACGGCCACGGCTGCGGGCCGAACAGCTCCGTGCACGCGGTGAGGAGCCCACGCTGCGCCTCGGCCATGCGCGCGTCGACCGGGCCGGTGTCCGCGTTCGGGTCGTTGCGGATGAACATGTCCCCGGATTCCTTCGCCGCCACCGCCAGTCGCTCGCCGGCCTCCCGGACGCCCGGGTCGGCCGCCTTGCGGGCACGCATGGCGATCGGCGAGTTCGAGGTGAAACGGACGTCCTGCTGCTCGACCACCCGGGCCCCCATGTTGCACGCACCGGCCGCGACCTTGTCCGCGGGCGCGGTCGAGCCGGCCTGCGGAGCGGCGGAGGACGCCGCAGCGGACGACGACGGGGTGGCCGACGTCGACGGTGCGGGCTCCGCGGGCGCGCACGCGGAGACGACGAACAGCAGGGAGAGTGCGGCGAGTTCACGTTTCACCGCACGAGGCTAGCGATCATGGTGGGCGCGGCTGCCGTCCGGGTGCCACACCCACCCTCATCGCGTCGACATCGAACCTGTCACCGGCCCGCCGCGCGGAGCATCGCCTCCGTCTCGGGGTCGGGCATGACCTCCCGGACCTCCTGGGCACATCGGCACGACGCGGCGATCTTGGCGGCCCACTTCAGCGCCTCGTCGTGGGACGCCACGTCGAGGACCACGAACCCGCCGATGACCTCCTTGGTCTCCGGGAACGGCCCGTCGGTGACCACCCCGTCCGCACCCACGATGGTCGCCTGCTGGCGTTCGAGCCCGGTGCCGTACACGAACACACCGGCGTTCACGGCCTCCTGGATGACGGCGTGCGCCTCCCTGCCCACCTGGGGGATCTCCTCGGCGGGGATGTGGTCCATCGCGCCGTCGTTGAACGAGATCAGGTACCGCGGCATGCCATGACTCCCTTGTCCGGGCGGCCCGGTCCGGCCGCCTCTCACCCGTACTACGAACGAGCCGCACCCGATCTGACATCATCCGCAGGGATGGGCACGGCGGTGCCGGTCACCGCGATCCCGGCGCCGTCCCCGGCGGGGATGCTGACGGTGAGCAGGCTCGGACGGCCCATGTCGTCACCCTGCCGCACGGTCACCGTGGCGGGCGGCCGCACCAGGCCCAGCTCGCGCAGGTAACCGCCGAACGCGGCAGCCGCCGCGCCGGTCGCGGCGTCCTCGACCACGCCGCCGGGCGGGAACGGGTTGCGCGCGTGGAACACCAGCGGGGACTCGCGGTGCACGAGGTCGATCGTCGTCCAGTCCCGTTCGGCCATCAGCGCGCTCAACGCCGCCGTGTCGTAGTCCAGGTCCGCCAGGCGCTGCCGGGTCTCGGCGGCCACGATCGGATGCCAGGCCCCGGCGTACGCGACACGCGGCGGCAGCGTCGCGTCCAGATCGTCCGGCGACCAGCGCAACGCGGCGAGCAGCGCCGCCAGGTCGTCCGCGGCAAGGGGTACGGTGCGCGGCGCGACGCTTGTCAGCGTGGCGGTGGTGGCGCCGTCGGCCTGCACGCTCGTGGCGACCTCGACCAGCCCGGCGCGAGTGTCCAGGTGCAGCACACCTGGGCCGTGCCGCTGCGCGTACGCGACCGCCGACGCGATCGTCGCGTGCCCGCAGAACGGCACCTCCGCCTTGGGGCTGAAGTAGCGGACGGTGAACCGCCCGCCCCCGCCGGCGGGCACGAGGAACGCCGTCTCGGAGTAGCCGACCTCGGCCGCCACCCGCTGCATCTCCGCGTCGCCCGCCCCGGTGGCGTCCAGGACGACACCGGCCGGGTTGCCACCGGCGGGGTCGGCGGTGAACGCGGCGTATCGGAGAATGTCCATGATCACGAGCCTAGCGACGATGCTCCGGCTCGTCTGCCCCGAGACGAGCCACGCCGAACTACTCTCCGGGCATGAGCGGCTTCGAGATCACCCCCATCGGTACGGTCCGCAACGACCGGACGGACATCCAGCACAGCGACAACTGGGGTGCGGTCCGCAGCACCGTCGTCGTCGACGAGCGCTTCGGCGAGGCGTGCCTGCAGGGCCTGGAGGGGTTCTCCCACGTGGAGGTCCTGTTCGTCTTCGACCGGTTCCCGGACGGCGGCGACTTCCGGGAGCCCCGCCCCTACCGTGGCCGGGCCGACCTGCCGCCGATGGGCGTGTTCGCCGGTCGCGGCCCGCGCCGGCCGAACCGCATCGGCGTCACGTGCTGCCGGATCGAGTCGGTCGACGGCCGCGAGCTGACGGTGGTGGGCCTCGACGCCGTGGCCGGCACGCCCGTGATCGACCTGAAGCCGGTGATGGTGGAGTTCGTCCCCGCCGACGTCCGCCAGCCGGACTGGGTCAGCGGCATGATGTCCGACTACTTCCGGCCGTAGCGTCGGCGCGCCACCTCACCGCAGCAGCCTCTCCGTGAGGTCCATCAACCGCTCGGCGTCATGGGGGTCGAGGGTCGGGAAACCGGGCGGAAGTAGCTTCCCCCGGTCGACGGCGGTCACCGGCGCGGTCGGCGGCGCGTCCAGGAACTGGTGAATCGGCGCCACCGCGTCCGCGACGGGCCGGGCGGCGACGGCCGCCGCCACCGCGAGCAGCCCTCGTACCACGAACGGGAGTGCGCTACGGTCACCGCTCCTGGTGAAACCGGGATGGTAGAGCACGTATCGGGCCCGGCTGCCGGACCGCTGGGCGAAGCCCACGCCGAGCAGGTCGTTGGCCCGCCCGGCCTGCAACTGCGCGGCGACGGCCGAGTAGCCCGCGGTCATCTGTGGATCGGTCCAGCGCACCTCGCCTCTCGTGACCCCGACACCGGCGACGTTCACGATCACCGGAGCGGTCGCCCGGTCCAGGGCCGGACGCAGACCGAAACTGAGCAGGTAGCGACTGACGTAGTAGAGCGCGAACGTACGCTCCAGTCCCTCCACCGTCTCGACGCGGCGCGGCGTCACGGCATTGGCGAACAGCGTCAACGCGTCGACGACCTGATGCTCGCCGAGGATGTGCGCGATGACCTGCCGCGTCTCGGCCATGCTGGACAGATCGACGGGTACGAAGGTGATCAGGCCGCCGGCCATCGCCTCGCCCCGTGCACGGCTGCGGCCGAGCACCAGGACGCGGTCGCCACGTTCGACCCGTCCCAGGGCGAACGCACGTCCCATCCCGTTCGTGCCGCCACTGACCACCACGACGCCCACGTCGCCCCCTTATCGCTTGCTCATCGGCCTGCCTCATCCTGGGCAGCAGGCCGGCGGAGGCGAAAGAAGGCACTTTCATGTCCACAGGTAACATCGATGTGAGTGCCTCGCTGCGCGATCATCGGCTGCCGGTGCCGGTTCCGGCCGGCGAGTACGATCGCTGCCCGGTCACCGACGTGCTGCGGCGGGTGAGCGACAAGTGGACGCTGTTGCTGATCACCCTGCTCGGCCGGCATCCGCACCGGTTCAACGAGTTGCACCGGGCCGTCGAGGGCATCAGCCCGCGCATGCTCACCCGGACACTGCGCGCGCTGGAAGGCGACGGCCTGGTCGAACGTGAGGTGTTTCCGACGGTGCCGCCGAGCGTCGAGTACCGGCTGACGCCGCTCGGTGTCAGCCTGCTGGGGCCGCTTTCCGCGCTGGCCGACTGGGCGGTCGCTCACCATGCCGAGATCGTCGCGGCACGTCAGCCCGTGGACCCGGTGAGCGTGCCCGAGCGGTGAGGCACCGGTCCGGCGTTTGTCCGCCGGGCGGTGGGCGTCGATCTGGAATGCTTCGTCCATGCCGTCCTTCCCGCCCACCTTCTCCGCCGGGATCGTCGCGCAGCCGATCCAGGCCCAGTTCGAGGCGTTCTCGACGAGCAGCGCGACGCGCTCGACCGCTGCCTGGACGGACTGACCGAGGAACAGGCGCGCCGGTCACTGGTGGCCTCCCGGACCACGCTGCTGGGTCTGGTGAAGCACGCGACCTTCGTCGAGAAGGTCTGGTTCGACGAGGCCGTCACGGGCCGGTCGCGAGCCGAGATCGGCATCCCGGAGCGGTCGGAGGACTCGTTCCTCCTCGACGACGGCGACACGATCACCGGCGTCCGGCGGGCATACCGCGACGCCCGCGACGCGTCACGCCGGGCGACCTCCACGCGGCGTCTGGACGACATCCTCACCGGGCACCGACGGGGCCCGCTTCCGCTGCGCTGGGTGTACCTCCACGTCCTGCGCGAACTCGCCCAGCACTGCGGGCACGCGGACATCCTCCGGGAGCAGATCCTCGACGGACAGCGGGCGGCCGGCGGTGGTTCGTCGTCGTAACGGCCGGCGTCACGCGCCGGCGCCCTCGTCGGGGTCACCGGTCGACAAGTCGGGGGCACGCATCCGCCACGCGTCGGTGACCAGTTCGGTCAGGCGCTCGACGCCGACGTGCGCCAGCCGCAGCATGACCAGGGGTGACCCGTCATACGCGGGGGTGGTGAAGAACAGGTCGGGCTCGCCGAGGAGCAGGGCCTGCTTCTCCGCCTCGTCGCCCACGTACAGCACGGCGATGTCGGTGCGGATGCGCCGCGGCCTACCGGACGTGCGCTCGGGATACGACCAGACGAACCCCTTGCCGGCGACCCGGAAGTCGAAGCCGTCACTGTCGATCTCGACCACGTGCGGCAGCGACAGCGCCACCCGACGGACATCGTCCGCATCAGCCACGACGGTCACCCCGGCACACCGCCTTCCACACCGGCACAGCCTAGCCGCCGCGCCGCCGTCCGGTGGCAGGCCGTCGATGTCCTTCGGGGCCGTCCCGATGGTCAGATGGTGAATCCGCCGTCGACGTTCACCGTCGCGCCGGTGACGTAACGCCCGTCCGGGCCGGCCAGGAACGCCACGGCGGCGGCCACGTCGACCGGCTGCGCGAAGTGGCCGAGGGCGGTGAACCCGTTGATCGTGTCCGCGTTCGGGCCGTCGGCCGGGTTCAGCTCGGTGTCCGTGGCGCCGGGGTTCACCAGGTTCACCGTGATCGCTCGACCGCCGAGTTCGCGCCCGAGCGCCTTGGTCAGGCCGATCAGGGCGGTCTTGCTCATCGCGTAGAGCGAGAAGCCCGGGAAGACCGCCCGCTCGGCCGTGTTGCTGCCGATGTTGACGATCCGTCCGCCCGCCGGCATGTGGCGTACCGCGGCCTGCGAGGCGACGAACGGCGCCCGGACGTTCACCGCGACTGTCTGCTCGAACTCGTCGAGACTCAACTGCTCCAGCGGCCCCAGCAGGAACGCGCCCGCGTTGTTGACCAGGATGTCCAACCGGCCCAGCTCACCGGCGGCCCGGTCCACCGCCGCGATCACCGCCGCCGGATCGGCGCTGTCGGCCCGCACGGCGATCGCGCGCCGTCCCACAGCCTTGATCTGCTCCACCACGTCGTCGGCGCGACGCTGATTCTGCTGGAACGTCAGCGCCACATCGGCGCCGTCCTCGGCCAGGCGCAGGGCCACCGCCGCGCCGATGCCACGGCCACCACCGGTGACGAGAGCTACCTTGCCGTCAAGTGCGTTGTTCATGGTGGAGAGCCTGGTCGACAATGGGTCGCATGTCCGGCGGGGATCGGACGCCGCGTTCGTGACACCGCGCCGGCGTTCCGAATGGTCCGGTGGCGGGCACCATCTCGGCTGCAAGGTGGGGTGACGTGGGTACCGACATCGCCGGTGGGGTGGAGCTCCGGCCGCACGGTCCGGGTTCGCCCTGGAGGCTGGCCCACGTCGGCCTGGATGCGCTACCTCGCCATTACGACGCCTTCGGGCTGCTGTTCGGTGTGCGCAACTATGCCGGGTTCGAGCCGGTCGCGCCCGGCCGTGGCGTGCCGGACGACGCCGGCGCCGACCTGCGCGCTCTCCTCGCGGACGGCGAACACGACCACACCTGGGCGACGTGGGCGCAGTTGGCATCCGTCGACTGGAGCGCGCAGGCGCCCCGTGTGGACGACCGGATCCATGAGTACGAGCTGACGAGGCAGGGGCCGCGCTTCGTGGGCAAGGCCGGACACCACGGACGAGCCTGGCGCGAGGTGGCCGGCGAGCACGCGGACCACCGGGGCAGCAGCTACCCGGAGGGAACCGAATGGCGGGCGGGCGACCGGATGTGGCGGGTGGAGCGCCTGACCCACGGTGATGTGCTGCGCGCCGACCCGCAGCTACGCGCGCTGCTCGACCGCATGCGCGAGCTTGCCGAGCGGTACGGCGACGACAACGTACGGCTCGTCGTCTGGTTCGACAGCTAGCGGCGCCCCGCGCGGCGATCCGGGTAGCCGGTCCACGACGACCGACGCCCGGTAGTGCCCGAGCCACAGTCCGACCTCGCGGGCCAGCTCGACGCCTCCGGCGCGTACCCCTTCCCGGTGTTCGTAGCCGGCCTCCTGGTCGGCGAGCACGTCGTGGACGACCAGCTCGGCGTCCGGAAGCGGCCGGGGCGGCGGCATCGCCCGGACGAGGCCGCGGCGGGCGTTCGCCGCCGGCGAACCGCGGGCGGCGGCGGTCCACCGGACGCGGACCCGCTGAATGAGGATCACCGCCCAGGTGTACCCGGGGCGCGCGGCCCAGGCCTCGGTTGTCGAACCTCAGCCCGGGCCGCCTCGCCGGGGCTCAGTTCACCGCTGTGTAGAGCCGTTGCCCGCCGGGCCGGTAGCCGACGCGCTCGTAGACCCGCCACGAATCCTCGCCACCGGCCTCCAGCCAGGCGACCTCCGCACCGGCGTTGAACAGCCGCCGGGTGACGTCGGCGGTGATGGCGGACGCCAGTCCCCGACGGCGGTAGGACGCGCGGACGGCGATGCCGGCCACCTCGCTGACCGCGCCGACGGGCGCCGCCGCACCGCCGCCGCCCGCGCAGTCACCGTCCTCGGTGACGGCCGTGACGACCACGCCACCGGTGTCCTGCTGGCGCCGGAGGCGAGCCACGTCGGCCTCGGAGGCGACCGGATCGTCGCCGAACGCCTCGTTCTGCACGCTGATCAGCGCGGCGCGCTGGGAGTCGGTACCCGGTTCGCACAGCCTCAGGTGGTCCGGCACGGGTGGGGACGCCAGCGTGTCCGGCGCGCAGACCAGGTAGGTGTGCCGGGCTTCCACGGTGAAGCCGGCGGCGGTCAGCAGCGCCTCCAGATCGGGGGCGCAACTGGTGACGTACTCCAGGCGGGGTTTGCGGTCGGCGGCGTGGAACGCCGCGACCAGGGCGGTGACGTCGGCCGCGGTGACGGCGGCGCCGGGACGCGGCGTCGCGTAGTTGACGTACGGGCTGGCCGTTGTCGGGTCCAGCCCGATCACGAACGGCCCCACCTCGACCGGCGCGGGCCGGCGGGACAGGTTGACGACGACTGATTGTTGGATGCGGGCATCCATGCTCAACGGGGGACCTCGATGCATGAGAGAAGCTGCGACGGGCGGAAGAAGCGTCGGGCCGCCCCGCCGTGTCGCAGGCACGCGACGGTCATCCGTCGCGTGGCCGACACTCAGGCGGCCGCTCGGCCTACCCGGATCACAGGCGTCATTCCCTCATGCGGAGTGCCCACGCGGTGCGCGTGGCCAATCGCAACCTTGCCCCTCCCGACCCGGACGTGTCAATCGCGTACGGCCGGACGTCGAGAAGCATCTCGCTTGTGGATCAAGATCGGGGCGGGGGTACTCGTCGGGTGCAATGGACGGACGACCTGACGGTGCGCCTCACTCGGGGAACATCGGTACGCGCCTTGTCCGCCATCTGCAAGAGGCCGCGAAACTGTCGGTGCCGGCCGCTAGCCTGCCGGCGTGACAAAGGTCGATATGGAGAAGGCCGCGCTGTGTGAGTTCCTCGAGTATCAGCGTGCCAGTGTCCGAGCCATCCTGGCCGATCTGGACCTGGCCTCGCTGCGCAAGCCGGTCCTGCCCTCCGGATGGTCGCCGCTCGGGCTGGTGGAGCATCTCGGGCATGCGGAACGCCACTGGTTCCAGGAGGTCTTTCGTGGTTCGGTGGAGCCGCTGCCCTGGCCGGACGAGAACACACCACTTCGCACGACTCGATCGCCGTCCCAGGTCTTCGGCTTCTACCGCGACCAGTGCGACGTCTCCGACGCGATCATCGCCGCGGCACCGTTGACGGCGGCACCCGCCGGCCGGCATCCGGACGAGACGCTGGCGTCGCAGACCACCGACCTGCGACGGATCGTTCTGCACGTCATCGAGGAGACCGCCCGGCACGCCGGCCACCTGGACGTCGTCCGCGAGCTGATCGACGGTCGCACCGGGCTCGGGCCGCGGTGAGACGAGCGGGGCGGAGTCGCACGACTCTGATGTCGACGGCCCTCGGCTCAGGTCGATTCCGACGGCCGCGGTAAGGGCACGGGCGAGTGGACGCGGGTCCGCGCACGCACCCTGACGGGCGCATGCAGCGGTTCTATGCTGCTGCGATGCAACCCCGCTTGGTCAACGAGGTGCGGCTGCCCGGCATTCGGCACGTCACGCAGGCAACGGGCCCTGGCTGGGTGGTCACTGAGCGAGACAGTGTCACGGTAAACCTGTTCGACCAGGAACTGCGTCGCGTGGCGCGGCTTGCGGTGCCGCTCGACGGCCCGCAGATGAAGGTCAGTGCCACCCGCCGGCTCGTGGCGGCAGGCGACGAGCAACAGATCGTCGTGCTCGACCGCGACGGCGCGATTCGCTGGCGCAGCACCTGGCAGCGACTCGGCGACAGCGCCGGCGCCGACTTCCACCTCGACGGCGACGACACCCTCTGGATCCGTTTGGCCGGCACCGGGGAACTCGTCGCCCTCCACGGCGCGAGAGGCACGGAGATCCATCGCATCCCGCTGCCCGGGCCCGAGGCCGCCTGGTTCGTGCACTCGCCCCGCAATGCCTGGACCGGCTTGACGCTGCTCGACCCCGACCGGTCAGACGCCATGCTCATCAGGCTCGACGCCGAGCACATCGTGTCGCGGCCACTGGCCGGTGGAGATCTCGCCGGTTTCAGCCCGGCAGGCGGCCGCTGTCTGACCCTGACCACCGACGGCTTCCTGTCCGTCCGCGACGTCGCGTCCGACGCAGCGATCGCAGAACGACACCTGGAAGATCTGCGGGGCGCGCCACACTGGCTCGCGGGCAACAGATACGTGGACCACGCGTTGTTCCTCACCGAGGACCTGATCCTCGTCGCCGTGAACACCGCAGACCTGCCGAACGACGCCGGGTGCCATCTCCTGCTGTCGGCGCTCGGCCTCGGGTGCCGCTCCGAGGTGCGTTACCCGCGCCACCACGGGTCCGGCTCCGTCCACCCCGCTCACCAGCCGGGCCGATGGCTCACCCGCCAGCACGAGGACGATCAGCTCCGGCTGTGGCAGCTCGACGCTCGCCTCGACGACGAGCCGCTGCCGGGCCAACTCGCGCTGCTCTGACCGCGTCGGTCACGGCGCCGCCGCACGCTCACAGCGCGCACAGATCAGCGATCAGTGCTCGATAGGTGTCGGCGTCCGGAGGCTGGGGTACGGCGCCGGCCCAGCGTTCCCACCGGCCGCCGGGTCCAAGGTAGCGGTCGGCGTGGCTCGTGCCGAGTCGCGAATCGACGTAACGCAGGGCACCCAGCGCCCAGTGCTGGTCGTAGCGGAGGTCGAGTGCGGGCAGGTAGCGGTCGAGGTATGCGGTCAGGATCTCCGCGTCCGGGTGGTCACCGAAGGCCGCGAGGGCGAAGCAGTAGCCCTGGCCGCTGAAGCAGACCTCGCTGCCCAGGAGCAGCTCGCCGACGGTCTGCCGGAACCGGGTACGCCGGTCGAGCCCGATGAGGTAGCCGGCGACCAACCGTGAGCGCCAGTTCGGCAGGCCGCCGGGTTGGAGCAGGAAGACGAGTTCCTCGTCGCTGACGCGTCGAGCATCCTGGCGCAGGGCGTACACCACTGGAGCGTTCTCGTGCGCGTCCGGACGGACGATGCCACCGTGCAGGAGGTCCAGATAGCGAGCGCTTCCCCGGTCCGACGGGGCGATGACATAGCGGCGGATGGTGCCGTCAGCTGGATCCGGTATCGGCGGCGGGAAGTCCACGGCGACATCATCCCGGATCGGTCAGCGGCGCACCCGGTAGCGCAGGTGCAGCACCCGATCGCCCTGGAGCACCACGTCCGGATCCTCCAGGAGGTGCTGCGCGTCCACTGACCCGAAGTAGCGCTTGCCGGAGCCGAACACCACTGGTACGACGTCCATGCGTACCTCGTCGACCAGGCCCGCGGCGAGCGCCTGGCCTCCGACGTCACCGGCGGCGACCTCGACGATGCGGTCCCCCGCGAGTTCCTGCGCCCTTGCCACGGCTGCCTCGACGCCGTCGACGAAGTGGAACGGCGCCGCAGGGTCCCAGCCGTCGGGCGCGGGCCGGTGGGTCACGACGACCACGTGGTCGATCCCGCTCGGCGGCGTCCCGTCCCAGCCGTCGGTCAGGTCGAAGACGTGCCGGCCGACGACAGTCACCCCGATCCGGTCCCAGTAGGGCCCGACGTAGTCGTGGGACGTCTGCGACACCTTCAGCGCGCCGCTGTCGTCCAGTGGGACGTCACCGCTTGTCAACCAGTCGAACAGCGGTCCGGGCTGGTCGTTGTCGTCCGCGACGAAGCCGTCCACCGACACCGAGCTGTACAGGACCACAGTGCCCACGCCGGTTCCCCTCTGCCTTGGATTTCCTCACGCTAGCGGGCCGTGAGCCGCGGTTCTTGTACGAAATCAATCGACCGGCAGCGGCCAGCCGTCCATCGCGTGGCCGGGGTGTTCGCGCAGGAACCGCCGCCGGACCTCGACGTACCGGGTCGGTGTGAGCCCGGTGAACGCCCGGAACTCGTGGCCGAAGTGGGCCTGGTCGAAGTAGCCCGCGCCACTGGCGAGCTCGCCCCAGTCGACGGGCCGGGCGGGGTCGATCGCGAACACGGCGGCGGCGAAGCGGTAGGTGCGGGCCAGCCGCTTCGGCGTGACGCCGACGAGTTCCTTGAACCGCTGCGTCAGATGGGTGCTGCTGACACCGGCCGCTGTCCTCAGGTCGCCGATCGGCACCGCGCCGCTCGTCGCCGCGATGACGCCGCTCGCATGCCGGACCAGCCCAAGTCCGGTGGTCTCGGACAGCCGTCCTATCAGCTCCTGTTCGAGCAGCGCCAGCATCTCGTGCGGCCCGTCCGCCGTGGCCAGCCGGTCGCGCAGCTCAGCGACGGCGGGCCGGCCCCAGACCTGCTCCAGCGTCACCGGCCGGTCGCGCAGCTCGGCCGCGGGCATCGGCAGGAACGGCGCCAGACCCCACGGCTTGACGTGTACGCCGACGGACCGGGTCGGGCACGGATAGCCGAACTCGAACGCCCGGGTGGGTGTGGTGATCACGCAGCCGTCGGCGTACTCCGTGCTCTCGATGTCGGTGCCGGCGCGGACACGGAACGGCGCCCCGAGGTTGACGATGAGCAGCGCCGCGGGCATCGGCGGCAGCGTCAGCCGGGGGTACGGGGGCGTACCCGCCAGGTAGTAGAGGTCGTCGATCAGCCCGTCCAGCGGCGGTCGCGGCACTCTGGACACGTACTCCACGCCCCACAGCATCGCGGACGCCGCGCCGTCACGGCCGACGCCCCGCCGGGCCCGGTCATCGTCCGCGACGGGCTGGGGACCGCCGTCCGGGTGCCCCACCGTGCGGTCAGGACGGCGCTACGATCCGGCGATGGCCGATGCGGGCGGTGGAGGGCAGCGACGTGAGGGCCCGGTGTCCGACTGGACGCGGATCGCCGTCAGCTACTGCCAGTACGACGTGTCGACAGTGCCGGGGGAAACCGGCATGCCGATCTACACGGGCGCGCTCAGACGATCCGGCTCCCTGACGCCCGCCCCCGGCGAGGATCGCGCGTTCTGCTGAGCGCAAAGAGGACTGCGTCCGGTCGTGCCCACGGGCCATGCTGACTCGATGGATTCGCCGAGACGCCTCACTGCCCAGGCCCTGCTCACGAACCTCTACGCGGCCTTCAACAGGCGTGACATCCCCACGCTGCTGGCCGCCATGACGCCGGACGTCTCGTGGCCCAACGGCTGGGAGGGAGGCGTCATTCACGGCCGGGACCAGGTGAGTGCCTACTGGCGCCGGCAGTGGGAGCAGCTCGATCCGACAGTAACGCCGACGGCGTTCCGCACGGAAGCCGACGGCCGCATCGCCGTCACCGTTCATCAAGTGGTCCACGACCAAGCGGGAGCGACGCTCGCCGATCACACCGTCACGCACGTATACCGCCTCGGCGACGGCCTGGTGACGGAGATGGAGATCCGGGAGTGACAGGTGCCGACGGGTGTCGGTCGGGGCGGTAGCACGGGCCGTCGGACATGGCAGAACTGTATGGCCGGGCTACCCGAGGAGCGCCGCCGCTGCGGCCAGGGTGGCCAGCGACAGCGTCGTGGTCACGACCACCGCCCGGTTGGCAACCGCCTCGCCGACGCCGTACTCCTGCGCGAAGATGAACGTGTTCTGCGCCGTCGGCAGGCCCGCGCACACCACCACGGCGAGCAACTGCGGCGCGGACAGATTCAGGGCCAGTCCGGCCGCGTACGCGATGACCGGCTGTGCGACAAGCTTCAGCGCGGTGATCACGGCCAGTTCGGCGGGCTCGGCCCGCTCTGCCCGCGACGGCGCCGTGGGGTGCAGCGACGCGCCGAGCGCGACCAGGGCGGCGGGCGCCGCGGCGCCCGCAAGCAGCGTCAGCGACGCGGCGGCCGCCGACGGCAGACGCAGGCCGGCCGCGGAGCACGCGACACCGAGCAGCGACGCCAGGATCACCGGATTGCGTACGGGCAGTGAGGCGATCCGGCGGATCCGCACCCGCCCGGCCGGGTCGCTGCGCCGGTCCAGGGCGACCACGATCACGGGCGCCACCACCAGCACCTGCAGCAGCACCACCACTGCCAGGAACGACACGTCGCCGAGAACCTGCGTCGCGATCGGGATGCCGAGGTTCGCCGAGTTCACGTACCCGGCGGCCATGCCCCAGACCGGCCGTTCGCCGGGCTCGCGACCGAACAGCCGGCTCGCGCCGCCCCAGCCGAACCCGACGACCGCGACGGTGCTCACCCCGAAGGCGAGCAGCGAGCGGCCCGCGAACCCGGACAGCGGCATCCGGGCCAGGGCCAGGAACAGGGCGGCCGGCATCGCGAGCTGGAACACGAACCGGCCGAGCACCGACGCCGCCGCCTCGCCCAGCAGTCCCCAGCGACAGGCCGCGTAACCCACAGCGGTGAGGATCCAGATCGGTACGAACGCCGACACCAGGCTCATGCGTCGCGCACGTCAGGGGCCGGCGGGCGTCCGGAGCGTACGAGCCGAGGAGCCGGGCGACGATCTCCACCTGGGCGAGGCTGTCATGGGCCTGCCGCAGGGTGAGCACGGTTCCGTGACACTCCACCGCACTCTCGCCGGTCGTCAGACACACCGACGCGCCCACGGTGCCTACCGGGTGGCCGACGGGCAGCCGAGGGCCGTCCACGCGTACATCGATCGGGAAGCCACGCGTCCAGCCTCGCATCCCGTCCGGACCTCGACCGGCACGGCCTGGTCCTGCGGCGGCTGTCGTGCGGTCAACCGGCGTAGCGGGGCTCGCTGATCCGGCGGCGGAACTCCGCGTGGGCGGTCTGGAAGACGTCGTTGAGCCGTTCGAGTTCGGACTCGGTGGGTTCTCGCCGCAGTGCCACGTCGATTTTGAAGTCGCCGTCGACGATCGCCACGTCGAGGCGGTCGAGCAGGTCCGCAGGGAGCCTGGTGATGACGAACCCACGGAACGCGTCGGCGATCGTGCCCGCCATGTCGCCGCATCCGCAGGTGCGGCCATCCAGAACCGCACCGAGGTGGCTGCGGCCGATGATCGCGTCCTGGTGTACGGGATCCATGACGGTCAGGCCCTCCTCCAGGACCGTGCGGGCCTCCGACAGCCGTGCCTCATGCTGAAGGAACAGTCCGAGGGCGATGCAGGCCCGCCCGACCATCTCATGGTCGGCGCCGCGGCGCGCCTGGTTCACTGCCTCGGTCAGCCGTTGCTCCGCCAGGTCCACCTGGCCGGCCTCCTTCAGCGCCAGACCCCAGTTGCGCAGCACCTGACTCCGCAGCTCCGGACGACCAATGCGCTCCGCCCTCGCGTACGACGACGCGTACGTGCCCAGCGCCGCCTGGGCGTCGCCGACTTCGCCCTGCGCCACAGCCAAGCCGAGCGCCGCCATCAGCGCCTCCTCCTGCCGGCCCTGCCGGTCGTACGAAGCGAGCACGCGCTCGATCGCGTCGACCCGCCCCACCTGGTCACCGAGATCACGGCCGAGGTTCGCCAGTGCGGACAAAGCATTGAGCGTCGCCTGGTGGTCGATGCCGAGCCGCTCCTCCAACGCGGCGACCAGGGAGGTGAGCAGGGGCCTGGTTGCCGGGTCGTCGTGGTCCAGCATCTGAATGACGACTCGTCCGATCTCCTCGACGACCTGGTCCGGCAGCTGGTCCAGGCCCACGAAGAGCGGCTCGCCGGTGCCACCGGCGTGCACGATCGCTGCTCGCAGCGCCAACGCGGAGGCCACCCGATCGTGCCCGTTGCGCCACAGGTTGGCCACCGCCTCCTCGACGACCTGCCGGGCACCTGCGACGTCGCCACGCTGCCGCAGCAGGTCTGCCAGTGGCTCGAGACCGAACGCGTACCCGGCGTGCTCGCGGCCGTAGAAGGCGAGCCGCTCCTGCACCCCCAGGCGCAACTCCGTCTCGGCCTCGTCGAACCGTCCGGCCATGCGCAGCGCCAAGCCCAGATTGAGTCGGCAGGTCAACTGCTCCTTGCGGGACTCGTGATCCCGCGGCGTCGCGGAGACGGCACGCCGGTAGCACTCGATCGCGCGGTCGAGCTGATCGGCGTTGAGCAGCACATTGCCGAGGTCGCACTGGGCCGAGGCCCATTCCGGGCCGCCGTGACCGTGTTTGTCAGTAACGGCCTGCAACTCGCGCGTCATGAGGTTCTCGGCATCACCCATCCGGCCCTCCCGCAACAGCGCGAAGGCCACCTCGACCGCAGTGGGGGGTGTCGTCACGAGCCGCAGTCTAGGTCCACCTACTGATGTTCCGCGTACCCCGAAGACCTCGAGCGGGGCAGGAACGGCGCCACCAACCTCCGCATCTAGCCGATAAGCGGATGATGTCCCGGTCAGGTGCTCGAAGGAATGCCTAGCCCGCCGGGGCGTCGGCCCGTTGAACGTCGCCGAGCAGCAGGCGGGCACCTTGGCGGACAACGTTCCAGTCGGTCTTCGGGGAGCGATCGAGGTTCTTGGCAAACCAGTGCCGCCGGTCTTCGTGTTCCCGCCGCAGATGGACGACGTCAAGGTCCACGCAGGTAGCCCGCCACGGCGTTCCAGCTCCTCGACCCGCTGCCCCATGGCGTCCATCAACTCTCGGTTGAGGATGTGCACGGCCTCAAGGTAAGCGGTGGTCGGGACGCTGCGTCGGACTGCGGGGTCGGCGGTGAAACCGATCTCGCCGTCGTCCTCGTGCCGCCAATCCATGGTGATCTCGTCGCGATCGCCACGGATGGCACGCCAGAATCGGAGCTTGGGAGGATTACGCAGGTAACCGAAATCCAGGTGATGCTCGCCGTGCCAGATCGCGGCCGTGACGACTGGATGGTCGGGCACGTCCGCGTTCCCGTCGTCGGTCTGTCCCTCATCCGGTTCGGCCACGAACTCGAGAGGGTCACACGTCCACTGCTCGGGGTGGGAGGCGATGAACGACTGCAGATCGTCGGGCACCGGCTCCATCACCTCGGGTGTAAGGGCAATGACGTCTTCCCAGAGCCGGGCCAGGTAGTACTCGACGTAGGGATGCGGATGAACCTCCCGGGGCGCCGCGCAGCAGCTCCTGCCCGCCTGCTTCGAGCCAGTACCAGCCCTCGGTGAGCCCGAACCAGTGGAGCCTCGGCTGGCCCCTGCCCCACGGCGACACCTCGTCGAGTGGGTACAGCTCGAACCGGAACCTGATCATCGAAGCAGTACCCAGTAACGTCACTGCGCGTATTCGGCATGAAGTTCGGCGTACGGCCGGCGTCGGTCGGGGTGGCGGCGGGTTCTGCCCATGCCGATCTCGGCGCAACAGTGCGTGCCTGGCATGCGAGCGCGATGGGCGGGGCACTCCTCGGCCAGGGCACGGACCTGGTCGGCTTCCAACTCGAACGCTTCGCGGCTGCCGGTGAGCACCAACGTGTCGGCGGCGATGTCCCACCGCCGATGATCGCGGAACTCTTGGTACCGGACTCGCCGGTGATCATCGGTCGACCGCGCCGGCCACGCCTCGCCAGGTAGGACGACGGTGTGTGGCCGACCGGTCCCCAACCGGGAACGGACCTGCTTCCACCGCGACGGCGGGAACGCGAGGCGGTGATGCAGCAACACCAGGTCGAGCGGGCGCCCCCGACCATGATGGTCAGGAACTGTCGCGCGACGTAGGGGAAGATAGACGATCGTGTGCGGCGACCGGGCAGCCAGCCCCCACGCCAGAGCGAGCAGCATCGCTGTTTCCTTGTCGAGGCAGAACTGGGCTCCAAGACGGCCCTCGTACAGACCGGCGAACCCCGGCGGCTTTGCCGGCCGCATGACCCGGTACCGATGGCGCCCGAGGTGAACGGTACTGACCATCACCGGCCATTCGTGTCCGCCCAACCGTCGACCCACTACAGCAACGCCCTTCGACCCTCGTCGTATCACCGTCCGGCAAGCATTGTCACCGGGCCCGGCACGACACGGCGACAGAGTTATCTGCGTGGCGCACCAACTGCGCCCCACTTTCGGCAGCTCA
>NZ_JADKYQ010000011.1:0-274443 GCF_015354395.1 Micromonospora sp. ANENR4
AGGGGGAAGGGCGCGTGGCACCGTCAGGCGCTCAAAAAGTTCTTGGGGACCGGCTGCTCGCGGGACACAGGGGGTGCCACTACGCGGCGCCGGAAGCATGTCCAACGACCCACCACCCGGCATCATTCCCGGGCCGGCTCACGCCACCACGCGGGGCGCGGCGCGGAGGTTCACGTCGTCGGAACCATGTTCAACGACCAGCCCACCGGGATGATTCCCGCGCTCACGCACGCCGCCCCGCTCGCCGGGGCACCGCCGGTGCTCGGTCGTTCACCCGGTTACAACGCCCGGCACCCGCCCACGATTCCGCCACCAGAGTGCCGCCCACCACCCCCGACCCGGACACCCCCGACACGGCACCACAGAGACGCATATCCGCATTCCAGGAACAGCCGTAGATCTTGGTACGAAAGCGCCCTCATGCGGGCCGTTTCGTACCAAGATCTACGGATGGCTCGGGTCGCCGAGGCGGCGGAGGGCGCGTGGGACAAGCTCCCGTGCACGGGCGGCACCACAGCCACCCGCCCCCAAGCCGTCGATCATGAGGTTAGCGGCGACAAACCGGACACCAGGCGCCGCCAAGTTCATGATCGACCCGACCGGGTAGGGCGCGCGTTGGACGGGGAGCGAAGCGGCCGTCGACGAGCCACGCGATCTTGCAGTTCGCGCCCTCCGTGCGCCCCATTCGCGCGGTTTACGGGGCACCAAAGTGCAAGATCGCGCGCACTCAGGGTCTCGGCGGGGTCGGGGCCCGAGAACCTTCCCCGAAAGGCCCCGGGGGTCGGCGATCTTGGAGTTATGGCACCTCGCGAACGGCGCCAACTCGGGCATCCTGGGTGCCACAACTCCAAGATCGACGCAAAGGGCCCAACGCGGCCCGGGCGGATCAGGGCTCGAACTTGTAGCCCAGACCTCGCACCGTGACGATGTAGCGCGGGGCGGAGGGCTCCGGCTCGATCTTGGAGCGCAGCCGCTTCACGTGCACGTCGAGCGTCTTGGTGTCGCCCACGTAGTCGGCGCCCCAGACCCGGTCGATCAACTGGCCCCGGGTGAGCACCCGCCCGGCGTTGCGCAGCAGCAGCTCCAGCAGCTCGAACTCCTTGAGCGGGAGCTGCACCCCGGCGCCGCCGACTGTCACCACGTGCCGTTCGATGTCCATCCGGACCGGGCCGGCGGCGAGCGTCGGCGCGCCCGTCTCGTTCGACTCGGCGCTCTGCCGGCGCAGCACCGCCCGGATGCGGGCGACCAGTTCACGCGGCGAGTACGGCTTGGTCACGTAGTCGTCGGCGCCGATCTCCAGCCCGACCACCTTGTCGATCTCGCTGTCCCGCGCGGTGACCATGATGATCGGCACGTGCGAGCGCTGGCGGAGCTGCCGGCAGACCTCGGTGCCGGACATCTCCGGCAGCATCAGGTCGAGCAGCACGATGTCGGCGCCGGTCCGGTCGAACTCGGTGAGGGCGGCGGGGCCCGTCGCGGCGACGGACACCTCGAATCCCTCCTTGCGGAGCATGTAGGACAGGGCGTCGGAGAACGACTCCTCGTCCTCGACCACCAGTACGCGGCTCAACGGGTGTTTCCTTTCCTGTGGTCAGACCTGCCGGAGCTCGGCCGGGCCGGCCTCGATCCCAGCGGAGGCGAGTGTCGTCTCCAGGTCGTCCGGGGGGCGTGCGGGCAGCCGGAGAGTGAACGTCGACCCCCCACCAAGGGTGCTCGACACGTCGACCCGGCCGCCATGGTTGCTGGCGATGTGTTTGACGATGGCCAGGCCCAGGCCGGTGCCGCCGGTGGACCGGGAGCGGGCCTGGTCGGCCCGGTAGAAGCGCTCGAAGATCCGGTCGACCTCGTTCGGTGCGATACCGATGCCCTGGTCTGCCACGGCGATCTCGACGTGTTCCTCGGTGCCGGTGACAGTCACCCGTACCGTGGTGTCCTCGCCGGAGTAGTTGATCGCGTTCTCCACCAGGTTCGCCACAGCGGTGGCGAGCTGGCTGTCACTCCCGTACACCGTCAGGCCCCGCTGCCCGCCGACGGCGATCTCCACCCGGCGCGCGGTGGCCGCGGTGCGGGTGCGGTCGACGACCTCGGCGAGCACCCAGTCCACCGAGACCGGCTCGGGCGCGGGCTGCGGTTCGGCGCCCTGGAGGCGGGTCAGTTCCAGCAGTTCCTGCACGAGGCGGCCGAGCCGGGTCGACTCGTGCTGGATCCGCTCGGCGAACCGCCGCGCGGCGACGAGGTCCTCGGACAGGTCGGGCGCGCCGTCGGCGGCCGGTTCGGTGGCGTCGACGAGCGCCTCGGCGAGCAGTTGCAGCGCGCCGATGGGCGTCTTCAGCTCGTGGCTGACGTTCGCGACGAAGTCCCGGCGTACCCGCGCGAGACGGTGCGACTCGGTGACGTCTACCGCCTCGATCGAGATGTAGCCGGAGCCCAGCCCCATCGCCCGCAGGTGCACGCCGAGCGGGTTGTCACCGCCGCCGTCGCGGCCCCGGGGCAGGTCCAGCTCGATCTCGCGCCGCACGCCCGTGCGGCGGACCTGCCCGGCGAGGGTACGGATCAACGGGTGCGCCGCGATCGAGCCGGGTGTCGCCCCGGTACGGAGCAGACCCATCGCCCGGGCGGCCGGGTTCACCAGCACCGGCACGTCGTCCGGGCCGAGCACCACCACGCCCGCGCGCAGCGAGTCGATCGTCTTGCGGCCGAGGCCGGGTAGGCCCCCCTGCTGGTCGTCCGGAATCGTCGTCCTCCCTGCGTCACGACGGAGGATCCCGCCGCCCCGCGACGCCCGGCGGCGCCGCCATTCGTCAACGGGTCCGGACAGCAGCGCCCCGGCGACCAGCCCGGTCACCAGCGCTCCGGCCACCACGACGGCCACCGCCCATTCCACCCGGCGATCGTAGGGTCATTGTTAACCCGGGTATCGGGCGCAAAGGGACGAACCACTCTCGCTTTCGGCAAAGTTCACCTGCGGGCCCAGCGTCGTTCATCCGCGTTCACCCTGGTGCCGACCGTTCGGCCTAGCGTGGGGCGCGCACCTGCTCCTGCCGTACCCCTCGGGGGTGGCGGCCACCGAACCCAGGAAGTGACGATGCGCGACGAGTTCCGGGCCGACCTGCAGATTGTCAGCCAGTTGCTGGTGGACATGGCCGAGGCGGTACGCGCGGCCATGCGGCAGGCCACCAAGGCGCTGCTCACCGCCGACCGGACGGCCGCCGAGACGGTGATCGCGCGGGACGCCGAGATCGACGACCTCTACCGGCACGTGGAGGAGCGGGTCTGTGACCTGCTGGCCCGGCAGGCGCCGGTGGCCTCCGACCTGCGGGCGATGATCACCGCGTTGCACGTGGCAGCCGATCTGGAGCGGATGGGCGACCTGGCCGACCACGTGGCGAAGACGGCGTTGCGCCGGCACCCGTCCCCGGCGGTGCCGGCGGAACTGCGGCCGGTCTTCACCGACATGGCCGGGATCGCCGACCGGATGGCCGAGAAGATCGGCTCGGTGCTGGCCGAGCCGGACGCCGACGTGGCCGCCGAGCTGGACGGCGACGACGACGCGATGGACGACCTGCACAAGAGCCTGTTCGGCGTGCTGCTCGGCGACGACTGGCCGTACGGGGTGGAGACGGCGATCGACGCGACGCTGCTGGGTCGCTTCTACGAGCGTTTCGCCGACCACGCGGTGAACGCGGGCGAGCACGTGGTCTACCTGATCACCGGGTCGACGTCCGGCTGAGAACCGTGGGCGGGGCCGCCTCGGGGGAGGCCCCGCCCACGCCGTCTCAGCGGCCCTGGTTGGCGACCGCGGCGGCGGCGGCCTTGGCCGCCTCCGGGTCGAGGTACGTCCCGCCGAGCACCTGCGGACGAAGGTCGGCGTCCAGGTCGTAGCGCAGCGGGATGCCGGTGGGGATGTTCAGCTTGGCGATCGCGTCGTCGGAGATCTGGTCGAGATGCTTGACCAGCGCGCGCAGCGAGTTGCCGTGCGCGGCCACCAGCACCGTCCGGCCGGCCAGGATGTCCGGCACGATCGAGTCGTACCAGTAGGGCAGCATCCGTTCGACGACGTCCTTCAGGCACTCGGTGCGCGGCATCAGCTCGGTCGGCAGCAGCGCGTACCGGGGGTCGCCGACCTGCGACCACTCGTCGGCGTCGTCGATCGGCGGCGGCGGCGTGTCGTACGAGCGGCGCCAGAGCATGAACTGCTCCTCGCCGTACTCGTCGAGGGTCTGCTTCTTGTCCTTGCCCTGCAGGGCGCCGTAGTGGCGCTCGTTGAGCCGCCACGACCGGCGCACCGCGATCCAGTGCCGGTCGGCGGCGTTCAGCGCCAGCTCGGCGGTGCGGATGGCTCGGCGCATCAGGCTCGTGTGCACCACGTCCGGCAGCAGGTCGTGCTCGCGCAGCAGTTCGCCGCCGCGCCGCGCCTCGGTCTCCCCCTTGGTGGTCAGGTCGACGTCGACCCAGCCGGTGAAGAGGTTCTTGGCGTTCCAGTCGCTCTCGCCGTGCCGCAGCAGGACCAGCGTCCCGACGGTGGGCCCCTCGCTCGCAGTCATGCCGATCATCCTGCCGTACGACGCCGGCGGACACGCGGCGACCTGTGGTGACGACCACCACGTGGAAAACCTGATGACCACGGCTCCGGCCCGGCACTAGGTTGTAAGGCGCATTAAAGAGGTCGGTCATTACCACACGGGGGCATCGGGATGCGGGCAGCGCGAGGCTGGTTACAGGACACGGCGGGTGGCCTGCCACGGACGTTCTGGTACCTCTGGGCCGGCACGCTGATCAACCGGCTCGGCTCGTTCGTCCTGATCTTCCTGGCCATCTACCTGACCCAGGAACGCGGCTTCTCCGCCGCCCAGGCCGGACTGGTGATCGGCCTCTGGGGCGCCGGCGGCGCGGTCGGCACCACCATCGGCGGCACCCTGACCGACCGCTGGGGACGGCGGCCCACGCTGCTCGTCGCGCACGTCGGCGCCGCGGGCATGATGCTCGCGCTCGGCTTCGCCCGCCCGCTCTGGGCGGTCGCCGTGGGCGCGTTGCTGCTCGGCGCGTTCGCCGAGGCGGCCCGCCCCGCCTTCGGCGCGATGATGGTCGACGTGGTGCCGGACAAGGACCGGCTGCGCGCCTTCTCGCTGAACTACTGGGCCATCAACCTCGGTTTCGCCTGCGCCGCCGTGCTCGCCGGCTTCGCCGCCCAGGGCAGCTACCTGCTGTTGTTCCTGGTGAACGCGACCACCACACTGGTGACCGCGCTGATCATCTTCGCCAAGGTCGGCGAGACCCGCGGCCCGGTCACCGCGCTCCCGGTCAAGGGGATGGCGGCGCCCGCCGGCGCGTTGCGCACCATCCTCGCCGACCGGGTGTTCCTCGGCTTCGTCGCGCTGAACCTGCTCGCCGCGCTGGTGTTCCTCCAGCACATCTCGATGCTGCCGATCGCGATGGGCGACTCCGGGCTCAGCCCGGCCACGTACGGCTCGGTGATCGCACTGAACGGCGTGCTCATCGTGGTCGGCCAGCTTTTCGTACCCCGGCTCATCAAGGGCCGCAGCCGCTCGCACGTGCTGGCGCTCGCGGCGCTGGTGATGGGCGCCGGGTTCGGGCTCACCGCGTTCGCCGACACGGTCTGGCTCTACGGCCTGACCGTGCTGATCTGGACCGTCGGCGAGATGCTCAACTCGCCGTCCAACGCCACCCTGATCGCGGAGCTGTCCCCGGCCGCGCTGCGCGGCCGCTACCAGGGCGTCTTCTCGCTGTCCTGGCAGCTCGCCGGCGCCGCCGCGCCGATCCTCGGCGGCCTGGTCCGCGAGCACGCGGGCAACAGCGCGCTCTGGCTCGGCTGCGCTGGCATCGGCGTCGTGGCGGCGGTCGCCCACCTGATCTCCGGTCCGGCCCGGGAGCGCCGCGCTGTCGCGCTGCGCGCCGTGGGCACGCCGGTCACGCCGGTCACCGCCACCGCCTACCCGGCGCCCGAGGCGGGCGAGGCCGCGGCGACCGCACCGGCCGCGCCGGTCCGGGCCGGTTCCTGAGTACGCCCCGACGCGACCGCCCCGAGGCGGGTGGATACCGTACGGGACGGAATCGGTAAGGAAACCTTCCTGGAGGGCTGGTGCACGGCCTGCGGCGCTGGTGGGACGACACGGCCGGCGGACTACCGGCCACGTTCTGGTACCTCTGGTCCGGCCTGCTGATCAACCGGGCCGGCGCGTTCGCGCTGCTGTTCCTGTCGCTCTACCTGACCGCTGCGCGGGGCGCCCCGCCGTCGCTGGCCGGGCTGGTGGTCGGCGCGTACGGGATCGGCGGCGCGGCCGGCACGCTGCTCGGCGGCGTGCTGGCCGACCGGTGGGGACGCCGGGCCACGCTGCTCGCCGCCCACCTGGCCGCCGCCGCCCTGATGGCGGCGCTGGCGTTCACCACGCACCTGGCGGCGATCGCCGTACTCGCCACGCTGGTCGGCGTGGCACACTCGATGCCCAGCCCGGCATTCGTGGCCGCCATCGTGGACGTGGTGCCCGAGGCGCGCCGCTCCCGCGCGTTCAACCTGCAGTTCTGGGCGTTCAACCTGGGCATGGCGGTGGCCTCGCTGCTGGCCGGCATCCTCGCCGAGGCGAGCTTCACGGCGCTGTTCCTGGTCGACGCCGGAGCCACGCTGGCCGCGGCGGTGGTGATCGCGCTGAAGGTGCCGGAGACGCTCACCCGGCGGCCCGCGCCCACGCCACGGGCGGTGGTGGGACGGCGTCCCGGGCTGCACACCGCGCTCACCGACCGCACGTTCCTGGTGTTCGTCGGGCTGACGTTCCTGCTGGCCGTGCTGACCATGCAGACCTCCACGATCATGCCGCTGGCGATGCGCGAGGACGGTCTGCGCCCGTCGGCGTACGGGCTGGTGGTCGCGCTCGGCGGGGCGCTCATCGTGGCCGGGCAGCTGTTCGTGCCCCGGCTCATCGAGCCGTACCGCAAGTCGAGCGTGCTGGCCGTCTCCACCGGCCTGATGGCGCTCGGGTTCGGCGCGCTGACGGTGGCCGACGGGCTGCCGCTCTACCTCGGCGCGGCGGTGGTCTGGACGGTCGGGCAGATGCTCGCCGCGCCGCCGAACGCACAGATCAACGCGGACCTCGCGCCGCCCGAACTGCGCGCCCGCTACCAGTCGGTGTTCTACCTGACGTTCCCGGCCGCGTCGTTCGTGGCGCCGGCACTCGGCGGGCTCAGCCTGGAACACCTCGGCGCGCGGCACTGGCTGGTGGTGGGCGCGCTCGGCCTGCTGGCCGCTGCCGGGCACCTGCTCGCCGGGCCGCGCCGGGAGCGGCGGGTGGCCGCGCTGCGGGCCGCGGCGGCGGAACCGGTGACGTCCGCCCGCTGACGGGCTCGAGAAGACAACGGCAGAGCGCCCACCCCGACCCCCGTCGAGATGGGCGCTCGTACCGTACGCCCGGCGGCGGCGGGCGACACTCACCCCCGTAAGCGTCGCCCGCTCGCGCCGCCGGTTCCACGGGTGGCACCGTCCCCCAACGGCGTGCTCCACCCGATCTTCGCATCTCGCCTGCGCGGATCTGATCGATCCACCGCTCCCCCGAACGGAAACAAGCGTGACGCGGTGCAATAAAGTTAGTTCGCCCGGATTCCGGATTCAACCCAGAACGCTGTCTTGCCCGTCACAGCACTCGTGTCGGAAAACCGGCTTTCCGTGTCGTCGTCCCTGGAATGGCAAACACGGCGTTCCCGTCGGCCATTCCCGTAAACCTCAGCCGTCCTCGCGATTCGGGTTCTCGGTCCGGAAGAAGTTGCTCTGCCGGCCGTCCCGCATCTGCTCCTGGTAGATCAGGTTCAGCCGCCGCAGGTCGAACGTGCGGAACCAGTCGTCCCAGGTGATCTCGCGGATCCGGCTGCTCTCCCGGTACCCGGGGATGTTGAACGTCAGCACCCCGGCCCGGCCCTCGCGCTCGGTTCCGGCGATGGTGGCGGGCTTCGCACCCCGCGCCCGCGCCCAGCGCTGGATCACCTCGTGGTTCCGGGTGACCAGGCTCCGGCCCGGACGCTCCGGCCGGTCTGCGAGCGACGTGATGAGCTGCGACGATCCGATCGACCGGCTGGACGCCGGCCCACGGGTCGGTGCCGCCTGGGCCCGGGCGGACGACGCCTTCCGAGCCGGCGCCGCCTTGGCCCGCGACGGGGCCGCCTTGGCGCGCGAAGGAGCTGCCTTCCCCCTCGACGGAGCTGCCTTCGCCCGAGCGGGCGCGGCCTTCGCCCGTGACGCGGCAGTGGCGCGCCCGGGTGCCGCCTTCGCGCGGGACGGAGCTGCCTTCGCGCGCGATGTCGTCGCCCGCGACGAGGTCGCCTTCGCCCGAGCCGGAGCCGCCTTGGCCCGAGCCGGCATCGCCTTCGCCCGCGACGAGGTCGCCTTGGCGCGAGCGGGGACCGCCTTGCGCGTACCCGTCGCCTTGGCCCTGGCGCCGGTGGCGCGTGCGGCCGGCGCGGCCTTCGCCGGCGACGTGGCGCTCCGGCGGGCCGACGTGGTCCGCTTCGCCGCAGTGGTCTTCTTCGCGGCGGTGCTCTTGCGGGTCGCCGACGGCCGGCCGGCCGGGCCGGTGCTCCGCCGGGCGGCGCCGCCCTCCCCGCGCATCGCCCGCGCCAGGGTCTTCACCAGTTCCGGCTTCCGCAGCGCGGAGATCCCCGAGACCCCGCGCCGCTTGAGCTGGCTGCGGAGGTCGTCGACCTTCATCCGGGAGATCGCCGACTCCGACACCCTCGGGGTGTTCGGCGTCTGATTGCCGGTTTGCCGCTTGGTCCGGGTCGCAGTCGTGCCGCGACCTGAGCTGTTGCGCTGAGCCATGGGACACGCTCCTCGACAGTCCGTCCTCGGCCCGCGGTGGGTCCCAGTGCTCCGCACCGCGCGGGGCGGCATACCCGTCAGGAGGGCTCCGAACCTCCGGCGGACGATCCGGCAGCGGCGGAAGGCTCGAAGAGGTGCGCGAACGCGGCCAGGTTCGCTGTCGACTCGCCGCGCTTGACCCGCCACTCCCACTCCCGGCGGATGGCGGTGCCGAACCCGATCTCCAGCATGCTGTCGAACGACTCGTCCGCGTACGTCAGCACCGAACCGAGCAGCCGGTCCAGCTCGTCGGCGTCAACGCCGGCCAGGTTGACCCGCCCGGTCAGGTAGACGTCGCCGACCGCGTCGATGGAGAACGAGACGCCGTACATGCGGGCGTTGCGCTGGAGCAGCCACGCCCACAGCTCCTCGCGGCGCTCGTCCGGCTGGCGCATCACGAACGCCTCGACCCGCAGCGCGTGCTCACCCACGATCAGGTTGCAGATCGTCTTGAGCTTGTGCGTGCCGGGCAGCGTCACCGCGTACGACGCCTCACCGGTGGACTCCCACTCCAGCTCGCGCTCCGCGCAGACGGACTCGATCAGCGCGGCGACCTCACTCGTGCGGCTCATCGCACCCACTCTACGACCGGCGTACCGGGGCCGCCCGGTGGCCGGTGGAGATCACCAGGAGCACAGCGCGGCCGGTTCGCCGAGCCGCCGCGCCAGCCGGGCCCGGTGCTCGGTGATCGCCTCCCCGTAGACCGCGAGCAGGCCGGAGGCGGTGCGGTGCCAGGAGAAGTCCCGGGCGTGCCGCTCGGCGCCGCGGCCCAGCGCGGCACGGCGTACCGGATCGGGCAGCAGGCGGGCCAGCGCGCGGGCCCAGTCGACCGGGTCGTGCCCGTCGATGAGCATGCCGCTGACGCCGTCGCGTACCGCCGTCACCAGGCCGCCCACGGCGGCGGCCAGCACCGGCGTGCCGCACGCCTGGGCCTCCAGCGCGACCAGCCCGAACGACTCGTTGTGCGACGGCACCGCGACCAGGTCGGCGGCGCGGTAGAGGGCGGGCAGGTCCGCGCCGGTCTGCGGCGGGAGGAAACGCACCCGGTCGGCGATGCCGAGCGCGTGCGCCAACTCGATCAGGGCGGTGGGCCGGTCCAGGCCGCTGCCGCTGGGCCCGCCGCAGATCACCACGGTCAGCTCGTCGGCCAGCGCCGGATCCCGTTCACGCAGCGCGGCGGCGGCGCGCACCAGCACGTCCGGCGCCTTCAGCGGCTGGATCCGGCCGACGAACGCGACCACGTAACCGTCGGTCGGCAGGCCGAGCCGGCGGCGCGCGGCCCGGGTCGCGGCGTCCCGGTCGCCCGCGGCGGGACGGAACCGGTCCAGGTCGACGCCGGGTTCCACGATCGCCACCCGGTCCGGCTCGGCCGCGTACCGGTCGAGCAGGTCGCGGGCCTCGACCCGGGTGTTGGCGACCAGCCGGTCCGCCTCGGTGACCACCTGCTCCTCACCGATCACCCGGGCCTTCGGCTCGGGACGGTCCCCGGCGGCCAGGCGCGCGTTCTTGACCTTCGCGAGGGTGTGCGCGGTGTGCACCAGCGGTACGCCCCAGCGCTCCTTGGCCAGCCAGCCGACCTGGCCGGAGAGCCAGTAGTGCGAGTGGATCAGGTCGTAGTGGCCGGGCGGACGGGCCGCCTCGGCCCGCAGCACCCCCGCAGTGAAGGCGCAGAGCTGACCCGGCAGTTCCTCCTTGGTCAGCCCCTCCAGCGGCCCGGCGGTGACGTGCCGGACGGACACGCCGGGCGCCACCTCGACCACCGGGGGCAGGTCACCGGCGGTGGCCCGGGTGAAGATCTCCACCTCGACGTCGGCCTCGGCCAGCCGCCGGGCCACCTCCAGGATGTAGACGTTCATGCCGCCCGCGTCACCGGTGCCGGGCTGGTGCAGCGGCGACGTGTGCACCGACAGGGTGGCGATACGGCGGGGCCGCGGCCACGGAAGGGCACCTCGCTGACGACCGACACCGGTGTGCAAATCCGCCACGTCCGCTCCCTCTGTCACGGTTGATGCCGTCCCGCACGACCGGCGCTTCTCGGTCAACCCGTGTGCCGGATGTCATCTTCCCCATCGGGGTACGGAAATGCTTTCCGCCGGGTCCCGGGCGTGACGGACCTCATCCCGCCGACCGGCCCGGCGACGGGAGACAATGTCCGGATGACTTCAGTCGCCATCGTCACCGGGGCGTCCAGCGGGATCGGCGCGGCCACCGCCCGCCGGCTCGCCGCCGAGGGATTCCACGTGCTGGCCGCCGCCCGGCGTACCGACCGGCTGGCCGCGCTGGTCGCCCAGATCGAGTCGGCCGGCGGCGCGGCGACAGCGGTGGCCTGCGACGTGACCTCGGACGAGTCGGTGGCCGGACTGGCCGCCGCCGCCGAGGCCGCCCCCGGGCCGGTAACGCTGCTGGTGAACAACGCCGGCGGCGCCCGCGGCCTGGACCCGGTCGAGACCGCCGACGTGGGCGACTGGCAATGGATGTACGACGTCAACGTGCTCGGCACGCTGCGCGTCACCAAGGCGCTGCTCCCGGCGCTGGAGCGCTCCGGCGCCGGCACGGTCGTGATCGTCAGCTCCACCGCCGGGCACGTGGTCTACGAGGGCGGCGGCGGCTACACGGCCGCCAAGCACGCGCAGACCGCGATCGCCGGCACGCTCCGGCTGGAACTGTGCGGGCGCCCGGTCCGGGTGATCGAGATCGACCCCGGCATGGTGAAGACCGTGGAGTTCGGCCTGGTCCGCTTCGGCGGTGACACCGACCGGGCCGAGGCGGTCTACGCCGGAGTCGCCGAACCGCTGGTGGCCGACGACGTCGCCGACTGCGTCGCCTGGTGCGCGACCCGCCCGCACCACGTCAACATCGACCAGCTCGTGGTCCGCCCGCTGGCCCAGGCCGCGCAGCACAAGGTGCACCGGACGTCCTAATGGAGCGTCCGCTCGGCGTGGCCACCCGGGGCACGACGAACCCCAACCGGCTCCGGCGGGTGGACAACTGGATCGTCGAGACCTGCGGCGACGCGCTGCGCGCCGCCGCCGACCCGCTCGTGGTCGACCTCGGCTACGGCGCCACCCCGGTCACCCCCGTCGAGCTGCGCGCCCGGCTGGCCGCCGGGGTCCGCGCCGACGTGCGGGTGGTCGGCCTGGAGATCGATCCGGTACGCGTCGCCGCCGCCCTGCCCGCCGCCGACCCGCCCGGGCTGACGTTCGCCAGGGGCGGCTTCGAACTGGCCGGGCTGCGTCCCGCGCTGGTACGGGCGTTCAACGTCCTCCGCCAGTACGACGAGAGCGAGGTGGCCGACGCCTGGCGTACCGTCACCGGGCGGCTCGCGCCGGGCGGACTGCTGGTCGAGGGCACCTGCGACGAGCTGGGCCGGCTCGGCTCCTGGGTGCTGCTCGACGCCACCGGCCCGCGCACCCTCACCCTGTCGGCGAAGCTCACCACGCTGGAGAGCCCGGCCACGCTCGCCGAGCGGCTGCCGAAGGCCCTGATCCACCGCAACGTGCCGGGTGAACGCGTCCACGACCTGATCGAGGCGCTGGAGCAGGCGTGGCGCTCGGCCGCCGGTTACGCCCCGTTCGGCCCCCGGCAGCGCTGGCTGCGGACGGTCGAGGCGGTGAAGGAGTCAGGCTGGCCGATCCAGGACACCCCGCGCACGTGGCGCCACGGCTACCTGACGCTCCCCTGGCCCGCCGTGGCCCCCCGCTAACCCGCGCCGCCCCTGCCCCCCCGCCCGCCACCCGCCCCTCTCGGCGAGCCCTGACGAGGTCTCCCTCGGGCGCGTTGATCTTGCACTGGCCGCGCCGGCAGAACGGGTCAACACGCCCGCACCGAGGGCCGGAAGTACAAGATCGCGGGGGTGAGGCGGGCGGGGGCCAGGGCGAGGGAGAGGGCGAGGGCGGTCAGATGGTGCAGTTGATGAGGACGGGCTCGGGGTGGAGGGTTACGCCGAACCGGGACTGGACGCCGTCGCGGATCTCGCGCGCCAGCGCCACCAGGGCGGCCGTACTGGCGGTGCCGGAACGGTTCGTGAGCGCCAGCGTGTGCTTGCTGGAGATGGCGACGCCCTCCGGGCCCGCGTACCCCTTGCCGAACCCGGCCTTGTCGATCAGCCACGCCGCGCTGACCTTCACCGCGCCGTCGGCACCAGGCCAGTGCGGCGGCTCCCCCACGTCGGCGGCGCGTTCCCGCATCTGCTCGAACACCTCGCCCGGCAGCACCGGGTTGGTGAAGAACGAGCCCACCGACCAGGTGTCCGGGTCTGCCGGGTCGAGCACCATGCCCTTGCCGGCGCGCAGCTTGCGCACCGTGGCGCGGGCTTCGGCGAGCGGCACCCGGTCGCCCACCTCGACGCCGAGCGCCCGGGCCAGTTCGGCGTAGCGGACCGGGCCGGACAGCGGGGACCGGGTGAGCCGGAAGTCGACGGTGAGCACCACCCAGCGGTCGCTGTACTTGAAGATGCTGCCCCGGTAGACGAACCCGCAGTCCGCCGCGGCGATCCGCACCACCTCGCGGCGGGTACGGTCGTACGCCTCGACGGCGACGATCGTCTCGGCGACCTCCTGGCCGTACGCGCCGACGTTCTGGATCGGGGTCGCGCCGGCCGAGCCGGGGATGCCGGAGAGGCACTCCAGCCCGGACCAGCCGCGCTCGACGGTGGCGGCGACGAGGTCGTCCCACGGCTCGCCGGCTTCGACACGTACCGTGACGGTGTCGCCGTCCTCGGCGACGGCCCGGAACCCCCGGGAGCGGACGAGCACGACGGTGCCGGGGAAGCCCTGATCGCCGATCACGACGTTGCTGCCGCCGGCCAGCACCAGTACGGCCTGCTCGCGGGCTTCCGCTTCCTGCACCTTCAGCACGATCTGGGTGGCGTCCTCGGCGGTCTCCAGCCGCCCGGCGGGTCCGCCGAGCCGGAGCGTGGTGTAGCGCGCCAGGGTGGCCGGATCGGTCGGTTCACCGGCAGTAGCCGGTTCGGCGTAGACGTCTGACACGCCTTTCACCCTAGGCTGAGGGGTAGCCGGAGCACCCACTGGTGGCCCGGTCACCCCCGGGAGGATGGCGATGAGCAGACTGCACCACACGAAGGACTTCTGGATCGGCGCGCTGCGCACGGAGGGCCCCGCCTTCGCCACGGCGGTGGCCGAGGCGCCGCCCGAGACACCCGTGCTGTCCTGTCCCGGCTGGACTGTCACCGACCTCGCTCATCACCTGACCCGCGCGTACGTCTGGGTGGGCACCGTGCTGTCCACGGGCGGCACCGCGCGCCCGGAGCGGCACGACCCGGAGCCGCCGGCGGGTCTGACCGCGGCGCAGTGGTACGCGCAGGAGTACGAGCGGATCACCGCGCTGCTGGAGGCGACGGATCCGGAGGCGCCGGCCTGGAACTTCGCGCCCCAGCCGAAGAAGGCGGCCTTCTGGCCGCGCCGGATGGCGCACGAGACGGCCGTGCACCGCTGGGACGCCCAGCTCGCGATCGGTGCGGGTGATCCGATCGAGGCGAAGCTCGCGGCCGACGGGGTGAGTGAGGTGCTGGACACGTGGCTGCCGGCGGGACGGCGGGTGCAGCCCGGGCAGTGGCGCGGCGTGGTGCAGCTGAACGCGACCGACGCGGCACAGGAGTGGTACCTGCGGTTGCGGGGTGAGGGGGTCGCGCTGCTGGACACCGCGACGATCCTCGACCACGACGACCACCGCGCGCGGGCGCAGGTGTCGGGTACGGCGAGCGATCTGCTGCTGGCGCTGATGGGCCGGATCAGCTTCGACGCGCTGGACGTGGCGGGCGACCCGGCCCTGCTGGGGGGCCTGCGGGTCGGCTGACGACGGGCACCGGGCGGAGAGGGGCGGAGGCCGCTCCTCTCCGCTTCTTTTCGGACCGCTCTGAGAGCGCTCTCTTGACAAGGTCCGGGACCCTCCACCACGCTGTCGTGAGAGCGCTCTCTTAGTTCCGGAACCGCCTTCCACCACCCGTTTCGACGACCCGAGAGGTCAGGACAGCATGCTCACCTTCACGCGCCGCCGCCTGGCGGCGGTTGCAGTGGTCGCCGCCACCGCGCTGCTCGGCACCACCGCCTGCGGCGGCGGCGACGATGCCGCCGCCGACGGGCCGATAACGCTCACCGTCGACGTCTTCGGCCAGTTCGGTTACGCCGATCTCTACCAGGAGTACATGGCCAGCCACCCCGGCGTGAAGATCGTCGAGCGCGGCACCGGCGGCAACCTCGACGAGTACTCCCCGAAGCTCACCCAGTGGCTCGCCGCGGGCAAGGGCGCCGGTGACGTGGTCGCCATCGAGGAGGGCCTGCTCGTCGAGTACAAGGCCAACCCGCAGAACTTCGTCAACCTGCTCGACCACGGCGCGGCCGACCTGAAGGGCAACTTCCTCGACTGGAAGTGGAACCAGGGGCTCACCGCCGACGGCAAGCAGCTCATCGGCCTCGGCACTGATGTCGGCGGCATGGCGATGTGCTACCGCACCGACCTGTTCGCCAAGGCCGGCCTGCCCACCGACCGGGAGGCGGTCTCCAAGCTCTGGCCCACCTGGCAGGACTACATCAAGGTCGGCGAGCAGTTCACCGCGAAGAAGACCGGCGCGTCGTTCCTGGACGCCGCGACGAACACGTTCAACACGATCCTGCTCCAGACCGCCGGCAACAGCAGCGGCTACAGCTACTACGACACCGGCAACAACCTGGTCGTCGGCAGCAACCCGGCGGTGAAGCAGGCGTACGACACCACGATGGACATCATCGACTCGGGGCTGTCCGGCAAGTACGGCTCCTGGTCCGAGGAGTGGGTGTCGGCGTTCAAGCAGTCGAAGTTCGCCACCATCGCCTGCCCGGCCTGGATGACCGGCGTGATCGAGGGCAACGCGGGCGCGGGCGCCAAGGGCAAGTGGGACATCGCCCAGATCCCCGGCAACGGTGGCAACTGGGGCGGCTCGTTCCTCGCCGTGCCGAAGCAGAGCAAGCACCAGGCCGAGGCGATCGAGCTGGCCAAGTTCCTGACCAGCGCCAAGGGTCAGATCGGCGCGTTCAAGGCGAAGGGTCCCCTGCCCTCCTCGCCGCAGGCGCTGGAGGACCCGGCGATCATCGACTCGAAGAACGCCTACTTCTCCGAGGCGCCGGTCGGGAAGATCTTCGCCGAGGGCGCCAAGAGCCTGAAGCCGGTCTACATGGGACCGAAGAACCAGGCCGTACGCACCGAGGTCGAGAACGCCGTCCGCAGCGTCGAGCTGGGCAAGCGCTCACCGGAGCAGGGCTGGACCGACGCGGTCGCCAACGCCGAGAAGGCCGCCGCCAAGTAACCCGAGCAGCGCGTGCGGGCGGCCACCCGGCCACGGGGGCCGCCCGCACGGCGGAAAGGAGTCCCGGGTCATGGCCGTCCAGCTCGACGCCCGCCCGCCGGTCGCACCGGCACCCCGCCCCACCCGTCCCGGCCTGGGCAACCGGCTCAGCCGACTCGACACGAAGTACTCGCCGTACCTGTTCATCGCCCCGTTCTTCCTGCTGTTCGGCGTCTTCGGGGCGTACCCGCTGGCGTACACGTTCTGGGTCTCGCTGCACGACTGGGACCTGCTCGGCGCCGAGCACCCGTTCATCGGCTTCGACAACTACACCCAGTTGCTCGCCGACTCGGACTTCTGGCACTCAGTGGTCAACACGCTGGGCATCTTCGTGATCTCCACGGTGCCCCAGCTGCTGGCCGCGCTCTGGCTGGCCAACCTGCTCAACCGGCAGCTGCGCGCCCGTACCACCTGGCGGATGGCGGTGCTGATCCCGAACGTCACCTCGACCGCCGCCGTGGCGATCGTGTTCGCGGTACTGTTCGGCCGCGAGTTCGGCATGATCAACTGGCTGCTCGACCACGTCGGGATCAACGCGATCGACTGGAAGGCGAACCGGTTCGCCGCCTGGGTCGCCATCTCCACGATGGTCGACTGGCGCTGGACCGGCTACAACGCGCTGATCTTCCTCGCCGCCATGCAGGCCATCCCCCGCGACCTGTACGAGTCGGCGTCGATCGACGGCGCCGGCCGGGCCCGGCAGTTCTGGTCCATCACGGTGCCGCTGCTCAAGCCGACGATCATCTTCGCGGTCATCATCTCCACCATCGGCGGCCTCCAGCTCTTCACCGAGCCCCGGATGTTCAACTCCGGCACCAACGCGATCCGCGGCGGACCGCTGCGCGAGTCGCAGACGGTGACCATGTACATGTTCGAGAACGCCTTCGCACCGCACTACAACTTCGGCTACGGCTCCGCCGTCGCCTGGCTGCTGTTCGCCCTCATCGCCGTGGTCGCGGCGATAAACGTCCTGCTCCTGCGCCGGCTCGGCGGCGGCTCCCGCAAGGAGGTCTCCCGATGACCCGCCTCTGGTCGGCCAGCCGGCTCACCTACCTGGCGCTGACGCTCTCCGCCGTCCTGTCGATCTTCCCGATCTACTGGATGTTCGTGGTGGCCAGCCGGACCAGCGACACGATGGGCCAGGTGCCGCCGCCGCTCACCCCCGGCGGCAACCTCGGCGCCAACATCGCCCGGCTGTTCGACAACACCGACGCGTACTTCCTGACCGGCCTGATCAACTCGGCGATCGTGGCCACCACCGTCACGATCTCGGTGGTGTTCTTCTCCACGCTGGCCGGGTTCGCGTTCGCCAAGCTGCGCTTCCGCGGGCGCAACGCGCTGCTGCTGGTCATCGTCGCCACCATGATGGTCCCCACCCAGCTCGGCGTGATCCCGCTCTACCTGCTCATGACGAAGCTGAACTGGAACGACCGGCTGCCCGCCGTGATCGTGCCGGCGCTGGTCACCGGCTTCGGCGTGTTCATGATGCGCCAGTACGCCGGCCAGGCCGTGAGCACCGAGCTGATCGAGGCGGCCCGGATGGACGGCTGCAACACCGCGCGGATCTACTGGAACGTGGTGCTGCCCGCGCTGCGCCCGGCCGCCGCCGTCCTCGGCCTGCTCACGTTCATGACCACCTGGAACGACTTCCTGTGGCCGTACGCGGTGCTGAACGACCCGGAGAACCCGACTGTCCAGCTGTCGCTGCGGGCCCTCTCCGACGGGTACTACCAGGACATGTCGCAGGTGTTCACCGGCACGGCCATCGCCACGCTGCCGCTGCTGCTGGTGTTCGTCGTCTTCGGCCGCCAGATCATCGGCGGGATCATGGAAGGTGCGGTCAAGGCATGAGCAACGTCCGATTCCCGGAGGGCTTCGTCTGGGGCGGGGCCACCGCCGCGTACCAGATCGAGGGCGCCGCCCGCGACGACGGTCGCGGCCCGTCGATCTGGGACACCTTCAGCCGTACGCCGGGCGCGGTGTTCGCCGGCCACACCGGCGACGTGGCCTGCGACCACTACCACCGGTACGCCGAGGACGTCGCGCTGATGGCCGAGCTGGGGCTGCGGGCGTACCGGTTCTCGGTGTCCTGGCCCCGGGTGCGGCCGGACGGCACCGGCCCGGTCGAGCCGCGCGGGCTGGACTTCTACGACCGGCTGACCGACGCGCTGCTGGACGCCGGCATCGACCCGATCGTCACGCTCTACCACTGGGACCTGCCGCAGGCGCTGGAGGACCGGGGCGGCTGGACGGTACGGGAGACCGCCGAGCACTTCGCCGAGTACGCGCTCGCCGTGCACGGCCGCCTCGGCGACCGGGTCCGCACCTGGACCACGCTCAACGAGCCGTGGTGCTCGGCCTACCTCGGGTACGGCTCCGGGGTGCACGCGCCGGGACGCCGCGACGCCGGTGACGCGTTCCGCGCCGTACACCATCTGCTGCTCGGCCACGGCCTGGCGGCGCGGGCGCTGCGCGCGGCCGGCGCGGAGACGCTCGGGATCACGCTCAACCTGGCCGACGTGCAGCCGGCGGACGCGGGCAGCGCCGCCGACGCCGAGGCGGTCCGGCTGGTCGACGGCCTGCACAACCGGATCTTCCTGGACCCGCTCACCGGCGGCGGCTACCCGGCGGACGTGCTGGCCCACGTCAGCCGGATCGTCGCGCCGGACTTCGTCAGGGACGGGGACGAGAAGCTGATCGCCGCGCCGCTGGACCTGCTCGGCCTGAACTACTACGCGCCCACCTACGTGGCCGGGCGTGCGGGCGGCGCAGGCGGCGACGCGTACCCGGGGACCGCCGGGACCGTCGAGTTCCTGCCGCCGGCCGGGCCGCTGACCGACATGGGCTGGTCGATCGAGCCGGCCGGGCTGACCCGGCTGCTGGAACGCGTGGCGGCCGACTGTCCCGGGCTCCCCCTGATGATCACCGAGAACGGCGGGGCGTTTCCGGACACCGACGTCGACGAGCAGGGCGGGGTTGCCGACGCCGACCGGGTCGCCTACCTCGACGGGCACCTGCGCGCCGCGCACGAAGCCATCGCCCGCGGCGTGGACCTGCGCGGTTATCTCGTATGGTCGGTGCTGGACAACTTCGAATGGGCCGAGGGTTACCGGAAGCGGTTCGGGATCGTCCACGTCGACTACCTGACCCAGCGGCGCACACCAAAGCACAGCGCCCGCTGGTACCAGGAGGTGATCGCCCGGAACGGGCTGTGACGAGGTGGTGGTTACGGGGATGACGACGGCACAGCGACCGACCCTGGAGGCGGTGGCCCGGCTGGCCGGCGTGTCCCGGGCCACCGTCTCCCGGGTGGTGAACGGCTCGACCACAGTCGCCGAGCCGATCCGGCAGGCGGTACGCCGGGCGGTCGAGGAACTCGGGTACGTCCCGAACCTCGCCGCCCGCAGCCTGGTCACCCAGCGGACCGACTCGGTGGCGCTGGTGCTGCCCGAGGCGGCCACCCGGGTGTTCTCCGACGACCAGGTGTTCCCGGGCATCATCCGGGGCGCGGCACAGGAGCTGGAGGCGGCGGACAAGCAGCTCGTGCTGATGCTCGCCGGTTCGCCGGCCGGGCACGAACGGGTCGAGCGGTACACCACCGGGCGGCACGTCGACGGGGTGCTGTTCGCCTCGCTGCACGGCGAGGACCCGCTGCCCGGCCGGCTCGCCCGCCTCGGCATCCCGGTGGTGTGCAGCGGGCGGCCACTCGACGGCGCCGACGTGCCGTACGTGGACGTCGACCACGAGGGCGGCGTGAGCACAGCCGTCCAGCACCTGATCGCAAACGGGCGGCGGCGGATCGCCACCATCGCCGGGCCGCAGGACATGGTCGCCGGGATCGAGCGGCTGATCGGCTACCGCAGCGCGATCACCGACGCCGGGCTGCCGGAGCTGGTCGCGTACGGCGACTTCACCCGGGAGTCCGGCACCGCCGCGATGCGCGAGCTGCTCGCCGCCGACCCGGAACTGGACGCCGTGTTCGCCGCCTCCGACCTGATGGCGCACGCCGCCCTGCGGTCGCTGCGGGAGGCCGGGCGGCGGGTGCCCGAGGACGTGGCGGTGATCGGGTTCGACGACATCGAGACGGCCGCGTACACCGAGCCGCCGCTGACCACGGTGCGGCAGCCGATAGTGGAGCTGGGCCGGTCGATGACCCGGCAACTGCTGCGCATCGCCGCGGGCGAGCAGGTCGAGCAGGCGCTGGTGCTGCCGACGGAGCTGGTGCTGCGCGAGTCCGCGTGATCATCCGGTCGCGCTGATTATCCGGTCGCGGGCGGGCGGCGGCGGGGCTAGGGTCCGCCGGATGAGTGGAGCCGAGATCCGTCCCGCCCGCCCCGACGACGCGCCCGCCGTGGTGGCGTTGCGCGCGCTCGTCTTTCCCTATCTGGTGCGCGGAGTCGAGTCGACCCGCCGCATGATCGCCGAACCACCGCCCGGCGAGGACTGGGCCGGCTGGGTCGCCGAGGCGGACGGGCAGATCGTCGGCTGGGTGTCGGCGTACCGCAACACGCAGACCTCGACACCGGGCGTGGGCGAGATCGCCCTGCTGCACGTGCATCCGGAGCACCGCCGCCAAGGCGCCGGCACCGCGCTGTTCGACACCGCGCTCGGTCACCTGCGGACGCTCGGGACCACCCGGGTGCTCACCCACGCGCGCACCGAGTCGCTGCCGTTCGCGCAGCGGCACGGCTTCACCGCCAGCCGGGAGTTGCGCTACTCGGCGCTGGACCTGACCACCGCCCCGCCGATGCCGCAGCCGCCGCCGGGCGTACGGCTGGTGTCCGCCGCCGGGCTCGACCCGCGCCAGGTGCACCGGGTCGACGCCGAGTCGTCCCGGGACGAGCCGGGGGACGTGCCGACGGACGCGCTCGGCTTCGACCTGTGGCGGCACGAGTGCTGGGACAACCCGGGGCTGGACCGGGAGGCGAGCACGCTCGCCGAGGTGGACGGGGAACTGGTCGCGCTGAGCCTGGTCAAGCGGGACGGCGACCGGATGTGGTCGGACTTCACCGGCACGCTGCCCGCGTACCGGGGACGCGGGCTGGCCCGGCTGACCAAGCAGGCCGCGCTGCACGCCGCCGCCGCTCGCGGGGTACGGACCGCGTACACCTCGAACGACGAGGCGAACGCGCCGATGCTGGCGGTGAACGAGCGGCTCGGCTACCGGGCGGTGGACAGCCAGTGGTCGTGCCGGCGCAAACTCATGTGAGCCCGGCGGCCACCCGCACCGCCGTCGCGTACGTGTCGGCGCCGAACAGCACCAGCCGGGCCTCGGTGACGTGCGCCGGGGTGGCCGCGTGCAGCACGGTGAGCGCCTGCGCCACCGCGTCCTCGACCGGCCAGCCGTAGATCCCGGCGGAGATCAGCGGGAACGCGACCCGTGTCGCGCCCAGCCCGTCGGCGATGCGCAGGCTGTTGGCGTAGCAGTCGCGCAGCAGCGCCGAGCGGTCCTCGCGCGGCGAGAAGACCGGCCCGACCGTGTGCACCACCCAGCGGGCCGGCAGGTTGCCGGCGGTGGTGGCGACGGCCTGGCCGGTGGGCAGCCCGCGCGGGTAGCGGGAGGCGCGCAGCGCCTCGCACTCCTCCAGGATCGCCGGCCCGCCCCGGGCGTGGATCGCGCCGTCGACTCCCCCGCCGCCGAGCAGCGACGAGTTCGCGGCGTTGACTATCGCGTCGACCTGCTGCGCGGTGATGTCCCCCTCGATCAGGACGGTGTCCATCTCAGCTCTCCTCGACGGGCTGGCCCAGCGAGCGGCGGGCCAGCAGCGCGGCCCCGGCGACGGCGGCCGGCATGACCAGCACCGCGCCGAGCGGGATCAGGAAGCACAGGAAGACCGCCACCCCGAAACCGAGCGCGGTTGGGCGGTCGGCCCGCAGCCGCGCCCGCCGGTCCGGCAGCCGCATCCCGCGCCGGTAGAACGGCGCGCCGACCAGCTCCAGCGCCAGGAACCAGCCACCCACCAGGGCGCCGACCACCGGGACCACCGTCTGTCCCACCACCGGGATGAAACCGGCCGCGAACAGGGGTACGCCGATCAGCGCGGACAGCGCCACCAGGCGCAACGAGTCGGCGACGCTGCGCCGCAGCGAGGACCAGAGCGGCACGTCCACCGCGCCGGGGGTGCCGCCGAGGCGGTCCTCGACCCGCTCCGAGATCGCCTCGTAGAACGGGTCACCGATGACGAGCGTGACGGCGGTGAACGTGAGCACGCCGACCAGCCCGGCGACCCCGACCACCGCCAGCCCGGCGGCGACCCGCAGCAGCCCGCGCCAGGGCGACGACCAGTCGTCGGCGAACGGGGTGAGCCAGCCCGCCAGGTCGTCGACGAAGTAGAGCAGCGTGGCGAACAGGGCCACGTAGAGCGCGCCGGTGATCAGCGCCGGGATCACGCCGAGCAGCATCAGTTTCGGGCTGCGGACGTACATGCCGAAGCCGCGCAGCAGCAGCCCGGCGCCGCCGAGGAAGCGGGTGGCCGCGCCGGTGACCGGCGCGATCGTACGGGAGGCGTTCACGACGGCACAGCCTAGTGGGCCGGTGCACCACAATGGGCCGGTGCGTGCGTCCCGGCTGATCTCGCTTGTGCTGCTGCTCCAGTCCCGGGAGACGATGACCGCCGCCGAGCTGGCACGCGAGCTGGAGGTGTCCGAGCGGACCGTCTACCGGGACGTGCTGGCGCTCTCCGCCGCCGGTGTCCCGGTGTACGCGGACCGGGGCCGGGCCGGCGGCTACCGGCTGCTGGGCGGCTACCGGACCCGGCTGACCGGGTTGAGCCGGGACGAGGCCGAGGCGCTCTTCCTGGCCGGGTTGCCCGGACCCGCAGGGGACATGGGACTTGCCGACTCGGTGGCCGCCGCCGAGCTGAAGGTGCTGGCCGCGCTGCCGCCGAGCCTGCGGGACGCGCCGGCTCGTACCGGGCAGCGGTTCCACCTGGACGTGCCCGGCTGGTTCCGGGAGACCCCGGCGCCGCCGACGCTCGCCGAGCTGGCCCGGGCGGTCTGGCGGGACCTGATGGTGGAGCTGCGCTACCGGCGCGGGGACCGGGAGGTGACCCGCACGGTTGCGCCGTACGGGCTGGTGCTGAAGAACGGGGTCTGGTACCTGGTCGGCCGGGTCGGTGACGGCTGGCGGACGTACCGGGTGGACCGGGTGGTGGCGGTCGAGGTGAGCGCCGACGGCTTCGAGCGGGACGAGGACTTCGACCTCGGCGCGTACTGGCGGGAGCAGGCCGGCGCGTTCCTGCGCGAGCTGCTGCGGGAGCGGGTGACGGTGCGCCTGGGCCCGGCCGGGTTGCGGGCGCTGCGGCACCTGGTGGACGCACCGTTCGTCTACACCGAGGCGGTGGACGCGGCCGGGCCGCCGGACGAGCAGGGCCGGCTGGTGCTGCGGCTGCCCGTCGAGTCGGTCGACGTCGCGTACGGCCAGTTGCTGGCGCTCGGCCCGGAGGTGGAGGTGCTGGCGCCGCCGCGCCTGCGGGCACGCTTCGCCGAGGCGACCCGCCGCGCGGCGGCGCTCTACACCGATCCGCCGTCCGACGGTCAGCGGTAGCCGTCCGGGTCGGCCGGCTTGCCCGGCTTGACCACCTCCTCGTAGTAGCGGGCCCAGTGCGGGCGGCTGCCGTCGACGTCGGTGAAGCCGTACACCTGGGCCAGGCCGCCGCTGTCCAGCGACTGCCCGTTCCAGCGGGCCCGGTCCGGGTCGGCGGCCAGTGCGGCGACCGCGCGCCCGACGAACGCCGGCGTCTCCGACATGACGAAGTGCGGCTCGGTAGTCGCGGCGTCGCGCCAGGTGGCCTCGGTGACGCCGTAGTGTTCGAGCATCGCCTCCGAGCGCAGCCAGCCCGGCGTGAGCGCGACGGCGGTGCAGCCGTGCGGGGCCAGCTCGTGCGCCTGGCTGAAGCCGAGCCGGTTCACCGACACCTTCGCCAGGTCGTAGAAGACCGACAGGCGGTACTCCCTGTCGTTGTGCTCCTTGGTGCCGTCGCCGACCTCGACGACCAGCCCGCCCGGGTTGCGGATCAGCAGCGGCAGCGCGAAGTGGCTGGTGATGATGTGCGTGTCGACAGCGAGCCGCAGCGTGCGGAAACCGGCGTCGAGCGGCTGCTCCCAGACCGGCTTCTCCCAGGTGATCAGCGGGTCCGCACCCCAGACGTCGTTCACCAGCACGTCGAGGCGGCCCTGTTCGGCGTCGATCCGCCCGACCAGGGCGCGTACCTGCTCGGGGTCGAGGTGGTCGACAGCGACGGCGATCCCGGTGCCACCGGCGGCGGTGACCAGCTCGGCGGTCTCCTCGATGGTCTCCGGCCGGTCCATCTCGGAGCGGCGCTCGCGGGTGGTGCGGCCGGTGGCGTAGACGGTGGCCCCGGCGGCGCCGAGCTGCACGGCGATCTGCCGGCCGGCGCCCCGGGTCGCGCCCGCGACGAGCGCGACAGTTCCGGTCAGTGGTGAGTTCATGGGATCACCGTGTCAGCGATACCTGACAGCGGAAGTCCGGTTTCCCGAACGAATCGGATAAGCGATCATCACCGGTATGCACCTGCTGCTGTCCGGGATCGTCGGCTCGGTCGCGTACGGGCTGGCCGGTCCCGGCTCGGACACCGACCGGATCGGCGTGTTCGCCGCGCCCACAGTGGCGTTCCACGGCCTGCGCGCGCCGCGCGAGTCGGTGGTCACCACCGATCCGGACGTCACGCTGCACGAGGCCCGGAAGTACGCGCTGCTGGCGCTGAGCGGCAACCCGACCGCCACCGAGCTGATGTGGCTGCCCGAGGACTGCTACGAGACCCGTACCGGGTTCGGTGAGGAGCTGATCGCGATCCGCTCGGCGTTCCTCAGCGCGCCCCGGGTCCGCGCCGCCTACCTCGGGTACGCCTCGCAGCAGTTCCGCAAGCTCGCCACCCGCTCGGCGGACAGCGGCGGCCGGCGGCGCTCGGCGAAGCACGCCCGGCACCTGGCCCGGCTGCTGCACCAGGGCCGGACGCTGTACGCGACAGGCGTGCTGGAGATCCGCCTCGCCGATCCGGAGTGGTTCCGCACGTTCGGCGAACGGGTCGCCGGTGGCGCGCTGGACGAGGCGCAGGCCCTGGTGGCGGCCGCCGAGGCGGAGTTCGGCCGGATCCGCTCACCGCTGCCGGAGCGCCCGGACGAGGAGACGGTGGAACGCTGGCTGCTCGCCGTCCGGGCGGCGTACCTGCCGCGCTGAGCGGGTCAGTCCGCCAGGCGTACGCGTACCCGGCGGTTGGCCCGCCCCTTGCTCTCCACCTTGACCACCTGGACCTTGCCGATCTGGGCGGTGGAGGCGACGTGCGTGCCGCCGTCTGCCTGCACGTCCAGCCCGACGATGTCGACGATCCGCACCTCCTGCTCCTCCGGCGGGATCAGGTTCGACTGGGTACGGATGATGTCCGGCAGGGCGAGCGCCTCGGCGCGCGGCAGCACCCGCACCGCCACCGACCGGTCGGCGGCCACCTCGGCGTTCACCAGTTCCTCGATGCGGGCCTTGAAGTCCGGCGGCACCTCGGGGAGGTTGAAGTCCATCCGCGCCTCGCCCGGCTCCATGTTGCCGCCGGTGACGAGCGCGCCGAAGTCGCGGAACACCACGCCGCAGAGCACGTGCAGGCCGGAGTGGGTACGCATCAGCATGGTCCGGCGGGCGTCCTCCACCGCGCCGGCCACCTCGGTGCCGACCGGCGGCACCGGATCACCCTCGGCCGGGATCAGCCACAGGTCGTCGCCCTTGCGGGTGCCGACGATCCGGGTCTGTACGCCCTGCCAGAGCAGCACCCCGTGATCCGGCGGCTGCCCGCCGCCACCGGGGTAGAACGCGGACCGGTCCAGCACGATGCCCTGCTCGGAATCGGCCTCCAGCACCCGGCAGGTCCACTCGCGCAGGGTCGGGTCGGCGAGGTCGAGCCGGTGCGTACGGCCGTGGTGTGTGACGCCCATGGTGGCCGACGTTACCCGTTCAGGAACTCCGAGACGCGCTCCCGCAGGTCGGCGCGCTCGGTCCAGAGGACGCCGGGGCGGTCGTACACGTGCAGTGTGGCGTTCGGCAGCGCGGCGGCGAGCCGCTCGGCCACGGCGACCGGATGCAGGTCGTCCTCGGCGGCGGCGATGACCAGGGCCGGCGCGGTGACCGCGGCGAGCGACCCGGCGTCGTCGAGCGGGGCCTGGGCGGGCAGGTCGGCCAGCCCCGGCGCGAGCCCGTCGCGCAGCAGTTGATCGAGCCGCTGCCGCAGGTACGCCCACCCGGCCGGGGTGTTGCGCACCGACGGCGGCAGTTCCAGCGACACCGCGTCGGCCAGTGCCGAGGCGTCGCCCTCGGCCACCGCGTCGAGCAGGCCGGTGAGCCGGGCGCGGGCCACCTCGCCGCGCGGTGTGTCCAGCACGGCGGGCAGGAAGAAGACGAGCCTCTCGAAGCGTTCCGGGCTCTCCGCGAGCAGCCGGCAGAGCGCGCCCGCGCCGAGGCTGGCACCGAACGCCCGGGTCGCGCCGCTCAGGTCCGCCATCGCGCGCAGGTCACGGGCGAGGTCCAGGTAGCTCCACCGCCCGGGCGGGGAGTCGGAGCGCCCGTGCCCGCGGAACTGGAAGAAGATGCGCCGCCCGGCGACGCCGCTGCCGAACGGGCGCGTGGTGGCGATGCCGCTGCCCAGCCCGTGCGCGAACACGGTGACCGGGTCACCGGTGCCGGTGACCAGTCGTTCCAGGCTCACCCCGTGCGGGGTGGCGACCAGCTCCGTCTCCGGCTCGGGCAGCGCGGGCCGCCCGGTCCGGGGCGCGCCGGGGCCGGGCCCCCAGGTGCGGGGACCGCCGTCCGGCGGCGGGGGCCAGCGGAAACCTCTCACCAGGACCCTCGGCCGTCGTGCAGATCCCGCAGGCCGGGCCGCACGTCGAGCAGGTAGATCAGACCGGCCGCGATGCCGATCAGTCCGAACAGGCTGATCGGGCCGAAGCCGAGCAGGGTCAGCAGCAGGCAGACCGCCAGAATGGCGACCCAACCGCCCTTGGGCAGCGTGCCGAGCGCGGCGAAACCGTCGCCGCGCTGGGTGACCGCGTGCACCAGCGCCACTCCCTGTACGACCAGGGCGAAGACGAGCAGGATCAGCTGGATCACGTCTTGGACTGCGAACGCGAAGATCGGCGCGGCGATGGCCATGGGGGCAAGCTTATGCCGAGACCCCGGAAACGTCCGACAAGACGTTGTCCGGGGTCCGGTGGAGCATCAGGTCACTCGGCGGCCGGGCGGGTCCGCTTCGTGGCCTTCGGCAGCTTCGCCGACGGGGTGGCCGGCTTGGTCGCCTTGGTGGCGGTCGTCTTGGCGGCGGCCTTGGTCGCGGTCGCCTTGGTGGCGCGGGTGCGCTTCACCGCGGCCGGCTTGGCGGCCACCGCCTCGGCCACCTCGGCCGGGGTGGGCACCTCGGTCGTCGCGGCGGCCTTCGGCGCGGTCTCCGGCTTCGCGGTGATCTCGGTCTTCGGGGCGACCTCGGTGCCGGTCGCCGCGGTGGCCTCGATGTCGGCGTTCACCGTGTCGGCGGCCTCCAGCACGCCGGCGCCGACGACGCGCTCACCGCGGGCGACCAGCTCGGCGTACGCGGCAAGCGCGCGCTCCTGCGCGGCGTGCGCCCCGGCCACCACGACGGCGGCGTTGCGGGTGGCGGCCTCGCGGAGCTTGTCCAGGGTCGCCGCCTCGCGGAGCTTCTCCAGGTTGGCGGCCTCGCGCAGCTGGTCGAGGTCGGTGGCGACGGCGCGCTCGCGCAGCCCGGTGGCGGTCTGGTTGGCGGTCTTCAGCGTCTCGGTGGCCTTCTGGCGCAGCTCGAAGCCGGTGACGACGGCCTTGCCGCCGAGGTCGGTCACGACCCGGGTGCCGAGGCCGCTGACCACGGTGGGCAGCTTGCGCAGCTGCTCCAGGGCCAGCTCGCCGGCGCCGGCGGCGGCGTAGAGGGGTGCGGGGATGCGGTTGGTCTTCGGCTGGGTGGTCATGACTGCTCCTCTTCGGCCGCACCGGCGGCCTTCCGGGCCGCCCGGCGGGCGGTCGTGTCCTGCGGGGCGGCGGTGGTCGGGGCGGGCGCGGTGGTCGGGGCGGGCGCGGCACCCGCTTCGGTGACGGCCACCGATTCGAGGACCGCCTCGGTCGGCGTGCCCTCCGGCGTGACCGGACCGGTCGCGGCCGCCGCCACCGTCGCCGGGGCCTGCGGCGCGGCGGCCGGCTCGGTCGCGCCGGCCGTCTCCGCCGTCGTGGCCGCCTCGGTCGCCTCGGCCAGGCGGGCGTTCTCGCGCCGGAACGTCTCGTAGATCTGGGTGAGCGACTGCTTCTGGGCCATGGTCAGCTCGGGGTCGACGGCGATCGCCGCGAGCACGCCCTGGCCCTCCTTGTCGTCCAGCAGCCCGGCACGCAGGTACATCGCCGGGGTGGAGACACGAAGCGCGCTGGCGAGCTGCTGGAGCACCTCGGCACTCGGCTTGCGCAGCCCGCGCTCGATCTGGCTCAGGTAGGGATTGCTGACGCCCGCCTGCTCGGCGAGCTGGCGCAGTGAGATCTTCGCGTTGCGCCGCAGGTCGCGAATGAACCCGCCGACATCGGGAAGGTCCTTGCTGGTGGCCATGACTCAACGCTAGCTCGGTCCGCTAACTCCTGCAAGCAAAACGCTAGCCAGAGTTAGCAGGGTCACCACAGGCGGGTTGCGGAGGCCATGTCCGGTCCGTACCGTTCTCCCCCGTGACCAAGATCGATATCAACGGTGCCCGGCTCGCGTACGACGAGAGCGGCACCGGCACCGCCGTGGTGCTGCTGCACGCCGGCATCGCCGACCGGCGGATGTGGCGCGGGCAGATCCCGGCGCTCGCGCAGCGGCACCGGGTGATCGCGCTGGACCTGCGCGGCTACGGCGAGTCGGAGCTGCCGCCCGCGCCGTTCGCCCACCACGACGACGTGGTCGGGCTGCTCGACGCGCTGGGGATCGAGCGGGCCGCTCTCGTCGGCTGCTCGTTCGGCGGCCGGGTCGCGGTGGACACCGCGCTCGCCCACCCGGAGCGGGTCTCGGCGCTGGCACTCTTCGGCGCCCCGGTCTCCGGCAACGAGTGGTCCGAGGAGACCGAGCAGCTCTGGGAGGAACTGGTCGGCGACGTGGACCCGGAGGACTTCGCCGCCACCGCCGCCGGCGAGGTGCGGTTCTGGGTGGTCGGCCCGACCCGCCGCCCGGAGGACGTCGACCCGGAGCTCATCCGGTTCGCCGAGGAGATGGACCGCCGCGCGCTCGCCGCCGAGCAGGCGCTGAGCGCGATCGAGGTGGGCGAGCTGGACCCGCCGGCCATCGACCGGCTGGGCGAGCTGCACGTACCGGTGCTGGTCGGCACCGGCGCCGACGACCTGGCCGACATCCGCCGCCTGGCCGACCGCATCGCCGACGAGGCCCCCCAGGGCGTACGTATGCCGGACGTCCCCGACGCGGCCCACCTGCTCCCCCTGGAGCGCCCCACCGAGACCAACGCCGCCCTCCTGCCCTTTCTCCCCTGACCTCCCCCTTTGCCCTGTTGATCTTGCACTTGCGGCCCTCGGTGTGCCCCGGGATGAGCGATTTGCCGGGGCAGCAAGTGCAAGATCGCCGGGGTGGAGGGCGGGGGCGGGTTACCAGAGAGGGCGGATGGCTCCTACCGGGAGGCCGCCGCCCAGCAGGGGTGACTCGGCGTACTCGGTCAGAACGGGGGCGCGCACGTCCAGGCGGGCCAGGGCGGACACCAGGACGGGCGTGCGGCCCCTCGCGGCGCCGTCGTCGATCTTCAGAGCCACGGCGCCGACCTCCGGGATCGCCGCCGCGATCACACCCTCCGCACCGATCTTGGCGAGCAGACCGGGTACGCCCCGCATCAGCCGGGTGTCCTCCGCCTGGGTGCCGCCTACCAACTCCGGGTACGTCCGCATCGCGTCCGCCACCGTCCGCTCGACGGTGCCCGGCTCAGCCTCGACCAGCCGCAGGAACGCCCGCGCCAGCCCGGTCAGCGAGACGGCGAGCACCGGCGCGCCGCAGCCGTCCACCCCGACCGCCGCCGCCCGCTCACCGGCGAACTCCTCGATCGTCGCGGTCAGGCACTGCTGGAGCGGGTGCTCCGGCTGCCAGTAGCCGTCCAGCGGCCAGCCCGCCGCCAGGCAGGTACGCACCATGCCGGCGTGCTTGCCGGAGCAGTTCATCAGCACCCGGGCCGGACCGCCGCCGGCCCGCAGCACCGCCTCCCGGGCGGCCTCGCCGAACGGCAGGTCCGGCGGGCAGTGCAACGCCTCCTCGGTCAGGCCGGCGTCGCGCAGCAGCGCGGTCACCCGCTCGACGTGGAACTCCTCGCCGGCGTGGCTGGCCGCGACGAGCGCGATGTCGGCCGGATCGGTGAACGGCAGGCCGGCCCGCAGCATGCCGATCGCCTGCATCGGCTTGCTCGACGAGCGGGGGAAGATCGGCGAGGTGACGTCACCGGCCCCGGCGACCGGCTCACCGGCGGCGTCGAGCACCACCACGGAACCCCGGTGGACGCCCTCCACGAAGCCGGACCGGACCACCTCGGCGAGCGGCACGCCGCCCTCGTACGTTTTTCCCACGGTATGGACGGTACCGAGCAGACGGACCCGGTCGGCGGCGGGGTGACCTGCGACGTCGACCGGGGCGGTACGGGGCCGGAGCCGGGTGCGCCGCTTACCGGACGGTAGCCGGGAGGCCGAGCAGCGTACGGGCCTCGGCGGTGGTCAGCGGAGGCCGCTGGGCGAGCTGGGCGAAGCCCACCGCCCGCGCGACGAGCTGCATGTTGGACTCCACCGGGCGGCCCTTGGCGTACGTGACCGTGTCCTCCATGCCGACCCGCAGGTGACCACCGGTCGACAGCGAGGCCAGCATCACCGGGATGGTGCTGCGCCCGATGCCGGTGGCCGAGAACGTGGTGCCCTCGGGCAGGTCGCGGAGCATCTGCTGGGCCGCCACAAGGGTCGCCGTGGTGCCGGGCATGCCACCCGGCACGCCCATCACGAAGTCGACGTGCACGTGCCCGCCGTGCGGCAGGCCGTACTTGCCGAGCAGCCGCTGCAGGGCGGTGAGGTGGCCCAGGTCGAAGATCTCGTACTCGGGGACGACGCCCCGCTCCTGCATCCGGGTGTGCAGGTCGACGATGAACTCCCACCGGTTGAGGAACACGTCGTCGCCGAAGTTGACGGTGCCCATGGTGCAGGAGGCCATGTCCGGCGCGGCGTCGAGCACCGCCAGCCGGGCCGACTCCGGGTCTGTCACCGCGCCGCCGGAGGAGAGCTGCACGATCAGGTCGGTGCTCTCCCGCAGCGCCGTCACCGTGTCGCGCAGCCGCCCCTGGTCGAGCGTGGGCCGCGCGTCGTCGTCGCGGATGTGGACGTGGATCACGGCGGCGCCGAGCGCCTCGCACTCCTTGGCGGTCAGCAGCAGCTCGTCGAGCGTCACCGGCAGCGCCGGCACCTCCGCCTTCGCCGACTCCGCGCCGGTGGGGGCAACCGTGATCAACGTCCCTGTCGTCATGCCCCGGATCCTAGACCGGCACCCGGCACCGGGTCGACCGCAGAATTTCCGGTGCGAGCGGCGTCATGAAGGGATCCTTCCGTCACCGAGGGCGTTACGAAGGGGCCCTTCCTTACCCGTCGATGGCGGCGGCGCTCTCGCCGACGAGCAGGCGAGCGTCGTCGGGCGTGTTGCGCTTCAGCACGGCGAGCGCCACCTGACCCAGCTCGAAGTGCTGCACGGCGGTGCCCACGAAGCCGACCGTCCGGCCGTCGAGCGTCACCGGCGTACCGGCGACCGGCGGCTGGTCGCTCGCCACGCCGTCCAGGTGCAGCAGGACGAGCCGGCGGGGCGGCTTGCCGAGGTTGTGCACCCGGGCGACCGTCTCCTGCCCCCGGTAGCAGCCCTTGTCCAGGTGCACGGCCGGGGCGATCAGGTCCACCTCGGCCGGGATGGTCCGGTGGTCGGTGTCCACCCCGGCCCGGGCCCGCTTGGCGGCCACCCGGATCGCCTCGTACGCCCACAGCCCGGCCACCGGCACCCCGGCACCGCGCAGCTCGGCCACCACCGCGTCCATAGCGGCCCGGGGCACGAGCAGGTCGACGCCGAGCGCCACCCGCCGGGCCCAGCCGCCGACCGGGAGCGGCTTGACGTCGTACACCACGGAGGGCCGCGCGGGTAGCTCGCCGGAACGGAACTTCGGACCCGGCACCGCTGCGACGTCGGGCGCGGCCAGCCCGGTCACGCCGAGCGTGTCGAGCGCGCCCTGCGCCTCCGGCCCGACCAGCGACAGCAGCGCGTGGTCGGCGGTGGCGTCGCGCGGGTCGACCCTGCTGAAGAACCGCATCTTCTCCAGGTATGACAGCAGGCCCTCGGTCATCCCCGGCTCGGTGTCCAGCCAGGTGGTCTCGCCGTCGTCGGCGACCATCGCGTGCTGCTCGACGTGCCCGTGCGGGGAGAGCACCAGCAGCTCGGTGCCCTGCCAGGGGGCCAGCGCGGCCAGGTGCTGGCTGGTGAGCGTGTGCAGCCAGCTGATCCGTTCCTCGCCGGGGACCGCGACCACGCCCCGGTGGGAGCGGTCGACCAGGCCCACACCGGTGGCCAGGAGCCGCTGCTCGCGCATCGGGTCGCCGTAGTGGGCGGCCACCGGGCCGACGCCCGCCGCCCGGTGGGCCGGTTCCGGCTGGTCCCGGGTCTGGTCGTCGATGGCGTCGGTGGTCACCGCGCCCGCGATGTCGATCATGTGCGTTCCCCGTCCTGTGCGCAGCGGCCGCAGACCCCGAAGAGCGCGACGTGCCCGATGTCGACCTGGAAGCCGCGCTGCTCGGCCAGCTGGTCGGCGAGCGGGCGGAGCATCTCCGGGGCGATCTCGTCGATCGCCCCGCACTCCCGGCACACCAGGTGCACGTGCTGGTGCTCGCCGGCCGCGTGGTAGGTCGGCGAGCCGTGCGACAGGTGCGTGTGCGTGACCAGGCCGAGCCGTTCCAGTAGCTCGAGAGTGCGGTAGATGGTGGTGATGTTGACGCCGGCCGCCACCTCACGGACCGCGGTGTGCACCTGCTCCGGGGTGGCGTGCCCCAGATCCAGGACGGCCTGGAGCACCAGCTGCCGCTGCGCCGTCAGCCGCAGCCCGCGCGAGCGGAGCATTTCCGCGAGGGAGGATTCGGACACCCTTCGATCATAGTTCGGCCGCCGCGCGGGCCGGCCCGCCGCCGGGGGTACGCCACTACGCTGCGCCAATGGGTACGACACGGGTGGCGGTGCTCGGCCGGGGACTCGTACCGGCGGGTGCGCCGGTACTGCGCGGCGACGACCGGGGTGTCCTGCACGGCGACGGCCTGTTCGAGACGCTGCACCTGCGCGACGGCCGCCCCTGGCTGCTGGAGCCGCACCTGGCCCGGCTGCGGGCCGGCGCGGCGGCGATCGACCTGCCACTGCCCCCCGATGCCGCACTCGTCGAGCTGCTGGACGAGGTGCGCGCCGGCTGGCCCGCCTGGACCGAGGGCGCGTTGCGGCTGGTCTGCACGCGGGGACCGGAGGGCGGCGGGCCGCCCACGGTGTACGCCACGCTGGGCGAGGTGCCGGAGTCCGCCCGGGCGGCCCGGCGCACCGGGGTGACTGTGGCCACGCTGCCGCTCGGGGTGGCCGCCCGGTCCCGCCCTGAGCTGGGGTGGCTGCCCAGCGGTGTGAAGTCCACCTCGTACGCGCTCAGCACCGCCGCCCGGCGCTGGGCGCAGCGGACCGGCGTGGACGACGTGCTCTGGGTCTCGACCGACGGCTACGTGCTGGAGGGCCCCACCGCGAACGTGGTGTGGCTGCGCGGCGGCACGCTCTGCACGGTCCCGGCGGCGGAGACCGGCGTGCTGCCCGGCGTGACCGCCCACCACCTGCTGAGCCGGGCGGCCGAGCTGGGCCTGACCCCGGCCGAGCACCTGCCCACGGCGGCCGACCTGCACGAGGCCGAGGCGATCTGGCTGACCAGCTCGCTGCGCGGCCCGGTGGAGGTCACGTCCCTGGACGGAACCCCTCGCCCGGGTTCCCCCCTGACCCCGAGGCTGCAATCTCTCCTGAACTTCCCCCGTCCCCCACTCGGTGGATCATGAAGTTGGCGGCGTTCGTTGTCCGATTTGTCGCCGCCAACCTCATGATCGACGCGATCACACGCAGGGGAGGGGTCAGGGGCGGGGTCAGCCGGCTACGCGGGTGAGGCGGGCGGAGAGGTGCGGGCTCAGGGGCTGACCCACCGCGGCCATCTCCTGCGCGTAGAGCAGGGCGCCCTCGACGATGCCGAACAGCCGGGCTCCGGCGGTGACCTCCTTCGCCGTGGCGGTACGCACGACGGCGTCGGTGGCGAACTCGATCTGAGTGCCCTTGCGCTTGCCGATGTGCAGCTCCATCACGCCGGTCGGCGTGGTCATCAGCGCCTCCAGCTCGTCCGTCACCCGCTCACCGTCGAGCACCGGACGCCACCAGCCCACCTCACGACCGGCGGGACGGACCGGACGGCTCTGCTCGTCGAGGATCCACGCCCGCGACTCGTAGAACAGGAACGGCCTGCCGTCGTGGCTGATCCGGATCTCCTGCGCGTAGTCGAAGTCCTCGATCGTCGGGAACCCACCCCGGCCCCGGCCGCGCCACACCCCGATGTACGGCAGCAGGCCGTCCAGGCTCGGGTGCAGCTTCGGGCCGACGCGCAGGTCGTGGCTCTCCTCGTACGGGTACTCCTCGACCGGCGGCGCGTTCAACCACGGCGACTGAAGCGGATTCTCACTATTCACAGCGCCACCTTCGTTCGCGACTGCGGGGCTCGCAAAACCGGCTCTCTCCTCGCGCTCACCATTTACCTCTAGCGATTCGCACTGCGACATAGACCAGGCCACCGGCGAGCGCGCCCAGGCCGGCGACCAGCAGGCTGACGAACCCGATCTCGGTAACCATCCGGACCATCCTATGCTGGCGTCATGGCGCGCACTCTCGTCGTCAAGGCCACCGCCGGCGCGGACTCACCGGAACGCTGCGCCCAGGCGTTCACAGTCGCCTCCACCGCAGCCGCAGCCGGGGTGGACGTGTCGCTCTGGCTCACCGGTGAATCCACCTGGTTCGCACTGCCCGGGCGGGCGGAGACGTTCGAGCTGCCGCACTCGGCGCCGCTCGGTGAACTGCTGCACGTGGTCCTGACCACGGGCCGGGTGACCGCGTGCACCCAGTGCGCGGCCCGGCGGGACATCGGACCGGGCGACGTCATCCCCGGCGTACGCATCGCGGGCGCCGCGGTGTTCGTCGAGGAGGCGATGGCCGAGGGCGCGCAGGCGCTCGTCTACTGAGCGGCCCGCCCGGGTCGTCCACTCTGACCGGTGAGCCGATCCTGGCCCGACATGTCCGGATTACGCCTACCATGTGAACGTGAGTGAGGCGATCCAACAGTTCTTCGCGTCGCTACCGGCGCGCGCCGCATCGGTGCTGAACAGCCCGATCGGCGGCACGCTCCAGATCGACCTGGCCGACGGCAACCGTACCGAACACTGGTACGTGCGACTGGCACCCGGATCGGCCCAGGTGAGCCGGGAGGAGCAGGGGCAGGCCGACGCCGTGCTCACCCTCTCCACCGATCTGTTCGAGAAACTGGTCACCGGCCGGGAGGCCGGCATGGCCGCGGTGCTGCGCAACGAGGCCACGTTCAGCGGGCACGTCGTGCTGTTCCTGGCGTTCCGCCGGTTCCTGCCGACCCGGCCCGACGTACGGGATCCGCGGGACGCCGCCCGCGACCACGTCCGGCGGCTGGTGTGAAAGACCGGGTCAGCATCCTCGACGGCAACACATTCCTGGTCAGCGACGATCGCGGCAACATCCAGCCGTCGTACGACTTCCCCACCGGGTTGTTCTCCTTCGACACCCGGTTCCTGTCCACCTGGATCCTCACCCTCGACGGGGAACCTCTGCACGCGCTCTCCATCGACGACTCGCTGTCGTACAAGACGCGGTTCTTCCTGGTCCCCGGCGAGCCGACGCACTACCTGGACGCGAAGGTCTCGGTGATCCGCAGCCGCGCGATCGGCGGCGGCCTGGACGAGGAACTGACAGTGCTCAACCACTCCGAGCAGGAGATGGAGTTCCACCTCCGGCTGGACATCGGCTCCGACTTCGCCGACCTGCTGGAGATCAAGAATCAGCGGGGCAAGGAGGGACACACCACGCCCACGGTGGAGAGGAACGGCCTGCGGCTGACCTACCGCCGGGCGGCGTTCCACCGCGAGACGCTGGTGACCAGCAGCGCGCCGGCCGAGGTCGACGAGAGCGGGATGACGTTCCGGGTGCGGGTCGGCCCGCACGGCGAGTGGACCACCCGGTTGCACGTCGACACGGTCATCTACGGGGCACGGGGCGAGGACGTCCGGGCCATCCTGCCGCTGGGCGGCCAGCGCACGGCGGTCGAGATCGAGGCGGAACAGAGCGCCCTGATCAGCCGCGCGCCGAAGCTGGGCTGCGACTGCGAGCCGCTGGCCGGAGCTTATCGGCGCAGCCTCAACGACCTGGCCGCTCTCCGGTACGAGTCGATCACGCTCGGCGTCCGGCTGCTCGCCGCCGGCCTGCCCTGGTTCATGACGCTGTTCGGCCGGGACAGCATCTTCACCTCGCTCCAGGTGCTGCCGTTCCTGCCCGAGCTGGTCAAGCCCACGATCGTCATGCTCGCCGGCCTTCAGGGCAGCCGGGTCGACGACTTCCGGGACGAGGAACCCGGCAAGATCCTGCACGAGCTGCGCTACGGCGAGAGCGCCGGGTTCGAGGAGCAGCCGCACTCGCCGTACTACGGCGCCGCCGACACCACGGCGCTGTTCGTGATCCTGCTCGACGAGTACGAGCGGTGGACCGGTGACGCCGACCTGGTGCGCAAGCTGGAACACGAGACGCGGGCGGCGCTGACCTGGCTGGACACGTACGGCGACCTGCTCGGCACCGGCTACGTCTGGTACATGTCCCGCAATCCGGAGACCGGGCTGCCGAACCAGTGCTGGAAGGACTCGCCGGACGCCATCTCCTACGCCGACGGGCGGATGCCCGAGTTCCCCCGAGCCACGTGCGAACTTCAGGGGTACGCGTACGACGCGAAGCTGCGCGGCGCCCGTCTGGCCCGCACCCACTGGAACGACCCGACGTACGCCGACCGGCTGGAGCACGAGGCGGCGGCGCTGAAGGAACGGTTCAACCGCGACTTCTGGATCCCGGACCGGGAGTACTACGCGTTGGCGCTCGACCCGCTGGGCCGGCAGGTGGACGCGCTCACCTCCAACATCGGCCACCTGCTGTGGAGCGGCATCGTCGACGAGGAACGGGCCCCGGCGGTCGCCGCCCACCTGCTCGGCCCGCGCCTGTTCTCCGGGTGGGGCGTACGCACGCTCGCCGACGACCAGGGCCGGTACAACCCGGTCGGCTACCACGTCGGCACGGTGTGGCCGTTCGACAACTCGATCATCGCCTGGGGCCTGTGGCGGTACGGCTTCCGGCAGGAGGCCGGCCGGATCTGCGACGCCCTGCTCAGCGCTTCGCACTACTTCGACGGGCGGCTGCCCGAGGTGTTCGCCGGCTACGAACGCGCCCTCACCGACTATCCGGTGGAGTACCCCACCGCGTGCAGCCCGCAGGCGTGGTCCGCCGGCACGCCGCTGCTGGTGCTCCGAGTGATCCTGGGACTGGAACCGCAGGGCGAGCACCTGATCATCGACCCGGCCGTACCGCCCGGCATGGGCCGGGTGGAACTGCTCGACATCCCGGGCCGCTGGGGGCGGGTGGACGCGCTGGGCCGCAGCCGGGAGCCGCACTCCGAACAGCCGTCGCCCCCGGCGCTGACCCTGCCCGGCGGCTGACGTCAGGCAGGGCAGGACGCGGTGACGGCGACCCGGACCCGCTCACCGGCCCGCAGCGCCAGCACCGCCGGGTCGCCCGGGCGTGCGTACGCGTCGGCCGAGTCCACCACCGGCGCGGCGCCGGCGCCGAACGCGGCGGACAGCGACCGGTCGGCCGGCACTGCGGCCTCGGACCGGGCCGTGCGGACGGTCCCGCCACCCGGGCAGGGCGCGGCCAGCACCTGGACCGGCCCGGTCGCGCCGCCCCAGCGGCCCAGCGCCGACGCCAGCACGGCCGACTCGGCGTCGGCGTCGGCGGACGGGGCCAGGTAGCCGGAGCCCGCCGGGCGGCAGCCGGTGTCGGCGGTGAGCAGCACCCGGCCCGGGCCACCGGCCCGGCCCTCGACCGTGACGAACTCGCCCGCGTCGGCGCGCAGCAGCGGCTCACCGTCGAGCGTCGACACGCCGGCCCGCCAGCCCGGCGGCAGCCGGTCGGCGATGCCGCGCAGCACCTCGCGGACGTCGCCGCCGCCGATCGCCACCTCGACGCCGCGCTCCAGCGTCGCGCCGTCGTCCATCGGCGTGATCCGGCAGCCGCGCTCCAGGCGGTCGGGCAGGAGCGCCGGTACGCCGGCGGTGCCGGCCGCGGCGGTCAGTTCACCGATCGCGCGGTCCACCACCGGGCCGGCCTGGTCCAGCGAGCGCTGCTCCTTGACCGTCGGCGCGTCGGTGCGTACCGACCACCAGGTCAGACCGGCGAGCAGCACGGCCCACGCCACGGTGGCGACCGCCAGCCAGCGCAGCCGGCGTCGGCCACCGGGGCCGGGCCGGCCGGGCGGGGTGGGCGGGGCGTAACCCGTCTCGACGGCAGTCACCCGGCAATGGTGTCACGTGTCCGCGAGGCGCCCGGCCGCGCCTCGGCACCCTCGCTCAGACCGGCACCGACCGGCGGGACAGCAGCCACAGCAGGTAGAAGGGACGCTGCCGCAGCTCGCCGCGACGGTCGGCGTACTGGTCGGCGGCGAGCACAGCGGAGAAGAAGCCGCCCGCGCCCAGCATGCCGAGTACCGGGGCCAGATGCGTGCCCTCGACCGCCACCAGGGTCGCCGCGACCGTCGCCACCGCCGCGCCGGCGGCCTGTACGGCCGAGCGCCGGGACACCCGGGCGACCTCGGCCCGGGCCGCCCGCACCCCCTCCTGGATCTCCGCGTCGAGCTTCGCGAGCTGCACCAGCGCCCGATCCGGATCGGTGTCGACCTCCAGCATCCGGCCCCGCAGGTACGCCTGGGTCGCGGCGAGCGCGTCGCTCTCCTGGGTCAGGATGGCGCAGTAGTCCCGCAGCGAGGTGCCCTCCAGCATCGGCAGATCGAGCTGGAGCAGCGGGGTGACCAGTCGAGCCTTCACCGGATCCCCGCTCGGCACGTCGACGACCCGGTGCCCTTTGACGATCAGGTCGAGCGTGCGGTCCGGGTTGTCGCCCAGCTCGATCCGGCCCGATGTGTCGAACAGCGAGGAGGTGGACTGGGCGTCCGGCGCGCGCGACTCCAGGTGGCTGCGGCGGAAGGTCTGCGGGAAGTAGACGAGCTGACCCAGCTCCAGCAGCGGCGCGCAGTCCCGCAGGTACGCGCCGAGGCGGTCCAGGTCGTCGCATTCGGCGTAGAGCTCGTCGATCCGGATGTCCTCGTACCGGCAGCGCGGGTCGCAGTGATCCGGATCCTTGCCGCACCTTTTGCAGATCTCCCGGTGGGCCAGATAGCAGCGCTCGCCGCCCGGCTGGGAGAGGACCAGCTTGGCCGTGACGAGCGTGGCCCGCTTGGTCAGGAAGGACAGGTCGGTGTCGAGGCTGGCCACCGAAACGTCGAACGGGCGCGACCGGCTGGACCCGTCGGCGCGCTGGAGTTCGCGGGCGATCTCCTCGCCCCGGTTGCCGTCGATGAAATCGATCAGATAGCGGCGGGCGTGGGCAGCGGCGTCGTCGGGCACCTGATCCCCCTCCGGCGCGTCCGGGGCGCACCGCCGTCCAGCCTGCCAGCCACTGTCGAGGCGCACAGTCGCCGGAACGGCTCGTGGCCCGCCACCGGGTTGGGTGGCGGGCCACGATCTCCAGCGTGGGTCAGGCGGCGACCGAGACGGTCACCTCGTTGATCCCGCGGGCCGCGGCAACGGCGGTGTCGCCGTTGCCGTGGCGGGACAGCGCCCGCAGCGTCCACGAGCCCGGCGCGGCGAAGAACCGGAACTGCCCGGCCGCCGACGTCACCACCTCGGCGGTGAACTCGCCTGTCGAGTCGAGCAGGCGCACGTACGCGCCCGGCACGACCTCACCGGACTCGGCCAGCACGCGGCCGGTGATGACGGTCTCCTTCTCCAGGTCCAGGCTCGCCGGGAGGGGGGCGGACTGGTCCGGCGCGGCGCAGCCGGCGGCAGCCGTCGAGGCGGCGGAGGCGGCGGTCATCAGGCCTCCCCCGGCTCGTCGCCGAGCGCCACCGGCACGCCGACGAGCGAGCCGTACTCGGTCCAGGAACCGTCGTAGTTCTTCACGTTGCGGTGCCCGAGCAGCTCCTGGAGCACGAACCAGCTGTGCGAGGAGCGCTCGCCGATCCGGCAGTACGCGATCGTCTCCTTGCCGTCGTCCAGCCCGGCGTCGGCGTAGATCTTGCGCAGCTCGTCGTCGGACTTGAACGTGCCGTCCTCGTTGGCCGCCTTGGACCACGGGACGCTGATCGCGGTCGGGATGTGGCCGGCCCGCTGCGCCTGCTCCTGCGGCAGGTGGGCGGGGGCGAGCAGGCGGCCCGCGTACTCGTCGGGGCTGCGCACGTCGACCAGGTTCTTGGTGCCGATCGCGTCGACCACCTCGTCGCGGAACGCGCGGATCGAGGTGTCCGGTTCCTGCGCGACGTACTGCGTCTTCGGCCGCTCCACCACGTCGGTGACGAGCGGACGGGCGTCCAGCTCCCACTTCTTGCGGCCGCCGTCGAGCAGCTTGACGTCGCCGTGGCCGTAGAGCTTGAAGTACCAGTACGCGTACGCGGCGAACCAGTTGTTGTTGCCGCCGTACAGGATCACGGTGTCGTCGTTGGCGATGCCCCGGTCGGACAGCAGCGCCTCGAACTGGGTCTTGTTGACGAAGTCCCGGCGGATCTGGTCCTGCAGGTCGGTGCGCCAGTCGAGCTTGACGGCGCCGGCGATGTGCCCGGTGTCGTAGGCCGAGGTGTCCTCGTCGACCTCGACGAAGACGACGCCCGGGGCGCCGAGGTTCTTCTCGGCCCACTCGGCCGAGACGAGTGCGGTGTCGCGACTCATCAGATCACTCCCTGGTGAGGATGGTTTGGTGAGCCTGCGCGTGGAGATCGATGTCGATGGTTGTCGCACCACACGCGGACCCTGAGCTAGGAACGGATCACGGGTACGTGCGACGGCGCCGCTGCCGGGCGTTGAGGAGGGGGGAACCGGGAAAGGTTCGTGGACCCTGGTGGCCGCCGTTCAGGCGGCCGGAGACAGCCCCGCCGTCAGATGACGGGGCGACACAGGCAGGTGGCCACGCGGCACAGGTCGACCGCGCGCCGTTTGGTGAGGTGGGTCCCCATGGGCAGGGAGATTACCAGCCGAGGCGACAGGTGCCACCAGGCCGACCAGCATCCGGGACGGCCGGCCCGCTCCCCGGACCGGCCGCGTGCGGCTCTCAGCCCGCGGAGTTGATGGGCACGTTCGCCGCGTCCGCCGTGACCACCAGGCCCTCCGGCTTCGGCTCCACCTTGCGCAGGTTGAGCTGGAACGGCAGCTCCGGCAGCGGCACGTCGATCGAGATGCCCTGCGCGTACCGGGTCAGCGCGGCCCGCGCCAGCGGCACGTTCGGCAGGCCGTCCGCGGTGAGGTCGTTGAAGCGCAGCGCCACCTTGTTGCCGGCCACCGTGACGTCGGCGGTGCCGTTGACGGTGAGCTTGATGCCGAGGACGTCCACCGGGGCGGTGACGGCGAGCTTGCCGTTGCGCTCGCCCAGCGTCAGCCCGGGACGGTCCAGCAGCTTGGCCAGGCTGTCGTAGGTGACGGTGCCCCGCCCGTCCACGCTCTCGGCCACCACGTCGCCCCGGCCGGAGCGCAGCGTGTCCAGCGAGGCGGTCACGTTGCGCGCGTCCACGTCCAGCTTCGGCACCTCGACGGCGTCGCCCTGCACGTCACCGCGTACGTCGGTGAGCTGGATCGAGATGCGCTCGTACCGGCCGTCGAGCACCTGGGTGAGGAACGGGAAGCCACCCACCTCGACCTGCGGCGCGGCGGACTGCGCGTCCTGCTTGGCGATCTCCTGCCGGACCTGGTCGGCGATGGCGCGCTCGGCCACTCCGGCGGCGACCCGGTCGGCGACCACGAGCAGCCCGGCCAGCACCAGCAGCAGGACGAGGAAGCCGATCAGCACCTTCCGGCCCCGTCGCCGGGGTCGACCCTCCGCCGGATACGCCTCTGCCACGCCGCCTCCCGTCCTCGCCGCCGTCACCGCGCCTCGCGGCGCAACCGTACTTACCCGAGGCGAATCCTCCCCAACCGCGTCACAGGAACAGCACGCACATGGCGTACGCGGCGGGCGCGGCCAGCGCGAACCCGCCCAGCGGCCCCTGCATGTGCCGGGCCACCCACATCGTCGGCGGTTCACCGGCCATCAGCCGGCCCGCCTCGGCGTACCCCACGGCGAGGTCGGCCAGGACGGCGGTGGCCGCGCTGACCACCCCGACCAGGGCGGCGCTGGTCGGGGTGAAACCGACCAGGTAACTGCCGAGCACGGCGCTGGTGAGCGTGCCGAGCATGGCGCCGACGACCACGCCGGCCGCGCCGCGTGGCACCTGCGGGGCGAGCCGGGGCCACGGCGCGACCGCGTCGGTGAGCCGGGCGACGAGCAACGCCACCCCGGCGGCGGTGAGGCAGACCGTGATCGCCTGGGTGCCCTTGGGGATCCGGCTGAGCACGACGAGCGTGGCGAAGGAGACCACGCCGACCACGATGAGCAGGGTGCCGCCGAGCGAGTCGGTCACCCGGACCCGGTCCACCCGCCGCACGAGCTGCCCCAGCACGGCGAGCAGGAACCCGGCTGCGGCGGCGTAGCCGAGCGGGGCCAGGCCGGCGATGTCCGACCGCACGGCGGCGACGTCGGCGATCACCGCCGTCGCGGCGCTGACGAGCGCGACCACGAGCAGCGCGGGCGGCCGCATGGCCATCGTCCACGCCAGCACGAACAGCAGCTGGACACCGAAGATGATCGCGGCGAACGGCAGCCGGTGCCCCGGGCCCGAGGTCTGCGCGCCGAGCACCAGGCCGACGCCGAGCAGCGCGGCGAAGCCGGCCACGGTGAGCGCCAGCGGGCGGCGGACCGGGACCGGCGGCACCTCCTCCTCGGGTTCCTCGTCCGACTCGTCATCGGGACGCCGGCCGGGCCCACCCTTACGCAGCCGGCGCGGGCCCTTGCGTTCCGGCCGGTCGCCCTCCTCGTCCGCGGGGCCGGTGCGCGGGGCGGGCGGGTAGCCACGGGCGGGGGCCGACGCGCCGGTGGGCGGCTCGTCGGTCCACGGGTCACGGCCGGTGTCGCGCGAGGTGGAGGGAAACACGCCCCGATCGTGCCAGACCCGGGCGGCTCGGCGGAGGTCCCGGTTTCAGCGACGTTAAAACCTGCGCCGCGATCGAGGGCAGAAAGGGCAAACGGTAAATCGCGCGAAGGTGACGCCCGGTCCATCGGTTACGCTCAGGCCGTTACCCGCCCGTCGACGACGCCGGGACCCACGCAAGTTCACAGTGCCGCCCGTAGCCGGGCGTGTCGCTGGTCGCGCGCGGCCGGAAGGCCGCCGGGACGGAGGTGATCGTGGAGCTCCTGCTGCTCGTGACCGCGCGGGCCGGTGAGCCGTCGGCGGTGTTGCCGGCACTCGACCTGCTGCCCCACTCGGTCCGCACCGCACCCCGTGACGTCCGCACGCTGGTCTCCGGCCCGACGCCGGACGCCGTCCTGGTGGACGCCCGTTCCGAGCTGAGCGAGGCGCGGGCCACCTGCCGGATGCTGCACGCCACCGGGCTCGGCGTACCGCTCGTCGCGGTCGTCACCGAGGCGGGCCTGATCGCGCTGAACGCGGACTGGGGCGTCGACGACGTGATCCTGGCCGGCGCCGGGCCGGCCGAGGTGGAGGCGCGGCTGCGGCTCGCGGTGGGCCGGCTCAGCAACGCCACCGCCGGCGCCGGCGGCTCGATCCGGGCCGGCGAGCTGAACATCGACCCGGACACGTACGCCGCCAAGCTGAAGGGCCGGCCGCTCGACCTCACGTACAAGGAGTTCGAGCTGTTGAAGTTCCTGGCCCAGCACCCGGGGCGGGTGTTCACCCGGGACCAGTTGCTGCGTGAGGTCTGGGGCTACGACTACTTCGGCGGCACCCGGACGGTGGACGTGCACGTGCGGCGGCTGCGCGCCAAGCTCGGCTCGGAGTACGAGTCGATGATCGGCACCGTCCGCCAGGTGGGCTACAAGTTCGTCGTCCCGCCGTCGCGCTCGCTACCCGAGCCGGAGCCCGCTCCGCTGCCGGTCTGACCGCCTCCGCACCACCTCGCTACGGGGCATTTTTCTCGTATGCCCTTTTTGCCCGATCAGTCAGCCATATCCTGGCTGCCGGAATTGTCGGGCTAAGGGGGCGGCGGTGCGTGCGGTGAACACGGGGGCGACGAACGGGCGGTGCCGCTGATGCGGGCCCCGACGCTGCGCGCCGCCGGGCTCGTGACAGTCGTGCTGGCCGGCCTGCTCGGTTCGGCCTTCGTGCTGGGCCGCAGCCTGGTGCCGGACCCGCACCCGTCGGCCGCCGGAGTCGCCACCACGCTCACCGGGCCGCGCTACGGCGAGCAGCCACCCAGCACCGACTTCCCGGGCGGCACGACCAGCCCACGGCCGAGCCCCGACGCCGCACCGGACGCCGCCCCCGTCCCGGCCGACGGCGACGGCCCGTACGGCGCCCAGGTCGCCACCGGCTCGTCCCGGGTCGCGCTGACCTTCGACGACGGCCCCGATCCACGCTGGACCCCGCAGGTGCTCGCGCTGCTGGCCCAGTACGGCGTACGGGCGACGTTCTGTGTCGTCGGCGAGAACGTCGAGGCCCACCCGGATCTGGTGCGTTCGATCGTGGCCGAGGGCCACACGCTGTGCAACCACTCCTGGAACCACGACGTCAACCTGGGCAAGCGATCCCCGGCGACGATCCGCGCCGACCTGCTGCGCACGAACGACGCGATCCTGGCCGCCGCGCCCGACGCGCGGATCGCGTACTACCGCCAGCCCGGCGGGGCCTGGATGCCGTCCGTCATGTCGGCCTGCGCCGACCTGAACCTCACCCCGCTGCACTGGAGCGTGGACCCGTCGGACTGGAAGGCGCCGGGCGCCACCACCATCGAGGCGATGGTCCGCTCGCAGATGGGGCCCGGCGCGATAGTGCTCATGCACGACGCGGGCGGGGACCGGTCCGGCACGGTCAGCGCGTTGCAGCAACTCCTGCCCGAACTGCTGACCCGGTTCGAGTTGGAGCCGCTGCCCGTCGGCAGCCCGTGACGAGCGCCACCGATCCCCGTCGTCGTCCGGCGCGAACCGCGGCCCGCCGGGCGCTACCGTGACTCAGATGAGCAGCACCGAGCCGACGAGTGGTCCCGCCGCCGACCGGATCGCCAGGGCGGACCGGCTGACACCGGACGGGATCGACCGGCCGGACCGGCTGACGCCGGACGAGGTCGCCGAGGTGCTCGCGCTGGCTCGCGCCGCCGGTGACGCCGACGGCGCCGACCCGCTCGACGAGCACGTGCTGCTGCGGCTGCGCGACCCCGAGGCCCCCGCCGTGCACCTCACCGCCCGGACCACCGACGGCACCCTCACCGGGTACGCGCACCTCGACACCACCGCCCCGGCCGACGGAGTCGGCGTGGAGATGGTCGTGCACCCCGCGTACCGGCGGCGCGGCTCCGGCCGGGCGCTGGCCCGTGCCGTGGTGGCCGCCGCTCCCGGGCCGCTGCGCGCGTGGGCGCACGGTGACCACCCGTCGGCCGCCGCGCTCGCCATCGACCTGGGTTTCTCCCGGGCGCGGGTGCTCTGGCAGATGCGCCGTCCGCTCACCGCCGAGATGCCGGCGCCGGTCGTACCGGAGGGCGTGACGCTGCGCGCGTTCCGCCCCGGCGAGGACGACGAGGCCTGGCTGGCGGTGAACAACGCCGCCTTCGCCCAGCACCCCGAACAGGGCAGGTGGACGCTCGACGACCTGCGCGTCCGCATCGCCGAGCCGTGGTTCGACAGGGCCGGGTTCCTGCTCGCCGTCGACTCCGCCACCGGGCGGCTGCTCGGCTTCCACTGGACCAAGGTGCACGAGCGGCAGGGCTCGGCCCGCATCGGCGAGGTGTACGTGCTCGGCGTCGACCCGTCCGCGCACCGGGGCGGGCTGGGCCGGGTGCTCACCGCCGCCGGCCTGACCCACCTGCGCGACGAGCGCGGGCTGGACCGGGTGATGCTCTACGTGGACGAGAGCAACACCGCCGCGGTGGCGCTCTACGAGCGGCTGGGCTTCGCGCACTGGTCCGCGCACGTCAACTACCAGCTCGGCTGAGCGTCCGCCGGCCCTGGAAATTCGCCACAAGGGCGATAGCAGGCTGCTAGTTCACGAAATGGACAACCCCTCCTCAGCGTACGGCCACCTCGTCGGCTGAACGTGTTCACCGCGCGTTCACTTGCGTCCGGCGAACCGTCCACCTGGCCCTCCTACCTTCATGTCAGCCGGTCAGCGCCGGCCCCCGGCACTCCGGGCGACCTGACCAAAGACGTGAAGGGAAACCCCTGAAGTGAAGCTCCAGCGGCACGGCGCCATCGCCTGTCTCGCTCTTACCGCGGTTCTCGGTCTCAGCGCCTGCGGCTCGGACAACAACGAGCCGGCCGGCGCCTCCACCGCCGGTTCCGCCGCGGCGGTGGACTGCGCGACGGGCACGCTGAACGCGCAGGGCTCCTCCGCCCAGAAGAACGCCATGGCCGAGTGGATCAAGGTGTACCAGCAGAAGTGCGCCGGCACCACGATCAACTACGAGCCCAGCGGCTCGGGCGCCGGCATCCAGGCGTTCATCGCCGGCACCGCCGACTTCGCCGGCTCGGACTCCCCCCTCAAGCCGGAGGAGCAGCCGCAGGCCGACGCCAAGTGCGTCGGTGGCCAGGCGCTCAACCTGCCGATGGTCATCGGCCCGGTCGCCGTCGTCTACAACGTGGGCGGCGCGGACAACCTCCAGTTCAGCCCGGCCACGCTGGCGAAGATCTTCGCCGGCAAGGTGACCAAGTGGGACGACGCGGCCATCAAGGCCGACAACCCGGACGCCAAGCTGCCGTCGACCGCGATCCAGGCGGTGCACCGCTCCGACGAGTCGGGCACCACCGACAACTTCACCAAGTACCTCTCCAAGACCGCCGAGGCGGACTGGACGCTCGGCAACTCCAAGGCGTGGAAGGCCCCGGGCGGCGTCGGCGCGGCCAAGTCCGACGGTGTGGCCAGCAAGGTCAAGAGCACCGACGGCACCATCAGCTACGTCGAGTGGTCGTACGCCGAGAACTCCGACCTGAAGATGGCGAAGATCCGCAACGGCAACGGCGAGTTCGTCGAGCTGACCGGCGACTCGGCCGGCAAGACCATCGCCGGCGCCAAGTTCGAGGGTCAGGGCAACGACCTGAAGATGTCGATCGACTACAACACCAAGGAGGCCGGGGCGTACCCGATCGTCCTGGCGACCTACGAGATCGTCTGCAGCAAGGGCCTCGCCGCCGACAAGCTGCCGCTGGTCAAGGGCCTGCTCGGCCACGCCGCCAGCGCCGAGGGGCAGAAGGAGCTCGTCGAGCTCGGCTACGCGCCGCTGCCCGAGACCGTCCGCACCAAGGTCGAGGCCGCGGTCAAGAGCCTCTCCTGAAGCTCTGACCGACACCTCCTCAACACGAAGCGAGCGAGCAGATGGGTGACACCCCTCACCGCTCGGCCCACGCCGGCACCGGCGGGAACCCCGTGACCACGAGTCACGAGCGACCCGCCGGTGCCTCGGCGCGTGTGGTCGAGCGCCCCGGTAACCCGGGCCGCCCCGACGGTGGCCTCGGCGGCGGCGGTGCCCTCCCCCGGGCCCGCGCCTTCGGCGCGGAACGGGCGTTCCGCGGCCTGACCCTGGCCGCCGGCACCACGGTCCTGGTGGTCATCGCGGCCATCGCGATCTTCCTGGTCGCCAAGGCCGTCCCGGCGCTGCGGGCGAACACCGAGTCGTTCTGGACGTTCGAGGGCTGGTTCCCGAACGACAACCCGCCGCAGTTCGGCATCGGCGCGCTCGCCTTCGGTACGGTCCTGAGCTCGCTGCTGGCGCTGCTCATGGCGGTGCCGGTCGCGCTGGGCATCGCCCTGTACCTGTCGCACTACGCGCCCCGGCGGCTCGGCAACGCCCTGGGCTTCCTGATCGACCTGCTGGCCGCCGTGCCGAGCGTCGTGTTCGGCCTGTGGGGCCGGGACTACTTCGCCCAGCCGGTCGCCGACCTGTCCGCCTGGCTGAACAGGTACTTCGGCTGGATCCCGATCTTCGGCGACGGCCCGTACGGCAACTCGATCCTGCTCGGCTCGGTGGTGCTCGCCATCATGGTGCTGCCGATCGTCACCTCGCTGTCCCGCGAGGTGTTCCGGCAGACCCCGACCGCCAACGAGGAGGCAGCGCTCGCGCTCGGCGCCACCCGCTGGGAGATGATCCGCACCGCGGTCCTGCCGTACGGGCGGCCCGGCGTCATCGCCGCGGTGATGCTCGGCCTGGGCCGGGCGCTCGGCGAGACCATCGCGCTGGCGCTCACGCTCGGCTCCACGTACGCCATCTCGTTCAACATCCTGGCCAGCGGCGGAAACTCGATCGCCGCGAACATCGCCAACCGGTTCGCCGAGGCGAACGACACCGGCCGGGGCGCGCTCATCGCCTCCGGCCTGGTGCTGTTCGCGATCACGCTGATCGTCAACATCACCGCCCGGGCGATCATCCACCGGCGGCGCGAGTTCACGGAGTCGGCCGCATGACCACTACCCTCACCCCCCGCCGCCCGCGCCCGCCGGCCCAGCCGGCCACGCTGCGGGCGAGGCGGCTTCCCGCGTACGCCGCTCCGGCCATCGCCGTCACGGCCCTGCTGCTCGCGGCGGCTCTGGTGTACGGCGCCGGCATCGGCGGCCCGGTCCTGGTCGTGGTGGTCGGCGCGCTGCTCTACCTGGCCGGTCTGTTCGTCGCGGCGAACGCGGTGGAGGGCCGCCGGTCGGCCCGCAACCGCACCTGGAGCGCGCTGATCCACTCCGCGTTCGTGCTGGCGGTGCTGCCGCTGGCCTCGGTGGTCTGGACGCTCGTCAGCAAGGGCTCCGAGCGGCTGGACGCGAACTTCTTCGGCACCTCGATGAACAACATCGGGTCGCGGGACGCCAACGGCGGCGCGTACCACGCGATCGTCGGCACGTTGCAGCAGGTCGGCATCGCCACGCTGATCACGGTGCCGCTGGGCGTGCTGTGCGCGATCTACATCGTCGAGTACGGCCGGGGCCGGTTCGCGTTCACCATCCGCTTCTTCGTGGACGTGATGACCGGCATCCCGTCGATCGTCACCGGCCTGTTCGTGCTGGCCTTCTGGGTGCTGATCGTCTCGCCGTGGTTCAACGACGGCCGGCCGGGCTTCTCCGGCTTCGCCGCCGCGCTGGCCCTGAGCGTGCTGATGCTGCCCACTGTGGTCCGCTCCACCGAGGAGATGCTCCGGCTGGTGCCGGCGCCGCTGCGCGAGGGCGCGTACGCCCTGGGCGTACCGAAGTGGAAGACCATCCTGCGGGTCGTGCTGCCGACCGCGCTGCCCGGCATCGTCACCGGCATCATGCTCGCCATCGCGCGGGCCGCCGGTGAGACCGCGCCGGTGCTGCTCGTCGCCGGCGGCGGCGCGGCGATCAACTTCAACCCGTTCGAGAACAACCAGTCGTCGCTGGCCCTCTTCGTCTACCAGCAGGCCGGTGAGGCGTCGAGGTACTCGCCGGCACGGGCGTGGACCGCGGCGCTGACCCTTGTCGCCCTCGTCCTCGTCCTCACCGTGGCGGCGAAGCTGCTGTCCCGCCGCAACCGGCTCGGCCGATGAACCCCGGAGGTACCGCCACCATGGCCAAGCGCATCGAAGCCACGAACGTGACCGCCTACTACGGCGGGTTCAAGGCGATCGAGAACATCAACCTGACCGTCGAGCCGAAGACGGTCACCGCCCTGATCGGTCCGTCCGGCTGCGGCAAGTCCACCTTCCTGCGGTCGATCAACCGGATGCACGAGGTGCTGCCCGGCGCCCGGGTCGAGGGCAGCCTCACCATCGACGACCAGGACATCTACGACCGCGACGTGGACGTCACCGCGGTCCGCCGGATGATCGGCATGGTCTTCCAGCGGCCGAACCCGTTCCCCACCATGAGCATCTTCGAGAACGTGGTGGCAGGCCTGCGGCTCAACGGCGTACGGCGCAAGTCGATCCTGGAGGAGGCGGCCGAACGCGCGCTCCGCTCGGCGAACCTGTGGGACGAGGTGAAGGACCGCCTCGCCAAGCCCGGCGCGGGCCTGTCCGGCGGTCAGCAGCAGCGGCTCTGCATCGCCCGCACCATCGCTGTCGAGCCGCAGGTGGTGCTGATGGACGAGCCCTGCTCGGCGCTGGACCCGATCTCCACGCTGGCGATCGAGGATCTGATGTTCCAGCTCAAGGACAAGTTCACCATCATCATCGTCACGCACAACATGCAGCAGGCCGCGCGGGTGTCGGACCGGACCGCCTTCTTCTCGATCGAGAAGACCGGCGACCCGGGCCGCCTGATCGAGTACGACAACACCCAGAAGATCTTCAGCAACCCGAGCCGGAAGAAGACCGAGGACTACATCACCGGCCGCTTCGGCTGAGTCAGCGCAGCAGGAAGCGGGGCTCGGCACCGTCCAGGCCGTCGATGTGGGGCAGGATCGGCGTACCCGGCTCGCGCTCCGCCGCGGCGCGGGCCACGGCGGCGAGGTCGCCCGCGGCGGCGACCTCGGCGAGCGTGACCATGGTCGGCGGCAGCATGGTCAGCTCGCCGGCCTCCGCCCGGGCCAGCGCGTCCGCCGGGCGCAGCCACAGCGTGTGGTCGGCCTCGCCGGAGACGTCCCGGGTCCGCTGCCCCTCGGGCAGCAGGGCGACGAAGAAGTACGTGTCGAAGCGGCGCGGTTCGAACTCCGGGGTGATCCACCGGCTCCACGGCAGCAGCAGGTCGGACCGGAGCGTCAGGCCCCGCCCGGCCAGCAGGTCCGCGAAGCCGACCCGCCGGCCCTCCAGATCCTGCCGGGCCGCCTCCCAGTCGTCGCCGCTCACGTCGCCGACCACGGTGTCCGGGTCCGGCCCGGCGAGCAGCACGCCCGCCTCCTCGAAGACCTCGCGGGCGGCGGCGCACACCACCGCCTGCGCGTCGGACGGGTCGAGCCGGAGCCGCTCCCCCCACGCCGCCGGTTCCGGCCCGGCCCACCCGAGGTGCGCCTCCGAGTCGGAGCGGTCCACGCCGCCGCCGGGGAAGGCGTACATGCCGCCGAACGTCATCGCCGCCACCCGGCGGATCATGTAGACCTCGAAGCCGTCGCCGGCCGGGCGGAGCAGCAGCACGGTGGCGGCGACCCGGGGTACGGCGGGCACGGCGCCCTCGGCCTGGAACCGGCGGGCGTGCTCCACCAGGGCGGGGGGTGCGGCGAAGCCGTCGATCGTCATGCGCCGAGCCTAGTTCCCGCCGGGCGGCCCGGCCGGGGGCGGCCGGGCGGGGGCGCACACCGCTCACCCGCACTCCCCGACCACGCCGCCTGGTGACGATGCGTAGCCCTCGGCCCCGAGCAACAGCCACCCCTCCGCCGACTTTGCTCTGCAGCCAGATCCGCAGCGGCAACCTTCCGTGAGCGGTGCGTAGAGGGCTGCAGAGCAAAGTCGGCGAGAGGTAGCCATCCCGGGCCGCGCAAGCGCTGCCTTATGTCCGGTCAGCCGCCTTTGGGCAACCGACTTCAGCGAGGAGACGAGCAGCGCCCGTCACGCTACGCAAACTTCACGCTCTGTGTTCGCCGGAGGTGGCATCAGCTCGCCGCCCCGGCCGTGCGCGGCCCGACCGCGCAGACCGTCGCCGATACGGGGCAGCAGCCCCCGGTCGTGACTGGCAGGGTGGTGACCCGTGATCGACGACTTCGCGAAGCAGTATCTGCACAACGACCTACGCCAGATCCGCGAGGTGGTGCTGTGGAAGCTCGACGGGTTGTCCGAGTACGACGTGCGCCGCCCCCTGGCCGCGTCCGGGACCAACCTGCTCGGCCTGGTCAAGCACCTGTCGTTCACAGAAGCCCGGTACTTCGGCGAGGTGTTCGGCAGGCCGTTCCCGGAGCCCCTGCCCCGGTGGGATGCTCCGGATCCGGACGGCGCCGACATGTGGGCGAGCGAGCACGAGACCCGCGAGGGGGTGATCGGCCGCTACCGGCGGACATGGGAGCACGCGGACACGACGATCGACGCCCTCGCGATCGACGCCCCCGGCCGCGTGCCGTGGTGGCCCCGCCCCGACGTCAAGTTGTTCAACGTCATGGTCCACGTGCTGACCGAGACCAGCCGGCATGCGGGGCACGCCGACATCCTGCGGGAGCAGCTCGACGGCTCGACCGGGGCATGGGCCGAGTACGCGCACCTGGAGCCCGACGAGCCGACGCTGACGGCGCGTCGGGCGATGATCGAACGGGCCGCCCGGGCCGCTGCCGACGCCCACGGCACCGCCTGACGTCCCGACGGGTGGATCACCCTGCCGGCCCCGGAGCGGGAAGGGATAGCGTGCCGGGCATGACGCGTTGGGGAATCCTGGCCACCGGAAACATCGCCGCCCGCTTCGCCGAGGACCTGCGGCTGGTGCCGGACGCCGAACTGGTCGCGGTCGGCTCGCGTACCCGGGAGAGCGCCGAACTGTTCGCGCGCCGGCACGACGTGCCGCGGGCGTACGCCTCGTGGGCGGAACTGGCCGCGGACCCGGACCTGGACGCGATCTACGTGGCCACCCCGCACGCCGCGCACCACGAGGCGGCGCTCGCCTGCCTGGCCGGCGGCAAGGCCGTGCTGGTGGAGAAGCCGTGCACGCTGGACCTGCCGACCACCACCGAACTGGTGGACACGGCCCGCGCTCGGGGTCTGTTCCTCATGGAGGCCATGTGGATGCGGACGAACCCGCTGATCCTGCGCGTGCTGGAGCTGATCCGGGACGGCGCGATCGGTGAGGTGACGCACGTACGGGCGGACTTCGGCGTGGCCGGGCCGTTCCCGCCGGAACACCGGATGCGGGCCCGCACGCTCGGCGGCGGCGCGCTGCTCGACCTCGGCGTGTACCCGCTGAGCCTGGCCCACCTGGTGCTCGGTGTGCCGCAGCACGTGCAGGCATGGGCGAAGCTGACCCCGGAGGCGGTGGACGAGAACACCGGCATGGTGCTCGGCTGGGACTCCGGCGCGGTGGCGACGCTCAGCTGCGGCATGGTCGGGGCGACCGCGATCTCCGCGTCGATCACCGGTACGACCGGCCGGATCGACCTGCCCGAGCTGTTCTTCCGGCCCGCGCACGTGGTGCTGCACCGGGCCGGCGCCGAGCCGGAGACGATCCCGGCGGACCTGACCGGCGGCGGCTACCAGTACGAGGCGATCGAGGTGCAGCGCTGCCTGGCGGCCGGGCTGACCGAGAGCCCGCTGGTGCCGCACTCCGCCACGCTCGAGGTGATGGGCCTGATCGACGACATCAAGGCCCGGATCGGCGTCTCCTACGCGTGAGGGGTCCCCCGCCACGGCGGGGAACCCCTCGGCGTCAGGTCACTCAGAACAAGGGCCGGACCAGCAGGTACGCGAGGCAGGCGATCGCGGCGGCGGCCGGGAACGTGATGATCCAGGCGATCACGATGTTGCCGGCCACGTTCCAGCGCACCGCGGAGAGCCGTTTCGTCGCACCCACACCCATGATCGCCGAGGTGATCGTGTGCGTGGTGGAGATCGGCGCCTTCAGCACCAGCGCGTTGAAGTAGAGCACCGCGCTGGCCACGGTCTCGGCCGCGAAGCCCTCCGCCGGGCCGAGGTCGATGATCTTCCGGCCGAGCGTCCGGATGATCCGCCAGCCGCCCGCGTACGTGCCGGCCGCCAGCATGGCCGCGGAGGTCCAGAACACCCAGCCAGGGATGTGCGTCTTGCTCTCCTGGAAGCCGCCGGTGTAGAGCGCGAGCACGATGATGCCCATGGTCTTGGCGGCGTCCTGCATGCCGTGGCCGACCGACATGGCGGCGGCGGACGCGGTCTGCGCCCACCGGAAGCCCCGGCTGAGCTTGCCGGGCTGGCCCTTCCGGAACAGCCACATGATCGCCAGCATCATCAGGAAGCCGAGGATCAGGCCGACCACCGGCGAGAGCACCATCGGGACGAGGACCTTCTCGATGATGGTGCCCCACTGGACGATGCCGTCGGCGGCGAACAGGGTGGCGCCGACCAGGCCGCCGAAGAGGGCGTGCGAGGACGAGGACGGCAGGCCGAAGTACCAGGTGATCAGGTTCCAGATGATCGCGCCGAGCACGCCGGCGAAGACCACGCCGAGGCTCTCCACCCCGGTCGGCAGCGTCACCAGCCCGTCGCCGACCGTCTTGGCCACCCCGGCGCCGAAGTGCGCGCCGACGAAGTTGCCGACGGCGGCCAGCGCGAGCGCGATCCGGGGGGTCAGCGCCCGGGTCGAGATGCTGGTGGCGATCGCGTTGGCCGCGTCATGGAAGCCGTTCGTGTAGTCGAACGCCATGGCGACCGCGATCACCGCCAGCACGGCGATGAGTTCGGGACTCACTGGATCAGGACTCCTTGACCGCGATGGTCTCGACGGTGTTGGCGACGTGCTCGAAGGCGTCGCAGGCGGCCTCCAGCTCGTCGGCCACCTCCTTCATCTTCAGCACCGTGAGCGCGTCGTACTCACCGGAGAAGAGGCGTACCAGCAGCATCCGGTACGCCTGGTCGCCGTCGTTCTCGAGCCGGTTGCACTCGATCCAGTAGTCCTCGAGATCCTTCATCGACTTCAGCCGGGGCATCGCCTCGGCGGTGAGCTTGGCCTGCAGGTCGAGCACGTTGACCAGCTCGTGCAGCTCGCGCGGAAGCGACGGGAGCTTGGTCAGGCCGTACAGGTAGAGCAGGTTGCCGACCGCCTCCAGGTGGTCCATCACGTCGTCGAGCAGCGAGCCCAGCCGGTAGATGTCCTCCCGGTCGAACGGCGTGATGAACGTGGAGTTGATCTTCTTGTACAGCTCGTGCGTGATCTGGTCGCTGTCGTGCTCGATGTCGGTCAGCCGCTCGCTGATCGACTGCACGTCGGCACCGGGCAGACCCAGCTCGTTGAGCAGTTCGGTCCCCTTCACCAGGTTCTGCGCGGCCCTGGTGAAGAGCTCGTAGAAGGCGCCCTCGGTGGGACGGAAGGAAAACTTCACAGCACGGACCTCGTCGTGTCGGTGGAAGGGTGGCCGTCGCCCCCCGGGCGTCTGCTCTGCGCATGCTAGGGACCGCGCCGAACCCACTTTCGATCGGCCCACCCCTGGTCAGGCCCGATTCACCGCTCGTTCACCTTCCGTTCATCTGGTCACCCGCCGAGTTGGTTCCGTAACCGGTCACGCTCCCGTTCGACGTCGAAATCGGCAGGCGGATACCCCAGATCCAACCCGTCGAACGTCTCCCGCAGCAGGTGGGCGACCGCCCAGTCGCGGTACCACTTGCGGTCCGCCGGCACCACGAACCAGGGCGCGGCGTCCGTGCCACAACGCTGGAGAGCCTCGGCGTACGCGTCCTGGTAGTCGCCCCAGCGTGCCCGGGTGTCCAGGTCGCTGGGATTGAACTTCCAGAACTTCGCCGGGTCGGTGAGCCGCTCCATCAGCCGCTCGCCCTGCTCGGCGTACGAGATGTGCAGCATGACCTTCACCACTGTGACCGCCTGCTCGGTCAGCTCCCGCTCGAAGTCGTTGATGATCGCGTACCGGGACCGCCAGGTCGCCTCGTCGACCAGCCCTTCGACCCGGGCGATGAGCACGTCCTCGTAGTGGGAGCGGTTGAACACGCCCACGTACCCGGGTGGCGGCAGCGCCCGGCGTACCCGCCACAGGAAGTCGTGCCGCAACTCCTCCTCGGTCGGCGGCCCGAACGAGCGGATGTGCAGCCCGAGCGGGTTCATCGCGCCCGCCACCCGCTTCACAGTGCCGTCCTTGCCGCCGCAGTCCATCGCCTGGAGAACCAGCAGCACCCGGCGCGGCCGGTCGCCGTCCAGCCCGGCGTCCGCCTGCGCCGGAGCGCTGGTGGCGCTGCCCGGTCCGGCGGCGCCCTGCGCCGAGGCGTACAGCATCTCCTGCTGCCGCCCGAGTTCCGCGCCGATCAGCTCGACCTGGGCCCGCGCCCACTCCTTGCGCGCCGGTCCGCGTCCGGCCGCCACCGGCAGCCCCGGCGTCGACCGGGGATCGACAGCCGCCAGATCCACAGTCCCCGGCGGAACCCGGAGCAGTTCCCGCATGGGCCCACCGACGGGCCGCACCACCTCACTCATCCCCCGATCCTCACCCCCGGAGCCGCTCCCCGCCCGCCTCGTCCCGCCGATCTTGCGGTTGCGGCCCCCGGTACGCCCGGAAAGCACCTTTTGCCGGGGCGGCAAGTGCAAGATCAACGAGGGTGGGTGGGGTGCCGTGGCGAGGGGTGGGGCGGGAGAATGTCTGGGTGGACGAGCTTGCGGGGGAGTTCGAGGCGGAACGAGGGCGTCTCCTGGCTGTGGCGCAGCGGATGCTTGGCAGCCGCAGCGAGGCCGAGGACGCGGTGCAGGAGACCTGGCTGCGCTTCTCCGGCGCGCTGAGCGACCCGGAGGAGCGCGCCCGCGTACGCGATCTGCGCGGCTGGCTCATCACCACCTGCTCCCGGATCTGCCTGGACGTGCTCCGCTCCGCCCGGGTGCGCCGGGAGGCGTACCCCGGTCAGTGGCTCCCCGAGCCGATGGTGACAGCGGTGCCGGCGGCGGACGGATTCGCGCCCGACCCGGCCGAGCGGGCGATACGCGCCGACCAGCTCGGCACCGCGCTGCTGGTGGTGCTGGAACGGCTCACGCCGGAGCAGCGGGTGGCGTTCGTGCTGCACGACGTGTTCGCGGTGCCGTTCTCCGGCGTGGCGGACGTGCTCGCGGTGACGCCGGAGGCCGCACGTCAGCTGGCGTCGCGCGCCCGGCGCGCGGTGCACGGGCCGGACGCGCCCCGGCACAGCGCCGACCTCGCCGAACAGCGGCGGGTGCTCGCCGCGTTCGCCGCTGCGGTGGAGTCCGGTGAGCTGGAGCAGCTGGTCCGCGTACTCGCCCCGGACGTCGTGTCGATCGGCGACGCCGGCGGTCACTTCCCGGCCGGACGCCGGCCGGTGGTCGGCGTCGACTCGGTCGCCCGCCTGCTCCTCGGCCTCTACGGCCAGGCCCGGCAGCGGGGTGGCCTGCGCGGACGCCCGGTGCTGGTGGACGGCACGCTGGGATGGCAGACGGAGTTCTTCCACCGGGACGGGCGAACCATCCGGATGGTCACCTCGTTCGCGGTCCACGAGGGGCGGGTCACCGGCGTGTTCAACCAGCTCAACCCGGCCAAGGTGAGCGACCTGCCGCCGCTGGGGCCGGACGCCGTCTGGCCGCCGCGCTGGTGAGGCGGCTCAGACCACCAGTGCGAGCCACTTCCGGTACGACGTGGCGAACGGCTCGGTGCCGTCGCCGAGCGCGCCGAGCAGCCAGCGGGACGCGGCCTCGGCCTCGGTGACCACGTCCTCCGGGTAGCCCCAGCGGGCCCGGTGCACGGCGAACTCGTCCTCGTCGCGCAGCTCGACCAGGCCGGTCTCGCGGCGGCGCACCACGTCCAGGTCGAGGTCGATCAGGTGGACCGTCTCCTCGCCCTCCCAGCGGGCCGGGGTGGCGATGTCGCAGTAGACCTCACTGGTGCGCGGCGGCGGGTTGAACATGCCGGTCCACCAGCCGTGGTGCGGCACCAGCAGGACGAACGGGATCCGCTCGACCGACGGGCGACCGTGGTAGACGGACTCGGTGCCGGCGGGCACGCCGAGCCAGACACCGAGATCGTCCTCGGCGAGCCGGCGGGCCGGGTAGTCGCGGTGTGCGCTGCCGTCGTACTTGCGGTAGATCACGCGGACCACATCGCTCGGCATGCCTGGCACCCTAACCGATTCCGGCCACGCCACGCGATCGGGAGGTAACCGGACGCGACCCGCCGTCCCGCCACGCCGTCGGAGCGGCCGGACCCCCGTCGGTGCCGGCGGGTACGGTCGCACGGTGACCCCGTCCCGCACCGCCACCGGCCCGGCCGTCCCGAAGAAGCGCCGCAAGGGCCGCGCCGGTGCCGGGGAGTTGCTGACCGCCGCGGTGGGCGCGGTTCCGGGCGGCGCGGCCCGGCCGGGTCAGCAGCAGATGGCCGAGGCGATCGAGCGCAGCATCGCCTCCGGCGAGCATCTGCTGGTGCAGGCCGGCACCGGCACCGGCAAGTCCCTGGCGTACCTCGCTCCGGCGCTGACAGTGGACGGGCCGGTGGTGGTCTCCACCGCCACGCTGGCGTTGCAGTCCCAGCTCGTCGAGCACGACCTGCCGAGGCTGGCCGACGCGGTCGAGCCGGTGCTGGGCCGCCGTCCCACCTTCGCCGTGCTGAAGGGGCGTCACCACTATCTCTGCCTGGCCCGGCTGGACAGCTCGGTCGAGGACGAGCCGGACGACGCGCTGTTCGACGCGCCGCGTGCCGGCAACAGCGGCGGCACCAAGTGGCTCGGCGAGGCGGGCCGCCTGGGCAAGCAGGTGCAGCGGCTGCGCGACTGGGCCGAGGAGACCGCCACCGGCGACCGCGACGAGCTGGACCCGGGCGTGGACGACCAGGTCTGGCGCAGCGTCTCCATGCCGGCCCGGGAGTGCGTTGGCGCGAGCCGCTGCCCGTTCGGGCAGGAGTGCTTCGCGGAGGCGTCCCGGGCGCGGGCCCGCGAGGCCGACATCGTGGTCACCAACCACAGCCTGCTCGCCGTCGACATGCTCGCCGGACGGCACATCGTGCCACCGCACAAGCTGCTCGTGGTGGACGAGGCGCACGAGCTGGCCGACCGGGTCTCGTCGGCCGCCCAGGCGGAGCTGGTGCCGGAGCTGATCGACAGGTCCACCCGGCGGGCCCGGCCGCTGCTGCGCCCCGACGTGGCCGAACGGCTCACCGAGGCGGGTGACGCGCTCGCCGTGGGGCTGGCCGAGGCGCCGGCCGGGCGGCTCACCGCCGGTCTGCCGCCCGCGCTGCGCGAGGCGTGCACGCTGCTGGACTCGGCGACCCGGGCCGCGCTGGAGGGGATCGGCGACGTGAAGGCCGACGACCCCGATCCGGTACGCAAACAGCAGGCCAAGGCCGTGCTGGACGAGCTGTCCACCACCGCCCAGCGGCTGCTGGAGGAGGCCGACCACGACGTCGCCTGGGTCGAGAAGCCGGACAACGGCAGCCGCCGCGCGCTCGTCGTGGCGCCGCTGTCGGTGGCGGGCACGCTCGCCACCCACCTGTACGACGAGCGCACGGTGGTCGCCACCTCGGCCACGCTGGCGCTGGGCGGCCGCTTCGACACAGTGGCCCGGGCGCTGGGGCTGGACGCGCCGCCGCCCGCCCCGCCGTCACCGGCCGCCGCCGCGATCGCCACCGCTGCCGCCGCGGGCCGTTCCCCGGTCACGCCGGTGGCCGCCGCCGAGGGCAGCCGCGCGTCGGTCGGCACCGTACCGGCGACCGAAGGGCCGGGCTGGAGTTCGCTCGACGTCGGCTCGCCGTTCGACTACGCCCGGCAGGGCATCCTGTACGTCGCCGCGCACCTTCCCCGCCCCAGCGTCTCCGGGTTGCCCGGACCGGCCGGTGAGGAGTTGCTGGCGCTGGTCGAGGCGCTCGGTGGTCGTACCCTCGGGCTCTTCTCGTCGCGACGGGCCGCGCAGCAGGCGGCGGAGCTGGTCCGCGCGCGGACCGACCTGCCCGTGCTGCTCCAGGGCGAGGAGGCGCTGCCGCTGCTTGTGCGCCGGTTCCGTGAGGTGCGGGAGAGCTGCCTGTTCGGGGTGATGTCGCTCTGGCAGGGGGTGGACGTGCCGGGCGACGCCTGTCAGCTCGTGGTGATCGACAGGTTGCCGTTCCCCCGCCCGGACGAGCCGCTCGCGGCGGCGCGCGCGGCGGCGGTGGACGCCGGTGGCGGCTCGGGTTTCGCGGCGGTGAGCGTTCCGATCGCCGCGGTCCGGCTGGCCCAGGGTGTCGGCCGGCTGATCCGGGCCACCGGTGACCGGGGCGTGGTGGCGGTGCTCGACTCGCGGCTGGAGACGGCCCGCGGATACGGCCCGTTCCTGCGCCGCTCGCTGCCGCCGTTCTGGTACACCACCCGGCCCGAGGTGGCCCGGGGCGCGCTGGAACGGCTCGCCAAGAGCTGACGCCCGCGCCTCCCCGGGCGGGGTGACGCGGGCGTCGGCGAGTGTTTCCCGGTCAGGGCGCCTGGGAGGCGACCACCACCGCGTCCGGCGGGGTGTCCGGCACGGTACGCGCGGCGAGCCGGCGCACCGCGGTGTTGAGGACGGCGATCAGCGGTACCGCGACCAGCGCGCCGGCGATGCCGGCGAGCACCACGCCGGCGGCGATGCCGATGATCACGGCGAGCGGGTGGATGGCCACCGCGCGCCCCATGATCAGCGGCTGGAGCACGTGGCCCTCGACCTGCTGCACGCCGACCACCACGCCGAGGATGATCAGGGCGGTCACCGGGCCGCTGTCGACGAGCGCGACCAGCACGGCCACCACTCCGGACAGGAACGCGCCGACGATCGGGATGAACGCGCCCAGGAAGACCAGCGCGGCCAGCGGGAACGCGAACGGGATGTCGAACAGCACCAGGAAGATGCCGATGCCGACCGCGTCGATGAAGGCGACGAGCACCGTGGCCCGCACGTACGCGCCGAGCGTCGCCCACGAAGCGCGACCGGCGTCGTCGACCTTCCAGCGGGCCGCGACCGGCAGCAGCCGGACCAGGAACCGCCAGATCGAATTACCGTCACGCAGGAAGAAGAACGTGGCGAACAGCACGAGCACGGTGCCGGTGAGCACCTCGGCGAGCGTGGCGGCGGTGCTGAGCGCACCGCTGGTGAACCGCTCGGTGTTGCCGTTGATCCAGTTCTGCGCCTCGTTGATGTAGCGGTCGAGCTGGCTGTCGGACAGGTGCAGCGGGCCGGTCTTGAACCAGTCCTGGATCTGCCGAACGCCCTGCGAGGACTTCTCGCTCAGCTCCGGTACGCCCTTGATGAACTCGTTGACCACCAGCGTCAGCGTCCCCACCACGGCGGCCAGGCCGCCGACGAGCACCACACCGGTGGCCAGGGAGCGCGGCAGGCGGGCCCGGAGCAGCCAGCCGACCGCCGGGGCGAGCAGCGCGGAGAGCAGCAGCGCCACGGTCAGCGGGATGATCACGATGCTGATCGTGCCGACGATCTTGAGCAGGGCCCAGGTGACGATGCCGATCACGATCAGCCGCCAGCACCACGCGGCGGCGATCCGCAGCGCGTGCGGCACCTCGGTGTCGTCCCGGCTCACAGTCGAGGAGTGCAACGCCGCCGGCGGCTCGACGCCCACCACTGTCGCCTCCGGCGAGGCGGCCGGGCCCGGGGAGGCGGGCGAGGCCACGCCCCCGTCCGCCGCCTCCGCGGCGGCTGCCCGCCGGGTCCGGGCGGCTTCGCGGCCCGACTCGTACGCACGGCGGAGCCGTCCGCGCATCCGCTCCATGCGGCTCAAGCGCACCTCCGGCAAATCGGCCCCACCGGGTCACAGGGGGCACAGGATACGTCCGTACGCCCCACCCTAGGGCGACTCGGCCACACATTGCCCTCCCGGCGCTCTCACCAACCGCGCCGGAATCGACAGACGGCCACGCGGTAGCGTCTTCGCGTGACCGCCGACCAGAGTCTCGACGCCGGGCTGCCGATCCGCCTGCTGCACGACCGCGTGCTGGTGCGTACCGAGGGTGCGGAGGGGGAACGCCGCTCCACCGCAGGCATCGTGATCCCCGCGACGGCAGCCGTGGGCAAGCGGCTGGCCTGGGCCACAGCGGTCGGCGTCGGGCCGAACGTCCGCGCGATAGTGGCCGGCGACCGGGTGCTGTTCGACCCGGACGACCGCTCCGAGGTCGAGTTGCACGGGCGGGCGTACGTGCTGCTGCGCGAGCGGGACGTGCACGCCGTGGCGGCCGAGCGGGTGGAGAGCACCGCCGCCGGCTCCACCGGTCTGTACCTGTAGTCCTCCCCTCCGCCGCCGCTCGCTGCGCGGCGGTGCCGTTTGCGGCGCTGCCCGGCGGGAAGCCCAGGCACCTCAGCGCGCCCTGGGGAGGGACACCATGCCGGTAGTGATCAAGAAGATCCTCGCCTGGGGATTCCTCGCGTTCCTGATCTACTTCATGGCGTTCCGACCGGACGGTGCGGCGCAGGTGTTCAAGGGCATCGGGGCCGCGCTGATGGCCATCGCCCAGGGGCTCGGCGACTTCCTCACCGGCCTGATGAGCTGACCGGCCCCGGATCGGCTCTCAGCGCCCCGGGTGCCAGGGCGCGCCCGGGTGGTGCCAGCCGCCCGGGCCGTGACCGCTCGGGCCGTAGCCGCTCGGCGGGAAGGCGGGCGGCGGGGCCAGCACCACCGGGATCGGCACCACCGGGTCGTCCGGCGCCTCCACCGGGCGCTGCGAACCGTCCGGGAACCGCAGGTGGTAGCGCTGACCGTCCCAGACCCCGACCGGCGCCTGCGGGTCACGACCGACGAAGAACGACCGGTACGCGGTGATCGCGTCCAGCAACTCCCGTTCCTCCCGTGCCGTCCGCTCCCGCTCGGCGGGCTTGTGATCGAGTCCCCGGCGCATCCCGTCACGCAGCAGCGCCAGCCGGGTCGCGGCGAACTGGTAGCCGCGCATCGCGCGTACCCCGCCCTCACCGGCGACCCGCCGGGCCCAGGTACGCGCCGCGTGCCGCCGGCCCAGGCTCCCCAGCGCCGCCACCTCGGGCGGGGTGAGCCAGCCCGCGCGTACGTAGTCGGGCAACGTGCGCTCGGTGAGCCGGCCCTCCCAGGCGCGCAGCCAGATCGCCAGCCCCACCATCGCGAAGAAGATCGGCATCATCAGGCCGATGAAGCCGTAGAGCGCGATCACCGGCTGCCCGATGGCCTGGGCCAGCGTCGGCAGCAGGTTCCAGGTGCCGTGCAGGATCATCGCCACGAGCAGCCCGGCGAGCGGCGCGAGCACCCGTACCCGGCGGTCGGCGGTACGCGCCGCGATACCGAGCCCGACGCCGGTCATCGAGGTGAACAGCGGGTGGGCGAAGCCGAACAGCAGGATCCGGCCGATGAACAGCGCGATCACCAGCTGCGTGCCGGTGGCCGGGCCGTACTGCTCCACGCCGGTGCGGTAGCCGTAGCCGCCCAGGTAGAGGATGTTCTCCACCATCGCGAAGCCGACCGCGGAGAGCCCGCAGTAGACCAGGCCGTCGGTGATTCCGGAGAACTCGCGGCGCCGGAAGATCAGCAGCAGGAGCGGGCCGGCCGCCTTGGTCAGCTCCTCGATGAACGGGGCGACGAGCACCGCGGTGAGCGCGGCGGGCAGCCCCAGGTCGTCGAAGATCTGCGCGCCGGTCTGGTTGACCTTCAGCGAGATGGCGGTGGAGACGAAGGCACCCCAGGCGAAGCAGAAGACGAGATAGGGCAGCGGCTCGGGCTCGTAGCGGTCGAGCCACAGGAGGCAGGCGACCAGCACCGGCACCGGCAGGACCGCCGCGACGGCGCCCACCAGGAGCGCCTCCGCGCCCAGGCTCTCACTCAGCTTGTAGACCATGTAGAGCGCGCCGGCCGCGATCAGCAGCACCACCCCGGCCAGCACCGACGCCCGTCGCCAGTCGAACCGGCGCGACGGCATCCCGGGCGTCGGTGCCCCCGCGGGCGGTGCGGTGGGCGCGTGCGGTGGCGGCGGTGCTGCGCCGGGCGGGGTGTCGGCCATGCGGTCAGCGTAGTCACCCGCGACCCACTGGTCCGGTCGCATCGTCACGGCTATGCTCCCGAACAGGTCACGAGCGCCAGCGTCAAGCCCCGGCTTGCTGGCCGGCAACCCTCGTCGAGGTTCGCGGTGGGGTGCCCCGGGTGATGACCGGGCCCGGTGCCGCTCCGCGCGCCGGGCAAGCGCGGACCCCGTCCCGGCACGCCTGGGGTCCCTGTGACCCGGAGGCTCCGGCATGACCGTCACCCTCGTACCCTCACTGCCCGTGCTGCCCGCGCCGGTCCGGCCCGACCCGCTCGACGTGCTCGGCGTACCGGGGGAGATCAACCTGGACCACGCCGCCAGCGCGCCGTGCGCGCGGGCCGCGGCCGACGCGGTGGCCGGGCTTCTTCCCTGGTACGCGAGTGTGCACCGGGGCGCCGGCGCGCTGTCGCGGCGCTGCACGCTGGCATACGAGCGGGCCCGGCAGACGGTGGGCGACTTCCTCGGCGCCCGCCCCGGCGACCACGTGATCTTCACCCGGAACACCACCGACGCGCTGAACCTGCTGGCCCGGGCGCTGCCCGCCAGCACCACAGTGATCACGTTCGGCGGCGAGCACCACGCCAACCTGCTGCCCTGGCCGCGCGGCTCGGTACGGCTGCCGGTGCCGGACAGCCCGGCCGGCGCGGTCCGGTCCCTCGCGGCGGCGCTCGGCGAACTGGCCCGCGACGCCCGGCCCGGCCTGCCGGTGCTGGTGGCGGTCACCGGCGCCGGCAACGTCACCGGCGAGTGCTGGCCGGTCGCCGAACTGGCCCGGGTGGCGCACCGGTACGGCGCCCGCATCCTGGTCGACGCCGCGCAGCTCGCCCCGCACGCCCCGGTCGACCTGACCGCGCTGGATGTGGACTACGTGGCCGTGTCCGGGCACAAGCTGTACGCCCCGTTCGGCGCGGGCGTGCTCGCCGGGCGGGCGGACTGGCTGGACGCGGCCCCGCCGTACCTGGCCGGCGGCGGCGCCACCAGCCACGTCGGCGCGGCGACGCACGAGGTGCGCTGGACGACCGGCCCGGCCCGGCACGAGGCCGGTACCCCGAACCTGCTCGGCGCGGTGGCGCTCGCCGCGGTCTGCGAGGCGCTCGGCGCGGCCGACCGGGACGCGCTGCACGCCCGGGAACAGGCGCTGCTGGCCCGGCTGCGTACCGGCCTGGCCGCGCTGCCGGACGTGGTGGAGCTGCGCATGTTCTCCTCCGAAGCGCCCCGGGTGGGCATCGTCAGCTTCGTGGTCGCCGGGCGGGACTCCGCCGAGGTGGCCGCCCACCTGGCGAGCCGGCACCGGATCGGGGTACGCGACGGCCTGTTCTGCGCCCACCCGCTGACCCGGCGCCTGCTGGCCGAGGCCGCCGCCCGTACCGGCCGCACCGACCTGCCCCCCACAGCCCTGCGCGCCAGCCTGGGCCTGGGCACCACAGAGCCGGAGGTGGACACCCTCCTGACGGCCCTATCCGCCCGACGGGGACGATCATGAAGTTGGCGGCCGCAGAAAGCGCTTCCCCGCCAGCCAACCTCATGATCAACGGGGCCTACCGGGGTGGGTCAGCCGACGGGTGGGGCTGTGGGTGGGTGGGCGGCGGGGTTCAGGGCGGCGGGTTCGCCCTGGCGGTTCTCGCCGAACGCCTGCCGGACCAGCCGGTTCGCCTCCTCCTGCTCGACCCCGGAGGCCACCATCAGGTCGCTCGCCGTGGTACGCACCTGCGCGATCACCACGCTGCCGGAGAAGCCGACCCCCTCGGCGTACGCCCGGCCGGCCTCGCTCACCGCGCGCAGCGACCGTTCGCGGGCCTCCTGCGGCTCCTGCCCGGCGGCGAACTCCTGGCGGAGCAGGCGCACCGACTCGGCCAGGTGACCGATCGCGTCCGGCATCGGCTCGGGGGCCGGTTCGTCGTCCTCGATCATGGTGACCGCGCGGCGGATCAGCGTGCCGGTGTTGCGCATGGCCCGGTCGATCGGGTCGGCCGCCTCCGCGTAGTGGGTCAGCTCGCTGCGCCGGTGCCAGCGGGCCGGGGACAGCGTGCTGGTCTCCTTGGCGCCCTCGATCGCCTCGGAGAGGGCGGCCAGTTCCTCCTTGTTCTCCCGCAGCCGGAACAGCGCCTGCTGGGCGGCGTCCCGGTCCCGGCTGCGCACCGCGTCGGCGCAGGCGTCGAGCTGGTCGGCGAGCAGGTCCAGCGCGGGCCGGGCGGCCCGGTTGATCACCCGGAGCGGGTTGAGCGGCAACAGGATGGCGGTGACCAGCAGCGCGATGCCACCGCCGAGTAACGCGTCGATGAAGCGGGGGAACTCCAGGTTCTCGGTGGACGGGCTGAGCGTCACGATCAGCACTGCGGTGGCCGCGGCCTGGATCACGATGGCGACGCTCGCCCCGGCGAAGATGCTCAGCAGGATCGCCGAGGTCACCACGAGCGCGAGTTGCCACGCGCCGGTGCCGACGAAGTAGATCAGCGCGTCGCCGACGAGCACGCCGACCGCCACCCCGGCGATCAGTTCGACCGTACGCCGGAACCGCTGCCCGACCGAGGCGGCGAGCGTGCCGACGGCGGAGATCGGGGCGAAGACCGGCTGCGGGTTCTTCAGCAGCCGGTGCGAGATCAGGTACGCCAGACCGGCTGCGAGGCCGGCCTGTACGGCGAGACCGAACGCGGTACGGACCCGGTGCAGCCGGTCGTGCAACGTCGCCTTGCCCCGGTGCCGCAACTCCTCCATCGCGGAGGCGATCCGCTGCCCGTCCCGGTCCGCCAGCCCTTCGCGCAGCTTGCCACGACGCAGGAACTGCAGTCGTCCGTCCCGGGCCATGGCCGGTACTACCCGTACCGCCCCGGCTGAATCCCTCCGACCGGGCCGGAGTGGGGCAGACTGCACCCGATGGACGACCTGACGGCACGCTGGCGGGACACGGCACGGGCGGCGGGCGCGACCGATCCGGCGGCTGTCGACCGGGCCGGTGCCCGGCTGCTGGCGGGATGGCGGGAGCCGCACCGGCGCTACCACGACGAGGCGCACCTGGGGGCGGTGCTCGACGTGGTCGACGCGTACGCCGGTCTGGCCCGCGACGCGGACCTGGTCCGGCTGGCGGCGTGGTGCCACGACGCGGTCTACGACCCGCGCGCGGCGGGCGACGCCAACGAGCGGGCCAGCGCCGACCTGGCCGGGGAGCTGCTGGCCGCCGCCGGGCTCCCGGCCGCGACGGTGACCGGGGTACGCCGCCTGGTGCTGCTCACCGCCGGGCACGCGGTCGGGCCGGACGACCCGGACGGCGCGCTGCTGTGCGACGCGGACCTGGCGGTGCTCGCCGCCCCGGCGGAGCGCTACGACAGGTATGCCGCGGCGATCCGCGCCGAGTACGCGCACGTGCCCGAACCGGACTTCCGCACCGGCCGGGCCGCGGTGCTGCGGCACCTGCTCGACCTGCCGGCGCTGTACCGCCTACCCGAGCCGCACGCCCGCTGGGAGGACCGGGCCCGGGCCAACCTGTCCCGGGAGCTGGCCGCGCTCACCTGAGACGCGGTGCTTGGGGCGGCGCAGACCGGCGTCCCGCAGCAGGCGGACGATCTCCCGCGACGGCACCACAGTGGCGCCCAGCCAGACCGCGGTCCGGAACCGCTCGGCGGGCACGTCGTAGTGGTCGCGGTCGAAACCGCGCCGGGGCGCGCCGAGCATCTCGGCGAACGCGTGCAGCTCGGCGTAGGAGACGTCGCTGATCAGGTGCGACCAGAGCCGGCCGCGCCAGGGCACGGCGGGCGGGTCCAGGTAGAGCACGGCAACAGACGGTACGCCGGTAGCCTTCCCGGCATGGCCGCCCATCCCCTCCTCGACGACCTGCGGGCCGCACTCGGTGACGCCGCCGTGCTGACCGACCCGGATCTGCTGGCCGGGCACGAGCGCGACGAGGCCGACCTGTGCGACTCGGGCACCCCGCTCGCGGTGGTGCGGCCCCGCGACACCGACGAGGTGGTGGCGGTGGTCCGGGCGGCCGGGCGGCACGGCGTACCAGTGGTGCCGCAGGGCGCGCGGACCGGGCTGGCCGGCGCGGCGAACGCGGTCGCCGGCGCGGTGGTGGTGAGCACCGTGGCGATGGACGCGGTCCGGGAGATCGACCCGGTCGGCCGGATCGCGGTGGTGCAGCCGGGCGTGGTGAACGCGGCGCTCGCCCGCGCGGTACGGGAGCACGGCCTCTGGTATCCGCCGGACCCCGGCTCGTGGGAGTCGTCCACCATCGGCGGCAACGTGGCCACGAACGCCGGTGGCATGTGCTGCGTGAAGTACGGCGTGACCAGCGAGTACGTGCTGGGCCTGGAGGTGGTGCTCGCCTCCGGCGAGGTGCTGCGCACCGGGCGGCGTACCGCCAAGGGAGTCGCCGGGTACGACCTGACCCGCCTGTTCGTGGGCTCGGAGGGCACGCTCGGCGTGATCACCGAGGTGACCGTGGCGTTGCGTCCGGCTCCGGAGGAGTCACTGACCCTGGTCGCGGTCTTCCCCACGGTGGCGACGGCAGGCGGTGCAGTCGCCGGGATCGCCGAGCGCGGGCTCACGCCGAGCCTGCTGGAACTGCTGGACCGGACGCATCTGCTGGCTATCGAGGCGTACCGGCCGATGGGTCTGCGCACCGATGCCGAGGCGCTGCTGCTCGCGGCGGTGGACACCGGCGCGCGGGCCGCCGACGACCTGGCCCGGCTCGCCGAGGTGTGCACCGCGGCGGGCGCCGACGAGGTCTACGCGGCCACCGACGCGGCCGAGGCCGCGGCCCTGCTCCAGGCGCGGCGGCTGGCCCACCCGGCGATGGAGCGGTTCGCCGCCGAGACGTTCCCGGGCGGCAACGGCGGCCTGGTCATCGACGACGTGGCGGTGCCGCGCGGCCGGCTGGCGGAGCTGCTCGACGGGGTGGCCCGGATCGCCGAGGCGTGCCGGGTGCCGATCGGGGTGGTCGGCCACGCCGGCGACGGCAACATGCACCCGAACATCGTTGTCGACCGGGCCGATCCGGCGAGCCTGGCCCGGGGACGGCAGGCCTTCGACGAGATCATGTGGCTGGGGCTGGACCTGGGCGGCACCTGCACAGGGGAGCACGGCGTCGGGCTGCTGAAGCGGGACTGGCTGGCCCGCGAGATCGGCCCGGTGGGCGTACGCGTGCACCAGGCGATCAAGGCGGCACTGGACCCGGCCGGGCTGCTCAACCCCGGCAAGGTGTTCTAGCCCTTGTCCTCCGCGGGCGTGGCCTGGGTAACGAGCAGCAGCACGTCGTAGGCCACCTTCGGCTTCGGCTCGCCCGGGCAGTCCTGAATGGTGACGGTAAGGTCCGGCGGCACGAGCAGCGTCGAGGTCAGCACGCCGATGCAGCCCTGCTTGTAGTTGCGGGCCTGGTCGGTCTCCTTCGCGATCGCCGGGTCCGCGAGCATCCGCTGGAGCCGCCGCTTCTGGTCCGGGCTCAGCGTGCCGGTGGCGTCCACGCCGTCACCGGCGCAGTCGCGGCACTGCCAGCGGCCGGACGGGTCCACGTCGAGGTTGCGGACCGGGCCGTCACCGAGCCGCTGCACCAGAGAGACGCGCCTGCCGTCCGGTGTCGGACTGGCCGCGCCGACCGCCCCGGGTGTGGTGGCGCCCTCGGCCCGGCCGAAGGAGCAGCCGGTCAGAGCGGTTGCCAGCAGCACAACAGCGGACAGGGCGGGGACGCGCAACCAGGATGGGCGAACCACGCGGGGAAACCTACACTTCCGTAGGTAGCGCGCACCAGCGGCCGAGCGGCCCGGGTCGGGGATCCCCTACCTGGGGGAGGCCGGAAGTTCAACGCCCGGGCCGTCGGTCCCACGGTCTGCCGCGAATCCGCGCACATCGGGCGCGCCGAGGCGGGCCGCGTCTGCCGCGATGTCGTCCGGCATGAGCTGCGACTCCCGCTCGGCCAGCACCCGCGCCCGGTAGTGGGCGACCTCCCGGTCCCGGGTCGCCGCGTCCCAGCCGAGCACCGCACCCATCAGCTCGGCGGCGTGCTCCGCCGACTCCAGGCCGCGGTGGCTGGTCTCGATCGAGATCCGGGTACGCCGGGTGAGCACGTCCTCCAGGTGCAGTGCGCCCTCGGCGCGGGCGGCGTACGTCACCTCGGCGGCGAGGTATTCCGGCGCGCCCGCCAGCGGCGAGCCGAGCAGCGGATCGGCGTCGACCAGGGCAAGCAGTTCCAGGGTGAGGCTGCCGTAGCGCTCCAGCAGGTGCTCGACCACGCCGACCGCCACCCCGTGCCGGCGGGCCAGGTCGGCCCGGTCCCGCCACATGGCGGCGTACCCGTCGGCGCCGAGCAGCGGCAGGTCGGCGGTACGCGAGGAGCGGGTCCGGCCGAGCCGGTGCATCGCGCGGTCGACCACGTCCGAGGCCATCACCCGGTAGGTGGTGTATTTCCCGCCCGCGACCAGCAGCAGGCCGAGCATCGGCTCCACCACGGCGTGCTCGCGGGACAGCTTGGAGGTGGAGTCCGCCTCGCCGGCCAGCAGCGGGCGCAGCCCGGCGTAGACGCCCTCGATGTCGGCGGTGGTCAGCGGCCGGTCCAGCACCTCGTTCACCTGCGACAACAGGTAGTCGATGTCGCTGGCGGTCGCGGCCGGGTGGGACCTGTCGAGTTGCCAGTCCGTGTCGGTGGTGCCGATGATCCAGTGCCCGCCCCAGGGGATCACGAACAGCACGCTCGTCGCGGTACGCAGGATCAGGCCGGTCTCGCCGACGATCGCCGAGCGGGGCACCACGAGGTGCACCCCCTTCGAGGCGCGGACCCGCAGCTTCGGGCGCAGCCCGACGTCGTTGAGCATCCGCGACATGTCGTCGCTCCACACGCCGGTGGCGGCGATCACGGTGCGGGCGCGTACCTCGAACTCGGCGTCCGGCGAACCGGCGGGCGCCTCCAGGTCGCGGACCCGCACGCCGGTGACCTCCCGGGCCTGCCGGGTCAGGCCGACCGCGCGGGCGCTCGTCACCACAGTCGCGCCGAGGCTCGCCGCGGTGCGCGCCAGCGTCACCACCAGGCGGGCATCGTCGACCTGGCCGTCGTAGTAGCGGATCGCGCCGGCCAGCTTGTCCGGCCGGAGGCTGGGGAAGATCCGGCGGGTGCCCTCGCGCGTGAGGTGCCGGTGCAGCGGCATGCCGCGCCCGCCGCCGAAGACCCCGGCGAACGCGTCGTACGCGGCCACGCCGAGGCCGTAGTAGGAGCGGCGGAAGAACCGCCCGGGCAGATCACGTGCGCCGCCCTCGGCGGGCAGCGGCACCAGGATCGGCACCGGCCGGACCAGGTGCGGCGCGAGCCGGGTGGCGAGCAGGCCGCGCTCGGTCAGCGCCTCGTGGACCAGGTGGAACTCCAGCTGCTCCAGGTAGCGCAGGCCGCCGTGGATCAGCTTGCTGGACCGGCTGGACGTGCCGGCGGCGTAGTCACGCGCCTCCACCAGGGCGACCTTCAGCCCTCGGGACGCGGCGTCGAGCGCGGCGCCCGCTCCGGTCACGCCACCGCCGATGACCAGCACGTCGAACCGCTCGGCCCGGAGCCGGCGCAGGTCGTCGGCGCGGCGCTCGGCGGACAGCCGGCCGGCCGTGGATCGGGACACACTCGGGTCACGCACCAGTCAACGGTAACCGTCCCGGGCGCGCGGCGACACGGCCCGGCCGTACCGTGATGACCATGCTGACCGGTCCGCCGCTCGCCCCCGTACCGCCGCCGCCACCGCGCGGGACCGGTCCGTGGCCGGTCGTCGCGGCGGTGGCGACCGGCGTGTGGATCGTGCTGGTCACCGTGCCGGGCCAGGTCACCGGCTGGCTGGTCGACCAGGTGGCGCTGGTGATCGGCGCGGACCGGCCGGTGGCGGCCTGGCCGGTGGTGGCGGTGGCCACGGTGCTGCTGGCGGGCGCCCCGGCGCTGGCGCTGGCGCTCGCGCCCCGCTCCCCCGCGCTGCGAGCGACCGGCCGGGCCTGGGCCGCCGCCGTGGTGGCGCTCGGCACGACCACGCTGCTGCGGGCGGTGCCGCCGGTGCACCACGAGGCGTACCTGGCCGCGCTCGCGGTGACCGCCGCGGTGCTCGCGCTCGTCGCCGTCCGTCTCGGCCGGGTCCGGCCACCGGTGGTGGTGGACGCGGCTCCGGAGGGCCGGTTCGGGCCGGTGTCGCTGCTGGCGATCGCGGCCGGGCTGGCCCTGCTGCTGCCGTGGGCCTGGGTCGGCGCGCTCGGCGGAGCGCTGGAGACGTTGCTGGCCGCCCTGGCCGCCGCCGCGCTGGGCGCGCTCGCGGGGGCGCTGCTCGGCGCCGGTTTCTGGGCCGCGTTCGGGCCCGGTTCGGTCCGGCTGGTGCTCGTCGGCGGCCTGGTCGCGGGTGTCGCGCTGACGCCGCTCGCGGCCGGCGCCGGGCAGACGGGCGTGCAACTGCCGGCGCTGGTCCTGCTGCCGCCGCTCGGTTTCGTGCTGGCCGCGCTGGAGGCGGCGGCCCGCCACGCGGGCCGTCCGGCCGGGCCCGCGCCGGTGCGCCGGCTGGTCGGGCTCGCCCTGCTGGGGCCGCTGGCGTTCACCGACCCGGAGGAGATCAGCCTCCTGCTCTCCGCCACCCGCGACATGCCGTTCTGGGTCGCGGTGGGCACCGGCGTGGCGTTCGCCGTCGCGGTCCTGCTCGCAGTCGGGTACGGCGTGCTGCTCGCCCGATCCCGCGCCCGCGCGCCCCGGCGCGGTCCGGCCGCGCTGGCCGCCGCCGCGCTGCTCGCCGCCGTCGCCGTGGTGTACGTGGTCCCCGGCCAGCCCGGTCTGTACGGCGAGCGGCTGCTCGTGGTGCTGCGCGAGCAGGCCGACCTGACCGGCCTGCCGGCCGGGACGCCGGGCCGGGCCGGACGGGACGCCCGGGCGACCGAGGTCTACCGGCGGCTGGTGGCGACAGCCGACCGCACGCAGGGCGACCTGCGCCGCACGCTCACCCGGATGCGGCTGAACCCGACGCCGTACTACCTGGTGAACGCGATCGAGACGGACGGCGGCCCGGCGGTACGGGCCTGGTTGTCGAGCCGCCCCGAGGTGGCCCGCGTGCTGGTCAGCCAGCGGGTACGCCCGCTGCCCGCGCTCGCCCCGGAGGCACGCGGCGACCAGCCCGCACCGGCCGGCCCGGCCTGGAACGTCTCGCTGATCGGCGCGGACCGGGTCTGGTCGGAGCTGGGGGTCACCGGGTCCGGTGTGGTGGTCGGCAGCTCCGACTCCGGGGTGGACGGCCGGCACCCGGCGCTCGCGGGCGGCTTCCGGGGCGGCGACGACTCCTGGTACGACCCGTGGGAGGGCCGCCGCGTCCCGGCCGACCGGGGTGGCCACGGCACCCACACGCTGGGCAGCGCGGTGGGCCGGGACGGGATCGGCGTCGCGCCCGGCGCGAGCTGGGTCGGCTGCGTCAACCTGGACCGCAACATGGGCAGCCCGGCCCGCTACCTCGACTGTCTCCAGTTCATGCTGGCCCCGTTCCCGCCGGGCGGGAACCCGCTGACCGACGGCCGTCCCTCCCGCGCCCCGGACGTGCTCACCAACTCGTGGGGCTGCCCGCCGGTCGAGGGATGCGACCCGGGGGCACTGCGACCGGCGACCGCAGCGCTGACCGCGGCCGGCATCCTGGTGGTGGCCGCTGCCGGTAACACCGGCCCGTCGTGCGGCTCGATCGCGGACCCGCCCGCGCCGTACCCGGACGTGCTGACCGTCGGGGCGGTGGACCGGCAGCGCCGCGTCACCGAGTTCTCCAGCCGGGGCCCGGCGCCGGACGGCCGGGCCAAGCCGGACCTGGTCGCCCCCGGTGCGGCTGTGCTCTCCGCGATGCCCGGCGGTGGGTACGCGACGCTGGACGGCACCTCGATGGCGACGCCGCAGATCGCCGGTGTGGTGGCGCTGATGTGGTCGGCGAACCCGGCGCTGCTCGGCAACCTGGAACGGACCCGGGCCATCCTGCGCGACACCGCGCAGCCGGTCGCGTCGCCTGCCGGCACCTGCGGCGGACCGCAGGACGTCTCCGGCGCCGGGCTGGTGGACGCGTACGCGGCGGTGCGCGCGGCCCGGGCCGGGTGAACGCCAGTCGTCACAGCCGTACCACCGGCCACCGCGACGCCCCGCCGGTCAGTCGAGCCAGCAGATGACCGCGTCGCCCGCCTTCGCCGCTGCGGCGAAGTAGTCCCGGGCGTACGGCAGGTGGTGGGCCACCCAGTCCAGCTCACCGTCGCGGTCCCAGATCAGCGGATAGATGTCCGCAGCGGTCAGCTCGGCCGGGTCGACGCCCCACAACAGGTCCTCCTCGGTGATCCCGGCCAGCGCGGTCGCCGCCTCGGCTACCTGCTCCGGCGTCAGGTAGGCCGGCGGGCCGTAGCCCCAGTCGTACGGCTCGAGGAACTCCGCCCAGTCCATGCCCTCCGGCGGGGCGTCGGGCAGCGCGACGAGCAGCTCGCCGCCGGTGACCAGCGGCACCGTGACGCCGCGCCGCTCCAGCAGGAACTGCAGTGCCTGCCAGGCCTTGCCCGTGCCGGCGTGCCGCACGTCTTCGGCATCGGCCGCCGCCTGCGCGAACTCGTAGGCCCAGTCGTGGTCCGCTCTGGCCCGCGCCAACTCGTCGGGCCTCACCCGGATCCAATTCCCGTTCATGCTCACGGGCGCAGCCTAGAGACCGGGCCCGACACCCGTCGTCCGGCGGAGGGCGCTACCGTCGGCAGCCATGAACGTGGAGATCACCGATCTGCCGCCCGAGCCGTCGCCTGCGGTTGTCGACCTGTGCGGGCGCGCGCTCGACCTGTCCGAGGACGCGGCCGAGGCGCCGGGCATCGTGGACACTCTGACCCGGCGGGCGGCGGCGCACCGGCCGGTCGTGGTGCTCGGCGCGGTACGCGACGGCGCGCTGGTCGGCGTACTGATCGGGTCGCTGTCGGCGGCCGATCCGCGCCTCGGCCACGTCGACCTGGTCGCGGTCGCGCCTGCGGAACGCCGCCAGGGCGTCGGCGGGGCGCTGCTGACCGAGGCGGAGAGCCGGCTCGGCGCGCTCGGCGCGGCCGAGGTGCTGCTCGCCGGCAACCCGCCGCACTACGCCTGGCCCGGCATCGACGTGCGTTACACCCCGGCGGTCTGCGCCGCGCAGCGGCTGGGTTACCGGCAGGACCGTACCGCCTGGAACATGACCGCCGAGCTGGCCGACGGGTCGGCGGCGCTGCGTCCCACCGAGGCCGCCGAGCAGCGGCTGGCCGGGCGGGGCGTGACGGTACGCCGGGCCGGCCCCGACGACCTGCCGGCGCTCGCCGCGTTCGCCAGGTCCACGTTCGGCGGCACCTGGGACGGTGAGCTGGCCGGTTCGGTGGGGCGGCCGGACGCGGGTGTGCACCTGGCCGAGCGGGACGGCGAGATCCTCGGGTTCGCCGCCTACGGGTCGGCGCGGCCGAGCTGGTTCGGGCCGATGGGCACCGCACCGGCGGCGGAGGGCTCCGGGATCGGCGGCGTGCTGCTGCGCCGGTGCCTGCGTGACCAGGCGGCCGCCGGGATCACGGCGGCGCAGATCGGCTGGGTGGGGCCGGTGCCGTTCTACTCGAACGCGGCGGGTGCCCGGATCGAGCGGGTGTTCTTCCTGTACCGGAAAGCCGTCAAAGGGGCATAGACGTCAATAGCGCCATTCGGCCTCCTTCGCCATCGACCGGGCTCTACGGTCGGAGCAGAGGAGGCGGTGCATGACCACGAATGACGAACGGGCCGAGGACCCGGCGGCGGGCCGGCGCCCGTCCGACGAGCTTCCCGGCCAGCTTCCGTTCGACCGGCTCGACGTCGGTGACGCCGAGCAGCTCGCCGAGCTGACCGGCGGCGACGGGCCACCGGTGGAGGAGACACGGCAGCCGGTGGACGAGCCGAGGCGGTTGCCGCCGCCGTACGACAGGGCGCACAAGCGGCGCAACCAGCGCCCGCTGCCCACCTGAGCCGGGTACGCGGAAAGGGGGCGGACCGCTGACGCGGCCCGCCCCCTTCGGCGTACTGGATGGAGCTGGACTCAGAAGTCCATCTCCCCGCCACCCGGGCCGGCCGGGGCGGCCGGGGTCTTCTCCGGCTTGTCCGCGACGACGGCCTCGGTGGTGAGGAACAGCGCGGCGATCGAAGCGGCGTTCTGCAGCGCGGAACGCGTCACCTTGGCCGGGTCGATGATGCCCGCGGCCAGCAGGTCCACGTACTCGCCGGTCGCGGCGTTGAGGCCGTGACCCGGGTCGAGGTTGCGGACGCGCTCGACGACGACGCCACCCTCCATGCCGGCGTTGACGGCGATCTGCCGCAGCGGGGCGTCCAGCGCGATCTTGACGATCTGCGCGCCGGTCGCCTCGTCGCCGGCCAGGTCCAGCTTGTCGAAGGCGGTCTTGCCGGCCTGCACCAGCGCGACGCCACCACCCGGGACGATGCCCTCCTCGACGGCGGCCTTCGCGTTGCGGACGGCGTCCTCGATGCGGTGCTTGCGCTCCTTCAGCTCGACCTCGGTGGCCGCGCCGACCTTGATCACCGCAACACCGCCGGCCAGCTTGGCCAGACGCTCCTGCAGCTTCTCCCGGTCGTAGTCGGAGTCGCTCTTGTCGATCTCGGCCCGGATCTGGTTCACCCGGCCCTGGATCTGCTCGGCGTCACCGGCACCGTCGACGATGGTGGTCTCGTCCTTGGTCACCACGACCTTGCGGGCGCGGCCCAGCATCTCGAGGCCGGTCGCGTCCAGCTTGAGGCCGACCTCCTCGCTGATGACCTGACCACCGGTGAGGATGGCGATGTCGGTCAGCATGGCCTTGCGGCGGTCACCGAAGCCCGGCGCCTTGACGGCGACCGACTTGAAGGTGCCACGGACCTTGTTGACCACCAGGGTGGCCAGGGCCTCGCCCTCCAGGTCCTCGGCGATGATCAGCAGCGGCTTGCCCGACTGCATGACCTTCTCCAGGATCGGGAGCAGGTCCTTCACCGACGAGATCTTGCTGTTGACGATCAGGATGTACGGGTCGTCGAAGACGGCCTCCATACGCTCCGGGTCGGTCATGAAGTAGGCGGAGATGTAGCCCTTGTCGAAGCGCATGCCCTCGGTGAGCTCGAGCTCCAGGCCGAAGGTGTTGCTCTCCTCGACGGTGATGACACCTTCCTTGCCCACCTTGTCCATCGCCTCGGCGATGATCTCGCCGACGCTGGGGTCGGCGGCGGAGATGGAGGCGGTGGAGGCGATCTGCTCCTTGGTCTCCACGTCCTTGGCGAGCTTGAGCAGCTCCTCCGAGACGTTGGCCACGGCCGCCTCGATGCCCCGCTTCAGGGCCATCGGGTTGGCGCCGGCGGCCACGTTACGCAGACCCTCACGGACCAGGGCCTGGGCCAGGACGGTCGCCGTCGTCGTGCCGTCACCGGCGACGTCGTCGGTCTTCTTCGCGACCTCCTTGACCAGCTCGGCGCCGATCTTCTCGTACGGGTCCTCGAGCTCGATCTCCTTGGCGATGCTCACACCATCGTTGGTGATGGTGGGGGCACCCCACTTCTTCTCGAGCACGACGTTGCGGCCCTTGGGGCCGAGGGTCACCTTCACGGCGTCGGCGAGCTGGTTCATGCCCCGCTCGAGGCCGCGGCGCGCCTCTTCGTCGAACGCGATCATCTTGGCCATACGGCGTTGTCCTCCTGGACACTCACGGGCCACCCGGGATGCCCGGATGGGCCGTCTGGTGTACGCACCTTGGGGACGTCGCCACCTGGCGACGACGACGTCTCCTCGGTCGGGCCGGACAGCCCGCGACGACCGGCCTCGTACCGCTCCGGCACCCCTTCGGACACCGGTGCGACCGTGGCCCTACCGCCCCGACCTTCTGGCACTCACCGTACGCGAGTGCCAATGACTTGTTTAGCACTCTCCCTAGCCGAGTGCAAGCACGACAGCCCCGCTCAGCCGAGTTCCGCCGCCAGCCGAGCCGCGTTCACCGGGCCTTCGTGAGCCCGCTGTTCGGCGTACGTGACGACCAGCCCGACCTGCTGCGCCAGGTAGGCCGGGGCGGCGAGCAGGGCACCGAACACGGCGAGCACCACGGCCCCGATCGCGGTGCCGACGGCGTTCATCGGCGTGACGCCGAACGCCGCCCCACTGATCCCGCCCACCACGGCGTCGAGCACCGTCGCCGCGAAGAGCACCGCGATCACCAGCGCGACCCGGCCCAGCACCATGCCGAACCGGCTGTGGAACATCCGCCACGCGCGCCCGATCGGCTCCCGCCGCTCGAACAGGTAGACCGGGCCGAACAGGGCCAGCGCGAACGCGGCGTACAGGCCGGGCAGCAGGCAGAAGCAACTGCCGAGCACGACCAGGAGCGAGACGAGGAGCGTCCAGCCCCACAGGCCGAGAGCGCGGCGCAGCCCGTACCGGAAGGCGGCGCCGAGTTCGACCGGCTCGCCGGCCGCCTGGCGGGTGACCACCCAGGTGCCGGCGGCCCAGCCCATCGCCTGGAGCAGGCCGAAGACCAGCCCGGCGGACAGGAGCACGCCGTAGAAGGCGAACATCTGCCCCCAGAAGCCGGCCGGCAGCACCGGCGCGCCGTCCGGCGCTGTCGCCAGCTCGCCCTCGGGGCTGAAGACGAGCGTGAGGACGCTGATCACCGAAGCCGGGAGCACCTGGGTGAGCAGGACGATCGGCAGCAGCTGCCGCCAGCCGCGCCGCAACGCGGCGGTGCAGCGGGCGAACCAGGGACCGATGCCCGCGTGCGGCGGGTTGACGAGCGGATCCTGCGGGTCGAGGCCGGGGAACCAGCCGACGTACGCGCCGGGACCGGCCTGCATCGGGTACGCGGCACCGGGCACCGGGTACGCCGCGCCGGGCATGGGATGGCCCGGGTACGCGGGAGGGCCCCAGCCGGTGGGGGGCGTGCCGGGCGGCGCGTTCCAGCCGTGTGGCGGGGTGCCCGGGGCGTTCCAGTTCTGCGGCGTAGCGCCCGGCGCGGTCCAGCCGGGCGGGGTACCCCAGCCGGGTTGGCCGGCCGGGTTCGGGGCGCCGGGCTGCGGGCTGCCGTCCTCCGGAACGATCGGGGCGTGGCCGGTCTGACCGGCCCACGGGTCGGCGCCGGGCGGGCCGGAGGCGGGCGTCCCCGGCGGTCCCGGCGCGGCGGCCGGCGGTGGGGGCGCGGTCGGGTCGGCCGACGCTGGCGGCACCGGCTCGGTGGAACCCGACGGGGGCAGATCGGACATGGGCCCTCCTCAGCGACTACGGCTGGAACGGCTCATGATCTTCCATGGTGGCCGGCCGCGACGCAGCCCCCCGGTCCGGGGCCCGGTCACGGAGCACCGCCCGCCGCAGATCAGGCGATGACGCGGACCCGCTCGGCCTGCGGGCCCTTCTGCCCCTGCGCGATCTCGAACTCGACGCGCTGGCCGTCGTCGAGCGCCTTGTAGCCGTCCATCTCGATCGCGGAGAAGTGGACGAAGACGTCCTGCCCGCCGTCGACGGCGATGAAGCCGTAGCCCTTTTCGGCGTTGAACCACTTCACGGTGCCCTGTGCCACGGTGCACTTCCTCACTCTGCGCGGCGTTCCAAGACCCGGGGACCGGCGGACCGGCACCGGCGGCGCACCGGGCCCAGCGATCGGTAATGCTGAATTCGGTGACCGAAATCGCACGCTACACGAGGCGTGACGACGGCGCACGACCACAAATCGGGCATATTCCGGGCGTGGAACAGCCCGGTCGCACACGCGCGTCGGGTCGTCCGGTATGCATGCGGCATGACCAGCGTGCGCACCACGACCATCGTCCACCGGGTCCGGCCGACCGACGCCGCCCGGATGCGGGCGCTCCGGTTGGAGATGCTGGCCGACTCTCCGCTGGCGTTCCTGGAGACCGTGGCCGAGGCCGCCGCCCTGCCGCACACGGAGTTCGCGGCCCGGGTCGCGGCCGTCTCCCGGGGCGACCACAACGCGCAGTTCGTGGCCGATCCGGGTGGCCGTCTGGTCGGCCACGCCGGCGGCGTCGCGGCGCCGGACGAACCGGGCCTGACGCTCGTCTACGCGGTCTACGTGACCCCGGCGCTGCGGGGTACCGGCCTGCTGGCGGCGCTCGTCGACGAGGTGGCGGCCTGGTCGCGCGCCTGCGGGCGGCCCGAACTGATGATGGAGGTGGTGGTCGGCAACGACCGCGCCTATCGGGCCTATCAGAAGCTGGGCTTCGTGGACACCGGGGTACGGGTGCCGCACCCCCGGATCACCGGCCTGTACGAACTCCAGATGCGCCGCCCGGCCTGAGAACGCCGCCGGGCGCGTCGGTCGTCACCGCGACGACCGACGCACCCGAAGGCGGTGACTCAGGCGTGCCGGCGGCTCTGCACGATGCGGAACCGGTTTGCCACGTACGCGCCGTCGGTCAGCGCCGAGTTGGCCGCCGCGTTCGCGCCGGAGCCGTGGAAGTCGGAGAACGCGGCCGACTGGTTGACGAAAACCCCGCCGGTCAGGTTGCAGGACAGGTGCACCCCGGCGTCGACCGCCGCGGCCTCGGCCGCGTCCAGCACCGCCTCGTCGGTGGAGTAGACGCCCGCGGTCAGCGCGCCCTTCTCCCCCACCGTCTCGCGCAGGATGCGCAGGCTGTGCTCGGTCGAGTCGGTGGCGATGGCGAACGAGATCGGCCCGAACCACTCCCGCGAGTAGGTGGCGGTGTCGGACGCGTCGAGCTTCACCACGGTCGGCGTACGCACCACCGCGCCGGGGAACGACGGGTGCTCGACGGTGCGCGACTCCAGCACCGGCTCGCCGACCTTGGTGACCTCCTCCAGCCGCTCCAGCACGCCGTCGTTGACGATCGCGCCGGTCAGCTCGACGCCCCGGGCCGGGTCGGCGGTCAGCTTCGCGACCGCGCCGGCGATCCCGGCGGCCACCTCGTCGAAGCTCTTGTGCCCCTGGTCGGTGGAGATGCCGTCGCGCGGGATCAGCAGGTTCTGCGAGGTGGTGCACATCTGGCCGCTGTACAGGGTCAGCGTGAAGCCGAGGTTGCGGCAGAGCCCGGCGAAGTCGTCGGTGGAGTCGATCACCACCGTGTTCAGGCCGGCCTTCTCGGTGTAGACGGCGGCCTGCCGGGCGTTCGCCTCCAGCCAGTCGCCGTACTCGGTGGAGCCGGTGAAGTCGACGATCTTGACGGCCGGGTGCAGGGCCAGCGTGGTGGCGAGCTTCTCGCCGTCGGTCTCGGGGGCGAGCTGCACCAGGTTCGGGTCGAAGCCGGCCTCGGCGAGCACCTGGCGGGCGTACTTGACGGTGATCGCCAGCGGCAGCACCGCGCGCGGGTGCGGCTTCACCACCACCGGGTTGCCGGTGGCCAGCGAGGCGAACAGACCGGGGTACGAGTTCCAGGTCGGGAACGTGTTGCAGCCGATGACCAGCGCGACCCCGCGCGGCACCACGTGGAACGTCTTGGTCATCCGCAACGGGTCGCCCTTGCCTGCGGCCTTCTCCCAGCCGGCGGTCCCCGGGTGACGGGTCATCTCCGCGTACGCGTAGGCGATCGCCTCCAGCGCCCGGTCCAGCGCGTGCGCGCCACCGGCCTGGAACGCCATCACGAACGCCTGGCCGCTGGTGAACTGCACCGCGTTCGCCAGCTCGAACACGTTGCGGTGCAGCCGGTCCAGGATCTCCAGGCAGACACCGGCGCGGGCCTGCGGTCCGGCGTCGCGCCAGGCGGGCAGCGCCGCGCTCGCGGCGGACACCAGCTGGTCGGCGCCCGCGTGCGGGTAGCGCACGTCCAGCGCCACTCCGAACGGGCTGGCCTCGGTCGCCACTGTGGTGCCGTCACCGGCCTGGTCGAGCGGGAAGTCGCCGCCCAGGTACGCCTCGAAGGCGGCCCTGCCGTCGGCGGCGGCGGTCTCGCCGTACACCCGGGGGCTGGGCGACTCGGGGTAGGCCGACCAGTACCCGCGCTCCGCGATGGCGGTCAGCGCCCGGTCGAGGGTCTCGCGGTGCCTGTCGTACAGGGGGTGCGGGGTCTCCGTCATGCCCGCCATCATGCAACAGAAAGGCACCAGATCAGTAGGGGCGTGTCACAACTCAGATCGTCAACTGCCAGTCGACGGAACCGGCGGCTGGGCGGAACCCGAGCCGCTCGTTGATCGCGATCATGTGCCGGTTCGCCGCCGCGTTCCAGGTGTCGACGGCCCGCAACGCCGGTTCGTGCGCCAGCGCGTACGCCAGGTTCTCCGCCTTGCAGAGCAGGCCGAGCCGGTGGCCGCGGTGATCGGGGTCGACCAGGGTGATCTGCTGCCAGGCGTGGTCGGTGCTGCTCGCGTCAAGGCTGAGCTGGGTCCAGCCGACCAGGCGGCCGGTCGCCTCGTGCACCGCACCGGTGTTGTAGCGGCGTACGCCCCGGGCATCAAGCGCCCGTTCCGCGTCCCGCACCCGCGCCGCGTCCATCCGCTCCGGCTCCCAGTCCAGCTCGCCCATGGGCGCGTCGAGCAGCAGCCGGCCCTCCAGGTAGGCGGCGTCCGCGACGTACTCGTCGGGCGCGTGCTCGCGCCACCGCACCAGCCGGTAGCCGGTGGCCGCGGCGCGGGCCTCGGCCAGCAGCGCGGCGAGCCGGTCACGGTCGAGCCCGGTCACGTCGAGCCGGCGGCGGACGTCGGCCAGCGCCGGCTCGGCGCCCAGGGCGGCGGCGAACGCGGCGCCGGGGAAGACCCGGTCCTCCTCGCCGGGCAGCGCGGCGGCGGTCGAGCCGACCAGGCGTTTGCCGCCGCGCTCGCGGAGCAGCCGGACGCCGTGCTCGTGCAGCGCGCGTCCGATGCCGCGCCGCCGATACGCCGGGTCGACGGTCAGTTCGACGGTGGCGTTCTCGGTGTTCTCGATCGTGTGCAGGTGCAGCCGGAGCCAGCCGACCGGCAGCCCGTCCAGGCGGGCGACGAGCCAGCGTCCCTCGATGCCGGGCATCGGGTGCGACAGCAGCGCCTCGAAACGGCGGCGGCAGGTCGGCGGAAGGTCCGGTTCGTCGACGGCCTGGGCGGCGCAGGCGATCCGGTACACCGCGTCGAGCGTCTGCCGGTCGGTGGGATCCAGCGGCGTCACGGTGAGCGTCATGCCACCGAGGGTGCGCCGGACACAGCGAAGGGGCCAGCGGTTTTCCGCCGGCCCCTTCGAACGTTGGTCGGGAGGGACGTCCGCACAACGCCTCCGGCGTTGGGTCGCAAGAACTTGAAAAGTCTCCGGCGGATGCCCTCCCGCACGAAGCATCTTGCGCCGTCCGGTTCCTGCCGTCAAGTCCTTGAGGGTGGTTTTCTGGCACTCACCGCACATCACCGGTTACCCACCGGTCTCACCCGATCCCCCACCCGGGCGAGCCCCACCTCCCCCACCCGGCCATCCCGGCACGGCCGGGGTGGCGGGAGAAGGGACCGTCAGGCGAGGAGGCCGGCGTCGCGGGCGGCGCGCAGGCTGGGCTTGATGCGGTGGGTGGGGCCGACCTGGGCGGCCACCGCGTCGAGCGTCTTCAGGCCCTCGCCGGTGTTGAAGACGACAGTCTCGGCGGACGGGTCGAGCCGGCCCGACTCGACCAGCTTGCGCAGCACGGCGACGGTCACGCCGCCGGCCGTCTCGGCGAACACCCCTGTGGTACGGGCGAGCAGCCGGATGCCGGCGCGGATCTCGTCGTCGTCGGCGTAGTCCATCCAGCCGCCGGTACGGCGCACCGCTTCCAGCGCGTACAGCCCGGCGGCCGGGTCGCCGATGTTCAGCGACTTGGCGATGCCGACCGGCTTGACCGGCGTGATCGTGTCGGTGTCGCCGTGCAGCGCGGTGGCGATCGGGTTGCAGCCGGCCGACTGCGCGCCGAACACCTTCCAGCCACCGGCCGGCGCCTCGACCAGCCCGATTTCTACCAGCTCGGTGAACGCCTTGTCGATCTTGGTGAGCAGCTCGCCACTGGCCATCGGGATGACCACCTGGGCCGGGATCCGCCAGCCGAGCTGCTCGGCCACCTCGTAGCCGAGCGTCTTGGAGCCCTCGGCGTAGTAGGGCCGCACGTTGACGTTGACGAACGCGGTGTCCTCGAACTCGTCGGTCTCCACCAGTTCGCCGCAGAGCCGGTTCACGTCGTCGTACGAGCCGTCGATGGCGACCAGGTCGCCGCCGTACACCGCGGTGGTGACGACCTTGCCCTGCTCCAGGTCACCGGGGATGAAGACGACCGACGGCACGCCGGCCCGGGCCGCGTGCGCGGCGACCGAGTTGGCGAGGTTGCCGGTGGAGGCGCAGGCGTAGCGGGTGAAGCCGAGCGCCTGGGCGGCGGTGAGCGCCACCGAGACGACCCGGTCCTTGAACGAGTGGGTGGGGTTCGCGCTGTCGTCCTTGACCCAGAGCGGCGCGGTGAGCCCCAGCTCGGCGGCGAGGTTCGGGGCGGCGACCAGCGGGGTCAGCCCCGGGTCGAGCGTGACCCGGGTGGCCGGGTCCTGACCGGCGGGCAGCAGTGCCGCGTACCGCCAGATGTTCGCCGGACCGGCCTCGATCTGCTCCCGGGTGACGGTGGCGAGCGCGGCGGTGTCGTAGTCGACCTCCAGCGGCCCGAAGCACTCGTAACAGGCGTGCTGGGCGGCCAGCGGGTAGCGCGCCGAACAGGCGCGGCAGACCAGGGCGCGGGCCGGGCTGAGGGTGGTGTCGATACCGGTGGCGACGGGAAGCGTCGACGTCATGTCGAGGAGTTCCTCTCATCTTTCCCCGCATCGCCGGGTGCGGCGGGGACGGAATTGGCACCTGCCCGCTGTCGCTCGTCGTCGAGCGTGCGGGTGGTTGCCGGGGCGTCGTCGGGCCGTATCCCTCAGCCCCTCTGGATGAGGTATTCAGTTGTGCCGCCGAGTCTATGCGCTGCTCACGGCCGCGCCACCTCGGGATCCCACGCTGTGGGCCGGCTCAGCGTCCGACCACCGCGACCGGGTCCACCACCGCGGGCCGGTCCACCACCGCGACCGGTGCCGGCACCGTCGCGGTCGCCGCTGCCGAGGGGGTACGGGTGACGAGGTTCGCGGCCACCAGGGCGGCGATGGTCAGCCCGGCGCCCACCAGCTCCACCGCGACCGGCCGGTATCCGCGCACGATCTGCACCGCGAACGTGGCCACCGGCACCAGGTTCATGAACAGCGCGGCATTCGCCGGGCCGAGCCGCCGCACGCCGGTGTTCCACGCCAGCACCGCGAGGACGGCGGCGACCAGCACCGCGTACGCGAGCTGCGGAGCGACGGCGACGAGGTCGGCGGTGGACGGCGCGTGCTGGAGCCCGGTGAGGTCGGCGACGGCGCTGGCGCCGATCATGGCGATCATGCCGGCGACGGCGGTCAGCGTGGTGTAGCGCAGCGCGGACCACTCGGGGAACCGGCTCGCGCCGTGGGTGTAGAACGCCCAGCCGAACACGGCACCGATCATGAGCAGACCGCCCCAGCCGAACTGGCCCAGCCCGTCGAGCCGGCCGCGGGTGATAACCAGGCCGACGCCGGCCAGGGCGACGAGCGAGATGCCGAGCAGTACCGGACGTGGGCGGACGCCGTCGCGCGCCCAGCGGACGAACTGGGTGACCAGCGGCACGGTGGCCGCGAACAGCGCGATCTGCTGCGGCGCGGCGTGGCCGAGGGCGAGATTCGTCAGCGTGTTGAACCCGGCGAAGCCGAGCGCGCCGAGGAGCACCACCTCGAGCCCGCGCCGCTGGGTGGACAGGGCGGCCACGCCCTCGCGGGCCAGCAGCAGGGCGAGCAGCACGGCGGTGGCGAGCACGTACCGGACGGTGGTCAGGTTGAGGGCGTCGACGCGGGTGAGCGCGCTGGCGAGCACGGGGAACATGACGCCCCAGCTGACCACGGCGAAGATCGGGAGGGTGGCGTGACGGGATCGCATCGCAGCTCCTATGTTCGAGTACCGTCGAACCAACGCCCCGACTCTAGGAACTTGTTCGACGATTGTCGAACATGGGTTATCGTTGTCACATGGAGCTGCACGAACCCGAGCTGCGCGAGGTGCCCGTCACCGCCGTCCTGGCGGCGCTGGCCGACGACGTCCGGCTGCAGATCGTGCGCGCGCTCGCGCCGGGCGGAGAACACGCCTGCGGCTCGTTCGAGTTCGGTGTCTCCAAGGCGACCCGAAGCCACCACCTCAAGGTGCTGCGGGAGGCCGGCCTGACCCGCACCCGGGTCGCCGGCACCACCCGCTACGTTCGGCTGCGCCGCGAGGAACTGGACCGCGTCTACCCGGGCCTGCTCGACGCGGTCATCGCCGAGCGCGACGGAGTGGCATGATCGCCGGATGCGGAGACCGGCGCGCCTGATCGGCGCCCTCACCGGCATGGCGCTGCTGACCGCCTGCGCCCCGGCGCAGGGGCCCGCCGACGGGCGGCTGCCCGACCCGCCCCTCACCGGTGTCGACCCGCTGACCACGGTGCCGCCGCGACCGGGCGCCCCCACGGCCGGGCCGGCACCCGCCGCCACCTGCTCCCCCGAGGGCATCGCGATCACCGAGCTGGGCGTGAGCGCCGCGATGGGGCTGCGGGCGATGGGCCTGGACCTGCTCAACTGCGGCGACCAGCCGTACGAGCTGCGTGGCTATCCGGCGGTCACGCTCCGGGACGCCGACGGCGACCCGATCGAGGTGCGGATCATCCCGGGTGCCAAGCCGATCACCTCCGGCTTCGACCACCCGCCCACCCGGATCGTGCTGGCCCCCGGCGAGCGGGCCGGCGCGGCGTTGATCTGGCGGAACCTGGTCACCGACCCGACAGTGGTGGCGACGGACGGCACCGAACTCGACGTCGCGCCGGTGGCCGGCCGGCCGGCGTACCCGGTCGCCCTGGACGGGCCGATCGACCTCGGCAACACCGGCCGGCTGGGCGTCAGCGCGTGGAAGCGCCGGGAGCCCGGCCCGGCCGGCACGCCCACGCCGGCCGCCCCAACGCCGCCCACGACGCCGCCGGTCAATCCGCTGTAGAACCAGAACCCGGCACGGGAGCGCCCCGACCGGGATCTGGTTCGGCGCGGACGCTCAGACCGGGACCGAGGCCGGCGCGGCGGCGCGCTCGGCCGGGACGGCGTTGCGGCGGGCCAGCAGCGCGTCGATCGCCCAGTTGCCCGGGCCGAGCACCGCGACCAGCAGGAACGACCAGCAGAAGAGCGCGGCCAGCTCGCCGCCGTTCTGCATCGGCATCAGGTGGTGCGGCTGGTGCACCACGAAGTACGCGTACGCCATCGAACCGGAGGCGAGCAGCGCGGCCGGCCGGGTGAACAGGCCGACGAGCACCAGCGCGCCGCACACGAGCTGGATCAGCGCCGCCCACCAGCCGGGCCAGGTGGCGAACGGGACAGCGCCGCCGGTGGCCGGATTGCCGCCGAAGACGCCGAATATCGAGGCGGCGCCGTGGCAGAGGAAGAGCAGGCCGGTGACGATGCGGAACAGGGACAGCGCGGGGGCCTTCAGCTGCGCCGGGATCATGGGAAACCTCCTGGTACGGGTGGCGGACGCCGTCCAGGATGGCGGGACTATTGATAGATGTTAATCGATATCTTTGCAGGCGGGACAATCTCATGGGAACGCTCCCATGATATGGGCCCGGCCGCCCCGCCGCGACCCCGTCCGGTCACCTCAGCTCGTGACGTCCTTGCGGGTGAAGCGCCAGAAGGCCAGACCCCAGAACAGCGTGGCGTAGACGACCGCCGAGAACGCGCCCTTGACCACGTCGTCGGTCTGCATCGGCGTGGACAGCAACCCCAGCCAGGCGCTGCTGTAGTGGGTCGGCAGCAGGTTGCGCAGCCCGCCCAGCGCGGTGATCTGGTCCAGGATGCTGGAGAGGATCCACAGCAGCACCGCCCCGCCGACCGCACCCAGCGCGGCGTCCGTGGTCACCGACAGCAGGAACGCCAGCCCGGCGACCACCAGCAGCACGACCGCGAGATAACCGAGTACGCCGAGCAACCGCAGCAACCCGTCTGCAGGCGCCAGCTCGGCCGAGACCTGGCTGCTCAGCGGCTTCCAGCCGTACCGGAGCGTGCCGGCGAGCAGCGCGGTGCCGGCCAGCAACAGCAGGGCCAGCCCCGAGTACGCGAGCGCCACCACCAGCTTCACCGCGAGCAGCCGGGCCCGGGGCACCGGCACCGCCAGCAGGTAGCGCAGGCTGCCCCAGCTCGCCTCGCTCGCCACCGTGTCGCCGCAGAACAGCGCCACCACCACGACCAGCAGGAACGACGCGGACACCAGGATCGAGAACAGGGTGAAGTTGAGCCCGCCCGAGGTGGCCAGGTCGGCCAGGCTGGAGAACTCGCCCCGCCCGCCGCCGTCGTCGTCCCCGGCGTCGAACTGGAACGCCACCAGGATGATCAGCGGCAGCAGCACCATGAACCCCAGCGCGAGCTGGGTACGCCGGCGCGACGCCTGCCGCCGAAACTCCGCGGCGAACGGGAGCGTGGCCGAGGGCCGGTAACCGGCCGCCGCCCCGCCCGCGCCCGGCGCCGCCGTACCGGACGTGCCGCCACCAGGCGACGATGCCACAGACGAACCCGCCATCACCGATCCCCGCTTCCCCGAGAGTTCTCGCCCACCAGGGCGAGGAACGCGTCCTCCAGGCGGCGCCGGGGCACCACCCGGTCCACCCCGATGCCGGCGCGGACCAGTTCGGCCACCACCTCGCTGCGGGCGGTGCCGTTGGTGTCGACCACCAGACCGCCCTCGGTGTCGGGCAGCACCCGTACGCCGTCGAGCCGGTCGAGCACCGTCCGGGCCGCGTCCGGGTCGCTCACCTCGAACAGCACGCTCGGCGACTCGCCGACGATGTCCTCCACCGGGCCGGACGCCACGATCCGCCCCTTGTTCACCACCACCGCGTGCGTGCAGGTCTGCTCCACCTCGGCCAGCAGGTGGCTGGAGACCAGCACCGCCCGGCCGTCGGTGGCGTAGCGCTGGAGCACCCGGCGCATCTCGGCGATCTGCGGCGGGTCCAGCCCGTCCGTCGGCTCGTCCAGCACCAGCAGCTCGGGCAGGCCGAGCATGGCCTGGGCGATGGCCAGCCGCTGCCGCATGCCGTGGCTGTACTTCTTCGTCCGCCGGTGCACCGAGTCGCCCAGGCCGGCGATCTCCAGCGCCTCGTCGAAGTGCGCGTCCTCCCACGGGCGGCCGGTGGCCCGCCAGTACGCCTTGAGGTTGTCCAGGCCGGACAGGTGCGGCAGGAAGCCCGGCCCCTCGACCAGCGCGCCGATCCGGGACAGCACCGGCGAGCCCGGCACCAGCCGGTGCCCGAAGACGTAGATCTCCCCGGCCGTGGGCTGGGTCAGCCCCATCAGCACCCGCAGCGTGGTGGTCTTGCCCGCCCCGTTGGGTCCGAGCAGGCCGACCACCTGACCGGGGTGCACCTCGAAGTCGACGTCGGAGACCGCGACGAAGCCGTCCGCGTACTCCTTGCGCAGGTTGCGCACGGCGAGCGGGACGCCCGCGTACTCCGGGTGCACGGAGTCGTCCTGGCGGCGGTGCCGGCGGCGGGTGAGCAGCACGACCACGACGAGCCCGGCCACGATCGCGGCGAGCAGGCCGGCGAGCGCCCAGCGCCAGATCGTCGCGGTGGTGGGGATCGGCGTGGAGTCGACTGTGGGCAGCGTCAGCGGCCCGTCGGCGAGCGCCACCGTGTGCACGGCCGGTTCGGCCGGCGAGGCGTACGCCTGGTCCGACGTCGCCACCACGAGCCGCAACCGGTGCCCGGCCTCGACCCGCCGGACGATCCCCGGCAGCGTCACGGTGACCGGCGTGGCCGCGTCGACGGTGGCCGGCAGGCCGGTCAGGCGCACCGGCGCGACCAGGCCGGACGGCAGCGTGGCGGCGCCCTGCGGGTCGACGTCGTAGAGCTTCACGAACAGCACCGCCTCGCCGGTCGGTGAGGCTGCCCTGATCCGCACCGTGGGCGCGCCCACCACGTCGACCGGCTCGTCCAGCGGCGCCGACTCGAAGCGGGCGTGCTGGCCGGGGATGTCACCGGCGACGACGCCGTCCAGCAGCGAGCCGAGCGCACCCGCGAACGGCACCGAGGAGATCGCCGCCGGGTTGCCGTTCGGCGGTACGGCGACCGGCTGCGGCGGACCGGCGAGCGTCACCTCGCGGCGATCCTGCCCGGCCAGGCCCGGATAGTCGGCGGTACGGAAGCCGGTGGCGACCAGGCCCCGGTCGAGCGCGTCGAAGCCGGCGATCCGGGAGAACGTGAACGTGCCGCCGGGGGCAGCTCCGTCACCCTTGACGTAGTGGTCGAGCCACTGCGCGGTCAGGAACTTCACCCGGTCGGAGTCGGAGGTGGGCCCGGAGCCGCCGTCGTGGCCGCCGGTGAACCAGGCGACCCGCACCGGCGTGCCCGCGGCGGCGATGCCCCGGGCGTTGGCGTCCGCCTCGGCCAGCGGGAACAGCGTGTCCGCCTCACCCTGCACCAGCAGCGTCGGCGACTTGATCCGGTCCAGCACGCCGGCCGGCGACGACCGGCGCAACAGCTCGACCGCCGCCGCGTCGGCCCGGCCGGTGGTGGCGATGCGCAGGTACGCGGCGCAGACGTCGGCGGCGAAGCGGCCGCAGGACGGGTCGGCGGCGCCGGCCGGCGCGCGACCGGAACCGGTGCCCGGCCCGGCGCCCGGCTGCGGGCTCGGCGGGCCGGCCGACTCGGGCGCGCCCTCCGGCGCGGCGGCGGTGGCCCCGGAGAGCCCCGCCGGGCCGGAGCCGGCGTTCCCGCCCCCGCCGAAGAAGATGCCCGCCCAGCCCTTCTTGAACACGCCGTCGGTGGGCTGCCGGCCGCTGCTCTCCGGCAGGAAGGCGCGGGACAGGTCGTTCCAGGTGATCATCGGGACGATCGCGTCGATCCGCTGGTCCTGCGCGGCCAGCAGCAGGGCCAGGCCGCCGCCGTACGAGCCGCCCACCACACCGACCCGGGGGTCGCCGGCCGCGTCGAGGCGGATGTCCGGGCGCTCGGCGAGCCGGTCGAGCAGGCGCTGCGCGTCCCGCACCTCGTAGTCGGGGTTGTCCAGGTGGATCTGGCCGCCGCTGCGCCCGAAGCCGCGGGCGGTCCAGGTGAGCACCGCGTACCCGCGGGTGACCAGGTCCTCGGCGTCCGAGCGGACCGAGTCCTTGGTGCCGCCGAAGCCGTGCGCCAGCAGCACCGCCGGTACCCGCTTCGACGACGAGGCATCGGCCGGCAGGTAGAGCGTGGTGTCCAGGTCGACGGGCTCGTCACCGGAGGGCCCGGAGCGTACGGTCACCAGCGCCGCCTCGGTCCGGAAGTCGTCACCCCGCGGCCGGGCCGTCCAGACCAGCGCGGCGGCGACGAGGACGACCACCGCCACCGCGGCGACGATGCGGCGCGGATGGCCGGCCAGGGCGCGCCGGAGCCGCGCGGCGGTTGATCTCATGCGGCACACGGTACGGGCCGGCGGCTGAGCATTCGCTGAGATCCGCCGTACGTCTGTCCGGTTGCGCCGATCGTCGCGTAGCGTCCGTCATCCGCCAAAGGTCCAGAGCATCCCAGCGGGACGTATTCGGATCACGTGAATTCACATCTACAGGCGCAAACCATCGTCGATGTCATTTCTCGGCAACTCGATCACACGCTACGTACCTTTCGCCCTGACACAGGGTCACCCAAAATGGACTGACGTGAAGCCGACTCATCAGCCGAGGTCTCACGCGCGTCCGGTTCGGCTACTTTTCCGGTCCGGTGCACGGGACTGCGTACGGCGACCTCCCGGGGCACCGAGCGCCCCGCCGTCGCCGGAGGAGAACACATGACAGTCCCCGCGTCGCGGGTCCGTCGGCGGCCCGCCGTACCGGGCCGTACGCTCACCCTGGTTCTGGTGCTGGCGCTGCTGGCCCCGCTCGGGCTGATCTTCATCCAGGCCGAGCGCGACTTCGCCGACGACCACGACCTGGTGAGCCGGGAGCGGCTCGGCGTCCGCTACCTGCGCGCCCTCGGGCCGGTCACCGACACGCTGGTGGAGGCCCAGGCCATCGCCGTCGCCGAGGGGGCGGTCTCCCGGGCCTCGCTCGCCGCCGCCATCGAGGGCGTCGCGGAGGTGGACAACGCCGTCGGTGACGAGCTGCGCACCCACGAACGCTGGGCCGGGCTGCGGGCCAAGCTGGAGGCGCTGCCGGACCGCGGCATCGGTGACCCCGAGGCGGCGTACCGGGCCTACGGCGAGGCGTCCGACCTGCTGCTGGCCCTCTACCGCAAGGTGCGGGAGAGCTCCGGGCTGATCCGCGACCCCCGCTCCGACTCGTTCTTCCTCCAGGACGGCATCGGCGGGGACCTGCCCACCGCGACGGTGCTGGCCGGGCGGCTCGTCGACCTGGCCCGGCTGTCCGCCAAGCGCCCCGCCGCCGAGCGCGCGCGGGTGGGCGCCGAGCTGGCCGAGCTGCGGGTCGCCGCGCTCGGTCCGGCCACCGACCTGGTCACCGACCTGCGCTCGGCGGTGGACAGCTCGGAGAGCACCGACCTGGGCGCCAACGTGCTCACCCCGCTGGACACCTACCAGCGGTCCCTGGAGACGTTCGCCGTCTACTCGGCGCCCGGCGCCGGCCGGTCCGCGCCGGGCACCGACCAGCTCACAAAAGCCGGGATCAGCGCGCAGAACGCCGCCAAGCAGCTCCGTACGGTCATCCTCGACCAGCTCGACGCACTGCTGCGGGAGCGGCTCGACACCCTGGAGCGGGACCGGCTGCTGGGCCGGATCGCCGCCGGAGCGGCGGTGCTGCTGATCGCCGGCATCGTCGCGCTGCACGTGGCCGCGCTGCGCCGGGACCGCTCCCGGGCCACCCCGTCCCGCCGGGAACCGGCCGGGGCCGCCCCGGCGGCCCACCCCGCCCCGCCGCCCGCCGTGCCCGAGGACGACCGCCAGCCGGTCGCCGTGGGACACGGTGGCGACGCCGACCGGTGGAGGCCGTTCGATGCTGCTCGGTAGGTTACGCATCCGGGGCAAGCTCGCCCTGCTGGTGATCATTCCGCTGCTCAGCATGGTCGGCCTGGCCGTACCGGTCGTCATCGACCGGGTGACCGCCGCCCGGCAGGCCGCCGACACCGCCGAGACCGTCCGCGTCGCCAGCCGGGTCGGCAGCCTGGTCCAGGACCTCCAGCAGGAACGCCTGCTCTCGATCGGCCTGCTGCTGCGGCGGGTGAGCCGCACCGAGCTGATCCAGAAGTCGGCCACAGTCGACGACCGGGTCGCCGACCTGCGCGCCGAGCCGCTCCCCGCGGCCGTCCGCGAGAGCCTCGACGGGGTACGCCGGCTGGAGGACGTCCGCAACGCCACGCTCGCCGGCCGGGCCACGCCGCAGCAGATCCTGACCGTGTTCGGCGAGGTCGACACCGCCCTGATCGACGCGTTGCGGCTGCCCTTCCGGGTGGACACCGACACCGCCGCCGGACGGCAGGTGCTCGCCCTCGACGCGCTGCTGCGCGTCGACGAGGCCCTCAGCTCGTGCACCACCCAGATCGTGCTGGTCAAGGCCACAGGCGATCCGCAGGTCGCCCGGGCGTTCGTGGCCTGCATGGCGGCGCTCAACGTCGACAACCGGCGGTTCCGCAAGCTGATCACGCCCGAGCAGCTCAAGGTGGCCCAACTGGACGACGCCGCGGTGGCCGCCCGCACCAGCCCGACGTTCCTGGTGGACAGCCTCCGCGACCCGGAGGGCGCGATCGCGCCGGTGCCGCTGGACGTGCTGTTCCCCTCGGCCCGGTCGATGATCACGCTGGGCCAGTTCGTGGAGAAGAAGGTCGTCGCGGACGTCATCGCGGAGACCCGCGCCCGGGAACGGGAGGCGCTGACCGCGGCCTGGCTGGTCAGCCTCGCGGCGGCGGCGATCCTGCTCGTCGTGGTGCTGCTGAGCATGACCGTGGCGCGGACGGTGGCCCGGCCGCTGAGCCGGCTCACCCGCTCCGCCGAACGGGTCGCCCGGGTCACCGAGGCCGAACTGACCCGCGTCGCCGACGACGAGTCCGAGACGGTCCCCCCGGTACGCCTCGACCCGGTGGAGGTAAGCGCCCGGGACGAGATCGGCGACCTGGCCCGCGCGTTCGACCGGGTGCAGCACACCGCCGCCCGGCTGGTCGAGCGGCAGGTCGCCGGCCGGCGCAACGTGGCGCAGATGTTCGGCCACGTCGGCCGCCGTACGCAGAACCTGGTCGGCCGCCAGATCGCGCTCATCGACCGGCTGGAACGGCAGGAGACCGACCCGGGCCGTCTGGAGCACCTGTACCGGCTCGACCACATCTCCAGCCGGTTGCGCCGCAACGCGGGCAGCCTGGTGGTGCTCTCCGGCGCCACCGGCTCGGACGGCCACGTGGCCCCGGTGCCGCTGGCCGACGTGGTCCGGCTCGCGCTCGGTGAGATCGAGGACTACACCCGCGTGGACGTGGAGGTCCCGCCCGGCGTGGCGGCGGCCCCCGCCATCGCCGGTGACCTGGTGCTGACGCTCGCCGAGCTGATGGAGAACGCCACCTCGTTCTCGCCGCCGCACACCCGCGTGGTGGTGACCGGCGAGCTGACCGACGGCGGAGCCCGGCTGGTCGTGGTCGACCACGGCATCGGCCTGACCGGGGACCGGATGGCCGAGGAGAACGCCCGGTTCACCCGGCGGGAACGCCTCGACCTCGCCCCGACCGAGGTGCTCGGCCTGTTCGTGGTCGGCCGGCTGGCCCGCCGGCACGGCTGGAGCGTCCAGCTGAGCCACACCCCCGGTGGCGGCGTCACCGCGGCCCTGGAGATCCCGGGCGCCTCGCTCGTGATCCGCCGTCCCGAACCGGTCGGCGTCAGCGCCGGCCGGGCCGCCGTACCCGGCGCCCGCGAGCCGGAGCCGGCGGCCGTCGAGGCGCCGGCCGGCTTCGACGCCGAACTGCTGAGCCGGGCCACCCGCAGCATGTCCAGCGGCGACCCGTGGAACGCGTTCGGCCACCAGGCCGAGGGCGTGGAGCCGGCCGAGGACCAGGGCCCGCCCACCGGCGGTCCGCCGCCGGTCTGGCCGCCGTCGGCCGTACCACCGGCGCGTCCCGGGCATCTCTCCCCACCGACACCGGTCGCCGGCCCGGCCCCGGCCGCTCCCCCGGCCGCCGGGCCGGCGACCGGCCCGACAGTGACGCCGCCGGTCACCCACCCGGTTCTGGCGCCGTCCGCCGGGCCGGCGCTCGCGCCACCGCCCGCCGGGCCGGCCGTCGCGCCGCAGCACGGTCCGGGCCTCGCGCCGCAGCACCGTCCGGCGCTCGCGCCACCGCACGGTCCCGGGATCGCGCCACCGCACCGCCCGGGGCTCGCGCCGCCACCGGGTGGCGCGCGCCCGCCGGCGCCGGCCGGGTCACCCCCGGCCGTGCCGGCGCCGACCGGGCCCAACCCGGTCGGCCCGCCCGCCGGCCGCCCCGGTACCCGGTCGCCGATCCGGCAGCGGGTGCCCGGCGCGAACCTGCCGGCCGCCCCGCCCGCCGGACCGGCCGCACCGGCCACCGGCGGTCCGCTGATCGGCGTCCCGGCGGATCCGTCGAGCGTCCGGGCCCTGGTCGAGGCGTTCCAGGACGGGGTACGGCGGGCCGAGGGCGCGGTCGATCCCACGCCCCCGGCGACGGAACGGCCCCGGCTCAGCCGCCGGGTGCCCGGCGCGAACCTGTCCGTCTCCCCGGCACAGTCCGCGCCTCCCACCAGTTCCGACCCCGGCGATCCCGTCGAGGTCCGCAACCGGATCAGCGAATTCGAGGCGGGCGTCGCCCGTGCTCTGCGCGAAGTCAGTACCGACCGCCGCTACGAAGAGGACCCATCACGGTGACCAGCCCCTTCCTCCACGAGAACGTCGAACAGAGCACCACCGGCGACCTCAGTCCCGAGGCACGCACCTTCAACTGGCTGCTCGACTCGTTCACCTCCAGCACCGCCGGGGTGATGGAGGCGATCGCGGTCTCCTCGGACGGGCTGCTGATGGCCATGTCCGCGATCAAGGACAGGTCCAACGCGGAACGGCTCGCCGCCGTGGTGTCCGGCATGACCAGCCTCGCCGGGGGCGCCGCGAGCTGGTACGCGCTCGGCGCGCTCAACCGGGTGATCGTCGACATGGCCGAGGGATACCTGCTGATCAGCGCGATCAGCAGCGGCTCGGTCCTCGGCGTCGTCGCCGACCGCACTGCCAACCTGGGCACCGTGGCGTACGAGATGACGCTGTTCGCCGGACGCGCCGGCGGCGCTCTGAGTCCGCGTCTGATCGCCGAGCTGAAGAACGCCGTACAGCAATGATCCCAGGGGCCGCCGGCGCGGACCCGGAGCCGGAGCCCGGCGTCCGGATCCGCCCCTTCCTGAACGCGTCCGCTCCGGTGCCGGAGCCGGACGCGGGCGACGGGGAGCCGACCGGCCCACGCCCCTTCGTGCTGACCTCCGGACGGGTGGACGGTGACCCGGCGATAGGCCTGGAGACCCAGGTCACCGCTCGTCCGGGCAGCACCTCGTGGGCGGTGACCGCCCGGTTGGCCCCGGAGCTGGCGGCGATCGTCGCGATCTGCGCCGAGCCCGTCTCAGTGGCCGAGATCTCCGCCCGGACCCGGATGCACTTCGGGGTGACCCGGGTGCTGGTCGGCGACCTCCGGGCCGCCGGCCATCTCGACGTGCACGTCGCGGACGTCGACGACGCCCTCGATCCCGACATCATCCTGCGAGTGATTGATGGACTTCGTGCGATCTCCTGAATGGCCGGCGGCCGCCACGGGCGGGCCGGCCGCGAACAGCGCCCCGAGCCGCTACGGCGGCCCGGCGCCGCTGATCGGCCGGGCCACGCCGCCCCCGCCCACGCCGCCGCTGCCGTACCTGCCGCCGGGTGTGCCGCCGGCCGAACCGGCCCCGATCGTCAGCCGGGTGCCGGCGCCCCGGCCGCCGATCCCGGTCAAGATCCTCATCGCCGGTGGCTTCGGGGTCGGCAAGACCACCACAGTCGGCGCGATCTCCGAGATCGCACCGCTGACCACCGAGGCGGAGATGACCACCGCCGGCATCGGCATCGACGACCCGGGCGGGGTCGCCGGCAAGACCACCACCACAGTGGCCATGGACTTCGGCTGCGTGACCATCGACCGCAGCCTGAAGCTCTACCTCTTCGGTACGCCCGGACAGGCGCGCTTCGGGTTCATGTGGGACGACCTGGCCCGGGGCGCACTCGGCGCGCTCGTGGTGGTGGACAGCGCCCGGCTCGACGACTGCTACCCGGCGATCGACTTCTTCGAGCGGTCCGGGCTGCCGTTCGCGGTGGGCGTCAACGCCTTCGACGGCCGGCTGGCCCTGGACCTGCCGTCGATCCGCTGGGCGCTGGCGATCGGTGAGCACGTGCCGCTGGTGCAGTTCGACGCCCGGGACCGCCTCTCGGTGCGGGACGCCCTGCTCGTCGTCCTGGACCGCGCGCTGGACCGGGCCACCCGATCCCGGGCAGGCTGAACCGGCAGTCGTTTCGATCCGTTGTCTGGCGAAGGGGTGGACGCCATGAGAGGTGATCTGGACGAGACACTGGCCCGGATGGCGCGGCGCGAGGAGGCGCTGCGCCGCCGGGCGCCGACGCCCGGCGAGGCGGCCGGGACGCCCGAGCGGGACGTACCCGCGGAGGCGGCGGACGAGCCCGGCGACGGGCGGGCGGGGCACGGCGCGTACCGGCTGCGCGGCGGTGAGGCGCCGCCGCGGCGTGACCCGGTCGAGGAGGTCGCCGAGGCGGTCCGCCGGGTGGTGGCCGAGCACCCCGGGCTGGCCGTGACGCTGCGGGTGGAACTGGGCGAGCAGGCGTACCCGCTGCGGGTCTCCTGGTCCGGCACGGCGGTGACGGTGGGGCCGACCACGCCGCCCGCGCCACCGCCGGCGTGGCCCATGTCGGTGAAGACGGTGCCGGCGCCCGGCCACGACCCGCTGGAGTCCGACCCGGCGGCCCGGCTGGCCGAGATGATCCGCCGCGACCCCTCGCTGCTGGACGATCCGGGCCCGCGCTGACCGGCACCCGATGATCGGGGCGGCTACTGTCGGCGGGTGGCCGAACCCGACCTGACCCTGACCGCGACGCTGCGGCCGGCCGCGCTCGACGCCCGCCGCGGCGTGGTGCGCCTGCATCCCGAGGTGCTCACCGCGCTGGCACTGCGCCCCGGCGACCCGGTCCGTCTGACCGGCCGCCGGGTCACCGCCGGCATCGCGGCCGCCGCCGAGCCGAGCACCAGCGGCGCCCTGCTGCACGCCGACGACCTGCTGCTGGGCAACCTCGGCCTGCGGGCCGGCGGCCAGGTCACGGTGAGCCCACTGCCCGCGACCCCGGCACGCCGGCTGACCCTGTCCGGCCCGGCCGCTGTGGTCGCCGCGGTGCCGCCGGAGATGCTGCGGCTCGCGCTGCTGGGCAAGGTGGTCACCGCCGGGGACGACGTCTCGCTGCTGCCGCAGGACGTGCTGCCGGACGCCGCCGTGCGCGGCCTGATCGAGGCCGCGCGGCGCAGTCTGGCAAGTTCCGTCGGGTACGCCTGGACGAGCACGCTGCTCACCGTCGTGTCGGCCGAACCGGCGGTCGGCGCGCTCGTCACCATGGACACGGTGGTGGGCTGGGAACACGGTCCCGCCACCCGCGGTTCCGGCCCGGCGTCCGCCGCCTCCACCGTGCGCGTCTCCGCCCCCGCCACGCCGCCCGGGACGGAACCCGACACCGACCTGCTCGGCCCGGAGGACGCGCCCGACGTGGACGAGCTGCCCGGCCTGCGCGCCCAGGCCGAGGAGCTGACCGAGCTGCTAGACCTGGGCTTCCACCACCGTGAGGTGCTGGGCCGGCTCGGCACCACCGTCTCGCTCGGCGTGCTGGTCGAGGGCCCGGCGGGCTCGGGCAAGTCCGCGCTGGTGCGTGCCGTCGCCGCCAAGGTCGGCGCGGGCGTACGGCCGCTCTGGGCGCCCGAGCTGGCCGCGCTCAGCAACGACGCGGCGGCCCGCCGGCTGCGCGAGGCGGCCTCGGCGGTACGCGCCGGCGGTCCGGCCGTGCTGCTGGTCACCGACGTGGAGTCGATCGCACCGGCCGACGAGCCGGGCCCGCTGGCCACCGTGTTCCGGCAGGTGGTGGCCGAGACGCTGCGGGCCGGTGCCGCAGTGGTGTGCACCAGCGGACGCCCCGAGGCGGTCGATCCGGCGCTGCGCGGCCCGGACCTGCTCGCGCTGCGGATCACCGTGCCGCTGCCCGACGTGGCGCTGCGCCGGGAACAGTTGACTGTGCTGACCCGTGAGGTGCCGCTCGCCGGTGACGTCCGGCTGGACGAGGTGGCCGCCCGTACCCCCGGTTTCGTCGCGGCGGACCTGGCGGCGCTGGTCCGCGAAGCCGGGGTCCGCGCGGCGCTGCGCCAGAAGACGGCGGAGACGCCGACGGTGGCGATGGCCGACTTCACCGCCGCGCTGGAGGTGGTCCGGCCGACCACGATGTCCGCGTCCACGCTGGAGCTGGCGTCGGTGACGCTTGACGACGTGGGCGGGCTGCACGAGGTCAAGCAGACGCTCACCGAGTCGGTGCTGTGGCCGCTCACCTACCCGGACACGTTCGCCCGGCTGGGCGTGACGCCGCCGCGCGGGGTGCTGCTCTACGGTCCGCCCGGCTGCGGCAAGACCTACCTGGTGACCGCGCTGGCCGGCTCCGGGCGGGCGAACGTGCTGTCGGTGAAGGGCGCGGAGCTGCTCTCGAAGTGGGTGGGTGAGAGCGAGCGGGCGGTCCGGGAGCTTTTCCGCCGTGCCCGCCAGGCCGCGCCCACGCTGGTGTTCCTGGACGAGGTGGACGCGCTGGCCCCGGTACGCGGGCAGGCCACCGACGGCGGTACGACCGACCGGGTGGTGGCGGCGCTGCTGACCGAACTGGACGGGGTGGAGGCGCTGCGCAACGTGGTCGTGGTCGGCGCGACGAACCGCCCTGAGCTGGTCGACCCGGCGCTGCTGCGTCCCGGCCGGCTGGAACGGCTGGTCTACGTGCCGCCGCCGGACGGTCCGGCCCGTACGGAGATCCTCCGCGCGTCCGCCCGGGACGTCCCGCTCGCGCCGGACGTGGACCTCGACGCGCTCGGCGCCGAGCTGGACGGCTTCTCCGCCGCCGACTGCGCCGCGCTGGTCCGGGAGGCGGCGCTGGCGGCCATGCGGGAGTCGCTGGAGGCGAGCACGGTGACCGCCGCGCACGTCGAGGCGGCCCGGAACCGGGTCCGCCCCTCCTTGGACCCGGTGCAGCTCGCGCACCTGGAGTCGTACGCCGCCGGCCGGTCCTGACGAACCGGCCGCCTCCGGTCAGCGCTCGTCGCGGCGGCGGGTGGCCGGGCGGCGGGGCCGCTGCGGGACACGGCGGCGGCGCTCGGGTTCGCGCTGCCCGCCTGCCGTCCGGCTGCGGGCACGCTCCGGCTCGGTCCGGACCGGCTCGCCGGCGTACTCGTCGTCGTCGAAGTCGTTGCCCTCGTCGTAGGCGGCGTACTCGTCGTCCGACGGCCCGCTGTCTCCCCGCTCCTCCCGCAGCGCGGTCTCGTGGTCCTTGACGACCTGGGAGTCCTCGATCTCGCCGCGCCAGCCCTCGACCGCGTCCGGGTCGAGCACGGTCCGGGTCATCACGTGCCGGACGAAGTGCTTCAGCTCCAGCCGGACCCGGCGGCCCTGGGCGCGCCACAGGTTGCCGGTGTGCTCGAAGAAGCCCTGCGGGTGGTACTCCAGCACGACCAGGATCCGGGTCAGGTCCGGGCCGACCTCGTGGAAGCTCACCGTGCCGTCGACCGAGCCCTTCTCGCCCTTGGACCGCCAGTGGATCAGCCGATCCGGGATCTGCCGGACGATCGTCGACTCCCAGGTCCGGTGCGACCAGAGCACCTGCGCCTTCCAGGTCATCTTCTCGTCGGCGTCGCAGTCGGCCTGCTCGACCTTCTTCATGAAGCTCGGGAAGTCACCGAACGTCGTCCACTGGTTGTAGGCGACCCGGACCGGCACGCCGACCTCGACGGCCTCGACGATGTTGGTGACCTTGAGCGTCTTGCCGCCGTCCCGGCCACCCTTGCGACCGAACGCCGCCATCAGCTTCTCCTTACCGCCGGCCACGCCGGCATGGAACATGGCAGTCACCGGGGAGGCGCCACCGGCGAGCCGCTGCGCGCCGGTGGCCGCGGCGACCAGGCCCGGATCGCCGCCCTGCTTCGCGTACTCGCTGAGCCGCCCGGTGGCATCAGTGACCCGATCGGTGACCGCCTGCACGGCGCGTTCACCGAGGGCCGTGGCGAGGTTGCGCAGCTCGCCGCCGATCTCGTCGCGTACCCGGTCGGTGAGGTTGCTCGTCGCCACGACTCACCGCCCCCGATCGGCTCGGGCGGGCACCGGCGCGTCGGGCTGGTCGTCCAGCTCCGGCTCCTCGTCGGGCGCGGAACGCTCGGCGTCCGGCCGGCCCGTGCCGCTCCTGCGGCGCAACGCGTCGGCACCCCCGCGCAGGCGTCCGCCGATGGCGTCGATGCCGTTGCCGGCGGCGGCGGTCGCGGCAGCCCGCCCGGCGGCCACCAGCGGCGGGCCCAGCCCGCCGAGGTTACGCAGTTGCGGGTTCGCGGCGACCAGGTTCGCGCCGAGCTGCTTGAGGCCCCCCGGGCGCTGGCTGGCCCGCCCGGCGGCGACCGCCGCGGCGAGCGTCAGCGCGGTACGCATCTTCTTGCGGCGACCCAGCAGGTAGCCGAATCCCACCGCCAACGCCACTCGTGCTCCGCTTTTCATCCGCACTCCTTCGCGCTCCCCGGGAGGCGGACGTCGCGCTCCCGGAGAGGCGGGCAGTACCCGTCATCCCATTGGCAAAACATTTCCGCAGGAGCGCAAAATCGCCCAGCTAGGCAGAGCTGAGCAGGAGAAACGCGGCCGGGGTGAATGCGGGGAGAAGCGGGTCAGCGGATCGGCAGGGCGGAATCCAGCGACATTCGGGCGTGCAGTTTTCCGTCTTCCTCACGCAATTCCGCGCCGCATTTGCGCAGCACCGAGATCGCGCCCGCGTTGTCCGGCGTGGTGTCCGCGACCACCGTGTGCATCCCGGCCGCCGCGGCGGCGTGCAGCAGCTGCCGCAGCGCGGCCGCACCCAGGCCCCGGCCCCGTGCGGACCGGCCGAGCCACATCCCGGTCTCCACGGTGCCCGGCTCGTCCCGGCGGGTCATCCGCACCATGCCGACCACCTCACCGCCGGAGACGATCGCGTACATGGCGGTGCCGGTCGGGCCGTTCAGCCCGCCGAGGCTGGCGCGGTGGAACTCGCGGAACGCGTCACGGCGGGCCAGCGACCAGCCCGCCGGGGCGTCCACCGGAGGCATGACGTCCTCCGGTTCCGCCTCAGCCGCCGCTACGGAGAGCAACGGTTCCAGGTTCCGTTCGTCCACCGGCTCCAGCCGTACAGCACCCGTCACGTCGCGCAGTCTGCCGCGCGTGGTCCGGGTCGTCCACCCCTTTGGGGAGGGATTGCCGCTATGGCCGACCGCCTCGTCCGGTCGTACCCCCGGGGTGTTCCCGCCTCACGCTGCGTTGTCATCCGACCGGTTCTTCCGGCGTGAGCGTGGTCACGGCCGACTGTCGAACTCGCAGAGCACCGCCGACGCGTCGTCGGTGCGCTTGCGTCGCCGCAGCCGGTCCGGATGGTCCCGCTCGGCCACCCGGACCCGGTCGATCAGCCCGTCCGGGCCCTCCACCGTCAGCACCTCCAGCAGCCCGGCCCAGTCGAACAGGCCGAACTGGTCGACAGCGCAGGAGGCGCCGTCGCTGAGCAGCGCGGCCCGCCGCAGCGCACCCGGACCGCGCAGCGGAAGCGTCCCGGTGAGCGCGTGGTACGCGGCGTCCGGGTCGCTCGCCGCCGCCCAGTAGCCGTGGGTGCGGTTCATCCGGGCCCGCTGCACGGTCGTGGCGCGCCGGAACCGGGTGGCCGGGTCGGTGTCGCCGTCGGGCAGCTCGGCGGCGCTGCGACGCAGGTCCGCCACCGCGTCCGCGAGCCGGTCGTCGGTGACCACCTCGATCCCCCGGTCGGTGTCGAGCACCAGCGGGCTGTCGCAGAGCACCAGGTGGTCGACCCGGTCGCCGCTGTGCCGGAGCAGGCAGACGGTGGACGACGGGGTGCCCGGATGGTCGAGGTCGCACATCCCGCCGTGGTCGGCCCGTACCGCGAGGATCGCCGCCGCGAGGCTGCTCATCAGCGTGGCGGCGGGACGGGCCGCGACCGCCAGGCCGATCCGGGCGGCCAGGTGCCGGACGTACCAGGCGGGACCGTGCGCGCAGCCGGTGTCGAATCCCTCGGGCACCGTGGCCCCGTCGAGGACGCCGACGAGCGGGCCGAACCGGAAGACCACGTCCTCGTTCTCCGGCCGGCCGAGAGCCGGGTCGGAGGCGGAACGCACCCGCATCACCGGCGCCTGCGCGGCCGGACGGGCCGGGCTGCTGCCGATCGCGTACCGGCGGTCTGGTGCCCCCATCGTCGGCCTCCGTTCGTCGTCGCCGACCGCCTACCCGGACCGCGCCCGGTCATCCGCCGCCGACCCCGATCGTGGTAACCGTGCGTCATCTTCTCCGGACCTTCGGTAGCGTCGGACGCGACCGGGTCGGTCCCGGTGACAGGGGGTACGACATGTTGGAGCGGTTGCACGAAGGTGGCATCCGGGCGGAGCACGCCTACCTCGCCGGATTCGTCAGCATCGGCCTCTCGGTCACCAGCTGGTTCCTCTCGAAGCACATGGAGCGCGCCGGGGTGGCGCGAGCGGACCGCTGGGGCATCTTCATCGGCGAGTGGGCGCCGACGTTCTTCGCCATCGGCAACGGGCTGCGCACGTACGAGAAGTGACGCCGGTCAGCGACGCCGGTTGCGGGCGCGCGACGACCGCAGCCGGCGCAGCCGGCCGATCAGCAGCGGCTCGGCGGCGAGCGCGGCCGGGTGGTCGAGCAGGGCGTTGAGGAGTTGGTAGTAGCGGGTCGCGGAGAGCCCGAAGGTGTCCCGGATGGCCTGCTCCTTGGCGCCGGCGTGCTTCCACCACTGCGCCTCGAAGGCAAGGATCCGCTGCTCCCGCTCGGTGAGGCCGGCGGGCGTCGTGCCCGCACCGGTCGCATCTGCCGCATCCGGACCGGCCTGCTCGACCGGCGCGGCGGACTCGACGGGCGGCGAGGCGGGCCCGGCGGCGGCGGGCTCGGCGGGCCGAGCGGACTCCGACGGCTCCGAGGGTGCCGTGGATTCGACGGGCGGAGCGGTGCGCGGCGGCGGAACGGTCCCGCCCGCGTGGCGCGTACCCGCTGCCGGGCCGGACCGGTCGACGGCAGCCCGCTGCGAGGCGTCGGCGGACATGACGCTCCTCTCCGACGGCGGGTGACCGGCACGCGGAGCGCGCCGGCCGGGGAAGCCCCAGCGTAACCAGGGCCGCCCTCGGCCGCATCGGACGCGGGGTCCGCGCCGCCGGGGGGAGCCGGCGGCGCGGACCAGGTCAGGCGATGTCCCGCCGTCGCATCGTCCAGAACGCGGCCACGAGCGCACCCACCAGGGCCACGCCGAACACCAGGGCCGACTGCTGCCAGGTGACCACGTACGTCGCAGGCTCGCAGGCGCCCTGGGAGAACTGGCAGGTGTCGTAGTCGAACAGTTCCGCCTGCTTCAGGAACCACGACTGGGCATACGTGGACAGCACGTACCGGTCACCGAACTGGACGCCGAGCACCGCCACCGCGATCCGGATGCCGATCTCGCTCACCGCGAAGATGCCCACCGCCGCGCCGAGCGCCATCGCCGTGTGCCGGCCGAGCGAGGCCAGCGCGAACCCGACCGCCGCCACGAGCAGCGTCATCCCCAGCGCCCGCAGCCCGTCCAGGCCGATCGACTGCCACACTCCGGCGGTCATCTTCGCGGTGCTGCCGCGCTGGCCGGCGATCAGCCAGAACGCCGCCGTCCAGAGCGCGCCGAGCACCACGGTCAGGCCGAAGACGGTGGTGAGCAGGGCGGCCAGCTTCGTGCCCAGCACGGTCAGCCGCTTCGGCCGCCAGAGCAGCAGGTTCATCATTCCGCCGGTGTTCCACTCGGCACCCACGAAGGAGGCACCGACGATGAAGCCGAACAGCGCCACGGAGGCGGCGAACACGGCGATGAACAGGGGGAACTCGGCCCGGAAGTCGAACTGGTACGGCAGGTACCACTTCGCCTCGAACATGTCGGGCTGCGGCTGGTAGTCCTTGCCGCAGTTCGGGCCGTACCGCTCCTCGGTCTTCTCGCCGCGCGCCTGGGCCGCCTCGCACTCCGCGACGGTGCGCTTCCAGTCCGTCATCGCGGACTGGTAGTCGTTGTTCGCCTTGGCCTCGGCCTCGGCCACGGCGGCGGGCGAGAGCTTCTCGCTGGAGAAGCTGAACGCGGTCGCGACGGTGGCCAGGCCGAGCACCAGCAGCACGAGCATCAGCCGGGTCACCCGGCGCTTGCCGAGCCGGCGCAGCTCGGTGACGAACAGGCTCATGCGCCCCAACCTCCTGCGGTGCCGGTCTGGTCGACCTTGGCGGACTGATCGACCTGACGGTGCTGGCCGGGGACCGGCGCGGTGGCGGTCAGTTCGAGGAAGACGCTCTCCAGGTCGACAGCGACCGGGGTGAGCTCGCTGACGTACAGGCCCTGCTCGGCGAGCAGGCGGCTGACGGTGGCCGGCTTGTCCACGCCGGACAGCATCAGGTGGTCCGGCTCGGCGGCCACCTGGACCCCGGCCCGGGTGAGCGCGTCGGCGGCCTGGGGCAGGTCGTCGACCGCCTCCAGGCGTACCCGCACGGCGCCCTGGGAGTGGGCCGCGAGCACCTGGTCGACCGGCCCGAACGCGACCCGGCGGCCGAGCGAGATGATGGTGACCGAGTCGCAGATGAGCTGGATCTCGCCCAGGATGTGGCTGGAGAGCACCACTGTCATCCCGGCCTCGGACAGCTCCCGCATCAGCCCGCGCATCTCCCGGATGCCGCCCGGGTCGAGGCCGTTCGCCGGCTCGTCGAGGATCAGCAGCTTGGGGTTCTTGAGCAGCGCGGAGGCGACAGCAAGGCGCTGCTTCATGCCGAGCGAGTAGGTCTTGACCCGCTCGCCGGCCCGGTCGCGCAGCCCGACCAGCTCCAGCACCTCGTCCACGCGCTGCTTGGGCAGCTCACCGGCCTGGGCGAGCAGGCCGAGCGTGTCCCGCGCGGTGAAGTGCGGGAAGAACTGCGGACTCTCCACGATGGCGCCGACCTGCCCGGCGACCGCCGGCAGCGCGTGCGGCAGCTCCTGGCCGAGGATGGCCATCCGGCCGCCGTTCGGCTTGATCAGGCCGAGCAGCGTCCGCAGCGTGGTGGTCTTGCCCGAACCGTTCGGGCCGAGGAAGCCGTGCACCTGGCCGGCTTCCACTCGCATGTCGAAGCCGTCGAGCGCGTGGCGAACCCCGCGTTTCCGGCTCCGGTACGTCTTGCGGAGACCTTCGATCTCCAGGACAGCCGACACAGCTGACCTCCCCCGATAAGTAGGCGTCAGCGACACCATACGCGGTATGCACCCGAAGGCAATACCCGGTATGCAGTGTCGGTGTGTCGGGAGAGGTCAGGCGCAGACGACGTGCACGCCCGCGTCGCGGAACGCCGCCACCACATCGGGGGCCGCGCCGGAGTCGGTCACCAGCGTCTCGATCCGGTCCACCGGGCAGATCCGGGCGAACGCGTGCCCACCCAGCTTCGACGAGTCGGCTATCACGACGACCCGCTTGGCCCGGGCCACCATGAGGCTGTTCATGGCCGCCTCGCCCTCGTGGTGCGCGGCGGCGCCGAGCTGCGGGTCGATCGCGTCCACGCCGAGCAGCGCCACGTCCAGCGTGACCTCGCGCAGCAGCGCCCCGCCGAGCGGGCCGACCAGCTCGAACGACTTCGGCCGGACCACGCCGCCGGCCACCACCACCTTCATCCGCGAGCGCACCAGCAGTTCGTTGGCGATGTTCAGCGCGTTCGTGACCACTGTGAGCTGGGCGCCCTCGGCGCTGGTGTTGAGATCAGGGCGGACCGCCAGCGCCCGCGCCACCTCGGTGCTCGTGGTGCCGCCGTTGAGACCGACCACGGTGCCCGGCGACACGAGTGCGGCGGCGGCGGTGCCGATCCGCTGCTTCTCGGCCGAGTGCTTCGCGGTCTTGTAGCGCAGCGGCAGGTCGTAGGAGACACCGTTGGCGACCGCGCCACCCCGGGTACGGGTGATCATCTGCTGCTGGGCGAGCTGGTCGAAGTCGCGCCGGATGGTGGCCTGGGAGACGTCGAGCCGCCCGGCCGCCTCCTCGACGCTGACCCGGCCGCTGTCGGTCAGCATCTCCAGCAGCGCGTTCCAGCGCGCGTAGCGGTCCACCGCGGGGCCCTCCCCAGACTGTGCGTGAACGGTGATCGGTTGCGTGCACACTAGTGCGCGAAACTGGGTCCGCGCAAAACCCTGCGCTGCGCGAACGGGGAGACGGTTGCCACGACCACCAGGTTTCGCGCAGAATGACGCGCGAAAGGCGGCCGTATCGCGCCGTATTGCGCAAGGTCTCCCCTGGGGAGGAGTTGTCATGGCGTACGTGCACGCGGAGATCGCGAGCCAGCCCGACTGCTGGCGGGAGGCGGCGCGGCTCGCCCCGACCGTCGCCGAGCACCTGCCGCGCCCCGGCGAGCGGGTCGCCGTGGTCGGTTGCGGCACGTCGTGGTTCATGGCGATGGCGTACGCCGGGCTGCGCGAGTCCGTCGGCCAGGGCGAGACCGACGCCTTCCAGGCCAGCGAGTTCCCGGCCGGCCGCCGGTACGACCGGCTCATCGCGATCACCCGCTCCGGCACCACCACCGAGGTGCTCGACCTGCTCACCGCGCTGCGCGGACGGATCCCCACCACGGTCCTGGTCGGCGACCCGGACTCGGCCGCCGTCACGCTCGCCGACGCCACAGTCGCGCTGCCCTTCGCCGACGAGCGGTCGGTGGTGCAGACCCGCTTCGCCACCACCGCGCTCGCGCTGCTGCGCGCCCACCTCGGCGAGGACCTCGGACGGCTGGCCGCCGACGCCGAGGTCGCCGTACGCGCCCCGCTGCCGATCGACCCGGCCGGCATCGAGCAGGTCACCTTCCTCGGTCGCGGCTGGACCGTCGGGCTGGCCCAGGAGGCCGCGCTGAAGTGCCGCGAGGCGGCCACGTTCTGGGCCGAGGCGTACCCGGCGATGGACTACCGGCACGGCCCGATCTCGGTCGCCGCGCCCGGCCGGCTGGTCTGGGCGCTCGGCGAGATCCCGGACGGCCTGTCCGAGGACGTGGCCGCGACCGGCGCCGCGTTCGTGCACAGCCGCACGCACGGCTGGCGCACGGTGCTGACGAGCTGGTCGGCTGGCCGCAACCCGGTCGACCCGATGGCCGACCTGATCCTGGCCCAGCGCTTCGCGGTCGCGCTCGCCACCAGCCGCGGTCTCGACCCGGACGCGCCGCGTCACCTGACTCGGTCCGTGGTCCTGGCATGAGCGAACGCACCGAGCGAAGCGAGGGCCGTGAGCGCATGCCCAGCCAGCACAGCATGAGCGAACGCACCGAGCGAAGCGAGGGCCGTGAGCGCATGCCCAGCCAGCACAGCATGAGCGAACGCACCGAGCGAAGCGAGGGCCGTGAGCGCATGCCCAGCCGGCACAGCGTGAGCGAGCGAAGCGAGCCCACGGCGTGAGCACAGGCGACGAGGTCGTCGTCGCGCTGGACGTGGGCGGCACCGGGATGAAGTGCGCCCTGGTCCGGCCGGACGGCACGACTGTGCACACCGAACGGCACGCCACCGGCGCCCAGCGCGGCCCGGAGGCGGTGGTCGGCACGATCCTCGACGTGGCCGAGGGGCTGGCCGGCAAGGCCCGCGCCGACGGCCGTACGCCGGTGGCCTGCGGCATCGCCGTACCCGGGGTGGTCGACGAGGCGCGCGGCGTCGCGGTCTGGTCGGCGAACGTGGGCTTCCGGGACGTACCCCTGCGGGAACTGGCGGGCACGCGGCTGGGACTGCCGGCGGCGCTCGGCCACGACGTGCGCGCGGGCGGCCTGGCCGAGGCCCGGCTCGGCGCCGGGCGGGACGGCGGCCACGTGCTGTTCGTCGCGATCGGCACCGGCATCGCCGCCGCCCACGTGGTCGACGGGTCGGCCACCACCGGCGCGCACGGCGCCGCCGGGGAGATCGGCCACATCCTGGTCCGCCCCGGCGGCCCGCGCTGCGGATGCGGGCGGACCGGCTGCCTGGAGGCGGTGTCGTCGGCGTCGGCGATCGGGCGCCGGTACGCCGAGCTGTCCGGTGCGCCCACCACCGCCGCCCAGGTGGCCGACCGCGCGGCGGCCGGTGAGCCGCTCGCCGTGGAGGTGTGGCAGGAGGCGGTCGAGGCGCTCGCCGACGGACTCGCCACCGGGCAGGCGCTCTACGATGTCTCGACGGTGGTGCTCGGCGGCGGGCTGGCGCAGGCCGGTCCCCGGCTGTTCGACCCGCTGCGGACGGCGTTACGTGAGCGGCTGACGTTCCACCGCGAGCCGCGCCTGGTCGCGGCCGGCCTCGGTGACGAGGCCGGCTGCCTGGGCGCCGCCCTGCTGGCCCTGGACACCCTGGCGAAGGAGAGTCGATGACCCGGCGCGTGACCGGCAAGGTGGTGACCCCGACCGGCGTCATCCGGCAGGGTTGCGTGGAGATCGCGGACGGGCGGATCACCGCTGTGGCCGAGTATCCGTCGGTGCGCGACGGGCACTGGATCGTGCCGGGTTTCGTGGACATGCACACCCACGGCGGCGGCGGCCACACGTTCACCACCGGCGACCCGGAGTCGGCGCGGCAGGCCGCCGCGTTCCACCTCGGGCACGGCACCACCACGCTGCTGGCGAGCCTGGTCAGTTCCCCGTTCGAGCTGATGCGCGACGCGACCGCCGCCTACCGCCCACTGGTGGAGTCCGGCGTGCTCGCGGGCGTCCACTTCGAGGGCCCGTACCTGTCCGCCGACCGCTGCGGCGCGCAGAATCCGGAGTTCCTGCGCGACCCGTCGACCGGCGAGCTGACCGAGCTGATCGAGCTGGGCGGCGGCGCCGTCCGCATGGTCACCATCGCTCCCGAGCGCGACGGCGCCACCAAGGCGGTCGAGCTGCTGGTGTCGCACGGCGTGGTCGCGGCGGTCGGGCACACCGACGCCACCTGGGAGCAGACCCGGGCGGCGGTGGCCGCGGGCGCGAGCGTCGGCACCCACCTGTTCAACGGGATGCGCCCGGTGCACCACCGCGAGCCCGGCCCGGTGGTGGCGCTGCTGGAGGCCCCGAACGTGGTGTGCGAGCTGGTCGCCGACGGCGTGCACCTGCACGACGGCATGCTCGGCTTCGCCACCTCGGTGGCCGGCCCGGAGCGGGCCGCGCTGATCACCGACGCGATGGCCGCCGCCGGCATGCCCGACGGCGAGTACGAGCTCGGTGGCCAGGCGGTCACCGTGTCCGGCGGGGTGGCCCGGCTCAGCCGCGACGGCGCGATCGCCGGCAGCACGCTCACCATGGACGCGGCGCTGCGGCACGCGGTCGGCGCGGGCGTGGCCCTGCCGGACGCCTGCCGGATGGTCGCCACCACCCCGGCCCGCGCGATCGGCCTGGGCGACCGGGTGGGCGCGCTCGTCGCCGGGCTGCGCGCCGACCTGGTGATGCTGGACGACGACCTGAACGTGGTGCGGGTGATGCGCGGCGGCGACTGGGTGGAGTGATCCGCCCGGGCGTCAGACCGTGGGCACCTCGACGCCGAGCACCGCCTGCTCGTCCGGGCGGTGCACCAGCACGTCGGCGAGGTACGACTGCACCGCCCGGCGCATCCCGACGTCCCGCCCGGCCTGCTCGGAGAGCAGCCACTTGTGCTCGATGATCTGGGCGAACAGCTCCTGCGGCTCCAGCTTGCGGCGCAGGTGCGCGGGCACCGCCCGGACCACCGGCTCGAAGACCTCGGTCAGCCAGCGGTGCGCCGCCTGCTGCTCGTCGGTCAGGTCGCTCTCCAGCCGGTAGGCGTCCAGGTCGTTGAGGAGCCTGCGGGCCTGGTTCTCCTCCGCGTCCAGGCCGGTCAGGCGCAGCAGCCGCCGGGTGTGGTAGCCGGCGTCGACCACCTTCGGCCGGACCAGGTAGCGCCCGTTGTCGACTGTCGACATGGCCACCTCGGCCACGTCGAAGCCCAGTTCGTTGAGGCGGCGGATACGGCGCTCGATGTCGTGCCGGGCCGAGCGCTCGACCTGCTGCTCGTAGGTGATCTCGTGCCAGAGCCGCTCGTAGCGCCGCACGACCTCCTCGCAGACCACCTCCGGGTCGATCGACTCGTGCAGCAGTCCGGCGGCCTGGAGGTCGAGCGCCTCGCCGAAGATGTTGACCCGGGCGATCTCCAGGTCCTCGCCGCGCTGGCCGTTTGACAGCGACGGGTACAGCGCCCCGGTCTCGGCGTCGACCAGGTAGGCGGCGAACGCGCCCGCGTCCCGCCGGAACAGCGTGTTGGACAGCGAGCAGTCGCCCCAGAAGAAGCCGGTCAGGTGCATCCGCACGATCAGCGCGGCCAGCGCGTCCAGCAGCCGGTTCATCGTCTCCGGGCGCAGCGTGTTGGAGAACAGCGCCCGGTAGGGCAGCGAGAACTGGAGGTGCCGGGTGATCAGCACCGGGTCCAGCGGCTCGCCGTCGTCGGTCTGCCGGTCGGCCACGATCGCGATCGCCTCGACCGACGGGAAGTCGATCCGCTCCAGCGCCCGCAGCAGGTCGTACTCGCGCTCGGCGACCCGCTCGCCGGTCTCCTTCACCGCGTAGACGTACCCGCCGAGCCGGACGAATCGCACGATGTGCCGGGAGATGCCCTGCGGCAGCGCCACCAGGTGCTCGGCAGGCCACTGCTCCAGCGGGGTCGACCAGGGGAGGTCGAGCAGCGCCGGGTCGACGAGAGCCGAGGTGATCCGCACGGCAACCAGTGTGACCGCTGACCCCCGCGCCGCGCTTCCCTTCGTGGCTGGGCACACAGCCGCCGATGCCCGCGCCGCCCGGCCGCCGCGCGCGGCCGGTAGCGTGGTCGCGTGCGTCAGACCTCGGGGGTACGCGGTGACCTGCGGCTGCGGCCGGTCCGGCCGGCCGGGTGGTGGTTCGACGGGCTGCTGCTCGCGGCAGTGGTGGCGCTGACCGTCGCGCTCGCCTCCGGCCACCTGTTCGGCCTCGACCGGGCGGTCGCCGACTGGTCCGACGAGAACCGCCCGGCGGCCGCCCGCTGGGTGGCGATGACGCTGAACCTGCTCGGCCAGGGCACGCCGCTGACGCTGCTCGCGGCCGGGCTGGGCGTCCTGCTGGCGTGGCGGCTGCGCTCGGTACGGCCACTGCTGCCGCCGGTGGCCGGTTTCGTGCTCACGTTCTTCACGGTCGGCCCGCTGAAGGTGTGGACGGCCCGGCCGGCGCCGAGCGCCTCGGTCAAGGAGCCGTTCCTGTCGCCCGAGCAGACGCTGCCGCTGTTCCAGCACGACCTGCCGGTGCGTTTCGCGCAGTCGTACCCGTCCGGGCACGTCGCCAACTCGATCGTCTGGTACGGCGTCCTGGCGCTGCTGCTGGCCCCGCTCGTGCGCACGCTCGGCCGTACCGTCCCGGCCGGGCTGGTCACCGCGGTCCGGGTGGTGCCCCCGGCGGTGGTCTTCTGCACCACCGTCTACCTGGGCTGGCACTGGCTGACCGACTCCGTCGCCGGGCTGCTGCTCGGCCTGCTGCTGGACCGCCTGCTGCACCGGGTGCCCTGGGACGACCTGCCGCTGCCGCGTCGCCTCGGCGACCGGGGACGGCCGGTCGCCTGGTCCGCGCCGCTCAGCTCACCGTCCGGATCTCCACGATGCTGATCCGGGTACGGGTGCTGTAGGTGAGCTTGCGGCGGTGGTCGCCGTCCGCCGGCCGCACCGCCACCTGGATGCGGATCTGGGTGCCCTTCGGCAGCTCGACCCGTTCGTCCGGGGTGCTCACCACGAACACCCCGCCGGTGGTCTCCGGGTCGACCGACACCCGCTCCTGCCGTAGCAGCGGGGTGTCGTTCTCCGAGTCTCCGGGCCGGGTGTACTCGGCGCGGATCCGGACCAGGTCGTCGCGCCGCAGCCCGCGCAGGTCGACTGTCGCCTGGATGCTCACCAGCCCGGTCTCCGGCACGGTCCAGTGGTAGAGGCCGGTGGCCCAGCGGATGGCGTGGAAGACGTCAGTGGTGTCGAGCGTGTCGCCGGCGTGCGCGGTGCTGTGGAAGGTGGCGATCACGTCCCGTTTCGTCGTCGTGGACGTCTTCTCCCCGATCATCTTCGCGAAGTCGTCGGTGGTGCCGCGGAACGCGTCCGCGTCGCAGGTGTGCTGGCGGCCGATGATCGCCGAATCGGTGAACTGCCAGATGCGCGGCGTCTCCGCCGGCTTGCCGTAGCGGGACCAACCCGGCCCGGAGTCCCCGCCGGCCCGCGCGTACGCGGCCTTGAAGTCCTCGGCCACCCGGTACGGGTAGTCCGCGTTCCAGCGCGGGAAGTCGCCCAGGTCGTCGTCGCCGTACTCACCGCGCGAGGCGTACATCACCGCCACCTTGCCGGTGCGCTCCTCCAGTTCCTCACCCACGTCGACGCCGATGCGCGGGGGCACGTCGTCGGTCGGCCAGCGCTCCAGGTCGATCTGCCAGAAGAACCCGTCGTAGGTGCGCCACCAGGGGGTGTGCTTGTCGGCGTAGTCGATGGCGGTGGTGGCCTGGTCCTCGATGGAGACGTCGGAGTGCACCACCACGTACATGCCCAGGAACGGGATGCCCGCGTCCTTCGCGGCGGTGAGCATCACCCCGTAGTACTGGCTGTGGAACGTGCCGTCGCGCGACTGCTCGGTGCCCTTGTAGGTCATGAAGTCGATGCCCGCGGCGCGGGCCTCCCGGATCCGATCGGCCGTCAACCCCCGGTCGACGTCGTAGTCACTGGCGTCCCAGCCGAAGAGCGTCATGTGCGGTACCTCCCGCGTTCGCGGAGAAGACGTTCCGGAAATTGCTTGTGCCGAATCGCGGGCACCATCGCCCGATCGGCGCAGAAAAAATCTGATCATCGCCATCGGATAATCGGCGCGGAACATTCGCAAAGCACTTGACCTGCGTAAACGACTCTACCCAGACCCTCCGCAATCAGCCACCGCTGAGCACCGGTTAAATTACACAAATCATTTTCGTCAATTTCCGGTCGCTGGGCACCTACCGTTCACCTGAGCACCCTAGGCTGCCGGTGTGGAACAACTGGCGCGGCGACTCGGCGTACCCGATGCGGTGGTCGTCGGTCTGGGCTCGATGCTCGGCGCGGGTGTCTTCGTGGTCTTCGCACCGGCCGCGGCTGCGGCGGGCGGTGCGGGCCTGCTGGTCGCGCTGGCGGTCGCGGGCTTCATCGCCTACTGCAACGCGACCAGCTCGGCCCGGCTCGCCGCCCGCTACCCCGAGTCCGGCGGCACCTACGTCTACGGCCGGGAGCGCCTGCACCCGTTCGCCGGTTTCCTGGCCGGCTGGGGGTTCGTGGTCGGCAAGACGGCGAGCTGCGCGGCGATGGCGCTGACCGTCGGGGCGTACCTGTGGCCGGGGCGGGCGCGGCTCGTCGCGGTCCTCGCGGTGGTGGCGGTGACGGCGGTGAACCTGCGCGGGATCGGCAAGACCGCCACCGCCACCCGGGTCCTCGTCGCGGTGGTGCTCACGGTGCTCGCCGTGGTCGCGGCGACCGGCGCGCCGCAGGTCGCCGCCGACCGGCTCACCGCACCGGCGGGCATCGGCGCGGGCGGCGTGCTGACCGCCGCCGGCCTGCTGTTCTTCGCCTTCGCCGGGTACGCGCGGATCGCCACGCTCGGCGAGGAGGTACGCGACCCGGAGCGCACCGTCCCCCGGGCGGTGCCGCTGGCGCTCGGCGCGGTGCTGGCGATCTACCTGACGCTGGCGGTGGTCGCGCTCGGGGTGCTCGGCTCCGACCGGCTGGCGTCCACCGACGCGCCACTGGTCGAGGTGGTGACCGCCGCCGGGCACCCGGGCCTGGCCTGGCTGGTCCGGGCCGGTGCGGCAGTCGCGGTGACCGGGGTGCTGCTGTCGCTGCTGGCGGGCGTCGGCCGGACCACGCTGGCGATGGCCCGCCGTCGGGACCTGCCGGGCGCGCTGGCGGCGGTCCATCCGCGCCACCGGGTGCCGCACCGCGCCGAACTGGCGGTGGCCGCCGTGGTGATCGCCGTGGTGACAGTGGGCGACATCCGGGGCGCTATCGGCTTCTCCAGCTGCACGGTGCTGGTCTACTACGCGATCACCAACGCGTCGGCGCTGACGCTCGGCCCGGACCCGGACCGGCGCGTCCCGGTACGGCTGCTCGCCGCGCTCGGGCTCGTCGGCTGCCTGGTGCTGGTGGTCAACCTGCCACTGCCGAGCGTGCTCGCCGGGTTCGGCGTGCTCGCGCTCGGCGCGCTCGGATACGCCGTCCGCCGCCGTGGGCGACCCGCCTGACGCGGCCGGTCACTCCTGCGGGCGGCGCGCGACGGGCGGGCCGGTGGGCGCCGGCGGCGGCGCGGGCGTGGTCTCCCGGAGCAGCGCGGTCAGCCCGGCCCGCCGGGCCACCACCGTGAGCCGGTCACCGGCCTGGATCACCACACGCGGGTCGGCCGACCAGTCGGCCTTCTGGCTCGGCCGGGTGTGCGCGAGCAGGCGTACCTCGCCCGGCCTGGCCACCGCGCTCAGCGGACGGCCGTCCAGCGGCGAACCGGCCACCACCGGCACCTCCGTGACCAGCAGCGCGTGCCGGTCGACCGGGATGGTGGCGATCACCGCGCGGTCGAGCAGCGCCGCCGCGAACGCCGGCGCGGCCAGATAGGACACGCTGCGCGAGATGCCGATGCCGAACGCCTGCTGGATCCGCTCGGCGAAGTCGCCGTCGAACAGCCGCAGCACCACGCGCAGGTCCGGGTCGAGGGACCGGGCGATCAGCGCGGCCCGCAGGTTCGTCCCGTCGTCGGTGGAGACCACCACGAGCGCCTGGCAGGTGTCCACCGAGGCGGACCGGAGCGTCTCCTCCCGGCCCGCGTCGCCCACGATCAGCGGCACGCCCAGCCGGTGCGCCAGCGCGGCGCCGCGCGCGTCCGGGTTCTTGTCGATCGCCACCACCTCGACGCCGAAGTCGTGCAACTGGGCCATCACCCGGGTGCCGATGTTGCCCAGCCCGACCATCACCACGTGCCCCGAGCGGTCCGGCTGGACCCGGCCCGCGTGCAGGGCCAGCCGGGCGTTGACGATGCCGTCGACCACCGCGGCAGTGATCAGCGGGATCAGCGCCAGCCCGGCCAGGTTGAGCACCACCTGCATCACCTGGGCGGCGACCGGCTTGTTGACGTCCGGGTCCTGGCCGGTGAGCGTGGTGACCAGCGTCAGGTAGACCGCCTCGCTCCAGCTCACGTCGGCGGCCCGGGCGTTGAGCCAGCCCAGCGCCGCGATCACCCCGAGCAGCACCAGCACCGCGATGCCGATCTTGCGGGTGGCGAAGTGGCGGACCGCGCGCAGCAGGACGGCGACCGGCTGCCGGCGCCGCCGCGCCCGGACCAGCCGCCGCGCGGCGACCTCGGTGCCCGCCGGCCGCCCGGTCGCCTCGGCCAGCACCACGTCGGCCGCCGCCTCGTCGGCGGGCAGCACCCGGACCAGGTCCGGATCCGCGGTGACGGCCAGGCCGCAGACCACGTCCTGCGGGCGTACGTCGTCTCGGCGGGCCACGTAGAGCGTGCGCCCGGCGTGCCGGAAGTGGGTCGGCGCCACCTCGCCAAGCGCGGCGGCCACGAAGGCGGGCGCGGCCATCGAGGCGTCGGAGAGCACCGCCGAGTCGGGGAAGAGCTGCCGCAGCCCGTCCGCCAGGTTGGTGTTGAACATCCGCACCACCAGGCGCAGCCGCGACTCGACCTCCTGGGCGCACAGCGCGGCGTGCATGTTGCCCACGTCGTCCTGGTGCAGCAGCGCCAGCCCGGCCGCCCCGGCCAGCCCGGCCCGGCGGAACGCGGCCTCGTCCAGCCGCTCCGCCGTGACCACCCGTACCCCCGGCACGTCCCGCCCGTCGGGGCCGTCGGACCGGCGGCGGCCCGGCACCACGAGCGTGACCCGCACCTGGCCGTCGGCGCTGTCGGTGGCGAGCAGCGACCGGACCACCCAGTAGGCGAGCGGATCGGAGCCGCAGACCACGTAGTGAGGGCGTTCGTCACCGTTCATCCGGAGCCGCCAGCCGGTCGCGCGGCGCGCGCGGTCGCGCAGTGGCTCGGCCATGTCCGGATCGTAGTCAGCCGCTCGCGATGTGCGCAGCCCCGGCGATCATGAACGCATGGCGGGCCCGGGTCCGGGTAGAGCACCGGCATGCAGACGTTCCTGCCGTATCCGGACTTCCTGGCCAGCGCGCGCACGCTGGACCAGAAGCGGCTGGGCAAGCAGCGCGTGGAGGCGATCCAGGTGCTGCGCGGGCTGACCCGGCCGGACTACGGCTGGCGCAACCACCCCGCGGTGAAGATGTGGGCCGGGTACGAGGAGGCGCTGACCCGGTACGGGCTGGACATGTGCGCGGTGTGGTGCGAGCCGGGCCGGGCCGACACCTGCGCCGGCACGCTCGCCACCGATCTCGCGACTGCCTGCGGCGTCTCGGTGATCCGCACCCAGGACGAACTGGCCGCCGCCGGTGAGCTGCCGCCCTGGCTGGGCCGCGACGACCTGCACCGCAGCCACCGGTCGTCGCTGCTGCGCAAGGACCCGGTCCACTATGCGCCGCTGTTCGGCGACGTCTCCCCCGACCTGGAGTACGTCTGGCCGCCGTCGGACCGCCCGCGCCGCTGCCTGCCGTGAACGCCCCGCCGACGCGTACCCAGCGGGTTGCCGCCCCGACCGGCAGACTGTGAGCACCGCCGACTGGAGGATGCCCCGTGGGTCTGTCGCAAGTGGTAGGTCGCCTGATCGGCGTACGCGAGCACGTGGTGGACCCGGGCGGCGGTGGCGCGGACCGCGTGCCGCGACCGGTCGCGGCGCTCGTGGTCGGCGGCGGCATCGCCGGGATGTCGGCGGCTGTGGTGCTGGCCGAGCGCGGGGTGGCCGTGACGGTGCTGGAGGCGGCGCCGCACCTCGGCGGACGGCTCGGCGCCTGGCCGGAGGAGTTGCCCGACGGCGTCCAGCGCAACGAGCACGGCTTCCACGCGTTCTTCCGGCAGTACTGGAACTGGCGGTCGATCCTGCGCCGGGTCGATCCGGGGCTGGGCTTCCTCAAGCCGATCCCGGGCTATCCGATCCTGTCCGAGCAGTGGCCCACGGAGGAGTTCGGCAAGCTGCCGCCCGCGCCCCCGGCGAACCTGCTGGCGCTGCTGCTGCGCAGCCCCAGCCTGCGCCTGGCGGACCTGCGCACGATGGACCGGGACGCGGCGCTGCCGCTGCTGACCTACGACCCGGTACGCACCTACGAGGAGTTCGACGAGCGGACCGCCGACGAGCTGCTCACCTCGCTGCGGCTGCCGGACCGGGCGCGGGCCATGCTGTTCGAGGTCTTCTCCCACTCGTTCTTCAACCACGAGGCGGAGATGTCGGCCGCCGAGATGATCGCGCAGTTCCACTTCTACCTGCTCGGCAACCCGGAGGGGCTGGCCTTCGACTGCCCGGACCGGGACTACGGCACGGCGATCTGGGAGCCGCTGACCCGGTACGTGGAGAAGCACGGCGGCCGGGTGCTGACCGGCGCGGCGGCGGCCCGGCTGGACCGTACCCCGGCGGGGTGGCGGGTGACCGGCGCGGACGGCGACGCCTGGGAGGCGCCGCACGTGGTGCTCGCGGTGGACCCGCCCGCGCTGGCCGCGCTCGTCGACGCCTCCCCCGGCCTGGCCGGGGCGGCGCCCGAGCTGGTGGCGCGGATGCCCGCGTTCGGCCGGCCCGGTCCGCCGTACGCGGTGGCGCGCTACTGGATGGACGGGGACGTCCGGGCCGACCGCGCGGTGTTCAGCGGCGTCTCCCGGCAGCCCACGCTGGACTCGGTGACGCTCTACCACCGGCTGGAGGACGAGCCCCGCCGCTGGGCCGAGCGGACCGGCGGCTCGGTGGTGGAGCTGCACGCGTACGCCTGCGAGCCGGACGTGCCGGCCGACGAGCTGGCCGCCCGGATGCTGCGGGAGCTGACCGCGCTCTGGCCGGAGGTGGCCGGCCTGCGGGTACGCGAGCTGCGCGCCCGCGTCGAGGCGCAGGCGCCCGCGTTCACGCCCGGCAGCCACGCGTGGCGTCCCGGGGTGGAGACCGACGCGCCCGGCCTCTACCTGGCCGGGGACGGCATCCGCACCGAGTTCCCGAGCGCGCTGATGGAACGGTCGGCGGCCACCGGGATCATCGCCGCGAACCACATCCTGCGGGTCGAGGGGGCGGCGGCCGAGCCGGTCCGCTCGATCCGGCCGCGCGGGCTGCTGGCCGGGCGGGCCGCACCGAAACGGTCATAAGCGGCCAAAAACGCCTCTACGCTCGACTGATCCGGTGACACGGGAGGTCGGGCGGTGAGCACCGCGACGCGGGATCGGCGCGACGAGGAGCACGGCACGCCACGGGACGAACGGACCGCGGTGGTCACCGCGCTGCGGCTCGGCTGGTCGATGGCGGACGCCTACCACCACGCGCAGACCGCCGACCTGACCGGGGACGGGCACCCGCAGACGCCGGCGCCGCCGAAGCTGTCGAACCTGACCGAGCTGGCCGGGCGGCACCGGCTCGGCATGTACCTCGACGGCGTGGACGTGGCGCTGGCCCAGATCGCGCCGCTGACCCCGGCCGGCCGTACGGTGCCGTCCGCCGCCGCCGCCCGTGGTGCCACCGGGGCCGACCGGGAACCGCTGCTGCGGGCGCTCGACGACCTCAACATCGACGTGCTGCGGTGGACCATGGCGACGAACCACCGGGTCGGGGTGGCGTACCGGCTCGGGCGCTCGCTCGCCGACACCGTCCGGCGCGGCGACGCCGACCAGCTCGCCGCGCGCTTCGGCGGCCGGCACCTCCAGATCAGCAGGTGGCTGGACGAGCTGGCGAGCGTGCTGCCGCCGTACTCGGCCGCCGTGGTGCGCCGCTCGCTCGCCGCCTGGGCCACCGCTGTCGGCCGGGCCGCAGTGGGCGATCCGGGCGAGGCCGGGCTCGCCGAGCTGGCCCGCGAGCTGCGCAACCAGGGCGACCTGTGGCAGGACGTCCTGACCGGCGGCCTGCACCCGCGCGACCTGCTGGACGAGGAGAACTGGGCGGTGATCGCCCGCAACGTCGTCATCCGGGACCGGAAGCTGGTGGCGCAGGCGGCCCGGGGCATCTTCTGGCCGGTGCTGGCGCCCCTGCTCGTGGTGCTGCTCGCGGTCGTCGGGGTCAGTGCCGCCGCCGCGGCCGGCTCCCCCACCACCCGGGCGGCGGTGGCGCTCGTCGGCCTCGGCGCCGGCCTGACCGCGATCTGGCGGTCGATCTCCACACCCACGCTGTCGGTGGCGGCCGAGGTGAACCGTCCGCTGCTGGACAGCGAACTGGTGGTGCAGATGACCGCCCGGATCGACAGGCCGCTCACCGCCGCCCGGCGTGCCGGGCGGGCCGGACGGCAGCGGCGACCCGCCGACGACGGATCGAAATGCGTTGCCCGCGATTCCCGAATCGATCTACCGTGAGCGCGCAAGGTCAGCCACCGTTCCGGGAGCCGTCGATGTCGCTGCGATCCGCCACCACGAAGACGTCGTGGCTGCTCGGCGACGGCTGCCGGGAACACGGTCCCTGGCCCGGAGGCCACGACTGACGCGTCTCGCGTCCCCGTCGTCGCCGCCCGGTCCCGTGGACCGGGCGGCTTTTTCGTCGCCGTACCGCCGATCGTGAAGGGAGAGCCCGGTGGACGCCGTCCTCGTCATCAACGCCGACCTCGGCCCGCTGCACCGGGTCACCGTCAAGCACGCGATCCGGATGCTCTGCCGCCGGGTCGCCGAGATCCACGAGGCCGAGCCCGACCGGGTGATCGGCGTCTTCCCGCTGCCGCGGGTGGTCCGCCTCGTCCGGTACGTGGTGACCCGCTGGCGGTTCAGCGCCGGCCCGGCCTGGTCCCGGGCCGGGGTGCTGGCGCGCGACCGGCGGCGGTGCGCGTACTGCGACGGTGCGGCCAGCACGATCGACCACATCCTGCCCCGCTCGCGCGGTGGCCGGAACACCTGGGGGAACACCACCGCCGCCTGCTACGCGTGCAACCAGCGCAAGGGTGACCGGACCCCGGCCGAGGCGGGCATGCCGCTGCGGCGGGAGCCGGTGACGCCGAGCTGGGCCGCGCTGGCGCGGTGACGGACGGCCGGCGGGCACAGGGGGCGGTGTCGGGGGTACGCCCCGGCGCCGCGCCCGCCGGTCCCACCATGCCCTAGGTGCCGAGACGCCGGGCCAGCCCGTCGAGCAGGAGGTCCAGCCCGCCACCGAACTCGTCCTCCGGTGCGACCGCACCGGCCGCCCGTGCGGTCTCGGCGAGCAGGGGGAACTCGTCGCGGGGCAACGCCGCGATGACGGCCGTGCCGGGCCCGGCCAGCGCGCCGAGGTGTTCCATCTGGATCGCGCCGATCACGTAGCCGAGCAGGGCGCGGAACGCGATCACCCGCCCGGTGCCGGTGAAGCCGGCCCGGGTCAGCACCGCGAGCACCGCTTCGCCCCAGCGCAGGATCGCCGGTGAGCGGTGCCGGTGTGCGGGCAGCAACGGGACGACGGCCGGATGGGTGCCGACAGCCCGGCGTACCCGGCCGGACAGCTCCCGGATGCCGTCCGGCCACGGGACGTCGAGCGGCGGGCGGGTGTCCACCCGGTCGAGGACCCGCTCGACGACGAGCGCCTCCAGTTCGTCGCGGTCGGCGACGTAGCGGTAGAGGCCCATCGTGCTGGTGCCGAGCTGCGCGCCGACCGCGCGCATGGTGAGGCCGGCGAGGCCGTCCCGGTCGAGCACCGCGAGCGCCGCGTCGGCGAGCTGGGCGTGGGTCAGGGAACGGGGACGGGGCATGGCCTTGACAGCGTACAAGATACGCCTACGGTTGTAGGAGTACGTCGTACGCCTACAACGGGAGCGCGCATGGACGTCGTCCCCCCTCGCCACCTCACCAGCGTGACCGGCGCCCAGGTCGCCCTGCCGGACCCGGACCGCCTGGTCCACCTCCAGTTCCGCCGCTTCGCCGGCTGCCCGGTCTGCAACCTCCACCTGCACTCGATCGTCCGCCGGCACGCCGAGATCGAGGCGGCTGGCGTACGCGAGGTGGTGCTCTTCCACTCCCCCGCCGACGAGTTGCGCGAGCACGTCGCCGACCTGCCGTTCGCCGTGGTGGCCGACCCGGACCGGCGGCTCTACCGGGAGTTCGGTGTGGAGTCGGCGCGACGGTCGCTGCTCGACCCGCGCGCCTGGCTGCCGATCCTGCGTGCCGTGGTGACCGGCACCTGGCACGTCCTGCGCGGCCGGGAGCGACTGCCGTCCCGCACGCCGCACGGCGGCCGGCTCGGGCTGCCGGCCGACTTCCTGATCGCGCCCGACGGGCGGGTGGTCGCCGCGAAGCACGGCGAACACGCCTCCGACCAGTGGTCGGTGGACGAACTGCTGGCCCAGGTCAGCGGGAGCCGGTCGGCACGCTGACCGCCGGATCGCCGGGGTGTTCCCGCAGGAACGCCTCGGCCCGGGGCGCGTCCCGGAGGATCTGCCAGCAGGCGAGCGCGAACATCACCACGGTGACGCCGAACAGGACGAACCAGATCGGCGCCAGGCTGAGCAGCAACTGGCCGAGGTTCATCGTCGCCAGACCGCCGAACAACGGCACGAATCTCCGCTGCCGGATCAACTGCTCGGCGGTGGTGCGCAGCCAGGGCAGGTCGTCCGGGGAGTCCACCACGCCGCGCCGGACGGCCCGGACCAGTTCGCGGCGACGGCGGAAGGTCACCGCCCAGAGCCGCGACTCACGGTCGGCCCGATAGCTACCGCTGCGGACCATGCGGACCAGCGCGACGATTTCCAGCCCAAGACCCAGCACCGCGAGAACCAGGCCGGTCACCTCCACCCAGTCGGGCGGGTCGCCGCGTTCCAGCCAGCTACTCGGGAACGCACCGTCCGCCATCAGCCCGACCAGCAGCGACGCCAGCGCGAACGTCAACACCGTGCCGACCAGCAGCAGCCGGACACGGCGGCGCCCTCGCTTGATCTTCCGACGTTCCGAATCACCGTCCACGATGGCCCCCGTTCGACGGCCGGAACGTACCCGCCGGGGGATGCCGGTCAAACGGCGGTCAGCGCGTGGCGGGCGGGGTCCAGCCGAAGCGCGGCGGCCGGCGCTCGTTGATCGCCGCCACCCCCTCGCGGGCCTCGCCGCTGTCCCGCACCTGGGCGTGCCACCAGGCCAGCCGGTCGGCGTCGGCGCGCCCGTCGACGATCTCCTTGGCGGCGGTCACGGTGAGCCGGGAGCGCTCGGCGACGGTGGCGGTCAGCGCCGCCACCCGCCCGGCCAGCTCCCCGGCCGGCAGCACCTCGTCGACCAGGCCGATCCGCAGCGCCCGCTCGGCGTCCACCAGCTCGCTGGTGAACAGCAGGTGCTTGGCCGCGGACGGGCCGACCAGCGCGGCCAGCCGCCGCGTGGTCGGCGCCGGGTAGACCAGGCCGAGCCGGGCCGGGGGTACGCCGAACCGGGCGTCCGCCGCGGCCAGCCGCAGGTCGCAGGCGACGGCGAGCTGGCAGCCGCCGCCCACGCAGGCGCCCTCGATCGCGGCGACCGTGGGGCGGCCGAACGCGGCGAGCCGTTCCTCGGCGGCCACCGCGATGCTGCCGTCACCGGCCGCCAGCAGCTCGTCCAGGTCGCCCAGGTCGGCGCCGGCGCAGAACGTGCCGCCCGCGCCGGTGAGCACCAGCACCCGTACCGCCGGGTCCGCCTCCAGGCCGTCGAGCAGCACCGGGAGCTGCCGCCACATGGCCGGGGTCATGGCGTTGCGCCGGGCCGGGTTGTGGATGACCACGGTTGCCACCGGGCCGTCCAGGGTGACGGTCAGTTCCGCGTCGGACATGGGTCCGACCGTAACGGGCGGGGCCCGCCGACCACCCGAGTGGGTGGTCGCCGGGCCCCGGGATCGGCGGTCAGGTCAGGAGACGTTGAGCGCGGTGTCGTCGATCACGAACGAGGTCTGCAGCGAGCTGTCCTCGGTGCCGGTGAACTTCAGCGTGACGGTCTGCCCGGCGTACGCCGCCAGGTTGAACGACTTCTGGCTGTAGCCGCTGGCCTTGTTCAGGTTCGAGTAGGTCGCCAGCGTGGCCAGCACCGAGCCGGACGAGTTGAGCACCTGCACGTTCAGCTTGTCGTACTGGACGCTGGTGGTGCTCTCGGCCGAGTCGATGTGCAGCCAGAACGAGAGGGAGTACGCGGAGCAGCCGCTCGGCAGGCTCACCGACTGCGACAGCGTGTCGGTGCGGGTGCTGCCGTAGCCGTTGAGCCACGCGTTCCACGTACCGGTGCGGGTCGGCTGGCCCTGCGAGCCGTACTGGCCGATGACGCCGGAGGTGGTGGCCCAGACCGTGTTGCCGGACTCGAAGCCGGGGTTGCCGAGCTTCTGGCCGGCGCCGGTGCAGCCGCCGCCGACGCTGCTCACGGTGAGCGAGTACGTGGCGGTCTTCGTGCCCGACGCCGCGCTGCCGGTGACGGTCACCGAGTAGGTGCCGGCCGGGGTGCTGGAGCTGGTGGAGACGGTGAGCGTGGACGAGCCGCCCGAGGTCACCGAGGTGGGGCTGAACGACGCGGTGGCGCCGGTCGGCAGGCCGGACGCGGAGAACGTCACGGTCTGCGCGGTGCCGCTGGTGGTGGACGTGGCGACGGTGGCGGAGGCCGATCCACCCGCGGTGACCGACCCGGAGGTCGGCGAGAGCGAGACGGAGAAGTCGTTGCCGGTCGAGCTGCAGGGCGCGTCGTTGCCGGCCACGTTCACCGCGGTCCACGCGGCCTGGACGGTCTTGTACTCGGTGGAGCAGTTGCCGTACAGGTCGGTCGCGGCCCGCAGGGTGTACGCGCGGGCGGTGTTGGCCGGGTTGCTGGTGTTGACGTACGAGGTGTTCGAGGTGAAGTACACGTCGAGCGCCCGGTACCAGATCTTCTCCGCCTTGGCGCGGCCGATGCCGGTCACCGCGGGAGCCGAGCCGCAGACCGGCGAGGTGCCGTACGCGGTGGCGCCGGTGCCCTCGGCGAGGTTGAAGAAGAAGTGGTTGCCGACACCGGAGGAGTAGTGCACGTCCTTGTTCTTCGTGCTGGTGGACCAGCAGGAGTCGGACGAGCCGTCCAGCGACGGGTTGTACATGTAGCGCAGCGGCGTACCGTTGCCGTTGATGTTGATCTTCTCGCCGACCTGGTAGTCGCCCGGGTCGCTCGGCGCGGCGGCGTAGAACTCCACCATGTTGCCGAAGATGTCGCTGGTGGACTCGTTGAGGCCACCGGACTCACCGGAGTAGACCAGCCCGGCCAGCGCCTCGGTGACGCCGTGGCTCATCTCGTGCCCGGCCACGTCCAGCGAGACCAGCGGGCGGGAGTTGCCCGAGCCGTCGCCGTAGGTCATCTGGGAGCCATCCCAGTACGCGTTGACGTAGTTGTTGCCGTAGTGCACCCGGCTCGGCACGCCCTGGCCGTTGCCGAAGATGCCGTTGCGGCCGTGCACGTTCTTGAAGTAGTCGAACGTCTTGGCGGCGCCGAAGTGGGCGTCCACCGCGGCCGACTGCCGGTTCGAGGTGGCGCCGTTGCCCCACGCGTTGTCCGCGTCGGTGAACGTGGTGCAGGTGGAGGTCCCGTTGTTCATGTCGCAGGTACGGCCGTTGCCGCGTACCGGGTCGATCATCTGGTACGTGCTGCCGCTCAGCGTCGTGTCGATGGTGACCGAGCCGGTGTAGATGCCCTGGCCGGTGCCGGCCACCGTCTCGATCTCGTCGTACGAGCCGATCACCTTGCCGGTGGTGGCGTCGGTGATGACGTGCAGCTTCGACGGCGTCTGCTTGTCCGCCTTCCAGCCCGTCGCGACGGTCTCCCAGGCGAGGCGGCCCTTGCCGCTGCTGGCGTCGACGAACAGCTCCGGCGCGCCGACCGAGGTGAGCGAACCGGAGAACGTCTTGCGGGCGCTGGCCTTGGCCGCGTCCGCGCCGACCTTCGCGGTGGTGCTCAGCGTCAGCGGGGCGGAGAGGCTGACCGACGCGCTGGTCAGGGTGCCGTTCGGGGCGGTGTGGATGACGAAGTCACCGCCGTACACGCGGAGACCCTGGTAGGTGCGGCTGTACCGGGTGTGCGCGGCCCCGGAGGGGTCGACCTTGGTGCGGACGGCCTGATAGGCCTCACCGCCGGCGCCCTGGACGACGCCGGGGTTGGCGCGCAGCAGGCTCGCGGCCTTGGCTGCGGCCGAGGTCTCGGGGCTGGGGGCGGTTGGCGCTGCCGCTTGCGCCGAGGTGGTGACGCAGGCCAGCACGCCGCTGGTGAGCAGCGCTGCGCTGACGGCGGCGACGGATCTTTTCACGGGCCCTCCTGGAAGGCGAAGTTGTGACGGGGGTAGTCACTGATGTAGATATAGCGATACATCGAAGAACGTGAAAGAGGCTGGCGAGAACCCGCCGGAGACATTGACCGAACGGATGAGGAGGACCGGTGGGCCGGAACCGGGTGGTCCCGTCGCGCGTCCGATCGGGTATGAGAGCTGCCTCCGCCGCGGCGGCCGTCGCCGCCCTTCTCCTCCCGCTCGCCGGCTGCGCCCGCACCGACGCGCCACCCGTCGTCACGGACGGGCCCCCGCCGCTCGTCTCCGAGGTCGTGCTCGAGAAGTCGGGAGGCATCGCCGGGCTGTCCGACACCGTCCGGGTCGGGCCGGACGGCCACTGGACGAGGACCGACCGCGCCGGCGCCTCCCACGAGGGACAACTCGGCGCGGAGAAGCTCACCCGGCTGCGGCAACTCGCGGCCGACCCCCGGCTGGCCGCCGAGGCCGCCGCCACCGTCCCGCCGACCATGTGCGCCGACGCGTTCACCTATCGGCTCACCATCGGGCCGAACCAGGTCGGCTACGTCGACTGCCCGCCGGAGACCACGCCGCCGGCCGTCACCGCGCAGGTGGTGGACCTGATCAACGGCGCCACCGGCTGACCCGGCCCGATTTCAAACCCGTTCCGGCTGTGACATCGGCCTATGGCCGGCCGGCGGGCGGCCGGGCCAGCATGGAAGGCATGACTCGCGCACTCATCGCCCTGACCAGTCACTCCGAGCTGGGCCGCACCGGCCGCTCGACCGGCTACTACGTCGGCGAGGCCGCCGAGCCGTGGGAGGTGTTCCGGGCCGCCGGGTACGACGTCGACCTCGTCTCCGTGGCCGGCGGGGAGCCGCCCGTAGACGGGCGGGACGAGAACGACAGCACCCAGAACGACTTCCTCGCCACCGCCGGCGTCACCGACACCCCGAAGGCCGCCGACGTCGACCCGGCCGGGTACGACGTGATCCTCTTCGCCGGCGGCCACGGCACCATGTGGGACTTCCCCGACGACCCCGACCTGGCCCGGATCGCCCGCTCGGTGTACGAGCGCGGCGGCGTGGTGGCCGCCGTCTGCCACGGCCCGTCGGCGCTGGTGAACCTCACCCTCACCGACGGCTCCCGGCTGATCGCCGGCAAGCGGGTGGCCGGGTTCACGAACAGCGAGGAGGCGGCCGTCGGCCTCACCGACGAGGTGCCGTTCCTGCTCGCCGACAAGCTCGGCGAGGCGGGCGCGCAGCACGTACCGGCGCCGGACTTCACCGAGCACGTGGTGGTCGACGGGCGGCTGGTGACCGGCCAGAACCCGCAGTCCGCCCGCGCCGTGGCCGACGCCGTGGTGAAGCTGATCGCCTGAGTCAGATCCGGTAGTCGTCGGGCAGGCCGGTGGCACGCAGCTCGGGCGGCAGGTGGGCGACGTCGTTGAACGCGATGAGCGCCGGCGGGCCGCCCGAGCTGTAGCGGATCACCGTCAGCCCGCAGTTCTGCTGGTTCAGCCCGATCCACCGGCGCGCCGGCGCGTCCACCGCGTGCAGCACCAGCCACGCGACCAGGAAGTTGTGGGTGACGACCAGCTCGCGTACGTCACCCTCCGCGGGGGCGGCGGCGAACCGCGCCACCGCCTCCGCTGTCACGCGCGGTCCGGCGCGCCGCTCCCGCTCGGAGAAACCGGCCAGGAACGCCGCGTACGACTCCGGCAGGCCGGCCGGGTCGGTGTCGTGCGGCATGTGGTCGCCGGCGCGGTCGTCCTCGCGTACCGGAACATCTGGCAGCGACGCCGCGACCAGCGCGGCGGTCTCCGCGGCCCGGCGGGCCGGCCCATGATGCACGGCGGCGAAGCGCGTGCCGCGCAGCCGCTCGCCCAGCAGCGTCGCCTGCCGCCGCCCTCGCTCCGACAGCCCGGTGTCCGCCTCCTCCTCCGGCCGGTCCTGCTCGCCGTGACGGACCAGGTAGAGCAGGCGGCTGGGCATCGGCACCTCCACGGTCGGGGACCGCGAGACTAGCCCGCCGCCCGCCGTCCGGATGGCCCGCCGCTCACTGCCCCTGGCGCATCTGCCCGATCCGGATGCGGTTGCCGAAGGGGTCGCGGATGCCGAAGTCGATGCCGTACGGCTGGTCGGTCGGCTCGTCGGTCACCTCGACGCCCTTCGCGACCAGGTCCGCGTACGTCTTGTGCGCGTCGTCGGTGGTGAAGAACAGGAACCCGCCCGCGGCGCCCTTGGTGAGCAGTTCCCGGACCTGCTCGGCGGTCTTCGGGTCCAGCGCCGGCGGGCCCGGCTTCTCCAGCAGGATCTCCCGGCCCGCGTCGCCGGGCACGTGCACGGTGAGCCAGCGCATGAAACCGAGATCCTGGTCGAGGCTGACCTCCAGGCCGAGCTTGCCGACGTAGAAGTCGAGCGCCTCGTCCTGGTCGAGCACGTAGATCTGGGAGCGGGAAGTCGAAAGCATCGTCATGCCGACGACGCTAGAGCAGCGCCCCGGCCTGCTGCTTATCCAAAACCGCGCAGTCCTGCGGCCCGGCACCCTGGTCCGGCTTGCGTCGTTTGTCCAGACGGGGACACCACCTCGTCACCCGCTGTTAACGTCTTCGCGACGACATCGGGGGAAGTCGATGCAGTTGATGTTGGCCTGGGCCGCCACGAGCGCCCTCCCGCGGTCCCGTGGTGACGCCGCCGTCGCCCGGTTCCACAGCGCCGCCGCCGAGCTGGTGCCGGAGAGCTGGCACCGCCGGCACCTCGGCGGCACCGACTCGGGGGTGCTGGTGCTGCACCCCTCCGACCCGGGCGGCTACCGGTGGCCGCCCGTCGCCGGCGACGACGACGTCACCGCCGTCTCGGTGGGCATCCCGGTCGGCGTCGACGGCGACGACCCGGTGACGCTCGCCCGCCACCTGCTCACCGGCGCGGACGTGCACCGCGACGTCGTACCGCCGTTCGCGCTGCTCGCCCTCGGCCACGACCGCCTCGCCCTGCAACAGGACTGGCTCGGCATGGCCCGCGTGTTCACCGGCACCGCCGACGGCGTCACCGCCTGGTGCACCCGGCCCGGCCTGCTCGCCGCCTTCCTGCACGGCGAGGCCCGCCCCGACCCGGCCGGCTGGTCGTCGTACCTGCTCACCGGCCACTTCGGCGGCGACCTCTCCCCGCTCGCCGACATCCGGCTGCTGCGGCCGGGCGAGCGGATCACCGGCCGCCGCCGCGCCGACGGCGGCTGGCAGCTCACCAGCGAGATCCGGTACGCCACCGACGACGTGGTCCGCAGCGGCCTCACCGACCGGGACCGGCCGCTCGGCGAGCGGCTGGACCGGGCCGCCGACGCGCTGACCCGGGCCGTCGCCGGCCTGCACCGGCTGCACGACGGTGAGGTGACGCTCGGCCTCTCCGGTGGGAAGGACTCCCGGCTCATCGCCGCGACGCTCGTCGCCGCCGGCCGTACGCCGAACCTGGCCACGAACGACGACACCGCCGCCGAGGGCGACGTGGCCCGCGAGCTGGTCCGGCTCGTGCGGGACCGGCGCGGCCTGGAGCTGCCGCACCGCCTCGTGCCGGCCGCTCCCCCGGCCGCCGTCCTCGGCGTCGGCCTCCGGGAACGAGCGCGACGGCTCGCCGCGCTGCACGACCACCAGTTCCCGTCGAACTACCTGGCCCGGCCGGCCGTGCGCACCCGGCTGCCCGAGGTGGTACGCGCGCCGAGCCTCACCGGCGCGGCAGGCGAACTGGTCGTCGGCTACTGGTATCCCCGGGCCGACGCCGACCCGGCGCCCACCCCGGAGCAGGCGGGCCTGACCAAGCTGCTGGCGGGCGTGCCGAACGCCGCGGTGTCACCGGAGGCACTTGCCACCGAACGGGACCGGGTCACCGCCCTGCTGGCCCACGCCCGCGACATCGGCCTCCGCGACGAGCACCTGATCGACTACCTCTACCTGGTCGAGCGGATGCGCCGGTGGTGCACCTCCGCGTACACCACCGGGATGGTCACCCCGTTCCTGGCGCCGGGCTTCGTCGCGGCCAGCTTCGCGTTCACCGCGGCCGAGAAGCGGGCACGGCTGCCGCACACCGCGCTGATCGCCCGGCTCGTACCGGAGTGGGCGGACGTGCCGTTCGTCAGCGCCGCCACCGGGCCGTCCCGGGCCACCCGGATCTGGGAGGGCGACGGCGTCGCCGCCGTCTCCGACCTGCTGGACACCGTCCACGGGCCGCTCACCGAGCTGATCCGGCGGCCGGTCGTGGAGCGGGATCTGCGTACCGCCGCCCGAGGCGGCCGGCCCGATCCCCGCGTGCTCGCCCAGTTCACCGCGCTGGCGGTCGCCTCCGAACGGCTGGAGCCCGGCTTCACCAGGCCGTCGACAGGTGCCACCTACGCCCGGGTCACCGCGCCGCCGCGCCCGCGTACGCCGGCGAAGAGCCGGCTGGCCGGATTGCGCTGGGTACGGCGCAGCCGGCTCGGCGACCGGCTCTGGGTCATCGTGCGGCGGCAGGTGCGGGGGCGCTGAGCACGGCGGCTGGCTTCTTGCCCGCCGTGGCCGGCTTGGCGGCGGTGGCCGGCTCGCCCGCGGTGCTGCTCGGGCGCATCCAGGCCTTGGTGAAGCAGCCCGGGACGCCGGTCGGCGCGGTCTTGCGGCGCCGGTAGGCCGACGGCGACTCACCGACGATGCCGTGGAACGTCCGGCTGAACGTGCCCAGACTGCCGAAGCCGACCAGCTGGCAGATCTCCGTGACCGGCTCGTCGGTGCCTACCAGCAGGTACATGGCGCGTTCCACCCGGCGGCGTTGCAGGTAGCGGTGCGGTGTCTCGCCGAACGTGGCCCGGAAGGTACGGATGAAGTGCGCCTCCGAGACGTACGCGATCCGGGCCAGCGCGGGAATGTCCAGCGGCTGCGCGTACGCCCGGTCCATCGCGTCCCGGGCGCGCAGCATCGCCCGGTTGGACTCCTCGACGGCGCGACTCATCGCTGGTCAGCCTACTGCGCGGCCCGCGCCTCCCGCCCCTACGGCTCGTTCGCGAGGCTCTTGGTCATGATGTGCTCGCGGCGCACGCCGTCGGGCATCAGGCCGCCGACGTCGCCGGTGTCCCGGAAGCCGTTGCGCAGGTAGAGGGCCCACGCGTTCGGGTTGCCCTCCGCCACGGCGAGCCGCAGCGTCCGCGCGCCTGCCAGCCGGGCCCACTGCTCGACCGCCCGGACGAGGTGGTCGCCCACGCCCCGGCCGCGTCCCCCGGGTGCCACGTACATCGAGATCAGCTCGACGACCCCGTCGTGCTCGGTCGGCATCCCGCTGGCCATCCCGACCGGTTGCCCGTCGAGCAGCACCACGATGTTGTACGAGCCGGGGACGGCCAGCCGCCCGCGCCAGCGTTCCTCGCGGTCACCGTCGCCCTGCCAGTCCGCCAGCTGGGCACCGAAGGCGTACCCGGCCTCGGTGAGCGCGGCGAGCCGCAGCTCCCGCCACACCTTCCAGTCGTCCTCGCCGAGGACGCGCGTCTCAAGCATGCGGAGAGGGTGGCGCAGGCATCCCGAGCAGGCAATCGATATCCGGCGTGGGCGGGGTCGGGTGGCCGGGCCTCCACGCCGGCGCCGGATAGCCTGCACCGGCCGCGACGACCAGGGAGCCCGACCATGAGACTGCCGCCCGGGGCCACCGGCTTCCACGCACCCGGCGGACGAGCGGACGTCAGGGCCTTCACCGCCGTCTGTCACCACGCCGCCCGCGCCCTCGGTGCCACCATCGCCGGCGTGACCCCCGCCGGCGTCACACCCAGCTTCCACACCGTCGGCATCGCCGCTGCCCGGCACCACGTCGCGGTGCTGCGGCACGTCACCGTGCCGTTCATCGCCTTCGCCCGCCCGCGAGCCGTCGGCGACGCCACCGTGACGTTCGTCGACCATCCCGGCCTCGCCCCTGTCCTTGCCACCCTGTCCGACGCCCGGGTCCTCACCGCCGATCAGCTAGGGATCCCGCTGTCGCAGGCCGACCTGAGCGCCCTCGACCGCGCCGAACACGACCAGATCGGCTACTGGACACCGGCCACCGTCGGCGAGCTGCTGTTCAACTTCTGGGACTGACCATTAGTGGCCGAGCGCCGTGGCGAGTGCCTCTCGGTCCGCGTGGCATCGACCTCCGCGACTTCTCGCTCCTGCTCGCCGGAATGGCTGCTCGTCAGATGCCAGGGCTCTCTCTAGCCTGAATCCGGCAGGCTCAGCCTGACAGCGCCCAGCGGGGGAGAAGATCATGGAACGCGTGACGGGTATCGGCGGCGTCTTCTTCCGGGCCCACGACCCGGACCGGATCAACCACTGGTACGCCACGCACCTCGGGGTCGACCTGGCACCGGAGTCCTACGACGTGTCTTCCTGGTGGCAGAAACCCGGCCCTACCGTCCTGGCGGCCATGCCGGCGGACTCCGAGCACTTCGGCGGCCCCGAACACTCCTGGTCGCTCAACTTCCGGGTCGCGGACCTGGACGCGATGATCGACCAACTGCGCGGTGCGGGTATCGACGTCGAGGTGGACCCCGAGGAGTATCCGAACGGCAGGTTCGCGAGCCTGCGAGACCCGGAGGGCAACGTGGTGCAGCTCTGGGAGCCCGCAGGTGCCGACAGCCGTGGGCCCGCCTGACCGCTCGTGCGGCACGCCGTCGTGTCGCTGCTGACGGAGCCCGGCGTCCCGCGGCGACATGGGCCCCGGAACACCTTGTGAAAATGGAGCCCCCGGCCGGGATCGAACCGGCGACATCTCGCTTACAAGGCGAGTGCTCTGGCCAGCTGAGCTACAGGGGCGCGTGCGTCGCGCTCAGCATAGCGACTTGCCCCCGGAAATCCCGCCTCGCAGGGCTCCCGAGCACGGAAAACGTCGGCATCCCGACCGGTACGACCGATGGATCATCGCTCGGTCGCGCTCCCAAGCGGGAGATTGATGCCCCGCCGTGCCCGACTGACCGTTATGCGTATGCCGTCCATCCCACCCCGAGCGCTACGTCTTGGCACGATCGCGAAAGCCGTTTACCGTGCAGTGACACGGACGACACTCCGGCCGGCCCCGGCTGCCCTGAGCGACGACCCCGTTGGCCGGTGCCTTGGGCGCCGGTCGCTCCTTCACTCGGATCGTCCGGCACGTTCCTGCCGGTGAAAGGAAGCGCTCCATCATGGCTACGGTCACCTACTCGAAGGCGTCCCGGATCTATCCGGGCACCGAGCGCCCCGCCGTCAACCAGCTCGACCTCCAGATCGGTGACGGGGAGTTCCTCGTCCTGGTCGGCCCGTCCGGCTGCGGCAAGTCCACCAGCCTCCGGATGCTCGCCGGCCTGGAGGACGTCGACGACGGCGCGATCTACATCGACGACCGGGACGTCACCCACCTCCCGCCGAAGGCCCGCGACATCGCGATGGTCTTCCAGAACTACGCCCTCTACCCGCACATGACGGTGTACGAGAACATGGCGTTCGCGCTCAAGCTGCGCAAGACCTCGAAGTCGGAGATCGACCGGCGGGTCAAGGAGGCGGCCGGGCTGCTCCAGCTGGAGGAGTTCCTCAGCCGCAAGCCGAAGGCACTCTCCGGTGGTCAGCGCCAGCGTGTCGCCATGGGCCGCGCGATCGTCCGCGAGCCGCAGGTCTTCCTCATGGACGAGCCGCTGTCGAACCTCGACGCCAAGCTGCGCGTGCAGACCCGTACCCAGATCGCCTCGCTGCAGGCGAAGCTGGGCGTCACCACGGTCTACGTCACCCACGACCAGGTCGAGGCCATGACGATGGGTCACCGGGTGGCGGTCATGCTCGACGGCGTGCTCCAGCAGGTGGACACCCCGCGGGCGCTCTACGACACCCCGGCCAACGTCTTCGTCGCCGGCTTCATGGGCTCCCCCGCCATGAACATCAAGACGGTGAAGCTGACCGAGCAGGGCGGCGCGTTCGCCGAGATGATCGTGCCGCTGACCCGCGAGCAGGTCCAGGCGGCCAGCGCCGAGGGCGGCGACGGCAAGGTCACCGTCGGCTTCCGGCCGGAGGACTGCGACCTGGTCAGCCCGTCCGAGGGCGGCATGCCGGTCGTGGTCGAGCTGGTCGAGGACCTCGGCTCCGACGCCAACGTCTACGGCCACGCCGCGCTGGAGGGCCACAACGAGCGGTTCGTGGTCCGCACCGACCGGCGCAGCATGCCGAACATGGGCGACACCGTGTTCGTCAAGCCGCGTACCGGCCGCAGCCACGTCTTCCACGCCGCCACCGGCCAGCGGATCTGACGTCCGCGAGAAAGGGGCGGCCCGCCACGGCGGACCGCCCCTTTCCGTTGCTCTCGATCAGGCCTCGACGGACCGGCGGCGCGCGACCTCGGCGAGCGTGACCGCGGCGGCGACGCTGGCGTTGAGCGACTCCACGTCGGAGACCATCGGGATGCTGACGGTCAGGTCGCAGGTCTCCCCGACCAGGCGGGACAGCCCGCGTCCCTCCGAGCCGACCACCACGACGAGCGGGCCGACGGCTGCTTCCAGGTCGTACAGGTCGGTCTGTCCGTCGGCGTCCAGGCCGACCACGACGAAGCCGGCCTCCTTGCATGCCTTGAGCGACCGGGTCAGGTTGGTGACCTGGGCGACGGGCACGCGCGCGGCCGCGCCGGCGCTGGTCCGCCAGGCGGTCGCGGTGATCCCGGCGGCACGCCGTTCGGGTACGAAGACACCCTGCGCGCCGAACGCGGCGGCCGACCGGATGACCGCGCCGAGGTTGCGCGGGTCGGTGACGCCGTCGAGCGCGACGAGCAGCGGGGCGGCCTGTTCCAGCGCGGCGGCGACCAGGTCGTCGAAGGGCTCGTAGGCGAACGGCGGCACCTGGAGGCCGACGCCCTGGTGCAGCACGCCGCCGGTCATCCGGTCCAGCTCGGCGCGGCTGACCTCGAGGATCGCGATGCCCCGGTCGGCGGCGGTGCGGACGATCTCCTTGACCCGGTCGTCGATGTCGATGCCGTGCGCGGTGTAGAGCGCGGTCGCGGGCACCTGGGTGCGCAGCGACTCCAGCACCGGGTTGCGCCCGACAAGCAGCTCCGGGCTGTCCTTCGCCGGGTTGGCCTTGCGACCCGGCGCGACCCGGGGACCGCCCCGGCCGGCGGGCTTGCCCTTGCCGCCCTTGAGCGGCACGCCGGCCCGGCTGCCCTTGCCCCAGGTGGTGTCCTTGGTGCCGGGCTGGCCGATCTTGGGTGCGCGCCCCTCCTCGGCGGCGGCGCGGCGCTCCTTGTCCTGCTTCCAGGCGGTGCGCTGGGGCAGCTTCTCGGTACCCGAGTACGCCTTGTGCCACGGCCGCTCGTCGGCGGGCAGCGTGCGGCCCCGCCCGGCGAGGGAGTCCTTGTTCTTGCCACCGGTGCCCTTGGGGGCGCCCGCCTTCGGCGTCAGTCGCCGGCCACGGCGCTGCGAGTTGCCGGCCATCAGTCCTGCTCTCCAATAGTCCAACGCGGGCCCTGGGGGGTGTCCTCGACGACCACGCCGGCCTGCTTGAGCTGGTCGCGTACGGCGTCGGCGGCGGCCCAGTCCTTGCGGCCGCGGGCCTGCGCGCGCTGCTCCAGGGCCAGCGCGATCAGGGAGTCCACCACGCCGCGCAGGTCGTCCGTGCGGCCGCCGCCGGTCCAGGCCGGGTCCAGGGGGTCGACGCCGAGGATATCCAGCATCGCCCGGGTGGCGGCGAGCGTCGTGCGGACGGTCACATCGTCACCGGCGGTCAGCGCGGTGTTGCCGTCACGGACCACCTCGTGCAGCGCTGCCAGCGCCGCCGACGTGTTGAGGTCGTCGTCCATCGCGGCGGTGAAGCCGGCCGGCAGGTCGCCGGACCGGCCGCCGCCGACCCGCTCGGCCGCCCGCTGCACGAAGCCTTCGATCCGCCGGTACGCCACGGCGGCCTCGCGGAGCGCGTCCTCGGAGTAGTCGATGCGGGACCGGTAGTGCGCGGCGACGTAGTAGTAGCGCAGCTCCACCGGGCGCACGCCGAGCGAGGCCACGTAGTCGAGGTCGAGCGTGTTGCCGAGCGACTTGCCCATCTTGGTGCCGCCGATGCCGAGCAGGCCGTGGTGCACCCAGTAGCGGGCGAACGGCAGGTCGGCGGCCTGCGACTGGGCGATCTCGTTCTCGTGGTGCGGGAACGTCAGGTCGAGCCCGCCGCCGTGGATGTCGAACTCGGGGCCCAGGTAGCGCCAGCACATGGCCGAGCACTCGATGTGCCAGCCGGGGCGGCCGCGGCCCCACGGCGACGGCCAGTAGGCATCGGCCGGTTCGCCCGGCTTGGCGCCCTTCCAGAGCGCGAAGTCACGCGGATCCCGCTTGCCCCGGTCGGGGGCGTCGCCGGCGGGTTGCATGTCCGCCGGGGACTGGCCGGACAGCGACCCGTACGCGGGCCAGGAGGCCACGTCGAAGTAGACGTCGCCGGAGCCGTCGGTGGCCGGGTAGGCGTGACCGGTCTCGATCAGCCGGGCGATCAGCTCGTGCATCTCCGGGATGTGCCCGGTGGCCCGCGGCTCGTACGTCGGCGGGAGCACGTTCAGCGCCCGGTAGGAGGCGGTGAGGATCTGCTCGTTGGCGTACGCGATCGACCAGAACGGCCGGTCCTGTTCCATCGCCTTGGCCAGGACCTTGTCGTCGATGTCGGTCAGGTTGCGGATGAACGTGACCTCGAAGCCCTTGTCGAGCAGCCAGCGGCGTAGCACGTCGTAGTTGACGCCGGAGCGAAGGTGACCGATGTGCGGCGGGGCCTGGAGCGTGAGACCACACAGGTAGACCCCCACCTTGCCGGCTTCCCGCGGGACGAAGTCCCGCACCGATCGGGTGGCGGTGTCATACAGGCGTAGCGTCACCTCACAAGGGTAGCCGTCCGCACATTTCCGGGTTGGCCGGAGCCGGGTCGTACGCTGCGTGCTGTGGACACGGCGGCACGCACGGGAGAGACGGCGCAGACCCTGGACCGGGGCCTGCGGCTGCTGCACCTGGTCGCGGACGCGCCGGGCGGGCTGACGGTCACCGAGGCGGCGCACCGGCTGGGCATCGGACGGGCGGCCGTCTACCGGCTGGTCGGCGCGCTGACCAGCCACGGGATGCTCCGGCGCGACGGCGAGGGCCGCCTGCGCATCGGCGTGGGCGTGCTGCACCTGGCCCGCCGCGCCCAGCCGCTGCTGGCCGAGGGCGCCCTGCCGGCGCTGCGCCGACTCGCCGAGGGCACCGGGGCGACCGCACACCTGACGGTGGTCGAGGGCGGCGAGGGGGTGGCGCTCGCGGTGGTCGAGCCGAGCTGGACGTCGTTCCACGTGGCGTACCGCACCGGTACCCGGCACCCGCTGGAGCGGGGGGCCGCCGGCCGGGCGGTGCTGGCCGGGCGGGCCGGCGATCCGGGGCCGGTGAGCACAAGCGGCGAGCTCCAGTCGGGCGCGTACGGGGTGGCGGCGCCGGTGCTCGGCGTGCCGGGTCTGGAGGGCAGCGTCGGGGTGGTGTCGCTGACCCCGCTCGACGTGGCGGACGTCGGCGCCCAGGTCACCGCCGCCGCCGAGGCGGTGGCCGCCGCGCTCTCCTGACCCGCGTGCCCTCGCCGGTCCTCGCGGGTCCTCACGCCAGATCGGCGAAGTGGCTGCATCAAACGACCCGGATACCGCCACCTCCCCGAAGTGGAGTCGATCAAGCGAGCTCAACACCTCCGGAACGCGCCCACGAACCTGCCCTCCTCCACACACCCCCACGCCAGCACGGCGAGGTGGCTGGATCAACACGCCCCGGACACCACCACCTCCCCGAGATGGAGTGGATCATGGAAAGGCCGAGGGCTATAGCACGCCGACAGGGCCGTGCGGGGGTTGTCCACAGGGCGCGTAGGGCGGCACGGCTGCGACTGTCCACAGGGGTACCGATCTCGACCCGTGCGCCGCCACGCTCGTCACATGCCACCTCATCCTCATCGACCACCGGAGTTGGCCTGGCAGGTCTTCCGGGGCTCGGAAGCGATCCGGCGCGGGCTGCTGTCCCGGCATCATCTGCGCGGCGCGTCCTGGATCCGGCTCCGGCAGGACGTCTACGCCGACGCGCGACTCGACCGCGACCACGCGCTGGCCTGCCGCGCGGCGCTGCTGCGCCTGCCACCCGGCGCGGCGATCGCCGGTCCGTCGGCGGCCTACCTGCACGGGGTCGAGCACGCCGCGGGCTTCACCGACGACGTGCACGTCCTGCTGCCGGCCACGGTCCGGGCCGACTCCCAGCCCGGTGTCCGGGTGCACCACGCCCCTATGGCGAGCACACGCAGCGGTCTCCTGGTCCCCGTCGGCAGCGCCGCAAGGGGGCCCGGACCGCACGGCCGGATCGTCCCGCCGGCTTCCGCCGCCGCATCGAACCCGTTCGCGGAGTCGTCCCCCGGCGCGGTGATGATCCTGGCCGGGCCTCCGCCACGCACCGAGCCGGCCGCCTGCGCTTGGGAGACTGCGGTCTGGGCCGATCCGGTGGAGGCGGTCGGCATCATCGACGGGCTGCTGCGTACCGGTTCGGTGAACCGGTCGGCGCTGGCGAGCGAGGCGGCCCGGAACGCCTGTCGCCCCGGTGGGCGGCGGGCGGTCTGGGTGTTCGGCCTGACCGACGGGCTGGCCCAGTCCCCGCCCGAGTCCCACCTGCGGGTCCGTCTCGTCCTCGCCGGCCTGCCTCGCGCGGTGGCCCAGTATCCGGTGCGGGTGCCGACCGGGCTGATCCTGCACCCCGACCTGGCCTGGCCGGAGTTCCGGGTCGCTGTCGAGTACGACGGTCAGTGGCACTCCGACGCGGACCGGATGCACCTCGACCGGCGGCGGCTCAACCAGTTCGTCGCGGCCGGCTGGCTGGTGCTGCACGTGACCGGCCGCCGTCTGCGCAAGGAGTTCCCCGCCCTGGTGCGGGAGATCCGCGCCGCACTGGTGGCCCGGGGGTGGCGGCCGTGACACCGGCCGCCGCCCCACCAGCCGCCACGCCACCAGCTGCGCAGGTCACCGGAACGCCGAAATGGCGGCGTCCGGAAACTCCGGACACCGCCACCTCGGGGGAACTGTCGTTACGGTCGAACGTTGGGCTTGACCGGGGTCTTCACCGCGGCGTAGGCGTCGACGATGCCGTAGCCGTAGAAGCCGTTGAAGTTCAGCGAGCCCGCGCAGTACGCGTCGAACTCGGCGTCCCGGCCCTCGTTGGTGTAGCTCTGCAGCCGCGGCTCCGGGCAGGCGTGCTCGGCCGCCGTCCGGTAGAGGTGCTGCTCGACCAGGTTCGGCGCCATGCCGTAGCCGTTGCGGCCCTCCTTCTTGCCGTGCTTGCTGACGATCAGCGCCGCCACGCCCGAGACGTGCGGGGACGCCATCGAGGTGCCCTGCAGGTAGGTGTAGTAGCCACACTCACCCTTGGCGGTGCACTGCTTGAACACCGAGTTCTCGAAGCCGGCGACGATGTCGCCGTTCTCGTCGACCGACCCCTCCTCCTGGAGCACCTTCTTCGGGTACGTGGAGAGGATCATGTTGGCGTCGGTGCGGTACGTGTCGGTGCCGAAGCCGTCGCGGAACCAGCCGCCCGGAGCCGCCACCGAGATCTGCTCGGTGCCGTAGTTCGAGTAGTCCGACTTCTTGCCGGACGGGCCGACCGCCGACACGCCGATCACGTGCGGGCCCTCGACCGGCAGGTCCCAGCAGGTCGCGTTGTCGATCGGGCGCGGGTACGGGTCGGCGCCGTAGTCCGGGCTGCTCACGTCGGTGCGCGGTGCGCCCAGGTCCTCGTGGTTGTTACCGAGCGAGCCGACGAGCGTGACGCCCTTGCGGTGCGCGAAGTTGAGCGCCCGCTTCATGGCCTCGATGACGGTGCGCTGCTCGGCCTGCGCCTCCGGCGAGTCGGCCGGGTTGGCGGTGCAGTTGTAGAGCCACGGGTCGACGTAGAAGGACATGTTCACCACGTCCAGCCCGGACCGGCCCGCGTGCACCAGGGCGTTCACCACCGGGTTGAGGAAGAAGTAGCCGCTGTCCTGGCCGCCCTTCAGCTCGACCAGGGAGACGTTCGGGGCCACGCCGGACAGGCCGAAGCCGTTCGCGGCGGCGCCGATGGTGCCGGCCACGTGCGTGCCGTGCCCGCCGTCGTCGGTGCCGACCGGGTCGAGGCAGCTCGCCACCTCGCACGGGCCGTCGACCTCGGGGATGTCCGGGGCGAAGTTGCGCGACAGCGCCCAGTTGAAGTTCGGCGCCAGGTCGGGCTGGCTGGCGTCGACGCCGGTGTCCAGGATGCCGACGGTGACGCGGCGGTCGCCCGGCTCGATCTTGCGGGCCTTGTCGGCCCGGATCATGTCCAGACCCCAGAGCTTGTCGTCGAGCGGGTCCATCTTCTTGCCGTTGCCCTTGGCGGCCTTGCCCTTGGTCGCCGCGGCGGCCAGCAGGTGCTCCTGCTCGACCCGGTCCAGCTTCGGCTTGCGGCCGATCGCCTTCTCCTCGGCCGCGCCGACCAGCGCAGCGGCCGCGGTGGCCCGGCTGGCGAAGTCCGCCCGGTCGCTTCTGACCTGGAACAGGCCGACGTCGTCGGTGCGGGCGACGACCTTGCCACCGGCGGCGGTGATCGCGGCGACCGCGGCGTCACTGGAGACGCCGCTCTCGGCCAGCACGGTGAAGGTCCGGAACTCCGACGGCGCGGCGTTCGCCGGGATGCTCAGGCCGGTCACCGTGAGTGCCAGCGAGGCCGCAGCAGCGACCGCGCCGACGGTGAAGCGCTTGCTCACCACATCAGATCCTCTCGTTGAGGGACGTGGTGTCATCCCACATCACGGGAGCCGGTTCCGCCAGATCGACGTCCGTTATCGGCGGCAACTAGGCATTCGCGCTCATCAAGGTGGCGAGCACCGTGGACAGTCCGGCGAGCGAGGACACCTCGGCGTCCGGTTCGAGGCCGCGCGGGCGGGGCAACCCGGCCCGGTTGAGCCAGACCGCGCGCAGCCCGGCCCGCTGGGCGGCGGCCACGTCGTGCTCCGGCGAGTCGCCCACGTGGACGATGCGCGCGGCGGGCAGCCCGGACGCGGCCACCACCGCCGCGAAGAACTCCGGCGCCGGTTTCTTGGGCAGGCCACCCTCGTGCGCGTACAGCTCGAAGGCGAACTGCCCGGCGAGCCCGCAGCGTTCGGCGCGGCTGTTGCCGTTCGTGGCGAAGCCCAGCACGTGGTGCGGGCGCAGCGCCGCCAGCGCGGGCAGCGCGTCGGGAAAGGGCCGGCTCAGCGCGTACCGGCGGGCGAAGAACAACGCCGCGAACTCGTCCAGGTCCGCCTCCAGCCCGGCCCGGGCCAGCGACCGGGCCAGCGCGGCCCGCCGGATCTCCTGCACCGGGGCGGCGCTGAGCGCGCCGAAGACCGCACCCCAGTCCCCCTCCAGGTCCGCGAGCACCACAGCGGCCGCCGCCGGGGTCCGCCGCCGCATCTCCTCGAGTACGGCGACGAGCGCGCCGGTGATCGCCGGGCGCAGGTCGACGAGTGTCTCGTCGGCGTCGAAGACGACGGCGCCGGGCGGCCCGCTCATCGCTCGCCGGTCAGCACCGGCTCGGCCGGTGCGTCAGCCGGTTCCGGCGGTGTACCGCGCAGTTCGTCCGCCCGGACCAGGGCGACGCCGCCGAGGATGAGCACGCCGCCGGCCAGCTGGATCAGGCTGGGCAGTTCGTCGAGCACCAGCCAGGCGATCAGGACCGCGAACATCACCTCGGTCAGACCCACGAAGGAGGACAGCCGTGCCCCGAGCAGCCGGGTGCCGGCGACACCGGCGAGGTACGCGACCACTGCGGCGATCAGCGACAGCCCGGCGATCGGCACCAGCCAGCTCACCCGGTGCCCGCCGAAGGTGACGTCGGCGGTGCCGGCCGCCAGCGGCAGCGCTCCGATGCCGCCGAGCAGGAGCAGCGCCAGCGCCCCGACGGCCATGCCGCCGCTGGCCATCACGACCGAGGGCAGGCCCGCGTCGATCCGGCCGGCGATGACGAAGTATCCGGCGAGTCCCACGCCCGCGCCGAGGCCCCAGAGCACGCCCACCGGGTCGAGTCGTCCGGCGCCGGTGAGGTCGAGGACGAGCACCAGCCCGCACAGGGCGATGACCGAGCCGGCCACAGTGAGCAGCCGAGGGCGCTGCCCGTGGACCAGCCACATCCATCCGACCACGAGCACGATGCCGAGGTATTCGAGCAGGAGCGCCACGCCGACCGGCAGGTAGCGGACCGCGTTGAAGAAGCACGCCTGCGCCGTGGCCACGCCGAGCAGCCCGAACAGCACCACGGTTCCCGCGTTGCGGCGCAGCACGTTCCACCTGCCGCGCAGCGCGAGCACGGCGGGGACGGCGAGCACCAGCGCGGCGATGCCGACCCGGGCGATCACCACGGCGACCGCCGTCCACTCGCCGGTGATCAGCGGGCGGGCGAAGGTGCCCGAGGTGGCGAACGTGATCGCGGAGAGCAGTGCCAGGCCGAGCCCGACGCCGGACCGTTCACGCATCGGCATCTCCTGGTCATGAGTCAAGGAAGGTTATGCTGATGACGCTAGGCGTAGCCTCCGACAGGAGTCAAGTTGCTTTTCGCCCATGACACCGAATGCGCGCTGGTCAGCGTCGCCGCACTGGTGAACACCGCCGGCGACGACCGGGAAGGGCTGCCCGACGTGGCCGCCCTGGACGCGTTCTTCACCGCCCACGGTTGGAGCGGCCGGCACGAGCACACCGACGCCGAACTGCGCCAGGTCCGCGCGCTGCGGCCCCGGCTGCGCCGCATCTGGTACGGCGACACCGACGAGGTGGTCGCAATCGTCAACGCGCTGCTGCGCGAGTCGCACGCGCTGCCGCAACTCGTGCGGCACGACGACGAGCCGTACCACCTGCACGCCGTGCCGCGGGACGCGCCGCTGGCGACCCGGATGGCGGTCGAGGCCGCGATGGCGATGGCCGACCTGGTCCGAATGGGCGAACTGAGCCGGCTGCGGCACTGCGACCACCCGGACTGCGACAACGTGCTCGTCGACCTGTCCCGGAACCGGTCGCGCCGGTTCTGCGACGCCGGCTGCGGCAACCGCGCCGCGGTGAGCGCCTACCGGGCCCGCAGGGCCGCCGCGTCCCACTCCTGACGCGTCCCGGGCCAGGCGTCGCGGCGCAGCTCGTACTCGACCTCGCCGTGCTCCGTACCCGGGATCGGGTCGTCGAAGGCCAGGTGGAACGTGCGGACGTAACGCAACCCGGCGCGGGCCATGACCGCGCGGGAGCGGTCGTTGACCGCCATCGTCTGGGCCCACACCCGGCGGACGCCGACCGTGTCGAACGCGTGCCGCACCAGCGCCCGCGCGCCCTCGGTCGCCAGCCCGTGCCCCCACGTGGCGCGGCGCAGCCGGTAGCCCAGCTCCGCCTCGGCGCCGTCGTCGGACGGGTCGAGCGAGTGCCAGCCGAGGAACTCGCCGGTGAACCGGTCGAGCGTCGCCCAGCGGCCGAGCCCGGGAAACCTGTCGTACTGCGCGAGTACCCGGGGCAGCACCTCGTCCCGGTACGTCGCGGCCGAGGTCGGCGCGCCGCCGGTCAGGAAGCGCATGACCTCCGGATCGGCGTCCAGCGCCACCAGCCGATCCACGTCGTCAATCGTGAACCGGCGCAGCGTCAGCCGCGCGGTCTCCAGCAACACCCCGCCGTCGTCACGCACCGTCGGATCATGCCGCGCCCCCTGTGACGGGTCGAGGCAATTACCGGCGCCGGCTCAGGGGTGGGTCATCCGGAGCAGGTCCAGCGCCTCGTCCAGCTGGGTCTCGGTGAGCGTGCCCGAGTCGACGTGCCCCCGGGCGATCACCACCTCGCGGATGGACACCTGCTTGGCCAGCGCCTCCTTGGCGATCGAGGCGGCCTCGTCGTACCCGAGGTGGCGGTTGAGCGGGGTGACGATCGACGGCGAGCCCTCCGCGTACGCCAGGCAGACCTCGGCGTCCGCGACCAGGCCGGCCACCAGCCGCTCGGCGAACAGCCGGCTGGACGCGGCGATCAGCTTGATCGACTCCAGCAGGTTGCGGCCCATCACCGGGAGCATCACGTTCAGCTCGAAGTCGCCCTGCGACCCGGCGAAGGCCACCGCCGCGTCGTTGCCGATCACCTGGGCGCAGACCTGCCGCATCGCCTCGGCCACCACCGGGTTCACCTTGCCCGGCATGATCGACGACCCCGGCTGGAGGTCGGGGATGCGCAGCTCACGCAGCCCGGCACGCGGGCCGGAGCCCATCCACCGCACGTCGTTGGCGATCTTGTAGAGACCGACCGCGACGGTACGGAGCTGGCCGGACGTCTCCACCAGCGCGTCCCGGGCGCCCTGCGCCTCGAAGTGGTTGCGCGCCTCGGTCAGCGGCAGCCCTGTCGACTCCCGCAGCTTGCCGATCACCCGGTCGGCGAAGCCCAGCGGCGTGTTGATGCCGGTGCCGACGGCGGTGCCGCCCAGCGGCAGCTCGGCCAGCCGGGGCAGCGCCGACTCCAGCCGCTCGACGCCGTAGCGGACCTGCGCGGCGTAGCCGCCGAACTCCTGCCCGAGCGTGACCGGCGTGGCGTCCATGAGGTGGGTACGCCCGGCCTTGACCACCGTCTCGAACTCGGCCGCCTTCTCCTCCAGCGCGCCCGCGAGCTGCTTCAGCGAGGGAATCAGATCCTCCACCACGAACTGGGTGGCGGCCAGGTGGATCGAGGTGGGGAAGACGTCGTTGCTGGACTGCGACGCGTTGACGTGGTCGTTCGGGTGCACGTCGCGGCCCAGCTCGCGGCTCGCCAGGGTGGCGATCACCTCGTTGGTGTTCATGTTGGACGAGGTGCCGGAACCGGTCTGGAACACGTCCACCGGGAACTGGTCGTCGTAGCCGCCCTCTGCGACGTGCGCGGCAGCGGTGGCGATCGCCTGCGCCACGTCCGCGTCGATCACCCCCAGCTCACCGTTGACCAGGGCCGCCGCACCCTTGATCTGCGCCAGGGCCTTGATCTGGGCCGGTTCCAGCCCGCGCCCCGAGATCGGGAAGTTCTGCACCGCGCGCTGGGTCTGCGCCCGCCACAGCGCCTCGGCGGGCACCTCCACCTCGCCCATCGAGTCGCGTTCGATCCGGTAGCCGGTCGCCTCTGGAGTCGTCACGCGTTCCATCCTGCCGCGCCGCCGGTCGGTGTGCAGGGAAAGTGGCGCGGCCCTCAGCCCAGCTCGGCGAGCAGCCTCTCGGTCTCCCGCCGGTCCGGCGACTCGACCTGGCGGAACAGCGCCAGCGCTCGCACGGCATACCGGCGGGCCTGGTCCGGGTCGGTGTGCCGCAGGCAGCGGGCGAGGCCGTCCAGGGCCCGCGCCTGCTCGTAGCGCAGGCTCAGGCGCGTGGCGTCGTCCAGCACCCGGCGGTGCAGGTCGATCGCGGCGTCGACGTCGCCCAGGTCGTGCAGGGCGCGGGCGAGGAGGTTACGGGAGGCGCACTGCCCGATCCGGTCCCCCGCGTCGGTCATCGCGAGCAGAGCGGCCCGGTGCTGGTCGGCGGCCTCGACTGGGCGGCCCGCCTCACGCTCCATCATGCCGATCTCGTTGAGGATCTCCCCCTCACCGAACCGGTTCGCGGTGCTCCGTTTCAGGTGCAGCGCCGCCCGGAGCAGCCGGCGGGCCGGCCCGGTCTGGCCCAGGCGGTGCCGGATCATGCCGAGGTGGCCGACCGCGTTCGAGGTGTGCCGCGGATCCCCGGCCTCCCTCCCCAGGACGATGTGCCGCCGGGCCGCCCGGAGGGCCAGGTCGTACCGGCCACGGAACAGCTCGGCGACCGACAGCATGTTGAACAGGCTGGACATGGTCGCCGCGTCGTCCGGGTAGCGGCTGATCCGCAGCGCCTCGTCGACGTACCTGATGCAGCGCTCCGCGTCGTCGGTCCCGAAACACACGGCGGCGAGGTTGGAGAGCGCCTGGACCTGCTCCCGGCGCAGGCCGAGCCGGCGGTACCTGTCGACGCCCGCCTCCAGGAACCGGATCGCCTCCGGAAAGTCCCCCAACCGGAACTTCGCCGAGGCGAGGTAGTTCATGGTGATCGCCACGGCCTCCTCGTCCCCCGACCCGACGGCGGCGCGCAGCGCCACCTCATGCGTCTCGACCAGTTCGTCGAGGTGGCCACCGACGAAATTGGACCACCAGCACGCCCGGGTCAGCTGCCAGCAGTACGCCGGAAGGCCCTCCGACTCGGCCAGGTGCACCAGTCCGACGAGAGCCGCCCGGTTCTCGTCGAACCAGGACTGACCCGGCGTGCCCGGGGCCGGCAGCAGATCGGGACGCCGCGGCGGCGGGAAGGCGACCTGGCTCAGCGCGCCCAGCTTCGTCTCGGCGACCATCGCCAGGCCGACCGCCACCTGAAGGTGATGGTCGAGCAGATGGGCCACCGCCGTCTGTCGCTCCTCCGGGCGCTCGGTCTCGGCCAGCAACCGGCGGGCGTACTCCCGGAGCAGGTCGTGGAGGCGGTAGCGGCCCGGGGCCGTCTCCTCGGCCAGGTGCACGTCCACCAGCTCGTCCAGCAGGTCCTGCGCCTCCGGCAGAGGCACGTCGGCGAGCACCGCCGCCACCCGGTTGTCGAACCGTATGCCGGGGTGGAGTCCGAGCAACCGGAACAGCCGCCGGGCCGGCGCCGAGACCTGCGCGTACGAGAGCGTGAAGGCGTCCCCGACGGACCGCTCGCCGACCGCCAGCTCGGCCAGCGAGTCCTGCGCCTCGGCCAGCCGCCGCGCCAGGTCGGCGACCCGCCAGTGCGGACGGTGCGCGAGCCGGGATCCGGCCAGCCGGATGGCGAGCGGCAGGTGACCGCACCGCTGGACCACCTCGGCGGCCGCGGCCGGCTCGGCGTCGACCCGGTCGGCGCCGACGATCCGGCCGAGCAGTTCGACGGCCTCGTCCGGGTCCAGGACCGGTAGCGAGTGAGGACGCCCCTCGTCCAGCCCGGCCAGCCGCCGCCGGCTGGTCACCAGCACGAGATTGTCCGGACCGCTGGGCAGCAGCGCCGCCGCCTGGGCGGCGCTCGCCGCGTTGTCGAGCACCACCACGGCCCGCCGGTCGGCCAGCTCGGAGCGCCACATCGCCAGCCGGTCCTCCGCGTCGACCGGCACCCGCTCGGCCGGCACGCCGAGCTGCCGCAGCAGGGTGGCCGCGGCCGCCGCGGGGGCCAGCGGGCTGCGCTCGCTGTAGCCGTGCAGGTCGATGAAGAGTTCCGCGTCGGGGAACCGCTCGCGCAACCCGGTCGCGACCTGGACGGCGAGGGTCGTCTTGCCGCTGCCGGCCATCCCGTCGATCAGATACAGCCGTGTGCCCCCCTCGACGATGTCCTTGACGAGCCGCGCCATGGTCTGCTGACGACCGGTGAAGTCCCGGATGGCCCGGGGCAGTGTGCGTACCGGGGCCGCCGGGCGCGCGCCCGCCGCCTCGTCGCCGGCCAGCACGCGCTGGTGCAGCTCCTGCAACGCCGCGCCCGGCTCGATGCCCAGCTCCTCGGCGTAGATCCGTCGGCCCTCCCGGTAGACGGCGAGCGCGTCCGCCTGCCGGCCGACCGCCGAGAGAGCCAGCATCAGCTGACCTCGCAGCCGTTCCCGCAGCGGATTGTGCTCGACGGCCTCGGTGAGTTCGTCGACCAGTTCGGTGCCCCGGCGCAGCCGCAGCTCCACGTCGACGCAGTCCTCCAGCACGGCTAGCCGCTGCTCGTCGAGCGCCTGGGCCCGCAGCCGCACCACCCCGGCCGGGATGCCGGCGAGCGCCGGGCCGCGCCACAGCGCAAGAGCTGCCCGGTAGTGGCGGCGCGCCTCGGCCGGCCGGCCGGCGGCGGCCTCGGCACGCGCCGCCTCCACGGCACGGGCGAACATGTCGGCGTCGAGGTCGTCCGGCTCGATCCGGATGCCGTAGCCCGCCGGGTCGGTGACGATCGTCCCGGCTGGCAGCCCGAGCACCGCGAACCGCTGCCGCAGCCGCGAGACACAGATCTGGAGCTGGGTGCGCGCGGTGGCCGGCGGGCGCTCCTCCCAGACCGCGTCGACCAGATCCTCCACCGGCACCACCCGGCCGGGGCGCAGCAACAGCATGGCGAGCACGGTGCGATCCCGGCCCGCGGTGACGGTGGCTTCGCCGCCGCCGACCCGCAAGGGCCCCAAGATCCCGAATCGCATCCGCGCCCCCGCCTGCCGCCATGCAACTTCCAGCAGCGTAGCCCGACGGTCACCGAGCGGCGCGACGAGGCGATAGCGATCCGATAGCGACGGCACCCAGACTCGTCAACGGTTGTCGGTGACGGCATCCGACGGGGGCGGTGCGCCTGCCCGGCCACCCGGCCGGGCAGGCGCACCGATGTCGATGCACGACGGACACATCGAGGGCGCCCGGGACGATCCCGAGCGCCCCTGGTGTACGTCTGACGTCAGCGCCGGCCGACGGTGAGGACCGGCTTGGTGACCTCGGCGAAGAAGTCGTTGCCCTTGTCGTCGACGACGATGAAGGCGGGGAAGTCCTCCACCTCGATCTTCCAGACCGCCTCCATGCCCAGCTCGGCGTATTCGAGCACCTCGACGTGCTTGATGCAGTCCTGCGCGAGGCGGGCCGCCGGGCCGCCGATCGAGCCGAGGTAGAACCCCCCGTGGGCCTGACAGGAGCGGGTGACCTGGGCGGACCGGTTGCCCTTCGCGAGCATCACCATCGAGCCGCCGGCCGCCTGGAACTTCTCCACGTACGCGTCCATCCGGCCCGCCGTGGTGGGGCCGAACGAGCCGGAGGCATAGCCCTCGGGGGTCTTCGCCGGGCCGGCGTAGTAGACCGCGTGGTCGCGCAGATATTGCGGCATCGGCTCGCCCGCGTCCAGCCGCTCGGCGATCTTCGCGTGTGCGATGTCCCGGGCCACGACCAGCGGGCCGGTCAGCGACAGCCGGGTCTTCACCGGGTACTTCGACAGCTCGGCCCGGATCTCGTCCATCGGCCGGTTCAGGTCGACGCGGACGACCTCCTCGGTCTCCAGCGTCTCGTCGGTCACGTCGGGCAGATAACGCGCCGGGTCGGTCTCGAGTCGTTCCAGCCAGACGCCCGACGGGGTGATCTTCGCCACCGCCTGCCGGTCGGCCGAGCAGGAGACCGCGATCGCCACCGGGCAGGAGGCGCCGTGCCGGGGCAGCCGGACCACCCGTACGTCGTGGCAGAAGTAGCGCCCGCCGAACTGCGCGCCGATGCCGAAGTTGCGGGTCAGCTCCAGCACCTCGGCCTCCAACTCCAGGTCACGGAAGCCGTGCGCGCTCATCGAGCCCTCGGTGGGCAGCGCGTCGAGGTACTTCGCGGAGGCGTACTTCGCGGTCTTCAGCGCGTACTCCGCGGAGGTGCCGCCGATGACGATCGCCAGGTGGTAGGGCGGGCAGGCGGCGGTGCCGATGAGCCGCAGCTTCTCCTCCAGGAACTGCATCATCCGCGTGGGGTTCAGCAGCGCCTTGGTCTCCTGGTAGAGGTAGGACTTGTTGGCCGAGCCGCCACCCTTGGCCATGAACAGGAACTTGTACGCGTCGGCGTGGCCGTCCGGGTCCTCGGCGTACAGCTCCACCTGGGCGGGCAGGTTGCTGCCGGTGTTCCGCTCGTCCCACATGGTCAGCGGGGCGAGCTGCGAGTAGCGCAGGTTGAGCCGGGTGTACGCCTGGTAGACGCCGCGCGAGATCGCCTCCGCGTCGGTGCCGTCGGTGAGCACGTGCCGGCCGCGCTTGCCCATCACGATCGCGGTGCCGGTGTCCTGGCACATCGGCAGCACACCGCCGGCCGCGATGTTGGCGTTGCGCAGCAGGTCGAGCGCGACGAAGCGGTCGTTCGGCGAGGCCGCCGGATCGTCGATGATCGCGCGGAGCTGAGCCAGGTGGGCCGGGCGCAGGAAGTGGGCGATGTCGTGCATCGCCTCGGCCGTCAGCGCGGTCAGCGCGCCCGGATCCACGGTGAGGAACCGGCGGCCTCCGGGGCCGTTGACGACGTCCACGCCCTCGTCGGTGACCAGGCGGTATTCGGTCTGGTCGGGACCGGTCGGCAGCAGGGGTGCGTACGAGAAGGCGGCGGCACTGCTCATGACCGAAAAGCCTAGGGCAGAGCCGTCGATCGGTGGCACCCGCAGGTCGGTCCTGGGACGACCCTCTCACCCGCTGTCACTTGCCGTCGGCGCAGAGTTCCCGTTTCGGTCCGCAACTTCCCTGGTCGCTCGGCGGGCGCCAACTGCCTCCCGGGTCGGGCGCCACCGGCGCGCCGTCCTGGTCCGGCCCCGGCGCCTCGGACGTGCCGGCGCCCCAGCGGACGTACCCGATCTCCCGCCCCTCGCCGATGATCATGCCGTTCGGGCCGACCGCCAGCGCGTTCGCGGAGGTGCGCAGCTCGACCAGCACCCGGCCGTCCCGGGGCCCGACCGCGATCAGCCGGGACGGCTTCTCCTCGCTGATCACCGCCGCGTACGGGGTGAGCGCCGCGCCGCTCTTGCCGCCCGCCGGGCGGGTCCAGCGGGTCCGGTCGGCCGACAGCTCCCGGCCCAGCAGCGAACCCTTGTCGGCGCTGCGCACCACGGCGTAGCGGTCGTCCACGGCGAGCAGCTTCTCGCCGTCCGCGCCGACCTGGAGCAGCCGGCCGTCGTACCCGTCGAGCACCGCCTCACGGCCGTCCGGGGCGACCCCGATGAGGACGTTGCGTCCACCCTGCGGGTCCTCCCGCTGCACGCAGCCGGCGTAGTCGGCGGTGCGCAGGTTGATCCCGGTACGCCGCCACACCTGCTGACCGGTGGCCGGGTCCACGGCGGTGACCGCGTAGTAGCAGCTCCCGTCGCGGGAGGTGGCCTCGATCCGCAGCAGCCGGCCGCCGACCACGGCGAGCCGCTCCTCCCGGCCGGGCTGGACGTTCTGGAGCACCCGGCCGGTGGCGGTGTCCACCACGTGCACCCGCCCGTCGACCGGGAAGCCGAGAAGCGGCGGGACGGACTCCGGCCCGGCCACTCCGCCGTCGATCCGGGTGGCGCCGAGCCGCCGGGTGCCGAGGAGTTCCGGGTTGTCGGCGAGCACGCCGCTGTGCACGCCGGGCAGGAACGCGCTCCACAGCGGAGCGGTGCCGCGCGGGTCCCAGGCGCGCAGTGTGCAGTCGGTGGCCTGCACGCAGTACGCGTCGAGCAGCAGGTTCCGGTAGGTCCAGACGGCGATCGCGCGATCGTCGCGGCGCCGGGTCACGCCGCTGACCGGGTCGAGCACCTCGTACCCCTTGTCGAGCAGCTTGCCCACGGCGACGACCGACTCCCGGCCGCTGCCCGCGACCGCCGACCAGTCGGCCTTGCGTTCCCACAGCTGGCCGCCGTCGGCGAGGTTGCGCGCCTCGATGCGGGTGCGCTGCTCGACGATCACGGTGTCGCCGGCGATGGTGACGCTGCGCGGCGTGCCGCCGACGCGCTGCTGCCAGACCACGTCGGGCTCGCTGATCGGCTTGCTCCGGTCGACCCAGTCCCACAGCGCCGGGAACGGGTTCCAGACGCCTGTCGCGGCGAGTACGACCACGGTGACGAGCCCGAGCAGCAACCAGCCGCGTATCCCTAGGCCCTTCACACCGCACACGGTAGCGACGATCACCGGTCCCCCGGGCCGCGTGCGGTGCGTGTCGCGGCGCTTCTTGGGCGGCCCGGGGTGTTAAGGGGCGCCGCGGGCGGCGGAGCGGACCAGCGGCAGCGTGCGGTACGGGATCTGTTCGGCAAGCGCGATGATGGTGGACGCGCGCCGGATGCCCTCCGAGGCGACGATCTGGTCGATGACCCGTTGGAGGTCGGTGTTCGACCGGGCGACGATGCGGCAGAGCAGGTCGCTGGAGCCGGTGATGGTGTGCGCCTCCAGCACCTCGGGGATCGCGGCCAGGTGCGCGGTGACCTGGTCGTGGCCGTGCCGCTGGCTGATCTCCAGGGTGACGAAGCTGGTCACCCCGAACCCGATCGCGGCGGGGGTGATGTCCGGCCCGAACCCGGTCACCACGCCCCGGTCGACGAGCTTGTCGAGCCGGGCCTGGACCGTGCCGCGGGCGACGCCGAGGCGCCGGGAGCACTCCAGCACGCCGATCCGGGGCTCCTCCGCGAGCAGTTCGATCAAGCGCGCGTCGAGCTCGTCGAGCTGTACATCCTGACCAGTGTTCATGGTGTTCGACGGTACCGAATGCACAACCTGACCAGGAATTACGTCAACTGTTGCCCAACTCACCGCGGTCCGTAGATCCTCGCCGGAAGAGCACATCCACGGCGGCCCCCGAGGCCGGCCGGTACGCGAGGGAGGCCACCATGACCCAGGCGATCGACCGACCCCAGTCGACCGAGGAGGTCGACGTCGACGCTCTCGTCGGCGCAGTCGACCACGACATCACCCGCGACCCGTTCCCGGTCAAGGGCATGGACCACGTCCACTTCCTGGTGGGGAACGCCAAGCAGGCCGCGCACTACTACTCCACCGCGTTCGGCATGACCTGCGTGGCGTACCGGGGGCCGGAGCAGGGCTACCGCGACCACGCGCAGTACGTGCTCACAAGCGGTTCGGCCCGCTTCGTGCTGACCGGCGCGGTCCGCCCGGACGCAGACGGCGCCGAGCACGTGGCGAAGCACAGCGACGGTGTCTCCGACATCGCGCTGGAGGTGCCGGACGTGGACGCCGCGTACGCGCACGCCGTGGCGCAGGGCGCGACCGGCCTGGTCGAGCCGCACGACGTCAGCGACGAGCACGGCACCGTGCGGATGGCGTCCATCGCCGCGTACGGCGACACCCGGCACAGCCTTGTCGACAGGTCCCGCTACACCGGCCCGTTCCTGCCCGGCTTCGTCGCTCGCGGCCCGATCGTGGACCGCCAGCCGATGATCGACGCCGGCCTCCAGCCGAAGCGGTTCTTCCAGGCCGTCGACCACGTGGTCGGCAACGTGGAGCTGGGCCGGATGGACGAGTGGGTCGAGTTCTACAAGCGCGTCATGGGCTTCTCGAACATGGCGGAGTTCATCGGCGACGACATCGCCACCGACTACTCGGCGTTGATGAGCAAGGTCGTCGCCAACGGCACCCGCAAGGTGAAGTTCCCGCTCAACGAGCCGGCCGTGGCCCGCAAGAAGTCGCAGATCGACGAGTACCTGGAGTTCTACCAGGGCCCCGGCGCCCAGCACATCGCCGTGGCCACGAACGACATCCTGGCCAGCGTGGACGCCATGCGCGCGGCGGGCGTCGAGTTCCTGGACACCCCGGACTCGTACTACGAGGACCCGGAGCTGCGCGCCCGCATCGGCAACGTCCGGGTGCCGATCGAGGAGCTTCAGTCCCGCAAGATCCTGGTCGACCGGGACGAGGACGGCTACCTGCTCCAGATCTTCACCAAGCCGGTGCAGGACCGCCCCACCGTCTTCTTCGAGCTGATCGAGCGGCACGGCTCGCTCGGCTTCGGCAAGGGCAACTTCAAGGCCCTGTTCGAGGCGATCGAGCGCGAGCAGGAGAAGCGCGGGAACCTGTAACACTGTCCGCGTGACCCAGCCTCCTCCGAACCCGACGCCGCCGCCCGCCGGTCCTGTACCCGCGGGCGGCGGCTTCGCGCCGCCCGGCGGACCGGCGGTGCCCGCGCAGCACGTTCCCCCGGGGTACGCCGGCCCGCCCGGCTACCCACCTCCCGGTTACCCCCCAGCCGGGTACGCCCCGATGCCCGTCCCGCCTCCGGTCGCGCCGAACGGGCAGCCGCTGGCGAGCTTCGGTGACCGGCTGCTCGCCTACCTGATCGACACCGCCGTCGCCGTGGCGGTGACGATGGCACTGTTCCTGCCGGTCTTCTTCCTCGTCTTCGTCCGGATGATCGACGAGATCGAGCAGGCCGGCCCGAACGGCCCCGACCCGGCCGAGCTCTGGACCGGCGTACTCCTGCCGTTGTTCGCCGCCGAGCTCGGGGTGCTGCTGCTGATGCTCGCCTTCTACTGGGTCTACCACGTCGAGTACGCCCGCCGGACCGGGCAGACGCTGGGCAAGAAGGTGATGAAGCTACGGATCGTGCCGCTGCAGCCGGACGCCGCGCTGAGCCGGGGGATGCTCGGCAAGCGCTGGGTCGTCGAGTTCGCCGGCGGGATGTTCGTGCCGTTCCTCAGCTACCTCGACGGTTTCTGGCAACTGTGGGACAAGCCCTGGCAGCAGTGCCTCCACGACAAGTTCGCCGGAACGGTCGTCGTTAAGGTTGGCCCGTGAGCGCGAGGAGTGAGCCGGGTCTGCGAGCCCCGCAGTCGGGAACAAGGACGGCATCGTGAGTTTGGAACCTGGCTGGTACGTCGACCCCGCCGACACGGAGACCCGCAGGTGGTGGGACGGCGAGGGCTGGATCGGCGCGCCGATCCCGGTCGACGTCACCCCGCCCGACGGCCCGCCGCCCCCCGAACCCGAGCCCGCGCCGGCCGCCTCGACGCCCGCCGCCGGCCAGCAGGCCACCGGCCCCGGCGGCCGCCCCGACGCGACCACGACGTCCGGCACGCCCGGCGGTCCGGGCGGACCGAGCCCGTGGCCGGGTCAGCCGGGTCAGCCCGGCCAGGGCGGCCCGTGGCCGGGACAGCCGGGTCAGGTGAACCCGTGGCCGGGTCAGCCGGGTCAGCCGGGCCAGCCCGGGCAGCCGGGGCAGGCCGGGCCGGGCACGCAGGGACCGCCGCCGGGCTGGCCGTACCCGCACTGGCCAGGTGCGCAGCCGGTCCCGCGTCCGCACGGGCTGCCGCTCGCGTCGTACGGCGCCCGGCTGGTCGCGCGCCTGATCGACTTCGGCGTGGTGTTCCTGCTCAACGCCGTGGTCAACGGCTGGTTCGTCTGGCGCTACGTCGAGGCGGTCTCCCCGTACCTGCGCGAGTCGGTGCGCCGGGCGCTCAACGGTGACACGTCCACCGAAGGGCTGCCCCAGATCGACGACCAGGCCGGCGGCCTCCAGATCGCGATTCTGGTGATCGCCACCGCGCTCTGGTACGCGTACGAGGTGCCGTCGATGGCGGCGCGCGGCCAGACCTTCGGCAAGCGGCTGATGGGCATCCGCGCGCTGCCGGTCGAGGCGGACCAGCCACTCGGCTTCGGCCGGGCCACCCGGCGCTGGAGCACGCTCGGCCTGCCGACGCTGCTCTGGTACTGCTGCGGGCTGGGCCTGGTGCTCCAGCTCATCGACGCGGTCTCACCCCTGTTCGACCATCCGCTGCGCCAGGCCCTGCACGACAAGCGGGCGCAGACGGTGGTGGTCCAGCTCCCCCGCAAGCGTGACACCCGTACCACCCCGCCCGAGAGCGCCGACACCCCGGGAGACACCCCATGACCGAGACCGGACGCCAGCAGCCCGCGCTGCGGCTCACCCGCGCCGACCTGGACGCGCTGCCCAACTACGTGCCCGGCCGCAGCCCGGCCGACCTGGCCCGCGAGCTGGGGCTGGCCGAGGCGATCAAGCTGGCCAGCAACGAGGTGCCGTACGGCCCGCTGCCGGGCGTGGTGGAGGCGGTCGCGGAGGCGGTGGCCGGTTCGCACCGCTACCCGGACATGGGCGTGGTGGCGCTGCGTCAGGCGCTCGCCGAGCGGTACGGCGTGGACGCCGACCGGATCGCCACCGGCTGCGGTTCGGTGGCGCTGGCCGAGCACCTGGTGCGCGCCACCTGCCTGCCCGGTGACGAGCTGCTCTACTCGTGGCGCTCCTTCGAGGCGTACCCGATCATCGCGGCGACCAGCGGCGCGACGAGCGTGCGGGTGCCGAACGACGCCGGCCACGGCCACGACCTTTCCGCGATGGCTGCGGCGGTGACCGACCGGACCCGGATGGTGCTGGTCTGCAACCCGAACAACCCCACCGGTACGGCGGTGCGCCGGGCCGAGCTGGACCGCTTCCTCGACGCGATGCCGGACGACGTGCTCGTGGTGATCGACGAGGCGTACCGGGAGTTCGTCACCGACCCCGAGGTGCCGGACGGCCTGACCTACCTGGACCGGCCGAACGTGGCGGTGCTGCGCACGCTGTCCAAGGCGTGGGGCCTGGCCGGTCTGCGGATCGGCTGGCTGGTCGCCGCGCCGGAGGTGGCCGCCGCCGTGCGCAAGGTGGTCACTCCGTTCTCCACCAGCATGGCGGCCCAGGCCGGCGCGCTGGCCGCGCTGGCGCAGGCCGACGAGGTGGAGCGGCGCTGCGCGCTGGTGGTGGCCGAGCGGGACCGGGTCACCGAGGCGCTGCGCAAGTTCGTCCCGGACGTGCCGGACAGCCAGGCCAACTTCGTCTGGCTGCCGCTGGGCGAGCGGGCGGTGGAGTTCGGCCGGGCGTGCGAGGCGCGCGGCGTGATCGTCCGCCCGTTCCCCGGCGACGGTGTCCGGGTCACCATCGGCACCCCGGCCGAGAACGACGCGTTCCTGGCCGCCGCAGAGGCCGCGCTGGCCTGACCGGGCGCGCCCGGCGTCGGTCCGTCAACCCCCTACGGACCGGCGCCGGGCGTCCGGATCAGGTCACGGCGAGCAGCACCGGCTCGGCCATCAGGAAGTAGCCCTGGTCGTCGTCCTCCGGAGCGGCCTGCTCCCGCAGCCGCTCCACGGCGACGTAGCCGTCCACCGCGTACGCCCGGCCCGGCCGCCAGCCGATCCCGTCCCGTCCCAGGTCGAGCACGAAACTGGACCGGGTGGTGCCGGTCAGCGGGTCCACGGTGACCAGTTCCCGCCGGTCGGTCAGCAGATGCACCCGTCCCGGCTCGGTCGCCAGCACCCGCGCCGGGTGGATGTCCGCCCGGCGCCACAGCTCCTCGCCGGTACGCGCCGAGCGTCCGACCACCACCGGGCCGGACGTGTCCACCGCCCGCTCACCGTCCAGCACCGTGTCCGGGTGGTCCAGGCCCGGCGCCGCGGCCGGCTCGCCCGGGTCGGTCACCAGCCAGCCCCGGCTGCCCGCGCCGTCCGGCCCGGCGGTACGTAGCCCACGGCAACCGGAGTGCCCGTGCGGGCAGCCCACAGGCGTGACGACGAGTTGCTCCGGCGCGTCCGGCGGCCGCCAGCGGGTCCGCACCGTACCGGTCGCCGCGTCCCGCAGCTCGACCGCGGCCGGGCCGTCGCAGCTGTCCACCCCGACCAGCTCGCCGCTGGCGGTGGTGCCCACGTCGGACCGGCAACCGCTGCCCACGTCGACGCGCCAGAGCCGGCGGCCGTCGGCGAGGTCGTAGCCGCCGAGCCCGCCCGGACCGGCCGCGAGCAGCACGGTCCGCCCGTCCGCAGCGCGCGCCACGTGCAGCCCGGCCGGATCCCAGACCGTGCCGGCGAAGGTGCGTCGCGGCTCCGGCACCGACCCGGGCCGCGGGCCGTCCGCCCGCCAGGCCACCCGACCGGTACGCGCGTCGAGCGCCACCAGCTTGCCGTCGGACCAGCGGCTGACCACCGTGGTTCCCTCGGCGAGCACTCCGACCAGCGTTGCCGGCCAGCGGCGGAAGGACCAGAACGGGGTGACCCGGTGCCGACCGGTGACCGGCTGGTCGGCGTACACCTGACGGGCGCCGGCGTAGACGCGGAGGCGGCCGTCCACGACGAGCGGCGCCACCGGCAGCCGCGCGAGCACCCCGGCGGTCGGCGCGGGCACCTCCGGGTACGACTTCCGGGCCGGGGTGTCGACCTCGGCGGGCGACAGCACCCGGACGACCACGGCGACCGACGCCGCGACGGCGAGCACCGCCACCAGCGCCACCACGGCCCGCCGCCTCGCGGCCTTCGCCATCCGTCACCTCCGCCCCGGCACCCTACCGGCCGTGTGCGGGCGGGGTGCGGGGAGCGGCCGGGTCGGCTCAGGCGGCCTCGGTGGATCGGTCGGAACCGGCGGCCAGCGCCAGGTCGGCCAGGTCACGCCGGAGCGCGCCCTCGACCGCGCGGGCCGCCAGGCCACCGAGGATCAGGGCCAGCACCCGCCCGTACGCCCGGGTCGGCACCGCCTCCTGCTCGACCGTGACCTCGGTGCAGCCGCGCCGCCGCCGCTCGACGGTGCGCAGCGTCCAGGTGATCCGGTAGTCGGCGCCGGCGCCGCGCGACCCGAGCACCAGGCGGCCGGGCGCGACCGCCTCGATCACCTCGAACTCCTCCGGCTCGGTGCCGCCGTCCGGGCGGACGCGGGTCTCCCGCCACACGGTGCCCGGTCCGAAGCCGCCGGTGCCGACGACCTCGACCGCGTCCACCGCCGAGAGCCAGTCGGCGCGGGCCGGGAGGTCGGTGAGCAGCCGCCACAGGTCGGCGTCCTGCGCTTCGATGAATGCGGAAACCGTCACCGTCGACATGGCACCTCCCGTGTCGTACACGGTACGGGCCGTGACCGGAAACGGGGAGCCTCCCGGTGACATTTCCACCACCGGCGCCCCGGCCGGGGCACCGGTGTGGGCGCGAGCGGTCAGCCTCCGAACGTGCCGCCCCGCAGCGCGGTGACGAACGCGGCCCAGCCCGGCGGGCTCACCGCGAGCGCGGGGCCGTCCGGGTCCTTCGAGTCGCGTACGCCCACCACGCCGTGCGCGGCGACCACGTTCGTCGCCACCTCGACGCAGAGACCCTGATCGTTCGAGCGGCTGCTGGTGCGCCAGACGGCACCGGTCAACTCGGTCATGCTCGATCCTTCCTCTCGGCTTTCGCTGGTACGCCCGGCCCGGCACCGCGGGCGGCTCCCGGGAGGAGCCACCGGCCGGGGCGTACGTGATCCGGAGCGATCAACGGCGAAGGAAACGGCCCCGGTCGCACATCGGGTGCGACCGGGGCCGGTTCGGAAGGTCGGATCTCAGCGGGCCGGGAGGATCGTCCCGGTGACCTCGCCCAACGCGACTGTGGTGCCGTCCGGGCCGGGCGCGGTGGCGGTGATCGTCACCGTGTCGCCGTCCTCCAGGAACGTCCGCTCGCTGCCGTCGGCGAACTTGACCGGCTCGGACCCGCCCCAGGTCAGCTCCAGGAACGACCCGACCTGGCCGCGCTCCGGACCGGAGACGGTGCCGGAGGCGTAGAGGTCGCCGGTACGCAGCGACGCGCCGTTGACGGTGAGGTGCGCGAGCTGCTGCGCCGGGGTCCAGTACATGCCGGCGAACGGCGGCTCGGCGACCCGCTCGCCGTTCCACTCGACCGACAGCGTCAGGTCCAGCCCGACGCGCGGGGTGTCGCGCAGGTAGTCCTGCACCGGCGGGTCCTGGTCCGGCGCGGGTACGAACGCGTCGGCCAGCGCCTCCAGCGGCGTCACCCAGGCCGAGACGGAGGTGGCGAACGACTTGCCGAGGAACGGTCCGAGCGGCTGGTACTCCCACGCCTGGATGTCCCGGGCCGACCAGTCGTTGACGAGCACCACGCCGAAGACGTGGTCGGCGAAGTCGGCCACCGGCACCCGCTCGCCGAGCCGGCTCGGCACGCCCACCACGAAGCCCACCTCGGCCTCGATGTCCAGCCGTACCGAGGCACCGGTGGTGGGGCCCTGCGCGCTGGCCCGCTGGCCGGTCGGGCGGATCACCGGGGTGCCGGAGACGACCACCGTGCCGGCCCGGCCGTGGTAGCCGATCGGCACGTGCTTCCAGTTCGGCAGCAGCGGCGGCTGCCCGGGCCGGAAGATCTGCCCGACGTTCGAGGCGTGGTGCTCCGAGGAGTAGAAGTCGACGTAGTCGGCCACCTCGAACGGCAGCGCCATCTCGACCTCGCGCAGCGGCACCAGCAGCGGCTCGACCGCCGCCCGGTGCTCCGGCTCGGTGAGCAGCTCGACGACCCGCTGCCGGACCGCCGTCCACTGCGGACGGCCGAGCGCCATGAAGGCGTTGAGCGCCGGCTCACCCAGCGCGCCGCCGGCCAGCACCAGACCGGCGGCCTCCGCGCCGGCCAGGTCCAGCGCGAAGTCACCGATGCGGACGCCGATACGCGGCTCGCCGCCGCCGTGCCGGAACACGCCGTACGGCAGGTTCGTCACCCCGTACGGCGACCCCGCCGCCCCTGGTACCCAGGTCATGCCTCGTAGCCTCCGTTCACCAGCCCCAGCCGGATCAGATCGGTAAGTGGTTCGGAGATGCTGCACGAGCCGTACCCGACCCAGAGCGGGCGCTCGGCGTCGCGGTGCGCCCGGGCCGGCTCGACCACCCGTACCGGGTCGGTGGCGGCGAGCAGCTCGGCCACGCCGTCCACCTCGGCTCCCCCGACGGCGGCGAGCGTCGCGCCCAGCACGTTGACGAAACCGTGGTGGTTGAAGCCGGTCTCCGGGTCGCGGTGCCGGATCGCGTGGTGCAGCCCGGCGGTGAGCTTGAACGGCAGCTTACGGTCCCGGCACGCGCAGATCACCGCGGCCAGCTCGACCGGGGTGGGGAACAGTTCGGCGGCGAGCCCGCCGGTGCGGAACTTGGCGGCCACCGGCAGCCCGGCGGCGCGTGCCTCGGCGAGCGTGTCGAGCGCGCCCATCAGGCCGAAGGTCAGCGGGATCTCCGCGTACACGGCGGTGCCGGCGAGCCGGCCGGCGAGCGCGAGCAGCTCGGACAGCCCGGGTTGCGGGTCCTCGCCGCGCTTGGCGACCGGCGCCTCGATCTGCCGGGCGGCCAGCCCGTCGGGCGCGAGCGCGTCCAGCGTCTGCGGGAGCTGGTCCAGACCGGTGTCGCCGATCAGCCCGATGACCAGGCCCTCGGCCGGGTCCACCAGGCCGCTCAGTGATCCGCGCTGGATCTCCGAGGCGGGCAGCAGCAGCGGGCCGACCATGTCCGCGTACCAGGCGGTGCGGTGGGTGCGGTGCGCGGTCACCGCGTCGGGCAGCGGGGCGTTGCCGGGTGGGAAGACCGCGGCGTCGTCCACCAGGCCGGAGAGGAGGCGGGGCACCTGCGTTGACACGAGACAAGAATGTACGGGACGCTACGAGGAACGGACAACAGCGTCCGATTATCGGACGCCCTCGGCCGGAGAACGGGACATATCGGGAGGCGAGATGCCGTACTACCGCAGGGTCGGCGACGTGCCGCGCAAGCGCCACACCCAGTTCCGCCAGCCCGACGGCACGCTCTACGCGGAGGAACTGGTCGGCCAGGAGGGCTTCTCCTCCGACTCGTCGCTGCTCTACCACCGGCACGCGCCGACCGCGATCCTCGCCGCGCAGGAGTACGCCCCGCCCACAGTCACCCGCGTGCCGAACCTGCCGCTCAAGCCGCGTCACCTGCGCACGCACAAGCTCGACGGCACCGGTGCGGACCCGGTGCTCGGCCGGCAGTACCTGCTCGCCAACGACGACGTACGCATCGCCTACGTGCTAGCCGACCGGCCGTCGCCGCTGTTCCGCGACGCCACCGGCGACCACTGCCTCTACCTGGAGGCCGGGTCGATGCGTGTGGAGTCGCCGTTCGGCGTGCTCGACGCGGTCGCCGGCGACTACGTCGTCATCCCCACCTCGACCATCCACCGCCTCGTGCCCACCGGCGACGAACCGACCCGGCTGCTCGCCGTCGAGGCGTCCGGCCACATCGGGCCGCCCAAGCGCTACCTCTCCGTACGCGGCCAGTTCCTGGAGCACGCGCCCTACTGCGAGCGCGACGTCCGGGGACCGGACACCCCGCTGCTGGTCGACGGCGAGGAGGTCGAGGTGCTGGTGCGGCACCGTCGCGGTTGGACGAGGTACGTCTACGCCAACCACCCGTTCGACGTGGTGGGCTGGGACGGGCACATGTACCCGTGGGCGTTCTCCATCCACGACTTCGAACCGATCACCGGGCGGATCCACCAGCCGCCGCCGGTGCACCAGACGTTCCAGGGCCCGAACTTCGTCATCTGCTCGTTCGTGCCGCGCAAGGTGGACTACCACCCGGCCGCCATCCCGGTGCCGTACAACCACCACAACGTCGACTCCGACGAGATGCTGTTCTACACCGGCGGCAACTACGAGGCCCGGCGCGGCTCCGGCATCGAGCAGGGCTCGATCTCGCTGCACCCGTCCGGCTTCACGCACGGCCCCCAGCCGGGTGCCGCCGAGCGGTCGATCGGTGCGGAGTTCTTCGACGAGCTGGCGGTCATGGTGGACACGTTCCGCCCACTGGACCTCTGCGACGCGGCCGCCGCCTGCGAGGACGACGGCTACGCCTGGACCTGGGCGCGCAAGTCCTGACGTACGCGAGAAGGGGCCGCGCCCGGCACGGACGCGGCCCCTTCGCACGCGGTCGTCAGAACGTGGACGCGTCGATGACGAAGCGGTAGCGGACGTCGGAGGCGAGCACCCGCTCGTACGCCTCATTGATCTTCTCGGCACCGATCACCTCGATCTCGGCGCCCAGCCCGTGCTCGGCGCAGAAGTCGAGCATCTCCTGGGTCTCCGCGATGCCGCCGATGTTCGACCCGGCGAACGACCGCCGGGCCGGGATCAGCGAGAACGCGTGCACCGACAGCGAATCCTCGGGCGCGCCCACGTTGACGAGCGTCCCGTCCACCGCGAGCAGCCGCAGGTACGCGTCCATGTCGAGCGTCGCGCTCACCGTGTTGATGATCAGGTCGAACGAGCCGGCCAGCTCGGTGAACGTGTCCTCGTCCGAGGTCGCGTAGTAGTGGTCGGCGCCGAGCCGCAGCCCGTCCTCCCGTTTCTTCAGCGACTGCGACAGCACAGTCACCTCGGCGCCCATCGCGTGCGCCAGCTTGACGGCCATGTGGCCGAGACCGCCCATGCCGATCACCGCGACCCGGCGGCCCGGCCCGGCGTTCCAGTGCCGCAGCGGCGAGTACGTGGTGATGCCGGCGCAGAGCAGCGGCGCGGCCGCGTCCAACTCGATGCCGTCCGGGATGCGCAGCACGAAGTCCTCGGTGACCACGATGGCCTGCGAGTAGCCGCCCTGGGTCGGCTCGCCGTCCCGCCCCACCCCGCCGTACGTGCCGGTGCTGCCGTTGAGGCAGTACTGCTCCAGCCCCTTGCGGCAGTTGTCGCACTCCCGGCAGGAGTCGACCAGGCAGCCGACGCCGACCCGATCGCCGACGGCGAACCTGGTGACCGCGGAGCCGACCTCACGCACCACGCCCGCGATCTCGTGACCCACCACGATCGGGTAGCGGGTCGGGCCCCACTCGCTGCGCGCGGTGTGGATGTCGGAGTGGCAGATGCCGGAGAACTTGATGTCGATGAGAACGTCGTCCGGTCCGAGATCGCGCCGCTCGATGGTGGTCGGGGCGAGCGGTTCGGTCGCGGACGTCGCCGCATAGGCGTTGACGGTGAGCACTGGTTCCCGCTTCCTTCAGCCGGTGTTTCCGGTCCTCCTACCCGCTCACCGGCGAGCGAACGCGGTGAATCCGGCCACCACCGACGCGGTGATCGCCCCGACCAGCGGCAACGGGCCGCCGACCAGCGCGTACACGAGCAGCAGCACCACCGCGGCGGCGGCCGCGTAGACCGGCACGACCAGGCCGCGTGACATCGCCTCCCGCAGGCCGGGCCGCCACGTCGCCGGGCGACGCAGCAGCACTGCCGTCCCGGCCACCGCCAGCACCGCGAACAGCCGGGACGCGCCGGTCGAGGCCGGGGCCAGCGCGGCGACCAGCACGCTCGCGAGCAGCGACCAGCCGGCCACGGACAGCAGGAGCCGCCGGATGCCGTCGTCCACCGTCCGCGCCGGGTCGGGACGTGCCACCGGCAGGTCCGCCAGCGCGGTCAGGTGTTCCAGCGTCTCGGCGTACCGGCGGCGTTCCAGCCGGGCCATGCCCACGTCCTGCCCCGCGTCACCCAGCTCCGGGTCCAGCCGCAGCGCCTCCCGGTAGGCCCGCTCGGCCAGGTCGAACAGCTGCAGCCGCACCGCGACCAGGCCGAGCACCAGGTGCGCCTCCGGCTCGTCCTGGGCCAGCTCCACCCCGCGCCACGCCGCGTCCAGCGCCGCCTGCCCGTTGCGCGACGCGGAGAGGATGGCGGCGGCACTGCGCTGCGCGTACGCGTCGCCCGGCGCACGCGCCAGGATCTCGTCGGCGGTGGCCGCGGCGGGCTTCCAGTGTTCGAGGTCGAGGAGGGCGAACCCGCGCGCCACGAGCGCCGGCACCGCCTCGGGACCGGCGGTCGCCTCCTCGACGGCGGTCTCGGTGGCGGCGAGCGCCTCGGCCGGGCGGTCGGCGGCCAGGTGCATCCGGGCCAGCATGGTCAACGCGGGCAGGTGCCCGGGCTCGTCCGCGAGCAGCGCGGTGAGTTCGCCGATCCCCTCGTCGTAGCGCCCCAGCTCGGCGAGCAGGTGGGCGCGTTGCAGGTAGCCGTCGGCGGCGGACTGGTCGGGAGCGGCGTCACTCGGCATCCCGGCGAGCGTATCCGCCCGGCCCCACCGCGCGCCGAGGGTGCCCCGCGTCAGGCACTCCGGCAGGACGCGCCCGCCCGGCCGCCGCACGTCCCCAGGCTGCACCACCGGCGCAGCCCGCTCTCGTCCAGGAACAGCCACCCGCACCGCCGGTCCGGGCAGACCCGCACCGTGAACCGGGCCGGATCGGCGAGCAGTTGCGCGCCGCTGAACGCGGCGGCGTGCACCGGCAGCCGCAGCCCGGCCGCCAGGTCCGGCCACCACCTGCCGCGTCCGTCGGCCTCGCGCCGGAAGACGAGCGTACGAGCGGCGGCCTCGGCGGCCCGTGCGACCGTCTCGAAGGCCGGTCCGTCGTCCGGGTCGACCAGGCTGGCGTAGAGCGCCGCGCGGAGCGTACGGGCCTCGTCGAGCACCGCCTCCGCCGCTGGCGGGTCACGGCGCGCGAGGTGCAGCAGGCGGTTCGTCGAAACCTCGTCCACCAGCCCGACATGGCCGGCCCAGACGGCAAGGGTGCGGTAGCCGCGCAGCCACTCGGCGCCGGGCAACGGAGGCTCGTGTCCCCACCCGGCGAGGGTGTTGCAGAAGTCCAGGGCCGGATGGCCGCCCACGCTCCACGGCAGGCTCTCGTCGTTCACCCGGATCTCGTGCATCGGCCGGTCGACCCGGTCCAGGCGGTCGTCGCCCGCGAGCACCCGCCGCTGCACCTCGCGGAGCCGGAGCCCCGGCTCGACGCCGAAGTCGGCCGCGAGCAGGTCCCGGGTGGCGCGGTAGAGGCGCAGCGCGTCGGCCCGCCGGGCACCCCGGTACAGGGCGGTCATCAGGACTGCCACGAGGTGTTCCCGCGTAGGGTGTTCGGCGGCCAGCGGCATCAGTTCGGCGATCGCCCGCGTGTGCCGGCCCAGCGCGAGCTGCGCCTCGGCCCGTAGCTCCACGGCCACCAGCCGTAGCTCCTCGACAGTGCCGTGCAGCCGGTGCCGCAGCTCGTCGTCCGCCGCGTCGGCGAGCAACGGCCCGCGCCAGAGGGCCAGCGCCCGGTCGAGCGACCGCACCCGCTCGGCGGGATCGGCGGCTCTCCCGGCCCTCCGGACCAGTTCGGCGAACTCGTCGACGTCGACCCGGTGCCCGTCCTCCTCCACCGCGTAGCCCTCGCCCCGGGTGCTGATCCGCACCCCGTACGGATGGAGCGAGCCCCGCAGCCGCCCGATGTACGTCTGCACCGCACTGCGCGCCGTGGCCGGCGGCCGGCCGTTCCAGAGCAGGTCGATGAGGCGGTCGGTAGGCACCACCCGGCCCACGTCGAGCAGCAGCACCCCGAGCAGGCAACGCTCCTGGCGCCGGCTGCCGACCTCGACCGGCCGGCCGTCGTGGCGGGCCTCGAACGGCCCGAGCAGGCGGAACTCCATACCGAACAGGACGATCCGGCCCGAGCCGGGGGTTGTCGCCCGGCGGTGATCGCGTGGTGAGGAGCTCGGCCGGCCGGGTCCGCCCGCTCGACGGCTGCGGCTCGACGCGGTGAGCCGGTGGTGATCCGGCCCGGTGATGCTCGCCGTCCGGACCAGCGACGAATGGAGTGCAACATGCGGTTCAGGATGAGTATCGCGGTGGCGAGCGTCGTGGCGGCGGTTGTCGCGGGCCTGCCCGGCTCGGCGTCCGCCGCGCCGGAGCGGCATCCCGCCCCGGGTGCCTGGGAACCGGCACCCCAGGAGCCGTTCGAGATGCCGGCGGGCGCGCGGTGCGAGTTCGCGGTACGGGTCGAGCCGATCGTGGACGAGGTTCGGAAGCTGACGATCGAGACCTATCCGGACGGCGCACCGAAGCGGGAGTTGTTCACCGGCGCCCTGATCAACCGGGTGACGAACCTGGAGACCGGTGCCACCTCGACGGCGGACGCGAGCGGCACCGCCCTCGTCGTCTACCGCACCGACGGCTCGATGACCTGGTACGTGACCGGGCCGGTGCTGCTCGGTTTCCGGGAGAACGCCGGCACGCTGCCGAAGGGGCTGTGGATCGTCGACGGCCGGTTCCGGGTGGAGTTCTCCCCCACCTACGACAAGACCATCACGATGCTCCACGGCACTACTCACAACGTCTGCACCGACGTCGACTGATCGGGTGACGCGGTGACCGGCGTCCCCGGTCACCGCGTCAGTCGGCCGGAGCCTCGTAGACCAGAGCCACCGCGATCCCGGCGAGCCCCTCCCCGCGCCCGGTGAAGCCCAGCCCGTCTGTGGTGGCCGCGGAGACGGTCACCGGCGCGCCGACCGCCCCGGAGAGCACCCGCTGCGCCTCCTCCCGGCGCGGCCCGATCTTGGGACGGTTGCCGACGACCTGCACCGACACGTTGCCGATCTGGAAGCCCGCCGCCCGTACCCGGCGTGCGCTCTCGGTCAGCAGCGCCACCCCGGAGGCACCGGCCCACTCCGGCTGGTCCACGCCGAAGTTCGCGCCCAGGTCGCCGAGCCCCGCGGCGGAGAGCAGGGCGTTGCAGGCCGCGTGCGCCGCCACGTCGGCGTCGGAGTGCCCGGCCAGGCCGTCCTGGTCCGGCCAGTGCAGGCCCGCGACCCAGCAGGGCCGCCCGGCCGCGAACGCGTGCACGTCGGTGCCGACAGCCACCCGAGGAACGATCATGATCAGAGGGTACGCGCCGCAGATCCCAGGAGCCGGGTGGACGACGGCCGTCAGGCGCCTGTGGTCAGGAGGCGCTCGGCCAGGGCCATGTCGAACGGGCGGGTGATCTTCAGGGCCAGCTCGGAGCCCGGCACGCACATGACCGCGCCGCCCTGCTTCTCGATCAGCCCGGCGTCGTCGGTGAGCGCGTCGCCCGCCGACCGGTGGGCCGCGATCAGCGCCGACCGGCGGAAGCCCTGCGGCGTCTGCACCGCCCGCAGCGCGGACCTGTCGACGGTGCCGAGCACCCGCTCGGTCGCGTCGACCTCCTTGATCGTGTCGACCACCGGCAGCACCGGGATCACCGCGTCGTGCCCGTCGCGGACCGCCGCGGCCACCGATTCGACCAGGTGTGGCGGGGTGAGTGCGCGGGCCGCGTCGTGCACGAGGACGATCTCCGGACCGGCGGGAACCGCTGCGAGGGCCGCCGCCACCGACTCCTGGCGTTCGGCGCCACCGGGCACCACAGTCACCGGGGCCACGGGTGCGAGCATCGCGCGTACCGCCTCGACCTCGGTCGCCGGCGCGGCCACCACGATCGTGTGCACCGAGGGCGCGGCGGCGATCCGGCGGACCGCGTGCACCAGCAGCGGCTCACCCGCGAGCAGCCGGAGTGCCTTCGGGGCGCCGGGTCCGAGGCGTACCCCGGCACCTGCCGCAGGAACGAGGACCGCGACGTCACCGCGCGGATTGAGCTGCGCGGTCACGTCGCGGTCCTCGGATTCGTTCGCTGCGGGGTGGGTAGAGGCAGAGGCGTGGATCAGGCCTCGGTCAGCACCTTGTCGAGCAGCGTCTCGGCCTCGTCCTTGGTGCTCTTCTCCGCCAGCGCGACCTCGCCGACGAGGATGTCACGAGCCTTGGCGAGCATCCGCTTCTCGCCCGCCGACAGGCCCCGCTCCCGCTCCCGGCGCCACAGGTCGCGGACGACCTCGGCCACCTTCAGCGGGTTTCCGGAGGCCAGCTTCTCCAGATTCGCCTTGTAACGCCGCGACCAGTTGGTCGGCTCCTCGGTGTGTGGTGCACGGAGCACGTCGAAGACCTTGCCCAGGCCCTCTTCGCCGACCACCTCGCGCACACCCACGATCTCGGCGTTCTCGGCGGGAACCCGGACCGTCAGGTCACCCTGTGCGACCCTCAGGACGAGGTATTGCTTGGGCTCGCCCTTGATGACCCGAGTCTCGATTGCCTCGATGAGTGCGGCCCCGTGGTGGGGGTAAACAACGGTCTCGCCGACACTGAAAACCATAGGTTCGAAACCCCTTTCGCTGTGTCTAGGGTAACACGCTCAGGCACCGATGTCTCACCGCTGTCCTGACCGTTGGCGCAGCTCAGGGGCCCTGTGAGAGGTATTTCTTCAGCTTGACAGGCGGTCAAACCGATGGTTTCGACACGCTCCGTGAGGAACACGTGACAACCCGGTACGGGGTGACGGGAGCGTCCAGATCTAGGGCAATGCGCTCCTTCCATGGTAGCTCCGCAACTCCGTCCGCGCCCAGGTGTGGCGTTACGGCGGTCGGTGCGGGACGCTGGTGAGGGACGTGACGTCCGCTCACCGAGACGTTCCTGGGGGTCCGATGGGCGTGCCTGACGCTGACGGCCAGGGGCCGCCGGACGGGCTGCCCGGCCTGCCTCCGGAGTGGGGCCGGGTGGTCGTCCCGGACGACGCCTCGGCGCTCGCCGACGAGGCCCGGCAGGTCCGCCGGGAGTTGCGCCGCGCGCGGCAGGGCTCCGGCCGGCGTACCGTTCCGGCCCGCCTCGGGCTACCGGTGCTGGTCCTGCTCGTGTCGGTGCTCGTCACACTCGCCGGGCTGGCCGCCGTCACCTGGCCGCGTACCACCACGCGGTCCGGCGCGCCGACGGTGCTCCCCCGCTCCACCACCGCGCCGCAACCGGTCGGCCCACTGCCCGCGCTGGACCTGGTCGGCGCGGACGACACGCCGGTACCGCTGCGCAGCCTGCTACCCGCCATGATCATCCTGGTCGACGCCTGCGCCTGCGCCGAGCAGGTCGGCACCGCGGCGCGCGCCGCGCCGCCCGGCGTCACGGTGGTCACCGTGACCGAGGGCCGCAGCGCCGGACCCGCGAGCGTCCCCGGGGTACGCCCGCTCGGGGACCCGGCCGGCGGCCTGCGCTCCTACGTGCACCTGTCCGCCCATCCCGGCACCGCCGCCGCGCTGCTCGTGGACCGGCAGGGCTCGCTGGTCCGGGTGGTGCCGGAGCTGGGCCCGCTGTCGGACTACGGCGCCGACCTGGCCCGGCTGGGCAACTGAGGGCCGGCGCGACAGCGGTCAGTAGAGCGCTTCGAGTCGGGCGTCCAGTTCGGCGCGGCCGCGTACGCCGCTGAACCGCACCAGCACCGGCGCGCCGGTGCCGCCCAGCAACGGCAGTTCCAGTCGCCCGCCGCACCGGAGCACCCGCTGCGCGTCGCCGGTCCCCGCGCCGGACAGCTGCACGGCGACCGCCCCGTCCCCGGAGCAGCTCACCGACAGGCGGTAGTCGTCGCCCCGCGAGGGATTCACCTGCCGGACGACGGGCGGCCCGTCCGGCGTCAGGTCGGACGTCTCCCGCCACACCACGTGCGACACCTGGAGCACACGCGAGGTGCCGTCGTCCTCGACCCGGATCACCACCGACCGGTCCGGCGCCGTGGCCGGCCCACGGAGTGCCAGGGGCGTCGGATCGCGCCCCGGTCGTGCCGGCCAGGCATCGCCTGTCGAGGGGTCGACCCGCCAGGTGCGGGCGACGGGTTCGGCGCTCGCCGGCGGCACCGGCACGGCCGTGGCCGCGCCCGGCTCCGGTGCCGCCGCCCGCCACCAGGCCGCGCCGGCCGTCAACGCCAGAACGGTCAGGACGGTCAGCGGTACCCGTCCGTCCCGCTCATCGGAGGCCATGACGGCAGCGTATCCGCGCGGCCCGGGCGGGGCGAGCCGTCAGCCCACCCGTTCCAGCAGCACCGCGTAGAGCGTCAGGCCCGGTCCGAACGCGAGCATCACCACCCAGCGCGGCGGCGCCGGCTCCGTACGCCACAGCCGGTCCAGGATCAGCAGCACGGTCGGGGACGAGCAGTTGCCGTGCTCGGCGAGCGTGCCCCGGGAGGCGGCGAGGCCGTCCGGCGGCAGGGCCAGCTCACGCTCCACCACGTTGAGGATCCGCGGCCCGCCCGGATGCACCGCCCAGCCGTCCACGTCGGAGCGCTCGCACCCGTGCCGCGCCAGCAGCTCGTCGATCAGCGTCCGCACGTGCCGCGACAGCACCTGCGGCACCTTCGGCGACAACCCCATCCGGAAACCGGTGTCGGTGACGTCCCAGGTCATGTGGTCGGCGGTGGAGGTGTCGGTGACCGAGGTGACCTCGCGCAGCGCGTACCCCCGGCCGCCGGGGACGACCACGGCGGCGACCGCGGCGTCCGAGAACAGCGCGTGGGAGACGATCTGCTGGGTGTCCACGCGGGCGCCCGGCGGCTGGATGTGCAGGCTGGTCAGCTCCGCGCAGAGCAGCAGCGCGGGCCGCCCGCGGGCGGTGACGAAGTCGCTCGCCGCGCCCAGCCCGGGCAGGGCCGCGTAGCAGCCCATGTGCCCCACGAACATGCGCTGGGCGCTCGGGGACATGCCCAGGTCCCGGGCGAGCAGGATGTCCAGCCCCGGGGTCGCGTACCCGGTGCAGGAGCAGACGATGAACAGCCCGATGTCGGAGGCGTCCAGGCCGGCGGCGGTGAGTGCCCGGCTGACCGCCTCCTTGCCGAGCGGCAGCGCCTCGACCTGGTAGCGGCGCATCCGGCGCTCGGTCGGCCACTCCGAGACGTCCTCCAGCAGCGGGTTGACCGCCGCCTGCCGCCGGCTGACGCCCGAGTTCGCGAAGATCCGCTCGGCCAGCGCCCTGGTGTTCCCCTGGAAGTGCTTCGCGAAGAAGCCCGTCCACAGTTCGTCCTGCATCGCGGCCGGCGGTTGCGCCGTACCCAGACCCGCGATCACCGGTGTGCCCACGTCCCCCACCCCTCCCTCATCTCTCGCACCGACTCCTGGTCACCCGGCAGCCTTTCGTTCGCGACTGCGGGGCTCGCAAAACCGGCTCGCTCCTCGCGCTTCACCAACGAGGGAGCGCGCTGTCCCGGTCCGGGTCGCCGCCCAGCGCGGCGATGCCGAGCCAGTCGGCGCACACGTCGGACGTGGCCGGATGCAGCGAGCCGCAGCGGGCGTCCCGGTAGAGCCGTTCCAGCGGATGCCCGCGCCGGGTCGCCGACGTACCGGCCGCCTCCAGCATGGAGGCCGCGACGTCGGCGGCGGTGGTGCCGGCGAGCAGCTTGGCCCGCCACACCCAGCGGTTCGTCTCGGCGTCGCCGGGCGCCTCGTCGACCCGGCGGGCCGCCTCGGCGACCACCAGTTCGGCGGCGGCGGTGGCCGCGTCGGCCCGGCCCAGGCGGGCCCGCACCGCGGGCAGCCCGGCGAGGTTGCGGGCGTTGAGGTGCTCGGCCGCGGCGTCGATGGCGGCCCGGGCCACGCCGACGTAGACCGCCGCATAGCTCGCCACCAGCCAGTGCGGCATGAGCTGGGCGACGACCAGGGCCAGCCCTTCGACGCCGCCGAGCAGCCGGTCGGCCGGGACCGTCACGTCCAGGTGCACGTCGTGCGAGGAGGTGGCCCGCATGCCGAGCGAGTCCCAGGTGGGCTCGACGGTGATCCCGTCCCCCGCCGGGACCAGGAACTGCGACACCACCGACTGGTCGGCGGCGCTGCGGGCAGCCACCAGGTAACCGTCCGGGTGCCCGGCGCCGGAGCAGAACGTCTTGCTGCCCTTGATGTGCCAGCCGCCGTCGACCGGCTCGTAGACGGTGCTGAGCTGCGACAACCGGGCACCGGCGCCGCGTTCGCTCATCGCGACCGCGTACCAGGCGCCGTCCGCAGCCGCGCGCAGCAGCCGGTCCCGCGCCGCCAGGGCCTCGTCCGGTACGCCGAGCGCCTCGGCCAGTTCCTCGGTGACCGCGCCCAGCGCCCCGGTGACCGAGGCGTGCATGTTGAACACCAGCGCGGTGGCGCCGTTGCCCCGGGCCAGTTCGGTGGCGACGGCGGCGTACTCGGCGAAGCTCGCGCCCGTACCGCCCAGCTCGGGGGGCACCATCAGGCCGAACAGCCCGGCCGCCCGCAGGTCCGCGAAGTCGTCCACGGGGAACGAGCCGTCGCGGTCGTGCTCGGCCGCGCGGGCGGCCAGTCGCGGCGCCAACCGGCGGGCCGCCTCCAGCGCGTGCACAGTCATGTCGCCCCCTTCTCGGCGTCCTTTACCCCGGGCCGCCCCGGCTACCCGCCCCGGCGCCCCCAGCCCTGGTACAGCACCGCTGTCGACCGGGTCGGCACGATGCGCGGTTCGGTCCGGCCCGGACGGTCGGCGCCGCCGCGCATGCGGCGCAGCAGCCAGGCCAGCGTGCCGCCCAGCTGCGGGCGGACCCCGCGCACCGTCAGCGACACGCCGTGCCGGGCGCACTCGGCGACCAGCGCGCGGGCGTCGACGAACAACCGCGGATCGTGGATGCCGCGCGGCACCGTGGGCAGCCGTTCGCCCAGTTCCACAGCGACGAGCCGGGCCAGCAGCGTGTCGTTGAGCGTGTCCAGCACCAGCAGGCCACCAGGGCGCAGCAGCCGGCACGCCTCGGCGACGGCCCGCCGCCAGTCCGGTACGTGTTCCAGCAGCTCACCGGCGGAGACCACAGCCGCGCAGCCGTCGGCCAGCGGCACCGCCGTGGCGTCGGCCTGGACCACAGTCACACCGTGCGCGGCGGCCTGGTCGAGCGCGGAGCGGGTCAGGTCCACCCCGACGTGGCGGTAGCCCTTGCCGGCCAGGTGCGGCGCCAGCAGCCCGGCGCCGCAACCCAGGTCGACGAGCAGGTCGTCCGGCGTGGACGCCGCCGGTACCAGCGCCGCCCGGGCCCGGGCCAGCCAGTGCAGCATCGCGAACGCGCCGTCCGGCCGCCACCACTCGCCGGCCAGGTCGTCGTACTGCCGGGGGTCGTTCGGCGGCAGCACCCGGTACGGAGTGGACACCGGCGACGCGTCGGGCATGCGTCGAGCGTGGCACGACTGCCCGGTAACGACCAGACTTCCCTTATGTCGACACGGGTGTTAGGGCTGGTCAGGGCGAGCCATCCGGAACCCGCGGCGGCGGTCACAGTGGTCGCCGCGCTGCTCGCCGCCGGTGCCGGGCACTCCGCGTCGGGCGTCGCCGCGGTGGCGTTGACGGTGCTGGCCAGCCAGCTCGCCGTCGGGTGGAGCAACGACCTGATCGACGCCGAGCGGGACGCGGCGGTGGGGCGTACCGACAAACCGGTGACAACCGGCGAGGTCGCCCGGCCGACGCTGGCCCGCGCCACCGTGGTCGCCGCCGTCGCCGTGCCGGTGCTGGCGCTGGCCGGCGGTCCGGCCGCGGCGGCCTGCGCGACGCTGGGCCTGGTCTCCGCGCTGCTCTACAACCGGCCGCTGAAGTCGACGCCGGTGTCGGTGCTGCCCTACGCGGTCTCGTTCGGCGCGCTGCCCGCGTTCGTGGTGCTGGCGCTGCCCGGCTCGCCGGCGCCCCCGGCCTGGCTGGTGGCCGCCGCTGCGCTGCTCGGTGCCGGGGCGCACTTCGCCAACGTGCTGCCCGACCTGGCCGACGACGCCCGGACCGGGGTGCGCGGCCTGCCGCACCGGCTCGGGCCGGTGGGCAGCCGGCTGGCCGCCGCCGGGCTGCTGCTCGCGGCCACCGTCGCGCTGGTCCTCGGCCCGCCCGGACCGCCGTCGTGGGCCGGCCTGTCGGCCGTCGCCGCCGCCGTCGCCGTGCCGGCCGTCGGCTGGTACGCGGGACGCGCGACCGCCGGACGCTCGGCGACCGCCTTCCGGGCGGTGCTGGTGGTGGCGCTGATCGATGTGGTGCTGCTGGTGACGAGCGGCCGGGTGGTCTGAGCAGTCCCTCCCGAGGTGGTATTGCCGGGTCCGCGTGCGGGCCTCGATCAGCTCCAACTACCCTGGAGCGCGGTCTGCGCGGGTATGGCCACCCCGTGCCCGGGGGTCGACCGGGCGGGGATCGTGACGAGGAGGACCGACGTGACGCGCTCGATCAGGGGTTCCCGGGGGCCGGCCCTGCTGCTGGCCGGCACGGCGGCGGCGAGCCTGCTGCTGTCCGGGTGCGGCGCCGGGCAGATTTCCGAGACCGCCAACAAGATCCCGTCGGTACAGGGCGTCAACGTCCAGACCTCCGACAACCTCTACAAGGTGCGCGGGCTCTACGTGCAGTTCCCGGGCCCGAAGGGCTACGAGGCCGGGTCGAACGCGCCGGTCAACGTGGTGATCTACAACGACAGCGAGAAGCCGGTGACCGTGACGGTCACCACCGACAGCGCCCGGGAGATCGTGCTCACCGGTTCCGGCGCGGGCGAGAGCGGCGCGGCCACCCCGACCGGTTCGCCCACCGAGCCGGCCACCGCCTCGCCGACCGCCACCGACCCGAGCGCGTCGCCGAGCCAGTCGCTGGAGGTGACCGGGTCGCCGTCGGCCAGCCCGTCGCCGAGCGAGAGCGAGTCCGCGCCCGCCGGCCAGCCGGCCCGGATCGAGATCCCGGCGCTCAGCTACGCCCAGCTCAACGCCGGCAACCCGCGGTTCCTCCAGCTCGTCGGCCTGAACGAGAAGCTGCTCGTCGGCCAGCAGGTCAACCTGACCTTCGACTTCGGCAACGGCAAGGTCGTCACGACCCCGGCACCGATCGGCATCCCGCTGACCCCGGAGGCCACGCCGTCGAAGATCGTGGAGCCGCGGCACGTCGGTGAGGACAGCGGCGTCGAGGGCGGCCACTGACCGCGTCCCCTCTGTCGTCGGCACCGCCGTCGTGGCCAGCGCCACGCCGGCGGTGTCGCCGTTTCGGGTGGGCTTTCGTCGTACCGGCCGGTTAGCGTCCGGTGGTGACCTCGCCCCGATCGACCCCCTCCCGCGCCGGTGCCGGCCGCGGTCGCGCCGCCACCCGCGAACCCCGTCCGGCCTACGAGTGCGACGCCTGCGGCCACCAGCCCCCGAAGTGGGTGGGCCGGTGCCCCGAGTGCGGCGAGTGGGGTTCGGTGGTCGAGTGCACGGTCACCGGCCCGCTGGTCTCCGGCCGGGTGGTCAGCTCGCGGATGCCGGCCGAGCCGGCCCGGCCGATCGCCACGATCAGCGCCGCGCCCGCCCGGGCCCGTCCCACAGGTGTGAGCGAGCTCGACCGGGTGCTCGGCGGCGGCCTGGTCCCCGGCGCGGTGGTGCTGCTCGCCGGTGAGCCCGGCGTGGGCAAGTCGACGCTGCTGCTCGACGTGGCCCAGCAGTGGGCGGCCGGGGCCGGCAGCCCGTCGCTGGTGGTCAGCGGCGAGGAGTCGGTCAGCCAGGTGCGGCTGCGCGCCGAGCGGATGGGCGCCCTGCACGACCAGCTCTACCTGGCCGCCGAGAGCGACCTGTCGGCGGTGCTCGGCCACCTCGACGCGGTCAAGCCGGGGCTGCTGGTGCTCGACTCGGTGCAGACCATCTCGACCACCGGCACCGAGGGCGTGCCCGGCGGCGTCACCCAGGTCCGCGCGGTCACCGCCGCCCTCGTCGCCGTCGCAAAGGAGCGCGGCATCGCCACCGTGCTGGTCGGGCACGTCACCAAGGACGGCCAGGTGGCCGGGCCCCGGGTGCTGGAGCACCTGGTCGACGTGGTGCTGCACTTCGAGGGCGACAAGCACTCCTCGCTGCGCATGGTGCGCGGCGTGAAGAACCGCTTCGGCGCGGCCGACGAGGTGGGCTGCTTCGAGATGCACGAGGGCGGCATCAGCAGCCTGGCCGACCCGTCCGGCCTGTTCCTGACCCGCTACTCCGAGCCGGTGCCGGGCACCTGCGTGACGGTGGCGATGGAGGGGCGCCGGGCGCTGGTGACCGAGGTGCAGGCCTTGATCGGCGCCACCGTCGCCGGCTCGCCCCGGCGTACCGTCTCCGGCCTCGACAGCGCCCGGCTCGCGATGGTCCTCGCGGTGCTCCAGCGCCGCACCGAGCGGCTCACGCTGCACGACCGGGAGGTCTTCGCCGCCACCGTCGGCGGCATCCGGGTGGTGGAGCCGGCAGCCGACCTGGCGGTGGCGCTCGCTGTCGCCTCCGGCGGGCTCAACCTGGCGCTCAACCCGCACCTGGTGGCGATCGGCGAGGTGGGCCTCACCGGTGAGGTCCGCCGGGTCGGCGCGGTGCCCCGCCGGCTGGCCGAGGCCGCCCGGCTCGGCTTCCGGCTGGCCCTCGTACCGCCCGGGTGCGGGCCGGAGAGCAGTGGTGCCGGGCCGGAGAACATGCGCGTGATCGAGGTCACCGACGTGCGGGCCGCCCTCCAGGCGGCCGCACGCGCGTCGGCGGAGTGACACGGTGGGCGTTTCCGGGCAGGCCACGCAGGCCGCACCGACCCGGCCGAGCAGGGCATCGTGACACATCACAGTAACCACGAGAGCACCCACCGCATGGCAGTCCGTAGACTGTGCCCGTGCCGATCGACCGCGATGCCACAAAGCCCGCAACGGCGACGCCGCACGCCCGTACCGGCGCCGTGACCGGCAACCCCGCTCGTGCCATCAGCGTGAGCGTCAACGGAAGCGTCGGCGCCGGGGCCGGCGCCGATCCGCTGCGCGCCAACCTCGCCCTGATGGCTCCGGGCACCGCCCTGCGGGACGGCCTGGAACGGATCCTGCGCGGCCGCACCGGCGCGCTGATCGTGCTCGGCTACGACAAGGTGGTCGAGCAGATCTGCACCGGCGGCTTCCCGATGGACGTGGAGTTCTCCGCCACCCGGGTCCGGGAGCTGTGCAAGATGGACGGCGCTGTGGTGCTGTCCAGCGACGGCACCCGGATCGTGCAGGCCGGCGCGCACCTGATGCCCGACCCGTCCATCCCCACCGAGGAGTCCGGCACCCGGCACCGCACCGCCGAGCGGGTGGCCCGGCAGACCGGCTACCCGGTCATCTCGGTCAGCCAGTCGATGCGGATCATCAGCCTCTACGTCAACGGCCAGCGGCACGTGCTGGACGACTCGGCCGCCATCCTGTCCCGCGCCAACCAGGCGCTCGCCACGCTGGAGCGCTACAAGCTGCGGCTGGACGAGGTCTCCGGCACGCTCTCCGCGCTGGAGATCGAGGATCTGGTCACCGTCCGCGACGCGGTGGCGGTGGTGCAGCGGCTGGAGATGGTCCGGCGGATCGCCGACGAGATCGCCGGCTACGTGGTGGAGCTGGGCACCGACGGCCGTCTGCTGGCGCTTCAGCTCGACGAGCTGATGGCCGGCGTGGACGCCGACCGCACCCTGGTCATCCGCGACTACCTGCCGACCGGCCGCAAGTCGCGCACGCTCGACGAGGCGCTCGTCGAACTCGACCTGCTCAGCGCCACCGAGCTCATCGACCTCGTGGCGGTGGCGAAGGCGATCGGCTACCCGTCCGCCTCCGACGCGCTCGACGCCGCGGTCAGCCCGCGCGGGTTCCGCCTGCTGGCGAAGGTGCCCCGGCTGCCGGTGGCCGTGGTCGACCGGCTGGTGGTGCACTTCGGCAGCCTCCAGCGGCTGCTCGGCGCGACGGTGGAAGACCTCCAGGCGGTCGAGGGCGTGGGCGACGCCCGCGCCCGCGGCGTCCGCGAGGGCCTGTCCCGGCTCGCCGAGGCGAGCATCCTCGAACGGTACGTCTGACCGACCGCTCAGCCGGTGACGGTCAGCTTCACCGGCTCGCTGATCTTGGTGCCGACCCGGGCGAACACCTGGTACGCGCCGATCGCGGCGAACTCACCGTTCGCCAGCCCGTTCGCGCACTTGTTGTCCAGCCGGCCGTTCCAGCCCAGCTCGTAGGAGCGCTCGAAGTTCGGCGTGAACGACTGCACGTCCGAGCCCTTGCCGGTGCCGCAGGTGTCCGACGACCAGATCTTCTCCGCGCCCGACTTGACGTACAGCTCCTGGAGGTCGGCGCCGACGTCCCGGCTGCACGTACGGTTCGACACGTTCTTGACCTTGAGGCGCAGCGTGACCACAGTGCCCCGCTGGGCGGTGGCAGGAACCGCCACCGGGGTCACCAGCAACTCGGAGTCGGTGCAGGTGCCGTCGTCGGAGACCGGCTGACCGGTCGCGCCGCCGTTACCGGTGCCACCCCCGTCGTTCCCACCCCCGCCGGTGTTCCCGCCGCCGTCGCCGGTACCGCCGGGCCCGGTGCCGCCGTTGTTCGCGCCACCGCCACCGGCGTCACCCGCCGTCGGTGACGGGCTGCCGGACTGCGGGGTCAGCACCGAGCCGGACGGGTCGGGCTGCGCCCCGGCGGAACCGGTCGGCGACGGGTCGGTGCCCGGCGCGCCGGTGTTGCGGTCCGTACCGGTGCACGAATACAACAGGACAATCAGGAAGAGCAGCCCCGCTCCGAGCACGACGGCACGACGCCGCCAGTACACGGCAGGGGGCAGGGGGCCGACCGTCAGACGCATGATGCGCCTACCGTAGCCGCGCGGCGCACGGCTCGCCGTTCCGACGCGCCGGGAACCCACCGCCGTACGGCCACGCTCGTCCACACTGGATTCCGACGGCCACCGTCAGAGGTAGACCTTGCGCTGGTAGATCGCGTGCGCGCCGGCTACCCGGTCGAGGAAGAGCAGCCCGGCGCAGTGGTCGATCTCGTGCTGGAGCGCCCGCGCCTCGAAGCCGTCGGTCACCAGCCGGACCGGCTCGCCGCTGCCGGGAAGCGCGCCCTCGACCACCAGGCGGCTGGCCCGCTTCACGTCGCCGGTCAGGTCCGGCACCGACATGCAGCCCTCCCGGCCGGCCTTCCACCGGGACGCCTCGACCACGCGGGCGTTGCAGAGCACGAACGTGCCGTGCACGGTGACCGCCTTCGGATGCCCCGTCACGTCCACCGCGAACACCTGCGCGCTCACCCCGACCTGCGGCGCCGCCAGGCCCACGCAACCGGGCGAGACGCGCATCGTGGCCACCAGGTCGGCGGCGAGGCGCACCACCTCGGCAGACGTCGGGTCGACCTCCGGGCCGGGTCGGCTCAGCACCGGCTCCGGGGCGGTGACCACCGGACGTACCGCGCCGGGGAGGCCGAGCTTCTCCGGGGTCCAGCCGCCCAGGCCCGCGTACTCCGGCCCGGTCACAGCAGGTCCGTGTCCGCCGGGCGGAGGCTGACCCCCACGCCCAGCTCCGCCGCGACGCGGGTGAGCCGGCCGGCCACCTCGTCCGACACACCCGGCGGCAGCTCGACCTCGGCGACCACCACGTACAGCGAACCGGTGAGCCGGGTGCTCAGGTCGGTCACGTTCCCGCCCGCGTCGGTCAGCACCCGGGTCATCGCCGCGACGATGCCCATCCGGTCGGCGCCGTGCACCGCCAGCACGTACGGCTCCCCCGTCGGCTCGCTGCCGCCGTCGGGCGTGACCGCGCGTACGGTCGCCAGCAGGTGCCCGTCGGCGGCGAGCGGGGCCAGCGCGGCCTCCACGTCGGCGGCGGCCGGGCCCACGCAGATCAGGGTCATCGCGAAGTGTCCCCGCAGCCGGGTCATCGTCGAGTCGGTGAGGTTCGCGCCGAGCCGGGCGAGGACCTCCGCGACGTCGGCCACGATGCCCGGCCGGTCCCGGCCGATGACGGTGATCGCGAGCTCGTTCATTCGGACATTCTGCCCCGTCGCCCATGATCGATCGCGCCCGGCCACCCGCCCCGCCCAACCTGCGGGAAAGACAGCCGTGACATGATCGGCGGCGCGATGTCCGAGCCCACATTCGCCACCCAGGTCAGCCGGTGGTACGAGCGCAACGCCCGCGACCTGCCCTGGCGCAAGCCCGGCATCGGCGCCTGGGCGATCCTGGTCAGCGAGGTCATGCTCCAGCAGACCCCTGTGGTCCGCGTGGTGCCCGCGTGGGAGGCGTGGCTGGCCCGCTGGCCCGAACCGCGTGCGCTCGCCGAGGACACCCCGGCCGAGGCGATCCGGATGTGGGGGCGACTCGGCTACCCCCGCCGGGCGGTACGCCTGCGCGAGTGCGCGGTGGCGATCATGGAACGCCACGGTGGCGTGGTGCCCGACCGGCTCGACCAGTTGCTGGCGCTGCCCGGTGTCGGCACGTACACGGCCCGCGCGGTCGCCGCGTTCGCGTACGGGCAGCGGCACCCGGTGGTCGACACCAACGTCCGGCGCGTGGTGTGCCGGGCGATCGCCGGTGAACCCGACGCCGGCCCCACCACCCGCCCGGCCGACCTGGTCGCCACCGAGGAACTGCTGCCGGCCGAGCCGGCCGCCGCCGCGCTCGCCAGCGCCGCGTTCATGGAACTCGGTGCCGTCGTCTGCACCGCCCGCACGCCGCGCTGTGCGATCTGCCCGGTCGAGTCGAGCTGCGCCTGGCGGGCCTCCGGGCGGGCCGCGCCTGAGGGACCGACCCGCCGGCCGCAGCGCTACGCCGGCACCGACCGGCAGGTACGCGGACTGCTGCTCGCGGTGCTGCGGGAGTCCACCGGCCCGGTGCCGCACCAGCGGCTGGACCAGGTGTGGCACGACGACGTGCAGCGGGCGCGAGCGCTGGCCGGCCTGGTCACCGACGGCCTGGTGGAACCGGTGGGCGAGGAGTCGTTCCGCCTGGCCGGCGACGGCCCCGCCGTCCCCCTCCCCTGACGGCCCTCACCCCACCCACCCTGACCCCGACCCCCGCCTCCGCCCGCCCTCGGCTCGCCCCGTTGATCATGAAGTTAGCGGCGACAAATGGGGCGCCAAGTGCGGTCAACCTCATGATCGACCACGGCAAGGGCGGGCGGGGAGGGGCGGGGCGGCGGGCGTGGAGAAGGCGACGGCCCCGGTGGCTTTCGCCTACCGGGGCCGTCGCCCTCGAACTGTGCGGACCTACGCGGCGTCGTCAGCGCCCGTGGCGGCGGTGCCGCCGAGGTCCGCCGGGACCGCGTCCGGCACGGCATCCGGCCGGTCCGCGCCCCGGAAGACGAGCTTGGACTTGTCGATGTTCTCCGGGTCGCCCTCGCAGTCCACGACCACGATCTGACCCGGGGTCAGCTCGTTGAACAGGATCCGCTCGGACAGGTTGTCCTCGATGTCGCGCTGGATCGTGCGACGCAGCGGCCGCGCGCCCAGCACCGGGTCGAAGCCCTTCTTCGCGAGGTACTTCTTCGCGTTGTCGGTCAGCTCCAGGCCCATGTCCTTGTTGCGCAGCTGGGTCTCGATGCGCTGGATCATGATGTCGACGATCGAGAGGATCTCGGTCTCGCGCAGCTGGTGGAAGACGATGGTGTCGTCGATCCGGTTCAGGAACTCGGGCCGGAAGTGCTGCTTGAGCTCGTCGTTGACCTTCTGCTTCATCCGGTCGTAGTTCGACTCGGAGTCCTCAGAGGCCTGGAAGCCCAGCGACACCGCCTTGGCGACGTCGCGCGTACCGAGGTTGGTGGTCAGGATGATGACCGTGTTCTTGAAGTCCACGATCCGGCCCTGGCCGTCGGTGAGTCGCCCGTCCTCCAGGATCTGGAGGAGCGTGTTGAACACGTCCGGGTGGGCCTTCTCGATCTCGTCGAAGAGGACCACCGAGAACGGCCGGCGACGCACCTTCTCGGTCAGCTGCCCGCCCTCGTCGTAGCCGACGTAGCCGGGAGGGGCACCGACGAGCCGGGACACCGTGTACCGGTCGTGGAACTCCGACATGTCGAGCTGGATGAGGGCGTCCTCGCTGCCGAACAGGAACTCGGCGAGCGCCTTGGACAGCTCGGTCTTACCGACGCCGGACGGGCCGGCGAAGATGAACGAGCCGGACGGGCGCTTCGGGTCCTTCAGGCCGGCCCGGGTACGCCGGATCGCCTTCGAGACCGCCTTGACCGCGTCCTCCTGGCCGATGACGCGCTTGTGCAGCTCGTCCTCCATGCGCAGCAGGCGCGAGGTCTCCTCCTCGGTCAGCTTGTAGACCGGGATGCCGGTCCAGTTGCCGAGCACCTCGGCGATCTGCTCGTCGTCGACCTCGCTGACGACGTCCAGGTCACCGGCCTTCCACTCCTTCTCGCGCTGCGCCTTCTGACCCAGCAGCTGCTTCTCGGTGTCGCGCAGCTGGGCGGCCCGCTCGAAGTCCTGCGCGTCGATCGCGGACTCCTTGTCGCGGCGCACCTGGGCGATGCGCTCGTCGAAGTCGCGCAGGTCCGGCGGCGCGGTCATCCGGCGGATCCGCATCCGGGCGCCCGCCTCGTCGATCAGGTCGATCGCCTTGTCCGGCAGGAACCGGTCGGAGATGTACCGGTCGGCCAGCGTCGCGGCGGCGACCAGAGCGGCGTCGGTGATGGAGACGCGGTGGTGCGCCTCGTAGCGGTCCCGCAGGCCCTTGAGGATCTCGATGGTGTGGGCCAGCGACGGCTCACCCACCTGGATCGGCTGGAAACGACGCTCCAGAGCGGCGTCCTTCTCCAGGTGCTTGCGGTACTCGTCGAGCGTGGTGGCGCCGATGGTCTGCAGCTCACCACGGGCCAGCATCGGCTTGAGGATGCTGGCGGCGTCGATCGCGCCCTCGGCCGCGCCCGCACCGACGAGCGTGTGGATCTCGTCGATGAACAGGATGATGTCGCCGCGGGTGCGGATCTCCTTGAGCACCTTCTTCAGGCGCTCCTCGAAGTCACCGCGGTAGCGGGAACCGGCGACCAGGGCACCGAGGTCGAGCGTGTAGAGCTGCTTGTCCTTCAGCGTCTCGGGCACCTCGCCCTTGATGATCTTCTGGGACAGGCCCTCCACCACGGCGGTCTTGCCGACGCCGGGCTCGCCGATCAGCACCGGGTTGTTCTTGGTGCGGCGGGACAGCACCTGCATGACCCGCTCGATCTCCTTCTCGCGCCCGATGACCGGGTCGAGCTTGCCCTCGCGGGCGGCCTGGGTCAGGTTGCGGCCGAACTGGTCCAGCACGAGGCTGGTCGACGGCGCGGCCTCACCCGGCGCGGCGCCGGCGGCGGCCGGCTCCTTGCCCTGGTAGCCGGAGAGCAGCTGGATGACCTGCTGGCGGACCCGGTTCAGGTCGGCGCCCAGCTTCACCAGGACCTGGGCGGCGACGCCCTCGCCCTCGCGGATCAGGCCGAGCAGGATGTGCTCGGTGCCGATGTAGTTGTGGCCGAGCTGCAGCGCCTCGCGCAGCGACAGCTCCAGCACCTTCTTGGCCCGCGGCGTGAACGGGATGTGCCCGCTCGGTGCCTGCTGGCCCTGGCCGATGATCTCCTCGACCTGCTGGCGCACGCCCTCCAGGGAGATGCCGAGGCTCTCCAGGGCCTTTGCCGCGACACCCTCACCCTCGTGGATCAGGCCCAGCAGGATGTGTTCCGTACCGATGTAGTTGTGGTTGAGCATCCGGGCCTCTTCTTGGGCCAGGACGACAACCCGTCGCGCTCGGTCGGTGAACCGCTCGAACATGCCCTCGTGCTCCTCACGTGCCGTGCGCCTTGATGGTCAGATCTCGGCGGGGCCGGTGCGCGGACGTCCGGGACGGGCGTCCGTGCCTCCTTACTCTATCGCCGCGGACCGTCTCCGCTGAGGTCGTGTGCCCTCGCGAATGACCGTTCCGACGTCGTTTCTGACAACCGTCCACGCTCAGGAGGTGTTCCGGGGCCCCTGCCTGTACGCGCAGAGCGAAATTCGACCGGCACCCGAACGGCCGGTCGAGTGGACCGGAGGCGGCAACCGATGCGTCCGCCGGGGTCGTCCACAGCCTGTGGATGAAGTCTCCACCGCCTGTGGACAACCGTCCCCGGCGGGGTTTTCTTCCCTGCCGCCGCGACCGAGGGCGGCACTGTGGGCCGGACCGGACATCCGGCACAGGGACGACGGGACCGGCACGGCGCGGTCCAACCGTGACGGCGGACCGGAAACGGCGACGCCGGCCCGGAGTCGCACTCCGGTCCGGCGTCGCGTCGCCCGTGACGAGGGTGGGGTCAGTGCCCCGCCTTCGCGTGGTACTCGTCCACGATCTCCTGCGGGATCCGGCCCCGGTCGGAGATGTCCTTGCCGGCCTTCTTGGCCCATTCGCGGATGGCCCGGTTCTGCTCGCGGTCGGCGGTCGCGCCGCCCCGGCCCCGAGCGGCCCGGCCGCCCACGACCACACCCCCGCGACCGACCTTCGTTCCGTTCGCGATGTACGGCGCGAATACGTCACGCAATTTACCGGCGTTGGATGCGGAGAGGTCGATCTCGTACTGCACACCGTCGAGCGCGAACTTGACGGTCTCGTCAGCGTCCCCGCCGTCCAGGTCATCGACCAGCTTGTGAATGATCTGCTTGGCCACGTCCCACATTCCTTTCGAGCAGGGTTGTACTCCTGCAATACTCCGAGCACAATAACCCGTCCGGCGCTTGTTCCGTCAATAGGACCAGGTAACGAGCCGGAGAAGGCTTGCGGGGGCGAGCGTCTACTCGGGCCGGACCAACGGGAACAGGATCGTTTCCCGAATTCCGAGCCCGGTCAGTGCCATCAGCAGCCGGTCGATTCCCATTCCCATGCCACCGGACGGCGGCATTCCATACTCCATCGCTCGGAGAAAATCCTCGTCCAGTCGCATCGCCTCGTCGTCCCCACGCGCCGCGAGCTGCGCCTGGGCCACCAGCCGCTCCCGCTGCACGACCGGGTCGACCAGCTCCGAGTACGCGGTGCCCAGCTCGAATCCGAGCACGTAGAGGTCCCACTTCTCGGCCAGGCCCGGCTCGCTGCGGTGGGCCCGGGTCAACGGGCTGGTCTCCTCCGGGTAGTCCATGACGAACGTCGGCGCCTGAAGCGACGGCACGACCAGTTCCTCGAACAACTCCTCGGCCAGCTTGCCCGGCCCCCACTTCGGGTCGACGGAGAGACCGACCTTGTCCGCGTACTCGACCAGGCGTGCCCTTTCGGTGCGGACGGTGACCTCCTCACCGAGCGCTTCGGAAAGAACACCGAACAGCGACACCGACCGCCACTCGCCGCCCAGATCGAACTCACGCCCGTCGGCGTGCGTCACCACCGTCGAGCCGGCGACCGCCACTGCGGCCTGCTGTACGAGATTTCGGGTCAGCTCCGCCATCGTGTGGTAGTCGCCGTACGCCTGGTACGCCTCCAGCATCGCGAACTCGGGTGAGTGCGAAGAGTCGATGCCCTCATTACGGAAGTTGCGGTTGATCTCGAAGACGCGGTCCACGCCACCGACCACCGCGCGCTTGAGAAACAGTTCCGGCGCGATTCGCAGATACAGATCCGTGTCGAGCGCATTGCTGTGGGTCACGAATGGGCGTGCCGCCGCACCGCCGTGCAGCAGTTGCAGCATCGGCGTCTCGACCTCGATGAAGTCCTGCCCGTGCAGGGTGTCGCGCAGACTGCGGACGGCGGTGGCCCGGGTACGGACCATCTGCCGGGCCTGCGGCCGGACCACCAGGTCCACGTAGCGCTGGCGGACCCGGGACTCCTCGCTGAGCGGCTTGTGCGCCACCGGCAGCGGGCGCAGCGCCTTGGCGGTCACCGCCCAATCCTCGGCGAGAACGGACAGCTCGCCGCGCCGGCTGGTGATCACCTCGCCGGTCACGCCGACGTGATCGCCGAGGTCGACCAGGCGCTTCCAGTCCGCCAGCCGCTCGGCGCCGACCCGGTCCAGCGAGAGCATCGCCTGGACCTCGGTGCCGTCACCGTCCCGCAGCGTCGCGAAGCAGAGCTTGCCGGTGTTGCGAATGAAGATCACCCGGCCGGTGACCGAGACCCGGTCGCCGGTGGCGGTGTCGGTGGGCAGGTCGCCGTAGCGCTCGCGCAGCCGCGCGAGCGTGGTGGTGCGCGGGAAGCCCACCGGGTACGGCTCGACGCCCTCGGCGAGCATCCGGTCCCGCTTCTCCCGGCGGACCTTCATCTGCTCGGGAAGGTCGTCGGCGGGGTCTGTTGGCAGGGCGTTCTGCTCGGTCACGGCACGCTTCCTCAGGCCTTGGGGACATCGGCGGGGTCAGCACATGAGCGTACTCAAGCGCCGTGGCGGCCGTTACGGGATAACCTGCCCGCCATGACCGACCCCACTGCGGCCCTCTCGTTCGGCGCCGCCGCGGCCGATTACGACCGGTTCCGTCCCCGCTATCCGGAGGCCGCGCTGCGCTGGGCGCTGGACGGGCTGCACGACGCCCGGGTGGTCGATCTCGGCGCCGGCACCGGCATCCTCACCCGCGGACTCCTGGCGCTGACCGGGCCGGTGGCTCAGGTCGTACCCGTGGAACCGGATCCGGGGATGCGGGCGCAACTGGCCGCCGCCACGCCCGGTACGACGGCGCTGGCCGGCAGCGCCGAGGCGGTGCCGCTGCCGGACGGGTCGGCGGACGCGGTGCTGGCCGGGCAGGCCTACCACTGGTTCGACAGGGAGCCGGCGCACGCCGAGGTGGCCCGCGTGCTGCGCCCGGGCGGCACGTTCGCGCCGGTCTGGAACATCCGGGACGAGCAGGTCGGCTGGGTGGCGGAGCTGACCCGGATCGCCCACCTCGGCGACAACGCGGGCGACGTGACGCAGCGGTACGCGGACTTCGGCGCCGCCTTCACCGACGTCGAGGTGGGCGAGTTCGCGCACGCCACCACGCTCACGCCGGACGAGGTGGTGGGCATGCTGCACACCCGCTCGTACTGGCTGACCGCTGACGCGGACGAGCGGCGACGGGTCGACACGGAGCTGGCGGAGCTGTTCGCCTCCCACCCGGACCTGGCCGGCCGGGAGACGGTCGAGCTGCCCTACCGGACGTTCGTGCTGCGGGCCCGCCGCCGCTGACCTCAGACGTTGCGGTCGTAGACCATCCGCAGGCCGATCAGCGTGATCATCGGCTCGTGGTGGGTGATGGTGTGGCACTCGCCGAGCACCAGCGAGGCCAGGCCGCCGGTGGCGATGACCGCCTTCACGCCGCCCAGCTCCTCGGACATCCGCTCGACGATCCGGTCCACCTGGCCGGCGAAGCCGAAGTAGAGCCCGGCCTGAAGGCACTCGACGGTGTTCTTGCCGATCACCGAACGAGGACGGGTCGCCTCCACCTTGCGCAGCTGGGCGGCGCGGGCGGCCAGCGCGTCGAAGGAGATCTCGATGCCAGGCGCGAACGCACCGCCGAGGAACTCCCCCCGGCTGCTGACCAGGTCGAAGTTGGTGGTGGTGCCGAAGTCCACGACGATCGACGGCCCGCCGTAGAGCGTGTACGCGGCCAGCGTGTTCACCACCCGGTCCGCGCCCACCTCCTTCGGGTTGTCGATGGCGAGCTGTACACCGGTCCGGACGCCCGGCTCGACGATCACGCTGGGCAGGTCGGCGTAGTACCTGTCGAGCATGGTGCGCAGCGAGCGCAGCGCGGCCGGCACTGTCGAGCAGGCGGCCACGCCGGTGATCTCCACGGCGTCCCCGGCGAGCAGTCCCCGGAACATCAGACCCAGCTCGTCCGCAGTGGAACGGGCGTCGGTCTTGATCCGCCACGAATGCACCAGCTTGTCGCCGTCGAAGGTCGCCAGCACGGTGTTCGTGTTTCCGATGTCGATGCAGAGCAGCACAGCGGCAGCCTAGACGTCACGCAGGTCGAGGGCGATGTCCAGGATCGGTGAGGAGTGGGTGAGCGCGCCGACGGAGAGGAAGTCGACACCCGTCGCGCCGTACTCGGCCGCCATCGGCAGCGTCAGCCCGCCGGTGGCCTCCAGTTCCGCCCGGTCGCCCACCGACGCCACCACCTCGCGCAGCTGCGCCGGGGTCATGTTGTCCAGCAGCAGGAACCGGGCGCCCGCCTCGACCGCCTCCACCGCCTCGGCCGGCGTGTCCACCTCCACCTGCACCGCGACATCGGGGAACGCCTCCCGGACCCGGCGGAACGCGGCAGCGATCCCGCCCGCCGCGACCTTGTGGTTGTCCTTGATCATGGCGACGTCGTACAGGCCCATCCGCTTGTTGGTGCCGCCGCCGGCCCGGACCGCGTACTTCTCCAGCGCCCGCAGGCCCGGCGTGGTCTTGCGGGTGTCCAGCACCGTCGCCTTCGTGCCGGCCAGCGCGTCGGCCCAGGCCCGGGTGTGCGTCGCCACCCCGGACATGCGGGACAGCAGGTTCAGCGCCGTCCGCTCGGCGGTCAGCAGCAGCCGGGTCGGCCCGGACACGGTGGCCAGCACGTCGCCGCGCGCCACCCGCTGCCCGTCGTGAGCCACGAGCGAGACCTCGACCGTACGCCCCGCGCCGGTCACCTCGCCGACCAGCTCGAACACGGCGGCGGCGACGGGCAGCCCGGCCACCACACCGTCGGCGCGCGCCACCAGATCGGCCGTGTCGTGCTGCTCGTCCGGGATGGTGGCCACGCTCGTCACGTCGAGAAAGTCGGGTCCCAGATCCTCGTGCAGCGTGTCGACGATGACGTGCCGGACCCGCTCCGGGTCCAGGCCGCCGTCCCGCAGCGCCCGCTCCGTCGACTCCCTCATCAGCTGTGCCTCCTTTGTTCGTGACTGCGGGGCTCGCAAGACCGGCTCACTCCTCGCGCTCACGGGATTCCCAGCGCTCGGCCACCATGCCGTCCGTGCCCACCTCGGCCACCAGGTGGCCCAGCCACCGCTCGTCGGCCGTCGGGAAGTCCTCCCGCCAGTGGCAGCCCCGCGTCTCCTGGCGCGCGTACGCGGCGGCGACCAGCGTCGACGCCACGGTGAGCAGGTTCGTCGCCTCCCAGTCGGCGGTACGCGGCACGCCCCGGCCCGCGCCCAGCTCGGTGAGCGTGGCGGCGGTGGCTTCCAGCGTGTCCGCCGAGCGGAGCACCCCGGCGCCCCGCGTCATCGCCCGTTGCAGCTCCGCCGTGCCGGACGCCGGCACCAGCGCGCCCGGACCCCCCACCCAGGCACCGGTCTCCGCCGGGCGGGCCTGCTCGGGCAGCCCGGCGGCGATGTCCTCGGCGATCCGGCGGGAGAAGACCAGCCCTTCCAGCAGCGAGTTGCTGGCCAGCCGGTTCGCGCCGTGCACGCCGGTACAGGCGACCTCGCCGCAGGCGTACAGGCCGGGGATGGAGGTACGGCCGCGCAGGTCGGTCCGGACGCCGCCGGAGGCGTAGTGCGCGGCCGGCGCGACCGGGATCAGATCGGTCGCCGGGTCCACGCCGATGGCCAGGCAGGAGGCCACGATGGTGGGGAACCGCCGGGCCAGGAAGTCGCCGCCCAGGTGCCGGGCGTCCAGGAACACGTGGTCCGCGCCGGACGCGAGAAGCACCCGGTGGATGCCCTTGGCGACCACGTCCCGGGGGGCCAGCTCGGCCAGTTCGTGCTGGCCGACCATGAACCGCTTGCCGTCGCCGTCGACCAGGTGGGCGCCCTCGCCGCGCAGCGCCTCGGAGACCAGCGGCTGCTGGGCCAGCCCGGCGCCCGGGCCGCCCGCCGGCACGATCAGCGCGGTCGGGTGGAACTGGACGAACTCCACGTCGGTGACGGCAGCGCCAGCGCGCAACGCCAGCGCCACGCCGTCCCCGGTGGAGACCGCCGGGTTCGTGGTGGCGGCGAAGACCTGCCCCATGCCGCCGGTGGCGAGCACCACCGCGCGGCCGAGGATCGCGCCGACGCCGTCCTCGCTGCCCTCACCGAGCACGTGCAGCGTGATGCCGCAGGCCGGGCCGAGCCCGCCCGGTCCGTCGCCCGGTGCGCGCAGCAGGTCCAGCACCAGCGCGTGCTCGACCAGCCGGATCCACGGGTCGCGGCGGACCGCGTCGTGCAGCGCCCGCTGCACCTCCGCGCCGGTGGCGTCACCGCCCGCGTGCACGATCCGGTCGGCCCGGTGGCCGCCCTCCCGGGTCAGCATCAGCGAACCGTCCGGGTTGCGGTCGAACTCCGCCCCGATCCGCATCAGCTCGCGCAGCCGGGTCGGGCCCTCGGCCACCAGTGCGCGGACCGCCGCCGGGTCGCACAGGCCGACGCCGGCGACCTCCGTGTCGTACGCGTGCGCGTCCGGCGTGTCCGCCGGGTCCAGCACGGCGGCGATCCCGCCCTGCGCCCAGCGGGTCGAGCCCTCGTCCATGTCGACCTTGGTGACCACCGTGACGTGCAGGCCGGCCTCGCGCAGGTGCAGCGCCGCAGTCAGCCCGGCCACGCCGGAGCCGACCACGATCACGTCTGTCGTCTCCACCCAGCCGGGGGCGGGCGCGGCGAGCAGCCGGGGCAGCGCCGGCAGGTCGACGGTCGGTAGGTCCATGAGCACAGTCAACCCGAAGCGAACTCGGCTCGGGCGCGGGGGGCGTGACGAGTGCCCTCGGCTACCTCGTGCGGCGCGGGAGGGCGGCCGGTCCGGCGCCCTTCAGTGAGGTGGTCACCGTCCGCGTGCTGAGCCACAGGTAGCAGCGCACGCCCCGGTCGCCGACCGTCCAGCGGCCGGCGGCGGGCGGCCGGACCACCACGTCGCTGCGGTAGCGCAGGAACGCGTCGGCGGGCACCCCGGCGTAGCGGGCGATCACACCGAAGCAACCGTCGTAGAGCGGGACCCAATCCTCGGGCTTCTTCGGGTACGGGCGGTCCGGCGCAGCCCACACGCCGACGAACTCGGCGTCGTGCGCGACAGCGCAGTCGACCGGGTTGAGCCGCTCCACGCGGTTCCCGTCCCGCACCGACCGCTGGCAGCCCAGCCGCAGCGGGGAGGGCGTCTTGAGCGCGTCCCGCAGGCTGCCCGTCCGGGTGACCACGGTGGCCGCCGCCTCGACCGTGGTCAGCTCGGTCAGGTCGCACCGGTACCAGCGGGAGCCCGCCGTCCAGGCGGTGCCTGTCGGCACCGCCACCGCCAGCCGGAGCCGACCGGCGCGCCAGTCGTCACCCACGTACCCGGTGGCCCGCTTGTCGCAGTCGGCGAACGCGGTACGCAGATCGGGCGAGGCGAGCGGCGGCGGGGTGGGCCGGTCGGCGGTGAACGCCCCGACGTGCACGGTCTCCACCCGGTGCGGCAGCTCGCAGCCGACCGGCGCGTACGCGGCCAGGCCGACGCTCGGGGTGAAGTCGGCGACCTGGCAGACCTCTGCGGCCGGGGTGAACGGCCCGGGTGCGGCCATCGCGGCCCAGTCGTCGGTGAGGTCGCCGTCCAGCCCGCCGGTGCCGGCACAGCCGGCCAGGGCGGCGCTCGCGACCATCGCGGCGACCAGGAAGCTCATCGCACGGCGCATCGCGGCCTCCCCCAGCCGACGACCGTCGATCCCCGACGGTCCGCCCAGGGTAGCCGAAAATGACCTTCCGGTGACAGACCGCGTTCCCCGCCCTTGCGCCCCGTCCTCGCCCCTCTCGCCCCGCCGATCTTGCGCTTGCTGCCCCGGCGAAAGGGGCGAACCGCCCGCGCCGAGGGCCGAAAGTGCAAGATCAACGGCGAGAGGGGGCGGCGACCCGGGAGGGTCAGCTGCGGGCGGCGGCCAGGGGGTTGGGGACGGGAGCGCCTGCGGTGCCGGGGGCCGCCGTGGTCGGGTCGGCGGTCAGGTCGACGACCTTGTTGTCGGCGTCGACGTGCACCACCTTCGGGCGGTACGTGCGGGCCTCGGCGTCGTCCATCTGCCCGTACGAGATCAGGATGACCAGGTCACCGGGGTGCACGAGGTGCGCGGCGGCGCCGTTGATGCCGATCACGCCGCTACCCCGCTGCCCCGGGATCACGTACGTCTCCAGCCGGGCGCCGTTTGTGATGTCCACGATCGCCACCTGCTCGCCGGGGATCAGGTCCGCCGCGTCGAGCAGGTCCTCGTCCACAGTCACCGAGCCGACGTAGTGCAGGTCGGCCTGGGTCACGGTGGCCCGATGGATCTTCGACTTGAGCATGGTCCGCAGCATCGGGGTGCCTTTCCGCATTCGTGGTGGGGTTCAGGGACGCGGCGCGAGGTGGATCGCCGTGTTGTCGATCAGGCGGGTGGCGCCGACCCAGGCCGCGATCAGCAGCCGGGCCGGACCGGCGACCGGGCCGGGTTCCAGCTCGGTGTCGGTGAGCACCAGGTAGTCCAGGCGGGCGTCCGGCGCGTCGAAGGCCCGGTGCGCGGCGGCCAGCACCGCGCCCGCGTCCTCACCCCGCTCGGCCGCCGTCGCGCCGGCCCGCAACGCGGCGGACAGGCTCAGCGCGGTCTCCCGCTCGGCCGCCGACAGGTACCGGTTACGGCTGGACATGGCCAGCCCGTCCGGTTCCCGTACGGTCGGCACGCCGACGATCTCGGCCGGCACGTCGAGGTCGCGAACCATCCGGCGGACCAGGGTGAGCTGCTGGTAGTCCTTCTCGCCGAAGAACGCCAGGTCCGGGCGGGTGAGCTGGAGCAGCTTCATGACCACGGTGAGCACGCCGTGGAAGAAACCGGGACGGCTCAGGCCCTCCAGGTCCTCGCCGAGCGGCCCCGGGTCGAGCCGCACGGTCGGTCGGCCCTCCGGGTACATCTCGGTCACCGAGGGCGCGAACACCACGTCCACCCCGGCCCGGCGGCAGATCTCCAGGTCGGTGTCGAGCGTGCGCGGGTAGCGGTCGAAGTCCTCGTTCGGGCCGAACTGCAGCGGGTTCACGAAGATCGTGACGATGACGTGGCCGGTGCGCTCGCGGGCGGCCCGCAGCAGCGCCTCGTGCCCGGCGTGCAGCGCGCCCATGGTCATCACCACGCCGACCGGGCCGGCCATCGCCTCGCGCGCGGCCGCCAGTTCCTTGCGCGTGTGCAGCACCTCGGCCATCAGGCCGCCACCTCGATTCCGTCGAGCACGTTGCGCAGCGCGGCCGCGTCCGCCGGGCGGAGGCGGCCGACCGCGACGGCACGATCAGCCGTCCGTCGTGCCAACGCCAGGTACGCGGGTACGGATTCCGGCGCGGTCCGCGCCAGCCGGTCCAGATGCCGGCGTACGGTGCCCGCGTCGCCCCGCGACACCGGGCCGGTGAGGGCGTCGTCGCCCAGCCGCAGCGCGTTCTCCAGCGCCGCCCGCAGCAGCGGGGCGAGCACCTTCTCCGGCCGCTCCACCCCGGCGTCGCGCAGCCGGTCGGCCGCCTCGTTGACGAGCGTCACCAGGTGGTTCGCGCCGTGCGCGAGCGCCGCGTGGTAGAGCGGCCGATCGTTCTCACCGACCCACTCCGGTACGCCGCCCAGGTCGGCCACCAGCCGGGCCGCGAACGGGCGCAGCTCGGCCGGGGCGGTCACCCCGTAGGAGATGCCGGGCAGGCGGGACAGGTCGTCCGGCGTACCGGTGAAGGTCATCGCGGGGTGCAGCGCGAGCGGCCGGGCGCCCGCCTCGACGGCCGGGGCCAGCGCGGCGAGCCCGTGCGCGCCGGACGTGTGCGCCACCACCTGGCCGGGGCGCAGCGCGCCGCTCTCGGCCAGGTCGGCGATCACGCCCGCCAGCGCGTCGTCCGGGACCGCGACGATCAGCAGGTCGGCGGCGGCGCGCGCCACGGCGGACGCGGAACGGTGCGGGGTCTGCGGCAGCAGCAGCGCCAGCCGGGCCCGTGTCGCGCCCGAGGCGCCGGACGCGGCGACCACCCGGTGGCCGGCGGCGGCGAGGGCCGCGCCCAGCACGGCGCCGACCCGGCCGGCGCCGAGGACGCCGACGGCGAGGGTACGCGGGAAGACGAGCGGGGCAGCGGTGGCCCGGGGGCGCAGCGGTGCGCTCATGGCAGCGATCCAGTCCTCGAAGGGGGTACCGGTCGATGGCAAGTATGCGCCCGGGTGACAGACCCGGAACAAGAAGGTGTGAAAACCTTCACCGACCGCCGGAAGCGGCTGCCGCGGTGGCGGGCAAACCGCCCGTTCGGGTACGTCCCGTAGGGTCGGCACGGTGACCACCCCGCTGCGCTGGCGCGACGCGATGGAGCGGGCGCTGTACGGGCCGGACGGCTTCTTCGTCTCCGGCGCCGGGCCTGCCGCGCACTTCCGCACGAGCGTGCACGCCTCACCCGTCTTCGCCGCCTGCATGCTGCGGCAGCTCGAGACGGTGGACGCGGCGCTGGGGCACCCGGCCCGGCTGGACGTGGTGGACGTGGGCGCGGGCCGGGGCGAACTGCTCCGGGCGCTGCTGTCCCGGGCCGCACCCGAACTGGCCGCCCGGCTCAGGCCGGTAGCCGTGGAACGAGCCCCCCGCCCGCCGGACCTGCCACCGGAGATCGACTGGCGCCCCGACATCCCGGACGGCATCACCGGCCTGCTCCTGGCGACGGAATGGCTGGACAACGTCCCAGTGGACGTGGCGGTCCACACCTCCGACGGCTGGCGCCTCCTCCTGGTGAACCCGAAAACCGGCGAGGAGACGATGGGCCCGCCCCCGTCCCCCACCGACACCACCTGGCTGACCACCTGGTGGCCCCCCACCCCCACCCGGGGCGGTGAGAGGGCGGAGATCGGGGTGGGACGGGATCTGGCCTGGGCCGAGGCTGTGGGGAAGGTGGCGCGGGGGGTGGCGCTCGCGGTGGACTACGGGCATCTGCGGGACTCGCGTCCCCTGGACGGGACGTTGACCGGGTATCGGGGTGGGCGGCAGGTGCCGCCGGTTCCGGACGGGTCGTGCGACGTGACGGCGCACGTCGCCATGGACTCGGTCGCCTCCGCCGGTGAGCGGGTCGCGCGGTGCGCGTACTCCCTGGTCTCTCAGCGGGAGGCGCTGCGGGCGCTCGGGGCCGACGGCGGGCGACCGCCGCTGAGCCTGGCCTCCCGCGACCCGGCCGGCTACCTGCGGGCGCTCGCCGCGGCGTCGGCGGCGGCCGAACTGACCGACCCGGCCGGGCTCGGCGGGCACCTGTGGCTGCGGCAGCCGGTCGGCGTCGCGCTCGACGCGGTCGTGGCACGATGACGGGCATGACCACGGACGCCGCCGACCTCCGCGAGCTGACAGTCGGTACCGGCGCCGGCGGTGAGCAGCTCGGCACCGACATGGTGCTCAACATCGGGCCGCAACACCCCTCCACGCACGGCGTGCTGCGGCTGAAGCTGGTGCTCGACGGGGAGCGGGTGGTCGCCGCCGAACCGATCGTCGGCTACATGCACCGGGGGGCGGAGAAGCTCTTCGAGGTACGCGACTACCGGCAGATCATCGTGCTGGCGAACCGGCACGACTGGTTGTCGGCGTTCTCCAACGAGCTGGGCGTGGTGCTCGCGGTCGAGCGACTGATGGGCATGGAGGTACCGGAACGCGCCACCTGGCTGCGGATGGCGCTGGCCGAGCTGAACCGGGTGCTCAACCACCTGATGTTCCTCGGCTCGTACCCGCTGGAGATCGGCGCGATCACGCCGATGTTCTACGCGTTCCGGGAACGGGAGACCATCCAGGCCGTGATGGAGGAGGTCTCCGGCGGCCGGATCCACTACATGTTCAACCGGGTCGGCGGCCTGAAGGAGGAGGTGCCGTCCGGCTGGACCGGGCGTGCCCGCGCCGCCGTCGCCGAGGTACGCCGCCGGATGCCCGACCTGGACAACCTGATCCGGCGCAACGAGATCTTCCTGGCCCGTACCGTCGGGGTCGGCGTGCTCTCCGCCGCCGACGCCGCCGCGTTCGGCGCGTCCGGGCCGGTCGCCCGCGCCTCCGGGCTCGACCTCGACCTGCGCCGCGACGAGCCCTACCTGGCCTATGACCAGCTCGACGTGCCGGTGGTGACGAAGACCGCCGGCGACTGTCACGCCCGCTTCGAGGTGCTGCTCGACCAGGTGTACGCCTCGCTCGACCTCGCCGAGCAGTGCCTGGACCGGGTGGACCGGATCAGCGGGCCGGTGAACACGCGGCTGCCGAAGGTGCTGAAGGCCCCCGAGGGGCACACGTACGCCTGGACCGAGAACCCGCTCGGCATCAACGGCTACTACCTGGTGTCCCGGGGCGAGAAGACGCCGTGGCGGATGAAGCTGCGCACCGCCTCGTACGCGAACGTGCAGGCGCTGTCGTCGCTGCTGCCCGGCTGCCTGGTGCCGGACCTGATCGCCATCCTCGGCTCGATGTTCTTCGTGGTGGGCGACATCGACAAGTAGCCGGCGGGGTCAGCGCCAGCGGTCGGCGGTGTCCCGGTACGGCCGGCCGTGTGCACCGTGCTCCGGGCTCCGCCACTCCGGTTCCGCCGGCCGCCATTCCGGCTCGGGCCGACGCCACTGCTCCGGTTCGGGCTGACGCGCTTCCGGCTGACGCCAATCCGGCTCGACCTGGTGCGTTCGCCACTCCGGTTCGGCCTGGTGCCGGTCCGGTGCCGGCTGACTCCACTCCGGTTCGGGCCGGTGCCACTCCGGCGGCGGCTGACGCCATTCCGGCTGGCCGCTGCGCTGCGTCGGCGGCCGCCACTCGTCCGGCACCGGCACCCCACCGGCCGGCAGCGCCGGGTGGCTCTCCCTCTCCCCGGACCAGCGGTCGTCGGTTCCGTCCGGCCCGCTCGCGTCTGGCCTGCCGCCGCGCACCGACGCCCACCGGTCCTCGACCCGGTACTCGGTACCGCCACCGTCGGCGTGCACTGCGGCCCGCCGTTCCCCGAGCCGGATCTCCCGGCCGTCACCGTCGTCGCGTACCGCTGCCCACCGATTGCCGGCCCGCATCTCGGACCACTGGTCGCCGCCGGCGCCCGCCCGGTCCGCCGGTTCGCCCGCCGCCGGCCAGGTACTCGCCGCCCGGCCTGCCCGGTCCTCACCAGCGCCGGACCACTGCCGCTGCTCCTCCGCTGCCGTCCGGCCCTGGTCGTGGCCGCTCGACCAACCGCCCCCGGCGGTACGTCCGGACCAGCCCTGTTCTCCGGCAGTGGCCCGGCCGACACCCGCCCACGGATGCTCGGCGCCCAGCCGTCCGGGGTCGGTCCACGAGTGCCCGTCGTCGCCGGCACCGGTGCCCCAGCCACCGTCGTCCGGCCCGGCCCGACGACCTGTCCGGTCGTCCCGGCCCGATTCGCGGTGGCCCGCGCGCCACTGGTCGGCCGGGTCCGTGCCCCGGGACCGGTCCTCGTCCGACCAGCCGCCGGGGAATCCGCCGTACCGGCTTCCGGCCGGTTCACCACCGCCGACGATGGTGTGCCGGGTGGTGACGTGCACCGTCTCGGTGTGGTGGACCACGCCGACCGGGCGGCTCTCCGGCCTGGGCATCGGCTCGGACACCCGCGCCGCGCCGTACACCCCGCTCGCCTGCCGGTCCGGCCGTGCGGTGGCCCGCGCCGGCTCGGCGTCGTGCCGACCGGCCCTTGGCGAGTCGGCGTCGTAGTGGCCGGCCCGCGCCGGCTCGGCGTCGTAGCGGCCCGCCCTTGGCGAGTCGGCGTCGTAGTGGCCGGTCCGGGACGGGGCGGCGTCGTGGTGGCCGGTCCGAGGCGGGTCCGCGTCGTAGTGGCCCGCCCGGGACGCGTCGGCATCGGTTCCGTAGCGGCCGCCGGAGTACGCCGGCCGGGCCGGTTCGTCGTCGTCCCGGCCGGCCGGCTGCGCCCGGCCGACGTCGGACGTGCCGGTGACCGGTACCCTCGCCGCACCGCTCGGGCGCTCCGGCGCCGGCGCGGAGGCGGACGCCGAGGTGGACACGGGCGCGGACGCCAGTCCGGCGGCGGCCGCGTCGAGCCGGTGCCGTAGCGCGCCGGCCACCTCCTCGGCCCGTCGTGCCTGGTCGAGCGCCTGGTTGCCGCGCTGGGCGGCGGCCACGATCTCGGCCCGCAACTCCCGCCGGAGCTGCGCCAGCTCCTCGCGCAGTTCCTCGGCCTCCGCACCTGCGGAAACGTTGTCCGGCCGCAGCGCGATGGACAGACCGATGAGCACGACCGCGAGGATCGCCAGGACCGCGCCGAACCGGAGCGAGCCGTTGCCGTCGGCGACCAGCAGGATGAGCGCGGCCAGGGGCGCCAGCCCCACACCGACCCAGAACAGGACGTTGAGCAGGGCAGGCGTGCTCTTGTCGGCGGGCGCGACCGAGGCTGGCATGGCTGAGCAGAGTACCGAGAGTTCCACCCGAGGGGAACGGGTCGGCGCCACTCGATGAGCGGCCCGCCGAACGGGCTGCCCGTGCCGCCGGCCGGCACGCGTGGCGCCGGCCGGCGGTGCCGGGTCAGCTCGTGGCCAGCGCCGCGTCGGAGGAGAAGACCAGGCCGACGCTCGCCGAGCCGGTCTTCAGCGCGTTCTTGGTCTGCGGGCCGCCCGCGTCCAGCGAGCTGAACGAGCCGGCCTTGAAGTCGTACACCTCGACCAGACCGGCCTGGCACTTCGGCCGCTGCGGGCACTCCGGCGGCCCGGCCAGCACGGTGGCCTGGCCGGAGCACTCGGCGGCCAGCTCGGAGAGCGTGGACACGCCGTACTTGTCGGCGAACGCCTTGGTGACGGCGAACGCGTTCTGGTCCTGCGCCTGAGACGGCTGGCCGAAGACCAGGCCGGCCTTGTCACCCTCGGTCTTCAGCGCCGCGACGGTCTTGTCCAGCTCCGGGGAGGAGACGGGCTGGGCGTCCTTGCCGTTCGCCTTGGTGTTGAGGAACTCCGCCATGGTGGCGGCGTACTCCGGGACGACCTGGATCTGGCCCTTCTCCAGGGCCGGCTCGTAGAGCTCCCGGTTGCCGATGGTCTGCACCTTGACCTGGTAGCCGGCCGCGGTGAGCGCGATCTTGTAGAGCTCGGCGATGGTCTGGCTCTCGCTGAAGTTGCCGGCGCCGACCGTGATCTGACCGCCCGGGCCCTTCTCGATCCCGTCGGTCACGCCGTTTGCGGAGGCGAACTCCTGCGCCGCGACCTGGGGCGTCTTGCGGTCGACGTCGACCGCCCGGTTGAGCTGGATCAGCTTCGGGGTGTCGAGCTTCGCGGAGACCTTGTCCAGCGCGGCGACGAGCTGCGGCGTGGCCGCCTTCGCGTTGATCGCCGGGATGACGTTGTCGGTGTTCTGGAGCTTCTTGTCGTCGGTCAGGACGACGAGCTGGTCACCGGCCACCGGAGCGCAGCCCGCCCCCGAGGCGCCCTGCTCGGGCGCGTCGGTGCCGGACGAGCCGGCGTCGCCGCACCCGGTGAGGAGAACAGCCGCGGTGAGTGCGCCGAGCGCCCCCGCGGCCAGTGTCGTACGCGCGCGCATCAGTGCCCGCCTTCCGTGTCCCGGCGCGACCCCCTCGGGCCGGCCGCGTGTCCGACGGGCGATCCGGACGGCCACCCGCGACTCCAGCCAATATCCTCCAGACCCGACCGACAAACTCGGAGCGGTTTTCGTCATCCGATCGTCACCGACGGCTCAACTGCCGGTCGTCGCCGCCGTCGCGCGGCGGTTCGCCCGCCGGCGCTCCCGGCGCAGCGGGCGGGGCGTGACCACCCGCTCCACCAGCGCGAGCACCCCCTCGACGAGCAGCGCCAACCCGGCCACCAGCACCCCGCCGGCGATGATCTGGCCCCCGCCGGCGGCGATGTCGAGCCCGAACCCGGCCCGGATGATCTGGCCCAGCCCACCGCCGTTGACGAACGAGGCGAGCGCGGCGGTGGCCACCACCTGAACCGCCGCGGTGCGGAAGCCGGCCGCCAGGTAGGGCACCGCGAGCGGCAGCTCCACCCGGCGCAGCACCTGCCCGCCGGACAGGCCCATCCCCCGGGCCGCGTCCCGGGCCTCCGGGTCGGCCTGCCGCACCCCGGTGAACGCGTTGGCCAGCAGCGGCGGAATCGCGAAGACCGCGAGCGCCACCACCACGGCCGGGCGGCCGAAACCGAGGAACGTCAGCGGGAGGATGGTCAGCAGCGCCAGCGTCGGGATCGCCAGTGTGACGTTGGAGACCAGCAGGACCAGCCCTCCGCCCCGGCCGCTGTGCCCGAGCCAGAGCCCGATCGGCCAGGCCACCAGGCAGCCCAGCAGCACCGCCAGCGCGGACATGCTCAGGTGCTCGCCGAGGCGGTCCAGCACGCCGCCGGGGTTGGTCCAGTTCAACGGGTCGTTCAGCCAGACCACTGCCTGCTCGACGGGGTTCACCGGGCGGACCTCCCGCGCAGCCAGGGGGTGAGCAGGCGGCCCACGCCCGCCAGCACCAGGTCGAGCACCAGCGCCAGCAGCACGCACAGCACCGTGCCGGCCATGATCTGCGCCTTGTAGAAGTTGTTCTGGAAGCCCGCGAAGATGAGCTGCCCGAGCCCGCCCCGGCCGACCACCACCCCGACGGTGACGAGCGCGACAGTGGACACGGTCGCCAGCCGTACGCCGGTGAGGATGCCGGGCAGCGCCAGCGGCAGCTCGATCCGGAACAGCCGGCCCCACCTGCCGTACCCCATGCCCTCGGCGGCCTCGCGGACCTCGGGCGGCACCTGGTTCAGCCCGGCCAGCGCGTTGCGCACGATCACCAGCAGCGCGTACAGCGCGACGACGGTGAGCACGGTGATCGCGCCGATGCCCAGGTACGGCGCGAGGAACGCGAACAACGCCAGCGACGGGACGGTGTAGAGCACCCCGGTCACCGCCAGGATGGGCGCCGACAACGACCGGAACCAGTACGCGAGCACCGCGAGCGGCAACGCCACCAGCGCGGCGATCACCACGGCGCGTGCGGTCAGCCAGGTGTGCTCCCGCAGCGCGGCGAGGATCGTGTCAGAGTTGTCCCGCACGTACTGCCAGGAGAACCACGGATTACCCGGGTCGGCCCGGTAGCTCAGGTGGAGGGACACACGTGGACGGTACCCCGGGAAGCGCCGCCGGAGGCGGCGCGGCGTCGATCACGCTGGAGCGCATCCGCAAGCGCTACCCGGACGGCACCGAGGCGGTACGCGAGCTGAGCCTGGAGGTCGCGGCCGGCGAACTGGTGGTGCTGATCGGCCCGTCCGGCTGCGGCAAGTCGACGGTGCTGCGCATGATCAACCGACTGATCGAGCCGACCGACGGGCGGATCCTGCTCGGCGACGACGACGTCACCCGGGTCGACCCAGTGGCGCTGCGCCGCCGCATCGGGTACGTCATCCAGAACGTCGGACTGTTCCCGCACCAGACCGTCGCCGCGAACGTGGCGACCGTGCCGGGGCTGTTGGGCTGGCCGAAGCAGCGCACCCGGGACCGGGTCGGCGAGCTGCTGGAACTCGTCGGTCTGGACCCGGCGCAGTTCGGCAGGCGGTACCCGCACGAGCTGTCCGGCGGGCAGCGGCAGCGGGTCGGCGTGGCCCGGGCACTCGCCGCCGACCCGGTGGTGCTGCTGATGGACGAGCCGTTCTCGGCCGTGGACCCGATCGTCCGGACCCGCCTGCAGGAGGAGTTCCTGCGGTTGCAGGCCGAGGTACGCAAGACGATCGTGCTGGTCACCCACGACCTCGACGAGGCGGTCCGGCTGGGCGACCGGATCGCGGTGCTGTCCGAGGGCGGCCGGCTGGAGCAGTACGACAGCCCCGCCGCGCTGCTCGGCTCGCCCGCCTCGGACTTCGTCCGCGAGTTCGTCGGCGCCGACCGGGGCATCCGGCGGCTCGCGGTCACGCCGGTGACCCGCGCGGTGCTCGACCCGCTCCCGGCCGACGGCGGCACCGGCCTGCCCACCGTGGCGCTCGGCGACTCGGCGTACGACGCGCTCGGCGCGCTTCTCACCTCCGGTGCCGAGCACGCGGTGGTGACCGAGGAGGGCCGGGCGGTGGGGCTGCTCACCCGCACCCGGGTGCTGGCCCTCGGTGCTGTGGACTGAGGTCAGGCCCGGCCGCCGAGGCTGGCCAGTCCGACGATCCAGCCGGCGAAGAAGCCGTACGTGACGCCGGTGCTGGCGGCCTGGAACGCGGCGAACAGCGAGCCGTGCGGGCCGAGGAGCGTGGCGAGCAGGGCACTGAGCCCGCCCGCGAGCGCGTACGCACCCCAGCCGGAGAGGAACTGGCTGCCCGAGGACGTCACCCGGTCGACCTGCGGGCCGGGCAGCAGGTACAGCAGTGCCGCGGCCAGCACGAGCAGCAGGATCGCCCGCAGGTTGGTGGCGAACACGCCCTCGTCCGCCTGCCACCGCCAGGACGGCCAGGCGAGCAGCCGCAGGAACCAGCCACCCGCGCCGGTCGGGTCGGTGCCGCGCTGCGCCCAGTCCACGTACATCGGACTGCCGCCGACGGCGACGAGCAGGAACGCGGCGAGCGTGCCGGTGCCGGCGGCCGTGCCGTACCGGGGGACGGTGCGGGGGCGGTTGCTCAGAGCCATGCGGCGGTCAGTTCCCGGCCGGTCCCGCCGGGCAAACCTGCGCAACCGGTCGGCCGCCGTCGGCCGACGGGCAGTCATCGACCTCAGTGCTTCATCAGGTAGTCGATGAAGGCGGCGCGCAGCAGCGGCGCGGACTCGTCGTAGCCGTGCCCGGTCAGCTCACGCCAGAGCGCGTTCGCCTCGTCGATGGTCGGGCCGATCGAGTTCGGTGCGCCGTCCAGCGCGGCGGCCTCGTCGGCGTTGGGCAGGTGCCGCAGGACCGACCAGAAGAAGCCCACGTCGCGGCGGTCGCGCGCCAGGTTGAACGCCTGCTCGCGCAGTTCCTCGGTGGAGAGCTTGTCGAGCTCGTCGAAGGTGCGGCCACCGGGGGCAGGAGTATCGGTCATGCCGCCGAGCCTAACCGGAGAGATCAGTCCGGGCGCGCCGGACGCACGGCCACCGCCGGGGGTCAGCGGTCGTCGGCGTCCCAGCGCCGGGGTTCGGTGTCCCAGCGCGGCGCCTCCCACGCCTCGACGGGGGTGTCGTGCTGGCGTACCGGGAGCACCGAGGGCCAGGCGTCGGCCGGTTCGGGCGGCGGGGTCATCGTCCAGCCGCCGCTCAGCGCGCCGTCCCGGGCCGGGCGGACCGGGCCGAGCGGACCCGGCGGTGCCGGGTGGGGACGGCCGAACGTCTCGACCAGCCGGGTGACGAGCAGGCCGGCGCCGAGCACGGCGCCGCCGAGCGCCCACCGGCTGACCGTCCAGCCGTGCGGCACGGTCCAGGCCAGGAACACCACCACCAGGCAGACCGCGAACAGGGTGCCGAAGATGCCGCCGCGCCGCCCGTACGCGCTGGTGCCGGCGAGCATCACCGTGCCGACCGCCAGCACGGTCCAGTCCAGTCCGGTGCCGGGCGCGACCTGGCCGTCCCCGTTCGCCGCGATCAGCACGCCGCCCAGCATCGCCAGCACGGTGGACCCGACGAGCGCCAGCGCGGTCACCGTGGCGGCCGCCACGCCGCGCCGCCGGGCCGGGTCGGCGACCGGACGGAACCGGCCGATCAGCCGGCGTACCGGTCTCATCGCGGCGAACAGGCCACCGAGGACGGCGACCGCGGCGAAGCCCACGAAGAAGTACAGCGCGCTGCCGCGCGGGTCGTAGTCGCCCTGCACCGTCACCGGGGCGGTCCGCCGTTCCAGGTAGACGATCACACCGGCTGCCCCGGCCAGGCTCGCCGCCCATCCGGGCACGTGCAGCACCACCACGGCCAGGGCGAGCGCCAGCCCGGCCGCCGCCGCGATCGCCAGCGCCGGCAGCAGCGCCTCCCGCATGCCCCGGTCGCCCTGCTCGGCGAAGTGCAGGGCGGCGGCCAGCGCGACCGGCCCGATCGCCAGGTTCACCGCGCCGGCCCGCAGGCTCAGGCCGGCGGCGAGGGCGAGCAGGCCCAGCGCCGCCACGTCGACGAGCAGCGTCTTCAGGGAGCCGCCGCGCAGTGCGTCCGAGTCCTCCCGCCAGAGCAGCCAGGCCATCGCGACCAGGCCGGCGAGCAGCACGAACTCCCAGAACACGTGCACCGCGATCCGGTCCCGGCCGGGTTCGCCGTGGGCCGGGTCGTCGAAGACGTTCTCCAGTACGGCAGCGGGCACCCCGGACGACGTCTCCGGCGGCGCTGTCCGGCCCGCATCGTCGTACGCCATTGGCTCGCGCCTCCCCCAGGTGGCCGCGTCCGGCCCACGGGCGGGCGGACCGGTGGCGGCCGTCGCTCTCCGGTCGCCAGGGACGGTACCGCCGGGCCGGGGTGGGGGGAACCCTCAGAGACGCCCGCGGGGCGTCTCCCGGTCACCGGGCTCGCGGTCCTCGTCGTCCTCCTGCTCCGGCACCCGGCAGGAGCGTTCCAGCCAGAGCGCGGCCGCGACCAGCGCCAGCGCGGCGATGAGGCCGCCGAGCGCGGCCGGCCGATCGCCCACCGCGGCGTTCGTGCGTTCCACGAACAGCCAGCCGGTCAGCCCGGCGTAGAAGCCGGCGAAGATGGCCCCGGCCAGCGCCGACGCCTTGGCCAGCACGACGAACCGGGCGACCAGCAGCGGGTTGACCGGCTCCCGGCCGGGCCGCCGCTCGATCCGGCCCCGGGTGTTCACCGCCGCGTAGCCCTCCAGCACGGCCAGCCCGGCCAGCGTGATCACCGGCAGCCAGGGCAGGTCGGGGGCGAAGTCGTAGTAGAAGCCGCTGATCAGCAGCCAGGCCACCGCGGCGGCGGCCAGGCCGGCCACCACGAGGGTGGAGGCCCGGGTCGGCCCCATCCGGAAGCGGTCGGGCCCCTGCGGGGAGCGGTCGGTGCTCACCGCACCTCCTCAGCTCGCCACTGCCGGGCCACGATCCACCGGGTCATGTGTCCGACTCTAGCGCCAGATCGGGTCGCGGGCTCAGTTCCAGGGCGTCCCCGGCGAGCGGCTCGGCGTTGAGCAGATCGGTCAGCCAGCCGTGCCCGGGCAGCCGGCCGTGCGGCTCGATGTCGATCCACGGGCGCAGCACGAAGGCGCGCAGGTGGGCCCGGGGGTGCGGCAGGATCAGCTCGGGGTCGTCGCGGAGCACCGGCTCGCCGGCGTCGTCCCAGACCGCGATCACGTCCACGTCGAGCGTGCGCGGCCCGTACCGTCGTTGCGGGTCGCGGTCGCGCCCGGCCGCCGCCTCCGCGGCCCGGGCGCACTCCAGCCAGTCATCCGGCGCCGCCGCCGGGTCCGCGACCATCACCGCGGCGTTCAGGTACGCGGGCTGGTCGGCGTCCCCCCACGGTGGAGTCTCGTAGACGCCGGAGACCACGAGCACCCGGTCGCCGAGCGCGGCCACCGCGCCGCGCAGATGGCCGAGCCGGTCGCCCAGGTTGCTGCCGATCGACAGCACGGCCCGGGTCATCGGGTACGCCTCATCGTGACCGCGACGTCCCGGAAGGCGTGCGGGATCGGGGCCTCCGGCTTGTGCACGGTCACCGTCGCGGCGGCCACCAGCGGCTCGGCCAGGCAGACCGCGAGCAGCCGGTCGGCGAGTGTCTCGATGAGGTTCACCGGCTCGCCGGTGATCACCGCGACCAGACGTTCGGCGAGTTCGCCGTAGTGCACGGTGTCGGTCACCTCGTCCGAGCGCGCGGCCGGGCCCAGGTCCAGTTCGAGCACCGCGTCGACCACGAACTCCTGCCCCTGGGCGCGCTCGAAGTCGTAGACGCCGTGGCGGCCGTGCGCGCGCAGGCCGGTCAGCTCGATCCGGTCGCTCATCTGTCGCCTCCGCTCGTGCCGGTGGCCGCTTCCGCCGGCCGGGTGCCGGTCGCGGTGGCGAGCCGGGGGCTGCCGGTGGCGCGCCAGACGGCGAGCGCGTCGGCGGTGGCGCGGACGTCGTGCACGCGTACCCCCCAGGCGCCGGCCGCGACGGCGAGCACGCTCGTCGCGACGGTCGCGGCCTCCCGCCCGGCGGTGGGGCGTGGTTCGCCGGCCGGGTCGGCGAGCAACCGGCCCAGGTAGGACTTGCGGCTCGCCCCGAACAGCACCGGGAAGCCCAGGTCGACCAGCTCGGGCAGGCGGGCGCTCAGCGCCCAGTTGTGCGCGGCGGTCTTCGCGAAGCCCAGGCCCGGGTCCACGATGATCCGGTCGGCGGCCACCCCGGCGGCGAGCGCGGCGTCGACGCGCCGGCTCAGCTCGTCCCGGACCTCGGCCACCACGTCGGTGTACGTCGCCAGCTCCCGCATCCCCCGCGAGTGACCCCGCCAGTGCATGAGCACCCAGGGGCAGCCGGCGTCGCGAACCACCCGGGCCATGTCCGGGTCGGCGAGGCCGCCGGAGACGTCGTTCACCACGTACGCGCCGGCGGCGAGGACCGCCTCGGCGACCCGGGCGCGGCTGGTGTCGATGCTGACGAGGATGCCGGCGGCGCTCAGCTCGCGGACCACGGGCAGCACCCGGGCGGTCTCCGTCTCCGCGTCGACCCGCTCGGCGCCGGGCCGGGTGGACTCGCCACCCACGTCGATCAGGTCGGCGCCGTCCCCCCGCAGTCGCACCCCGTGTGCGACTGCCGCGCCCAGATCGGCGTATCTGCCGCCGTCGGAGAAGGAGTCGGGCGTGACGTTGAGGACGCCCATCACCACCGGGGCCTCCGCCCGTACCAGATCGGTCACGGACCCGACAGTACCGTTCGCCGGCAGGGCTTCCGGCCACCGGGCGAGCGCGCGACGCGGCACCCCTGACGTGCACATTGGAACAGGTGTACGATCGGTCATCCGGGCCGTCGGAGGTCGACTCTTCACGGCTTGTCGCAAAGGTGGCCGGGCCGTACGCTTTGGAATTGCCCAGCATCGAGATGGCGAAGCCTGGAGGGAGGGCCGAAGCGGGAAGAATCCCCCCAAAACTCACCACTCTGCGTGGTGGGTGACGGACTCAGCGTTGACGGCGCTGTCTCTGACGAGCACCATCCCGCCAGGCTTGCCTACTTGCACCAACGCGGCGCCGCCGGCCGCGACCTTGGGGAGGTTTCCAGTGATCGCCATCGAGCTCATGGCAACGGCGTCCAGTGCCGTCGACCACGCGCTCCACACCCTGGCGTCGACTCCACTCGCCGAGCCGGCACCGAAGGGCATCGACACCGACAACGTCGTCACCTTCTTCGCCAGCAAGATCGCGCCGATCCTGCTCGCGGTCCTCGGGGTGATCTTCATCGGCCGGGCCAGCCGGGGTGAGATCTCCAAGGTGCTGACCAGCTCGGCCATCGCCATCATCGGCCTGGCCTTCATCGCCGGAGCGGCAACACTCTTCTTCGTCGGCGACTACCTGATCAACCTGATCTTCGAGTAGGGCGCTGGGCGACGATGCGGCTGCGCACCGACGACGACATCTACCGGGCACGCCTCGTCTACCTGGGGCCGCCCGGGTACACCCTTCCCGTCCACCTGCCGTACGCCCAGTACGGCCTGTTCATGCTGCTCGTACCCCTCTACATGTTCATCCACTGGCTGTTCACGCTCCAGGTCGAGCTGTTCCCCGCCTGGGAGATCTCGCTGGCGATCGTGACGACCTCGTTCATCTTCCGGTACGTCGACCCGGACCGGCCCGCGCGCATGGTCATCCGGACCGCGCTGACCGACTGGCGACGCACCCGGGAACCGGCCACCGAGCAGCGGGATCCGCGGCTCGTCGCGAGCCGGATCAGGATCCGGGAGGAACTGGCATGACCGGGCGTACGACAACCGTGCAGACGAACGACGCGGGTGAGGCGGTCGCATGAGTCGCTCTTCCACGCCGGGTTCCCCGGCCGGGCGCCCGGCCGGGCCCAACGGTAACCGTGCGCGATCGTTCGACTACCCGCCGGACGAGGATCTGGACGAGGTCGTCCTCGACAGCGCGCTCGTCACCAGCCCCGGGCACAGCCGCGTCGGCGTGTTCCAGCCGCCGCGACCGATGACCCCGCGCGAGCCGGTACGCCCCGAAGGCGACATCGACTCCCCCTTCCTCGACCTGTTCGGCGGCGCGCAGCCCCGGCGGCGGCCCGCCGCGTCCACACCGCTCCCGCCGGTCGAGCCGGTGGTGGCGCCGCCGCGCCGTGGCGTCGGCCGGGAGCCCCTGCCGATCCCGCACCAGCCCGCCGTGCCGGTCGAGTCGGCGCCCCGGGCCGAACCGGAACCGCCGGTCCGCGAGCGGGCCCCTGGGGTACGCGCGGTCGGCCGCCCCCGGCCCGAACCCGCACCGCCGCCGGTCGAGCCCTCCCTGCCCGACCCGCCCGCCGCGCTCGCCCCGCCGCCGCCGTCCCGGAGCCGGGTGCCGCAGCAGGCCGGTGACCGGCTGCCCGCGCTCCGGCCCCCGGCCGAGCCCGAGCCGGCGCTCCCGCCGCCCCCGCAGATCCACGCCCCCGCGCCTGTCCCCGCCGACCACCGGGAGCCGGATCTCGCTCCCGCCGACCCGCTCACGGCCGCGGCGGCACCGTCGCGGGAGGTCGGCCGCTCGGCGCACCGCGAGGTGGCGCCGCCCCGGCAGCGCGCGCCGGAGCGCCGCAACCGGCCGACCAAGCCGGTCCGGGTCCGCGCCCCGAAGATCAAGTTCGGTGACCGGGACCCGTCGGTCGAGCTGGCCATCACCGAGATCGCCGGCCACCTGACCTTCACCCCGAACACAGTCACCGCCTGGTACTGGCTGCCCGAGGTGCGATGGGCGTTCCGGCCGGACGCCGAACGCGAGGCGCTGCTCTCGGCGATCTCCGAGCAGTACGCCGGACTCGCCGGGTTCCGGCTGCACCTGCGCCGCACCACCCGGCCCTTCCCGGCCGACGAGTGGGCCCGCACCATCGACGCGCACACCGCCGCCCCGCTGCCCGACGTACCGGGCACCACCGGCTGGGCCGACCACCTGGTCGCCGCCCAGCGGCACCTGATGGCGGTCAACCACGCCGAGGGCCAGACCTACCTCGGTGTCACGTTCGCCCGCCGGTCGCTCGGCGACTCGCTCACCGAACGACTCCTGCGCACGTTCGGCCGGGGCACCGCCGACGGCGAGCGCCGCCGGCTGAGCCGTACCGTCGAGCAGTTCGACGAGGTCCTCGGCGCGTTCGGCATGCGCGGGCGCCGGGTCACCGCACCCGAACTGGAATGGCTGCTCTACCGCTCGGTGGCGCTGTGCATGGCGCCACCCGGCGTCCTGTCCCCGATCACCAACGGCCGGTGGGAACGCGGCGACCTGCTGGCCCTCACCGAGCAGGTCGAGCGCTACCGCACCCCGTACGGCTCGACGGTGAAGCTGGTCAACCGGATGACCGGCGAGGAACGCCACGTCGCCGTGCTCGCGGTCGGCCGGATGGAGCCGCTGGAGATCCCCGAACGGCACGAGCCCTGGCTGCACTTCCACGAGCGGCTCCCGTGGCCGATGGAGCTGTCCACCCGGGTCGACATCCTCGGCCCCAACGACTCCTTCCGGAACCTCGAACACCGGCTCCGGATGATCCGTTCCCAGCAGCTCGACTACGCCGAGCACGGCATCGACGCGCCGCCCGAGCTGGAACGACTGGCCAAGCGCGCGCTGGTGATCGGCGACGAGATGACCACCGGCCTGCCCGTGGACTCGGCCCGGGCACACGGCTGGCACCGGATCGCGGTCGGCGGGCGTACCCGGGAAGAGTGCCTGGAACGGGCCCGGCGGCTCATCCAGCTCTACTCCCGCGAGCTGCGGATCTCGCTCCAGCACCCGAAGAACCAGGACTGGCTGGCCCGCGAGTTCATCCCCGGCGAGCCGATCGCCAACACCGGCTACGTCCGGCGGATGCCGGTCAACCTGCTCGCCGCCGCGCTGCCGCAGGCCGCGTCCACGGTCGGCGACCGGCGCGGCGACCTCATCGGGCGCACCGCCGGCACCTGCCGCCGGCCGGTCTTCCTCGACCTGCACTTTCCGATGGAGGTACGCGAGCGCTCCGGCCTCGCCGTCTTCGTCGCCGAACCGGGCGGTGGCAAGTCCACGCTGCTCGGCGCGCTCGGCTACCTGGCCGCGCGCCGCGGCGTGCAGGTGACGCTGCTCGACCCGTCCGGCCCGCTGGCCCGGCTCTGCGCCATGCCCGAACTGGCGCCGTACTCGCGGGTGCTCAACCTGACCGGCTCGGAGCAGGGCACGCTCGCGCCGTACGCGCTGATCCCGACGCCGCTGCGCAGCGAGTTCGGCGCCGGCCCGGCGGGCGACCGCGAATTCGAGATCGCCGTGTCGAACGCCCGCGCCGAGCGCCGGATGCTGGTGCAGGACATCTGCATGATGCTGGTGCCGCCGCAGGTTGCCCGGGAGGCGTCCACCGCCACGCTGTTCCGGCACGCCGTACGCCAGGTCCCCGCCGAGGAGACCTCCACGCTCGACGACGTGGTGACCTGCCTCCAGGGGCTCGACGACGACGCCGGGCGCGAACTGGCGCACCTTCTCCTCGACACCGCCGAGATGCCGCTGGCCATGCTCTTCTTCGGCCGGCCGCCGGAGGGACTGCTCGGCGCCGACGCGGCGCTCACCGTCATCACCATGGCCGGTCTGCGACTCCCCGACCTCAAGATCGAGCGGGAGTACTGGTCGGCCGAGGAGGCGCTCGCGCTGCCGATGCTGCACACCGCGCACCGGCTCGCCGTACGCCGCTGCTACGGCGGCTCGATGTCCTCCCGGAAGCTGGTCGGCCTCGACGAGGCGCACTTCATGGAGGGCTGGCGGTCCGGGCGCTCGTTCCTGGTCCGGCTCGCCCGCGACTCCCGCAAGTGGAACCTCGCCGCGCTCGTCGCCTCGCAGAACCCCAAGGACATCCTCGGCCTCGACGTGCAGAACCTCGTCTCCACCGTCTTCGTCGGCCGGATCGCCGAGGACAGCGAGATCGCCTCCGAGGCGCTGCGCCTGCTGCGGGTTCCTGTCGACGACGGTTACGAGGCGACACTCGCCTCGCTCTCCCAGGCGGACAGCGGATCGGCCAACCGGCTCGGCTTCCGCGAGTTCGTCATGCGCGACGTCGACGGGCGCGTGCAGAAGGTCCGGGTCGACGTGTCGTACGTCGACGGGCTGCTGGAACACCTGGACACCACCCCCGCCGCGGTCGCCCAGGCCGCCGGGATACTGCCGACCGTCCTGGCTGATCTGGAGGCGTGACATGGCGAGGGCCCGGGCACGGATCGCGGCGCTCCTCCTCGCGCTCGGCGTACTCGCCGGGGCCACGATCTCCTGGCCGGTGATCGGGGCGGCCACACCCGCGTACGCCGCCGCGCCGGTCACCCAGGCGCGCGCCGAGCTGTGCAGCACCAAGGAGTGGCAGGCCGACTTCCGGTCCTGCGTCGGCAAGCTCAAGGCGGTCAGCGAGGACCAGGTCGAGTGCCGCAACGCGCCGGTGCCCGCCGCGCCGGACTCGGGACTGGCCGGCTGGTTCGCGTCCCGGCCCGACTCGGCGAAGGAGCCCGGCCCGAAGGGCCTCTACAGCGACTACGGGTACGCCGGGTACAGCTACAACACGTACGACGTGGACGGCGGCTGTGCCTCCTCGGTGCTGCATCCGGACTACCGCTTCACGACGATGGTCGCCAACGGCGAGTTCATGTTCGCCAACGCGGTGATCGGCGCCTCGAACGCGTTGCGCGAGCGCGCCTGGGATCCGCGCACGATGTGGAGCTGGGCCGACCCGCTGGTGGAGCAGGCCACGAAGGCCGTCTACCAGAAGGTGTTCAGCGTCTTCGGCATCATAACCGTCTGCGTGGTCGGCCTCTACCTGCTCTGGCGGTCCCGCCAGTCGGACATGAGCAACGCGATGACCACTGCCGGCTGGGCGCTGCTGGTGATGGTGGCGGTGACCGCGCTGGCCGCCTGGCCGGTGAAGTCCGCGAACATCGCCGACAACACGCTGATCACCACGCTGGGCGTCGTGCACGACGCGGTCGGCCCATCCACCAAGGACACGCCGCCTGGCCAATGTGACGACCCGAATCCGCAGGCGTGCAAGGATCATCGGCCGCCCGCCGTGCGTGCCAGTGACACGGCGACCGAGACGATGCTCTACCGGAACTGGCTGCGCGGTGTGCTCGGCTCGGCGGACAGCGAGACCGCGAAGAAGTACGGCCAAGCGCTCTACGACGCGAAGTCGCTCACCTGGGACGAGGCCGCGTCGATCCGGTCCAACCCGGCCACCCGCGACGTGGTCATCAAGGCCAAGCAGCAGCAGTGGGCCAAAGTCGCCGAGCAGATCAAGACCGAGGATCCCGAGGCGTACGAGTACCTCCAGGGCACGCGGGACATGGACCGGATCGGTGCCGGGTTCATCGCGGTGCTGGCCTCGGTGCTGTTCGCCATGTTCGACCTCACCGCGTCACTGCTGGTGCTGCTCGGCTTCCTGATCTTCCGCTGGGCGGTGATCGCTGCGCCGATCCTCGGCACCGTCGGCCTGATGCGCCCGGCCAGCGCCGGGCTCCGGCGCCTGGCGAACGCGGTGGTCGCCGCCGTCTTCAACATCGCCATCTTCGGCACCGGCGCGGCCATCTACCTCTTCGCCGTCGACCTGATCATGAACACCGCCACGCTGCCCGGCTGGCTCCAGGTGGTCCTGGTCTGGCTCTGCGGGGTCGTCGGCTGGTTGCTGTTGCGGCCGTACCGCCGGATCACCCAGCTCGGCGGCAAGGACAGCAGCGAGGCGGTCAGCTCGGCCGGCTCCTGGCACCGCCGGTTCTTCCGGGACATGCGGATCGCCGCGCGGCTGGACGTGGCCGAGCCCGGCGGGACCAACGAGCCGGCGATCGGCAAGCGCCGCACCGTCACGGCGGACCAGCGCAGTCTCCGGCCGGAGGCCCGGCACGAGGATCCGGCGCACAGCGCCACACCCGCCGAGCGGGAAAGGCCGGACGGACGGGAACGGCCGGAGGAGGCGCCCGCGAGCGGACGGCCCGGTGAGCGTCCCGGCGCCACTCCCCGCCCCCGGCGCGCAGCGTCGACCTGGACCGAGCCGGATGTGCCGGAGGAAGCGCCCTCCTACGCCGTCTACCGGCCGGACTCGGCGGACCGCGGCACCGCCCCGGCCCGGCCGGCGCCGCGCATCCGCTCCGAGGCCCGGTGAGTCCGGTGCGACGCGCGCTGGAATTCCTCTTCACCCGGGTCCTCCGGTCCCGGATCGGTGTCGCCCTCATGATCGCCGTGCTGGTCTTCGGGGTGATCGGCGCGGCCCGCCTCGTCGCCGGCCCCGGCGATCCGGGCCTCGGCCTGACCAGCCGCCCCACCCAGCCGATCAGCACCACGGACCCGGAGGCCGGTGACGACGGCGTGCTCGCCAGCCCGCCGACCGCGGTCGCACCGAAGACCCGGCCGGGCGAGGACACGCCGGAGGAGGTCGCCGGCCGCTTCGCCACCGCTTGGTTGAGCGGCCCGGGCAGCAGCGGTGACGCGTGGCAGGCCCGCCTGCGGCCGCTCTCCACGCCGGCGCTGGCCGAGAAGATGACTGATGCCGACCCGGAGACAGTGCCCGCACGGAGGACCGCCGGCACCCCGACGCTCCGGCCCCGTACCGAGTCCTTCGTGGAGGCGGTGGTTCCGCTGGACAACGGCACGCTCCGGCTCGAACTCGTCGCACCGGACGGACCCTGGCTGGTGGACGCGATCGACTGGGAGCGGTCGTGACCGCCGGCCCGGCCGTCGCCGGGCAGGTCCGCCGGAAGCTGCGCCTGGGCGTGGTCGCCACCGCCGTCACGAGTGTGCTCGCCCTGCTCTGCTGCGTCGGCGGCGCCGGCGCCTTCCTTCTCACCGAACTCGGCGGCGACGAGGACGACCCGAAGCTCGCGGCCCTGAACTGCGACCCCACCTACCAGGTGAACCTGACCGGCGACATGCCGCGCTTCGCCGAGTACGGCGAGCGCCAACTGCGCAACGCCGCGGTCATCATCAAGGTCGGCCAGGACATGAAGCTCCCCGCGCGCGGCTGGGTGATCGCGCTCGCCACCGCGATGCAGGAATCAGCGCTGCGCAACCTCGCCAACAGCACGGTGCCGGCATCGCTGGCGCTGCCGCACGAAGGGGTCGGCGCCGACCACGACTCGCTGGGTCTGTTCCAGCAGCGGCCCGGATGGGGCAGCGTCGAGCAGCGGATGACGCCCTCGTACGCGGCCCGCAAGTTCTACCAGAAGATGGAGAAGGTGCCGAACTGGCAGCAGCGCCCGCTCACTGTGGTCGCCCAGAAAGTCCAGGTCAGCGCCTACCCCGACGCCTACGCCAAGCACGAGGAACTGGCCGGAGCCATCGTCGACGCGCTGGCCGGCGGCGCCGCCCGGACCGTGGAGGTCGCCGGCAAGGCCGTGTGCGACGCCGCGGCCGGAGACCGGATCGCCGCCTCCGGCTGGACCGCGCCGCTGCCCGGCGGTGTGGTCTCCGGTTTCCGCACCACGGCCCGGCCCAGCCACCACGGCGTGGACCTGGCCGCCTCGAAGGGCACGCCGATCCACGCCGCCTCGGCCGGCCGGGTGCTGGTGGCCCGCTGCGACCCCGACCGCTCCGGGCGGCGGGACTGCGACCGGGACGGCTGGCCGAACAAGGGCGGCTGCGGATGGTTCGTGGACATCCTGCACGCCGGCGGATTCATCACCCGCTACTGCCACATGGTCGAGCGACCTCGCGTGGTGCCTGGTCAGGCGGTCGAGGCGGGCGAGGTCATCGGCCTCTCCGGCAGCAGCGGCAACTCGTCCGGTCCGCACCTGCACTTCGAGGTGCACCGCAATGGCGACCGGTCCAGCAACGGGGCGGAGAACCCGGTGCCCTTCATGCGCAAGCGGGGCGCGCCCCTCGGCGAGACCGGGTGAGGCCGGGCGGATGAGCAACCCCCTGCCCGACCCGTTCGCCGACCGGCCCGACTGGGCACCGCTGCCGCCCCGGCCGGTGGAGACCGTGCCCGCCACCGGCGGCACCGAGCTGCGCGGCCGCCGCGTCCTGGTCGGCCTGCCCGGCCTCGGCTGGCGTGGCGACCTGCGGGCCGACGAGCGGGTGGTGCAGGGCAGCCGCACCTACGTACCGGTGATCCCGGAACACGAGTGGTACCGGGCCGAGGCCGAGCAGGTGGAGGTGTTCGCGCCGCTGGTGCCTGTGGAACGGGTCTGGGTGGAGACCATCGGCGAGCGGCGTCCGGCGACCGGAGGAAGCGCCCCGGGACTCCGGCTGGTCTCGCTGGACGTGCCGGAGCGCCGGCCGCCGACGCCGGTGTTCGAGGCCGACGCGGTGACCGGGCGGCGCGTGGTACACGTGGACAACGGCGTGGAACGGCGCGACCTGCGTGCCGTCACCGAGACCTACTCCGGCGCGGACGGCGACATCTGCGTGCGGGTGGCCCCGGAACTGGAGTGGTACCGGTGGGCCTGGCGCGGCCAGGCACCGACCACGTTGGAGGTGCCGGTGCACCTGCTCTGGCTCGAGTAGGCCTCAGCCGACCTTACTTGCGCCGCAGACGCGCCAGCCGTCCTTGTTGTCCGTCAAGTCGAATCGCCACGATTCCCGACGACTGCTTACCGATTGGCCATCCTTTGAGCTGGAGATGGCAAGTGTCGTGGTAACCGATTCGCCCGATCCATTTTCGGCCTGAAGCAACGGGCCCCAACTCACTTTGATCGACACGCCGAAGTTGGCCTCGCGCTGCTCAAGCTCGGTCCGGAGGTCGCGCATGCCACCGATCCCGTCACTGTCGTTACAAGTGAACTCCTGGGCCTTCGTGTCATTCCGGTCGATTAGGTAGGCCCGGATGTAATTGGCCACGACCACGTCCGGGGCGCTTCGGTCCGGGGCGGTTGCGCGGTCGTACAGCACGAACCCGACCACTCCGCCGACAGTGCACAGCAGCGCCACCACCCCCGCGACGACAGCGAGCACTGTGCGCACCGGACGCTTGGGGCGTACCGGTGCGGGAGCGGGCGCGGGGGGCGCCAGCTGCTCCGGCGGGGTTCGCTGCGCCGGTACTCGGGACACCTGGGAACCGGCGGGGGGCTGCACTGATTCCACCTCCTGAGGCTATCGGCTGCGCCGCGCGTACCCAATGCCTGGAACCGGCGGATCGTGGCGAACCGCCGGGCGGGCACCGACCGGCGGCGGGGTGAGGCTGCTCACCGCCGACCAGCTCACCGCGCCGACCGACATCCCGGTGGACGGCCGCCGCCTGGGTTACCGTCACACCTCGGGGAGGACATGTCGGCCTCGGAAAGAGAGGTGGACGCGGTGGTGACTCCGAAGGCGCGCGCCGGCCGGGCCGCCGCGCTGCACCGCCGGGCCGAGGCCGCCGCGACGGCGGCGGCGGGCATCCTCGACGAGATCCGGCCCGCGCCGGCCGACCATCATCGGCAGTACGAACTGGCCGAGCGCCTGCGGGCGGCGGCAGAGCTGGCGGCGCCCGGTTGGGCCGGCGCGCCACTGGACGCGCTGACCGCGACGACTCCACCGGGTGACGGTCTGCCGCCGCTGGTCCGGGTCGGTACCGCGTCGCCGCTCGACGACGCCCGCTTCCCCGCGCTGGTGCCGCTGCTCGGCAGCGGCCATGTGAGCCTCGACGCCGACGCCTCGGACGCCCGGGTGGCCGGGCTGCTCCGCGCGCTGCTGCTGCGCGTCTTCGCTGCCACGCCGGCAGGGGCGCTGCTGGCCCGCGCGGTGGACGGCGGTTCCGGTGCGACGTTCGCCGGGTACGCGCCGCTCGCCGACGCCGGCCTGCTGCCCCCGCCCGCCACCGACCTCGCCGGGATGCGCGCGGTGCTGGCCGAGGCGGAGCAGTGGGTGGCCGCCGGGACGGCCCGGCAGCGCGGGCACGACCGAACGCTGCTGCTCGTGGTTGCGGCGCTGCCCGAGGGTACGACCACCGCCGACCTGGACCGGCTCGCCGGGCTGGCCGAGGGCGGGCCGCGCGCAGGGCTGCATCTGGTGCTCGCCGGCTGGCCGGACGGCAGCCCGCTGCCGCGCGCCACAGCGGTCACCGTTCGCACCGCGTACGCGCTGGTCGGTGACCCGCCCGGCGCCGGCTTCAGCAGTCCGGGCGCCGAGCCGCCGGGCGGGTTGAACTCGCCGGTGTTCCTCGACGAGGATCCACCCGCCGACCTGGTCGCCGCTGTTTGTGCGCGGTTGGCCCAGCAGATCGAGGACGGCTCCCGTCTCTCCCTTCGTGACCTGCTGCCTGCCGACGGCTTCTGGACGACCGGCTCGGCCGACGGGCTGAGCACAACTGTGGGTGACGCCGCCGGGCGTCCGGTCAGCCTGGGCTTCACCGAGCTGACGCCACACTGGCTGGTCAGCGGCCGAGGTCAGGCGGGGCGGTCGGCGTTCCTGACCGACGCGTTGTTCGGCCTCGCCGCCCGGTACGGCCCGGACGAGCTGGCGCTCTACCTGGCCGACCTGGCCGACGGCGAGTCGTTCGTGGAGTTCCTCCAGACCGAGCGGGACCGCTCCTGGGTGCCGCAGGTGCGTGCCGCCGGGATGGCCGCCGACCGGGAGTACGTGGCCGACCTGTTCGGTGAGCTGGAGGCGGAGCTGCGCCGCCGCGAGGAGGCGTCCCGGCGGGCCGGCGGGCAGCGCTACGCCGAGCTGCGCCAGCACCAGCCGCTGCCCCGGATCGTCTGCGTGGTCGACAACTTCCCGCTGGCGCTGCGCGAGCGGGACCGGCTCGCCGCCGACCTGCTGGCCCGGCTGGACGCGCTCGCCCGCGCCGGCCGGTCGTACGGGATCCACCTGGTGCTGGCCGGCGAGGGTGACCTGGGCATCGGCGGTCCGCGTGACCCGCTGCTCGGCCAGTTCCCGGTGCGGGTGGCGCTGCCCGGCGGCTCGGCGGTGCTGGAACCGGCGAACGACTCGGCGGCCGGGCTGCCGGTGGGCAGCGCTGTGGTGAACACGGCGGGTGGCCTGGGCGGTCCGCGCGGCGCGACCCGGGGGCACGAGCGGATGATCCGTTTCCCGGATCCGTACGAGGATCCCGAGGTCCTGTCCGACCTGCGGCGACGGCTCTGGGAGGCGCGGGGCGAGTCGGCGACACCGCCCGTGGTGTTCGCCGGGTACGCCCGCCCGCTGCTCGCCAACGACCCCCGGCACCGGGCCGCGCTGGCCGGGCGGACCCACGCGCCCGCCGCGTTGCTGGGCCGGGCGGTGGACGTGCGGCGGTCCACGGTGACGGTGCCGCTGGGGCCGGGCGCGGGGCGGAACCTGGCCGTCCTGGGCCGGGACGAGGAGGCTGAGCGCCTGCTGGTGACTGCGGTGCGCAGCGCGGCGGCAGCGCATCCGGGCTCGGCCCGGTTCGTGCTGGCGCCGCTGGCGAACGGGTCTGCCGAGCCGGCCGGGGTGCTCGCCGCCGAGCTGGCCGGACGGCACCGGGTGGAGACCGTCGACGCGGCCGGGCTGCGGACCGCGATGGAGTCGGACGAGCCGGGTTATCTCGTCGTGTTCGGGCTGGACGTGCCGGACGCCACCGAACTGCCGCCGGACCTGCTGCGGACGCTGCTGCTGGAGGGCCCGCCGGCCGGGCGGCACCTGCTCGGCTGGTGGCGGACACCGGCGCCGCTGGCCGGGCTGCTCGGTCCCGAGGGCGAGGTGGACAAGCTCACCGCCGTGGCGGTCACCGACGTGCCGGGCGGCCGGCTGGAGCAACTCTTCGACCGTCCGGTCTGGTGGCGGCCCCGCCCCTGTCGCGCGGTGCTCTGGGACGGCCCGGACGAGCAGGGCACCGTCTTCGTCCCGTTCGGCACGACCGAAGTGGCGACCGCGCGGGTCGAACCGGACCCGCGGGCGACGGAGCGCACCGGGGAGGGGGCCGCATGAGCGAGACCGGCACGACCGTACCGGGGCCCCGCGCGGGTGGCCCGACAACCGTGGCGGACCCCGCCGAGTCGGCCTGGGCGGAGTACGTCGCCGCCGCGCGGGCGCTCGACGGCGTACGCCGGGCGGCGGCCACCGCCGCCGGGGAGCAGGCGCGGTCGGTGGCTGCGGCCCGCGAGGAGCTGACAGCGGTACGGGAACGGCTGGCGCCGCAGCAGTCCCGGCTGCGTGAGCTGGGCGTACCGGCGATGTCGCTGGTCCCGACGCCGCCGGAGGTGACCGAGGCGGCCCGGTCGATGGCGGGCGGGCCGTCGGCGGTGCTGGCGGCGCTGCGCGCCGCCGGGGACTGGGCGAACGCGGCGGACGACACTCTGAGCGCGCGCGGCCTGCCGCGGCTGGCTAGGTGGCCGGCCCGTCCGCGCAACCTGCTCGTGTACGGGCCGCTGGCGCTCGTGGTGCCGCTGCTCCAGCTCGTGCTGTACGCGGTCGCCGGCCCGGGGCCGGTGACAGTGCTGGCGCTGCTCGTGGGGCTGCCGCTGCCGGCTGTCGCGTTCATGCTGGGCTGGCTCGCGGTGGGGCGCGTCTTCCGCCCGCGTCCGACCGATCGGGTGGACCGGACGCCCCGATTCGGCGCCCTGGTCTGCCTGGTCCCGGCGGTGCTCACCGCCGCCGGACTGCTGCTCGCCATGCTGCCCGACTGACGACGGCCGCGCCTCCGGGCGGGAGTACGCGGCCGTCGGTGCCGGTCGAGGGTCAGCGGGCCATGATCAGTGCCATCGCCTCGGCCCGCGACTTCGCGTCGTTCTGGAGGCCGCCGCGCACGGCGGACGTGATGGTCTTCGCGCCGGACTTCTGGATGCCGCGCATCGCCATGCACATGTGCTCGCACTCCAGCACCACGATCACGCCGCGCGGGGCGAGGCTGGACATCAGCAGGTCGGCGATCTGCGAGGTGAGCCGCTCCTGCACCTGCGGCCGGCGGGCGAACACCTCGACCAGCCGGGCCAGCTTCGACAGGCCGGTGATCCGGCCGTCCGGGCCGGGGATGTAGCCGATGTGCGCGCTGCCCCGGAACGGCAGCAGGTGGTGCTCGCAGAGGCTCATCACGTCGATGTCCCGGACGAGCACCAGTTCCTCGTGGTTGGCCTCGAACGTGGTGCGGAGCACCTGGGCCGGGTCGACCCGCAGGCCGGCGAAGAGTTCGGCGTACGCGCGGGCCACCCGGGCCGGCGTCTGCTGGAGGCCGTCGCGGTCCGGGTCCTCGCCGACCGCGATGAGTATCTCGCGGACCGCCTTCTCGATCCGGGCGAGGTCGACGCTGTCCTCCACCGGGCCGCCGGTGAGCTTGCCGCTGATCAGGCGTGCGGCCACGTAGTCGAGCGCGTCGTCCCCGTCGGGCTCGGTCGCGGAGACGGCCGACTCCCTGTGGTGGGAGCCGGCCGTCGTCGGATCGCTGTTCAGTGCGTACCGTCCGAGTTGTTGCTGGAACCACCGATCGAGGCGGCGGCGTCGGCGCGGGCCTGTGCGGCCAGCGCCTCCTTCTCGGCCGGGGTGAGCACCGGCGGCTCGGTGGAGGGCTGACGCTTGCCGAAGCCGTGGTACGGGGCCATCGGCGGGCGCTTGACCACACGCGCACAGATGCGGGCCATGTCGGCGGTGGAGAGGGTCTCCTTCTCCATCAGCTCCAGGACCATGTTGTCCAGGACGTCCCGGTATTCCACCAGGATCTCCCAGGCCTCGTCGTGGGCCAGCTCGATCAGCGCACGCATTTCGCCGTCGATCTCGGCCGCCACCGCGTCGGAGTAGTCCCGCTCGTGGCCCATGTTGCGGCCGAGGAACGGCTCGTCGCCGCTGGTGCCGTACTTGATCGCACCGAGCTTGGAGCTCATGCCGTACTGCGTGATCATCGCGCGGGCCAGCTGCGTGGCCTTCTCGATGTCGTTGCCGGCACCGGTGGTCGGCTCGTGGAAGACCAGCTCCTCGGCCGCCCGGCCGCCCAGCGCGTACGCCAGGGTGTCGATCATCTCAGCCCGGGTCTGGGTGTACTTGTCCTCAGTGGGGAGCACGAGCGTGTGACCCAGCGAGCGACCCCGGGACAGGATGGTCACCTTGTGCACCGGCGCGGCGTGCGGCAGCGCCCAGGCGACCAGCGCGTGCCCACCCTCGTGGTACGCGGTGATCTTCTTCTCCTGGTCGCTCATCACCCGGGTCCGGCGCTGCGGGCCGGCGATCACCCGGTCGATCGACTCCTCCAGGGAGTCGTTGGTGATCGCCCGCTGCTCCTTACGAGCGGTGAGCAGCGCGGCCTCGTTGATCACGTTGGCCAGGTCGGCGCCGCTGAAACCCGGGGTACGCCGGGCGACCGCGTCGAGGTCGACGTCGGGCGTGAACGGCTTGCCCTTGGCGTGCACCCGCAGGATGGCCTTGCGGCCCTCCATGTCGGGGGCGTCGACCGGGATCTGCCTGTCGAACCGGCCCGGGCGCAGCAGCGCCGGGTCGAGGATGTCCGGCCGGTTGGTGGCGGCGATCAGGATGACCCCGCCCTTGGTGTCGAAGCCGTCCATCTCGACAAGCAGCTGGTTGAGCGTCTGCTCCCGCTCGTCGTGACCGCCGCCCATACCGGCGCCGCGGTGGCGGCCGACGGCGTCGATCTCGTCCACGAAGACGATCGCCGGAGCGTTCGACTTGGCCTGCTCGAACAGGTCGCGGACGCGGCTGGCGCCGACACCGACGAACATCTCGACGAAGTCGGAGCCGGAAATGGAGTAGAAGGGCACCCCGGCCTCGCCGGCGACCGCGCGGGCCAGCAGCGTCTTGCCGGTACCGGGCGGGCCGAACAGCAGCACGCCCTTCGGGATCTTGGCGCCCAGGGCCTGGTATTTCGCCGGGTTCTGCAGGAAGTCCTTGATCTCGTGCAGTTCCTCGACGGCCTCGTCCGCACCCGCGACGTCAGCGAAGGTGGTCTTCGGCGTGTCCTTGGTGATCATCTTCGCCTTGGACTTGCCGAAGTTGAGCACCCGGGAACCGCCACCCTGCATCTGCGACATGAAGAACAGCAGCAGGAGCACGAGCAGCGCGATGGGAAGCAGGTTGACCAGCAGGCTGACCCAGATGCTGTCCGACGACACCTTGGTGTCGACCGGGCCGGTGATGCGGTCCGCCGCCTCGGCCTCGCGTACCTGGTTCCAGACCTGGCCGCCGACCTCGTACGGGAACTGCGCCTCGATCTTGTCAGTGGTGGTGTCGCCGTCGAACTTGGCCTTGTCCTTCAGGTCGAGCTGGAGCGTCTGCTCCTTGTCCTGGAAGACGACCTTCTCGATGCCACCCTTGTTGAGCTGGTCGAGCGCGACGGACGTGTCCACCCGGTGGTAGCTGGGACCAGCGGTGAACAGTTGACTGAGCACAACGGCGCCGAGGATGACCAGGATGATCCAGACCACCGGTCGGCGGAAGAAACGCGTACGTTCCATGCTGTAGTCGGGTGCCGAGGCGCCCGCATCCTCCTGATCGACGTCCTGACCGTCTGAATGGTGTCGCCGCCTTGAGCGGCGGCCGGGGCCGCCGTGCGGGCCGGCCCGACCCCCGGGGCACGCAAACTGCCGCACCACGGTCATTCGACGGTACACCGTGCGCGCGAGGAGTGAGCTTGCGAGCCCCGCAGTCGCGCACATTCGGAACCTCGGCGCGCGCGACGAGTGAGCTTGCGAGCCCGGCACTTACGCGTAGGGCGAACCCGGGTCTGAGCCGGCGTGGCGGGGAGCTCCCACCCGGCCCGCCCACACCGCACGGTCACGCGGTTCGAGGGGCCGGGCGTGGAGGGTGCCTCCACGTCACCGGCTCCTACCGTAGACCGGAAGACTGAGAGCCCGCTGAATGTCAGCTGACGAAGGGCTCGGCAGAGCCTCAGGCCCGCGCGTACACCTCGGGCTTGAGCACCCCGACGTAGGGCACCTCGCGGTACCGCTCGCCGAAGTCGAGCCCGTAGCCCACGACGAACTCGGTGGGGATGTCGAACCCGACGTACTTGACCGGGACCTGCACCTTGACCGCGTCCGGCTTGCGGAACAGCGCGACCACCTCGACGCTCGCCGCGGAGCGCGACTCCAGGTAGCGCAGCAGCCAGGACAGCGTCAGACCGGAGTCGACGATGTCCTCGACGACCACCACGTGGCGGCCGGCGATGTCCCGGTCCAGGTCCTTGAGGATGCGGACCACGCCGGACGAGGTGGTGCCCTGGCCGTAGGACGAGACGGCCATGAACTCCAGTTCGGCGGGCGGACCCTGGCGGCCCAGCGCGCGGGCGAAGTCGGCCATGAACATGACCGCTCCCTTGAGCACACACACGAGCAGCAGGCCGTCCTCGACGTGGGCGTAGTCCGCCGAGACCTGCTTGGCCAGCTCCGCGGTCTTGTCGCGGATCTGCGCCTCCGAGATGATCACGTGGTCGATGTCGGCGTCGTACCAGGAGCCGTCAGCCATGCTCCTAGCCTGCCGTACGCCCCCGCGCCGCCGTCGGCGGGGCCGCCCCTTTTGGCGCGGTCCCGCCGGGGATTTTCGGCGCGAACTGAATAAATCACCTCAGCAGGTACGGGAGCGCCAGCGTTGCCCGTCGTCGCTCGGCTTCCAGTCGGCCGAGTCGCGGGTGTCGGCGGTGAACCCGAGGGCGCTGGCGCCGACGAGGAGGAGCAGGAAGAGCAGGAGCAGCAGAACGGTCATGGCGGCGCTCACTTTCGCATGGTTGAGACTGTTTTCGCCGCCGGTGCGCACCGGACACCATTGATTCTGCGGCCCACCGACCGATCCGGACAGTGGCAGGAATGTCACCGGGCATCGATTTCCTGCCAGATGTCGGGTTACCCTCGTCACATGCTCCGCTCGGTCGCCGTCATCGTCATGGACCAGGTCGCCGCGTTCGAACTCGGCGTGCTCGCGGAGGTCTTCGGCACCGACCGCACCGCCGACGGCTTTCCCGAATACCGGTTCGACGTGTGCACCGCCGACGGCAGCGCGGTCCGCAGCCGGTCCGGGTTCCTGCTCACCCCCACCGCCGACCTGGGTGCGGTCGAGGACGCCGATCTGGTGGCGGTGCCCGCGCACGCCGACGGCACCCCGGTACCCGAACCGGTGCTCGCCGCGCTGCGCCGCGCCGCCGACCGGGGCGCCTGGCTGCTCAGCGTCTGCGCCGGCGCGTTCGTCCTCGGCGAGGCGGGCGTGCTCGACGGGCGCGACTGCACCACCCACTGGCGGTACACCGACGAGTTGCAGCGGCGCTTCCCGGCCGCCCGGGTCCAGTGCGATTCGCTCTACGTGCAGGACGACCGCCTGCTCACCAGCGCCGGCACCGCCGCCGGCATCGACGCCTGCCTGCATCTGGTACGCCAGGAGCACGGCTCCGCGGTGGCGACCCGGCTGGCCCGCCGGATGGTCGTCCCGCCGCACCGCGACGGCGGCCAGTCGCAGTACGTCGAGGCGCCGATCCCCAAGGCGCCCGAGGCGGCCACCCTGGAACCGGTGCTGGAGTGGCTGATGGGACACCTGCGCCGGCAGGTGACTGTGGACGAACTCGCGGCACGCGCCGGCATGGCCCCGCGGACGTTCGCCCGCCGGTTCCGCGCCGAGACCGGCACCACCCCGCACGACTGGGTGACCAACCAGCGGGTGCTGCTGGCCCGGCACCTGCTGGAGGACACCACGCTCAGCGTGGAGGGCGTGGCCGAGCAGGCCGGCTTCGGCGACGCGGCGGCCCTGCGGCACCACTTCACCCGCCGGGTGGGCACCACCCCGCTGGCCTACCGCACGACTTTCCGAGACCGCCAGACCACCTGACCCCCCACCCCCACCCCCACCCCCGCCCCGCCCGGGTCTGCCCCGTCGATCATGAAGTTGACCGCAATTTGCGCCCGTTTTCTCCCCGTCAACCTCATGATCGACGCCCCCGGGCGCACCCCTGGAGCGGTGATCAAGGAGTTTGCGGGCTCGAGAGGGGCGGATCGGGACCAGAAGTCCTTGATCAACGGGGCGGGGATGAGTGGGCGGGCGGAGGCGGAGGGTGCGCGGGTCAGGGCAGGAGTTGGCCTGCGTGGCGGCGTACCTGGTGGTTGCCGGGTAGGTGCACCGGGCCCTGTCCGTGCCAGGCCGTGACCAGGGCGTCCAGCGCCGCCACGTGACTGTGGGACAGCGCGGCCGGCGTCGCGCCCAGCTCACGGGCCCAGGCGTGCAGCACCCGGGTACGGACGGCGGCCGGCAACTCGGCGAGTCCGGCTACGGACAGCCCACCGTCAGCGGTCCGGACGTCGGCGAGCGCGGCGTCGGCGAGCGCGGCGAGTGCGGCGTTGTCGGCCGCGAGCAGCCCGGCGGTACGGGCCAGGTTCGCCACCACCCCCGGCCCGAGCGCGTCGACGAGTGCCGGCAGCGCGTCGGACCGGACCCGCGCCCGGGCGTACGCGGGGTCGGCGTTATGCGGGTCCGCCCACGGGTCGAGCCCGAGCGCGGCGCAGGCGGCCCGGGTGTCGGCGCGCGTGACGTCGAGCAGCGGGCGGAGCAGGGATACCCCGTCGACGTCGCGCCGCTCCGGCATCCCGGACAGCCCGCGCGGTCCGGCGCCCCGGGCCAGCGCCAGCAGGACGGTCTCGGCCTGGTCGTCGCGCGTGTGCCCGAGCAGCACCCCGGCTACGTCGTAGCGGCGGGCTGCCGCGATCAGCGCCTCGTACCGGGCCTCGCGGGCGGCCGCCTCGGGTCCGCCGGGCCGGCCGTCCACCCGTACCGGAAGCACCTCGACCGGGTCGAGCCCTTCGGCGCGGGCCCAGCCGGCGACCGCCTCCGCCCGGTCGGCGGACCCGGCTTGCAGGCCGTGGTCGACCGTCACCAGGCCGGCCTGCCGCCCGAGCCGGGGGGCCACGAACGCGGTGGCGGCGGCGAGCGCGAGCGAGTCGGCCCCGCCGGAACAGGCCACCAGCACCGGGCCGGCGCCGGACAGACCCGTCAGCATCCGGCGGACCGCGAGCCGCACCGCGGCAACGGCGGGAGCGGGCGACGGCGAGCGGCGCGACCGAACGCCGGAATCAGCCCGGCCCGCGGAAGAAGCCGAACCGAGCGGACCAACGGAATCAGCCGGACCGGCCGGATCAGCCGAGCCGGCGGGACCGCCCGGCACGACCGGGCCGGCCGGATCAGCCGACGGGCGGGGTGGCACCGGCGGGACCGTGTACGCGGGACACCCAGGCGTCCGGGTCGCCCAACTCGTCGAGGCGGGGCAGCGTCAGCGGGGACGAGAAGATCTTGTTGAAGCCCGCCATCCCCACCCGGTCGACGACGCCGTGCACGAACTTGCGGCCCTCGGCGTACTGGCGCATCTTGACCTCGATGCCGAGCAACCGCCGGATCGCCTTCTCCAGCGGGTTGCCGGACTCGCGGCGCCGGTTGAACGCCGCCCGGATCGACTCGACGCTGGGGATGACCTGCGGGCCGACGCCGTCCATGACGAACTCGGCGTGGCCCTCCAGCAGCGTCATCAGCGCGGTCAGCCGGTCCAGCACGGCGCGCTGGGCCGGGGTCTGCACGATGTCCAGCACGCTGGCCCGGCTCTCCGGGTCCTTCACCGCGTCGGAGAGCGTGGCGACACCCCGGCGGAGCCGCTCCAGCAGGTGCTCGCCGCCCTGGGAGGCGTCCACGAACGCCTGCACCTCGCCGAGGAAGTACGCGCGCATCCACGGCACGGCGGTGAACTGGGTGCGGTGGGTGACCTCGTGCAGGCACACCCAGAGCCGGAAGTCGCGCGAGTCGGCACCGAGCTTCCGCTCGACCTCGAGGATGTTCGGCGCCACCAGCAGCAGCTGGCCGGGGTCCCCGGCGAAGACCTCGTACTGGCCGAGCACGCGGCCGGAGAGGTACGCCAGCACGGTGCCGGCCTGCACACCTGTCACCCGGGAGCCGATCGCCTCGGTGAGCGCGCCCGGCCGCTTGTCGCCGGAGAGGCGCTCGACCAGCGGGGAGACCACCTCACGCAGCCCGGCGATGTTCGCCGCCGCCCAGTCCCGGCGGTCGACCACGCGTACCGGCGGGTGCGCGACCTGCGCGCGCAGGCCGGTGTAGTCGGCGACGTGACCGGCCGCCTCGTCGGTCAGCCGGCGCAGGTCGCCGACCACGTCGGTGGCCTCGGCGTACGACACCCGGGGGCCCGACTTGCTCAGCGCCCCCGCTGTCGCGGCGGCCAGATCCCAGTCCACGAACTGCGCCATGAACCCACCGTACCCGCGCCGGAACACCCCTACCCGGGCTCGCGCCGACCGATCGACGCCCGTCGGTCAGCGGCAGCCGCACCCGGCCAGCGCGGAACTGATCCGGTCCAGCGCCGCCCGGGTGTCGTCCAGCGAGCCCTGCGTCCGGTCGGTGAGCACGGCGAACGTGAGCAGCCGGCCGTCGGCGGTGGTCACCGTGCCGGCGATCGCGTTGACGCCGCTCAGCGTGCCGGTCTTGGCCCGGACGACGCCCGCTCCGGCGCGGGTCGCCGCCGCCCGGTAGCGCTCGTCGAGCGTGCCGGACCAGCCGCCGACCGGCAGTCCGCCGAAGATCGCCGCGAGTTCGGGGTGGCTGCCGTTGCCGGCGAGCGTGATCAGGTCGGTGAGCAGCGAGGGGCTGATCCGGTTGGTGCGGGACAGCCCGCTGCCGTCGGCCAGGCTGATCTCACCGGCCGGCAGGCCCAGCTCGCCGAGCACCTGGTCGGTCGCGGCCGCGCCGCCGACGAACGAGCCGGGCTTGCCCTTGGCGAGCGCCACCTGGCGGGCCATCGCCTCGGCGATCACGTTGTCGCTGTCGCTGATCATGATGTCGACCAGCCGGATCATCGGCAGGGACTCGACAGTGCCCAGCTCGGCGCCGGGGGCCGTACCCGTGGCGCCGGAGGCGGCCGGCGCGGTGCCCCGGGTGACCTGGGCGGCGCCGCCGGTCAGGCCGAGCAGCTTGGCGAACTGGCGGCCGGCGGTCAGGTCGGGCTGCGGCACCCGCTCGGCGGCGTGGTTCGTCTGCTCGGCGGTGCGCCGCGCCTCCGCCGGGTTCTTCCGGGCGCCGTCGGTCATCAGCGCGGTGATCGCCGCGCCGAAGCCGCCGGTGGGGATGTCGGAGTCCCAGCCGGGCTCGAAGACGGGGCCGCTGAACAGCGACGAGTCGACGATCACCTTGGTCGGGGCGGTGCCGCCGAGCGCGTCGCGCACCTGGGCGGCGAGGTCGTCCAGCCGGGCCGCGCCCGGGTAGAAGCCGTTCTTGTCCACGGCGAGCGTGGGGTCACCGCCGCCGACCAGGACCACCTCGCCCGGGTTGGCGCCGGCCACGGCCCGGGTCGGGATCCGGTAGGCGGGACCGCGCGCCGCGAGCACCGCCACCCCGGTCGCCAGCTTGGTCACCGAGGCGGGCACGGTGGGTGTGTCCTGGCCGCTGCCGTAGAGCCCCTGGCCGGTGCTCACGTCGGCCACCGAAACGTGCACCCGGTCGCCGAGCGCGGCAGCGCGGACCAGCGGGTCCAGGGCGGCGCGGATGCCGGCCTCGGTGGGCAGCGGGGCGTTGCCGTCCGGCCCGGCCAGCACGGCCGGCGGGGAGGGCTCGGGCGGCGCGGCGACCGCCGTACCCGTGCTGTCGTCGTCGCCCAGCCACCCGGCGACCGGGCCGGGGCGCAGCACGGCGAGCCCGGCCACCGCCAGGGCCAGCACGAGCACGCAGGCGAGCGCCGCGACGAGCCGCAGGCGACGTCGCGGCCGGCCCGGGGGCGGCCCGGAGGGTACGGGCGGCGCGGCGCCGACCGGCGGGACCGGCGGGCTGACCGGGATCGAGTCCGGCGCGCCGGGCCGGTTCAGCGCAGCCGTGGGATCGTGCGGCGGCCCGACACGGGCCGAGCCGCTCGCCGGGCCGGAGCCGTGATGCAGCGGGCCGGGGCCGTGGTGCGGCGGGCCGACGCGGGCGGACCCGGCCGGAGAGGGACGATGAGGGACGTTGGCCCCCGGGACGGACACCCGTCCGGTGGCCCCGCCGGAACCGGAACCGGCGGACCCGCGCCCGTCAACCCTCTCGGGGCGGTAGTGTGAATCTTCCCTCCCCACGGCCCCCTCCTCCCCGCTCGAAATCACCTTGGGCGACACTACTTCGGTCCGAACACTATGCGGCGGCCGGAGCCGACGGGGGGCGTTCACCCCGCGCCGGGGGTGAGCCGCTGGTTTCCGTTAGCCAGCGTGGGCAAACGAGGGAGCGTGGAAGATGGATTTCGACGTCACGGTTGAGATCCCCAAGGGTCACCGGAACAAGTACGAGGTAGACCACGCGACCGGCCGCATCCGGCTGGACCGCACCCTCTTCACCTCCACGCAGTACCCGGCCGACTACGGGTTCATCGAGGGCACCCTGGGCGAGGACGGCGACCCGCTGGACGCGCTGGTGCTGGTGCCGGAGCCGACGTTCCCGGGCTGCCTGATCCGCTGCCGCACCATCGGCATGTTCCGGATGACGGACGAGAAGGGCGGCGACGACAAGGTCCTCTGCGTGCCCTACGAGGACCCGCGTCAGGAGCACCTGCGCGACATCCACCACCTGGGCGAGTTCGACCGGCTGGAGATCCAGCACTTCTTCGAGGTCTACAAGGACCTGGAGCCGGGCAAGTCGGTCGAGGGCGCGACCTGGGTGGGCCGGGTCGAGGCCGAGGCGGAGATCGCCGCGTCGTACCGGCGTGCCAAGGAGGCCGAGGAGCGCGGCGAGACGCTGCACTGACGCTGACACCTGCCGGGGGCCCGGGTCGCGCTTCGCGACCCGGGCCTCCGCGTGTTCAGGCGAGCAGGTCGCGGGCCCGGTCGTAGAGGCCGAGCACCGCGCAGGCCACCGGCACGACCGCGACCACCAGCGCGGTGTCGGTCAGGTCGGCGAGCCGGCCGAGGTACGGGGAGACCGGCCGCCGGGCGTACGTGGCCCCGGCGGTGACCGCCGTCAGGGCCAGGGCCAGCCCGCCCACAGTCAGCGCGAGCCGGGCACCCGGACCGGCCCGGTCGGCCAGCACCACGCCGAGCAGCGCGAACCCGGTCAACCCGGCGACGATCGCGGGCACCCGGTGCCGTACCGCCACGAACAGGCGGGAGCGCAGCAGCAGCACCCCGCAGGCGACGGCGGCGAGCAGCAGCCCGGCGGTCCGGCCGACGGAGACGAGCACCGCGACCGCGCCGACGGCGAGCACCGCGTGGCCGAGCAGCATCCCGGTGAGCACCTCCTCGGCGCGCGCCACCGCCGCGTGCACCCGGCCCCGGTCCGGCAGGTCCCGGGTGCCGGCCGGGCTGGGCAGGGTGAGCGGCGGCAGCGGCAGCTTGCCGACCCGGATGGCCAGCAGCGGCAGCCCGCCGAGCGCGAACACCAGCACGGCGAGCAGGACAGCGGCGGTGCCGTCCGGGTCGAGCAGCAGCCCGCCGAGCGCTGCCGCCACGCCCGCCAGGCCGACTGTCACCCCGGCCACGAAGACGCGGGACCGGCTGGCCACGCCGAGCAGGCCGAGCACCGCCACCAGCAGCAGCGCCACCGAGCCGACCAGCAGTTCGGGGGCGCCCACCCAGCGCAGGCCGGGGATCGGGCCGACCGGATCGCCGGAGGCGACCGCGAGCGCACCGGCCACCGCGGCCCAGGGCAGCGCGTACCCGCCGAGCGTGGCGCCGACCGGGCCGTCGCCGTACGCCCGGGACGCCGCGGTGGCGGTGAGCACCAGGATCAGGGCGACCGCCGCGGCGACCGGCCAGCCGCGCGCGCCCGGCCCGGCCGCGACCACGGCGACCAGGCCGACGGCCAGGGGTACGGCGGCACCGGCGAGCGCCGCGGCCCGGGTGGCCCGGCCGGACCAGGCGGCACCCCGGCGCCGGGCGCCGTCCACTATCGCCTCGACCACGTCGTCGTACTCCAACTCGGGCCACTGCGCGCGAGCCGGCACCAGGTGCAGGACCTCGCCGTCGCGCACGCCCTGCGGCAGCAGCGCCTGGGCGGTGGTGAGCACCGCCCCGTCGGTCCGGCGCAGCACCCACCCGCCGTGCCGTTCCCCGTCGTCGGCCAGTCCCTCCCCGGCGTGCCGGAGCACCTCGGGCAGCAGCTCGGCCAGGGGCACCTGCTCCGGTAGGGCCACGTCGACCCGCCGCCTGGGCGCGCTGATCGTGACCCGGGCGAGCCCGCTTGTCATCGAGGCATCTCCATATCGGGCGGAGGGAGTGGGCTGACGGACGAGAGGACTTTACCTACGATGAGCCAGGCTCGGGTTACCCAGAGCCACTTCCGGGGAGGGTGAGTGTCCACTGTCGTCATCAAGCGGCCGCCACGCCGCCCGGCACCGGAGATCCCGGTCGGTGAGCTGCCCGTCGAGGCGCCGCCGGAGATCCCCGCCGCTGCGGGCGGGCGCTGGCAGCAGGCGCTGATGGTGCTGCCGATGCTCGGCGGGACGGTGGCCATGGCGATGATGTTCGGCCGCGGCGGCGGTGCCTACTCGTACGTGGTGGGCGGCATGTTCGGCCTCTCCTCGCTGGCGATGCTGGTGACCACCTGGGGCAGCGCCGGGCCGAAGAAGTCCGAGCTGATGGCCGCCCGCCGGGAATACCTGCGCCACCTGGCCACGCTCCGGCGCCGGGTGCGGGAGACGGCCGGGGCCCAGCGGGCCGGGCTGTCCTACCGCCATCCCGAGCCGGGGCGGCTCTGGTCGACAGTCGACAGTCACCGGGTCTGGGAGCGCCGGCCGGCCGACCCGGACTTCGCGGTGGTCCGGGTCGGTGTGGGCCCGCAGACGCTCGCCACCCCGCTGGTCCCGCCGGTCACCCGCCCGCTGGAGGAACTGGAGCCGATGACGGCCGGGGCGCTGCGGCGCTTCCTGGACGCGTACTCGGTGGTGCCGGACCTGCCGGTGGCGCTGTCGCTGCGCAGTTTCGCCCGGGTCTTCGTGCGCGGCCCGGCCGGCCAGGTACGCGGCGCCGGCTCGCCCGCCGGGCAGGCGCTGGCCCGGGCGGTGCTCACCCAGCTCGCCGTCTTCCACGCGCCGGACGAGCTACTGATCGCGGTCTGCGCCGGGCCGGAACGCCGCAGCGCCTGGGAGTGGGTGAAGTGGCTGCCGCACGCCCACCATCCGGCGCGCACCGACGCGCTGGGCCCGGTGCGGCTGGTCACCAGCTCCGCCGCCGACCTGGAACGGCTGCTCGACGACGTACTCGGCGCCCGGTCCCGGTTCAGCCCGCACGGCACCGCGACCGACGGGCCGCACGTCGTGGTGGTGCTCGACGGCGGTGACCTGACCGGCGCGACCGACCTGGCCGGTGACGGCGGCATCGACGCCGTCACCGTGCTCGACCTGGACACTCCGCCGCCCCGGCTGCTCGACCGGTACGCGCTCCTGCTCGACCTGGTCGACGGCCGGCTGCACTCGCACTCCGCGGAGGGGCACGCCGAGGTGGGTGCCGCCGACGCGCTGGCGCCCGCCGACGCGGAGGCGGTGGCCCGGCGGCTCGCGCCGCTACGGCTGGCCGGCACGGTACGCGGACCGGATGCGCCGCCCGGCACCGAGCTGGGCCTGCCCGAGCTACTGGGTCTGGGCGACCCGGAGAGCTTCACCGCCGAGCAGGGCTGGGCGCCCCGGGCCGCGCGGGACCGGCTGCGGGTGCCGATCGGGGTGGGCGCCGACGGCGGGGCGATCGACCTGGATCTGAAGGAGTCGGCGCAGGACGGCATGGGCCCGCACGGCCTGTTGATCGGCGCGACCGGCTCGGGCAAGTCGGAGCTGCTGCGCACACTGGTGCTCGGGCTGGCCGCCACGCACAGCTCGGAGCAGCTCAACTTCGTGCTCGTCGACTTCAAGGGCGGCGCCACGTTCGCGTCGTTCGAGCGGCTGCCGCACACCGCCGCCGTGATCACCAACCTGGCCGACGCGCTGCCGCTCGTGGACCGGATGGTGGACGCGATAAACGGGGAGCTGATGCGCCGGCAGGAGTTGCTGCGCCGGGCCGGCAACTTCGCGAGCGTGCGCGACTACGAGCGGGCCCGGGCGGCCGGATCCCCGCTGGCCCCGCTGCCGTCGCTGCTGCTGATCTGCGACGAGTTCTCCGAGCTGCTGTCCGCCAAGCCCGACTTCATCGACCTGTTCGTGCAGATCGGCCGGCTGGGCCGGTCGCTGGGTGTGCACCTGCTGCTGGCGAGCCAGCGGCTGGAGGAGGGACGGCTGCGCGGGCTGGACACGCACCTGTCGTACCGGATCGGGTTGCGGACGTTCTCGGCGCTGGAGTCCCGGACTGTGCTGGGCGTGCCGGACGCGCACGAGCTGCCGCGCAGTCCGGGGCACGGCTACCTGCGCTCGGGCACCGACCCGCTGGTCCGGTTCCGGGCCGCGTACGTCTCCGGGGCGGTCCGCCGGCGCGGCGGGGCGGCGGGCGCGTCCGGCGCCGGCGAGGCACGGGTGCTCGCGTTCTCCACCCACCTGGTCCCGGTGCCCGAGCCGCCCGCGCCCGTCGCCCCGCCCGCCGAGGACGACAGCGGCGAGACGCTGCTGGACCTGCTCGTGGACCGGCTGGCCGGGCAGGGCCCGCCCGCGCACCAGGTGTGGCTGCCGCCGCTGGACGCCTCGCCCGCCCTGGACGAGCTGCTCGGCCCGGTCGGCGCCGCCCCGGTACGCGGGCTCACTGTCGCGAATCCGGAGCTGCACGGGGCGCTGCAGGTGCCGGTGGCGGTGGTCGACAAGCCGTTCGAGCAGCGGCGCGACCTGCTCTGGCTGGCGCTGGACGGCGCGGCCGGGCACGTCGCGGTGGTCGGCACCACCCGCAGTGGCCGGTCCAGTCTGCTGCGCACCCTGGTCTGCGCGCTCGCACTCACCCACACCCCGGCCGAGGTGCAGGTCTACTGCCTCGACTTCGGCAGCGGGACGCTCGGCACGCTGCGCGACCTGCCGCACGTGGGCGGTGTCAGCGGGCGCACCGACGGCACCGCGGTGCGCCGTACCGTCGGCGAGGTCGCCGGTCTGCTGGCCGAACGGGAGCGGCGTTTCGCCGAGGCCGGTGTGGAGTCGATGGCCGCGTGGCGACGGCGGCGGGCGGCGGGCGCGCCGGACCCGTTCGGGGACGTGTTCCTGGTGGTCGACGGCTGGAACACGCTGCGCGGCGAGTACGAGGACCTGGAACCCCTGGTCACCGAGCTCGCCACCCGGGGCCTGGCGTACGGGGTGCACGTGGTGGCGAGCGCGCTGCGCTGGTCGGACTTCCGCCCGGCGATCCGCGACCTGTTCGGCTCCCGGCTGGAGTTGCGTCTCGGCGACCCGGCCGACTCGGTGGTGGTCAAGCGCGCGCTGGCGGCCACCGTGCCGGAGGAGCGGCCGGGCCGCGGCATCACCGCCGGCGGCCTGCACTTCCTCACCGCCGAGCCGCGCGTCGAGGCGCTCGGCGCGGAGACCGCCGACCTGGTCAAGGCGGTAGCCGGCGCGTGGAGCGGTCCGCCCGCGCCCCAGGTACGGCTGCTCCCGCCGGTGCTGCCGTACGCCGAGCTGGACCAGAGCGCGACGAGCGGGCCGGCGTTCCCGATCGGCGTGGCCGAGGCGGACCTGTCCCAGGTGGTGCTGGACTTCGCGACCGAGCCGAACTTCCTGGTCTTCGGCGACGCCGAGTGCGGCAAGTCGTCGTTCCTGCGGGCGCTCGCCACCTCGATCGTCAACCGGTTCACCCCGGAGCAGGCCCGGGTGATGCTCGTGGACTACCGGCGCAGCCTGATGGGCGTGATCGAGACGCCGCACCTGATCGGGTACGGCACCGCCGCGCCGCACACCGCCGAGCTGATCGAGTCGGCCGCCGGTTATCTCCAGGGGCGGCAGCCGGGGCCGGAGGTGACACCGGCACAGTTGCGCAGCCGGTCGTGGTGGACGGGACCGGAGCTGTTCGTGCTCGTGGACGACTACGACCTGGTGGCGGGCGGGCCGACGAACCCGTTGCGGGCGCTGGAGGACCACCTGCCGCACGCGCGGGACGTCGGGCTGCACCTGGTGCTGGCGCGGCGCACCGGCGGCGCCGGGCGGACCGCGTACGAGCCGATCGTGCAGCGGCTGCGCGAGCTGTCCACGGCCGGGCTGGTGATGTCGGGCGGGCCGGAGGAGGGCACGCTCGTCGGCCAGGTGAAGGCCGGGCCGCTGCCGCCGGGGCGGGCGCGTCTGGTCACCCGCCGGGAGGGGGTGCGCCTGGTGCAGCTGGCGTATCTCCCGCCCGGGTGATCAGGCTGGCCGAGTTGCCCCGTGACGGCCGGGGCAACCGGTAATCTCCGTGCAGCATGTGTCTGACGCGACCGAACGGCTGGGGAATGTGACAGGGGATCGGCAGGGACTGCCCGGTGGGCCGCCCCGGCGTCTCGCCGGACGCGCGCTGCTCGCCGCCGCCTCGGCACTGGTCACCGTGGCCGGTCCGCTGGCACCGTCGGCACACGCCGCGCCCGCCGCCTCGACCGCCGTGGCGCGGCCCTGGTCGGCCCCCGACCGTCCGCTGCGCACCGACCAGGTACGCGACGAGCAGTGGCAGCTGGAGGAGCTGCGGGCGAAGACCGCGTGGCGCACGTCGACCGGGCGCGGCGTGGTGGTCGCCGTGATCGACTCCGGTGTGGACGGCTCTCACCCCGACCTGGCCGGGCAGGTGCTGCCCGGCCTGGATCTGGTGACGCCGGACGGCTCGGACGGCGCGGACCCGGTGGGGCACGGCACCACTGTGGCGGGGCTGATCGCCGGGCGGTCCGACGACGACCGGGGCGTGGTGGGGCTCGCGCCGGACGCCAAGATCCTCCCGGTCCGGGTCCTCGACGCCGAGAACCGCTACGACGACGCGCTGATCATCGCCAAGGCGGTGCGCTGGGCGGTGGACAACGGCGCCCAGGTGGTCAACCTGTCGCTCGGCGGCAGCAGCGACAACCCGGCCCTGGCCGCGGCGCTCGACTACGCGTTCGCCCGGGACGTGGTGGTGGTCGCCTGCACCGGCAACCTGGCCACCTCGACGACCACCGAGGTCTGGTACCCGGCCCGGGAACCGGGCGTGCTCGCGGTCACCGGGCTGGAGCGGACCAGCGAGAACCTCTGGTCCGGCTCGATCACGGGTCACGAGACGGTGCTCAGCGCCCCGGCCACCGGGCTCTACGGCGCCCGCCCGGAGGGCTACTGGCGGGTGCAGGGGACGAGCTTCGCCGCGCCGCTCGTCGCCGCGACGGCGGCCCTGGTCCGCTCGCGGTATCCGAAGATGTCGGCCGGGGACGTGGTCAACCGGCTGATCAGCACCGCCCGGGATCTGGGCCCGACCGGGCGGGACGACCGGTTCGGCTACGGCCTGGTCGACCCGGTGGCCGCGCTCACCGGTGACGTGCCGCCGGTGGTCCACAACCCGCTCGACGACAACGCCTCCCCCGGCGTGGTGGGCTTCGGGCCGGCACCCGGCGACGGACCGGACACCCGGGCCGCTGCGGCGGGCCGCGGCGGCGACCCACTCGGGCGTACGGCGGAGGGCTGGACCGCCCGGCCGGCCGGGCAGACGGACGTCTCCGCCCCGGAGCGGCTCTGGACCGGCCTGGCCCTGTTCGTCGCGCTCGTCACCGGCACCGCGCTGATGGTTCGCCGGTTCCGGCAGACCCGGCGCTGAACCGGTCTGATCCCGCCCCTGGGTGGGTAGGGGAAGCCCCATGGACACCACCGAGGCGACGATCACGCACCGGTCGTGGCGGCACCGCCGCCTCGACCGCGATCACTCGCTGGGGCTGCGGCTCACCCTGACAGTGGTGGCGGCGTTCCTGGTGCTGGTGCCGTTCGCGCTGATCGCGCTGCTGGTGCTCGGCGCCTGGCCGCCCCTGCTGCGGCTGGACGCCTCGATCACCGACGCGTTCCACGGGTACGCGCAGGACCATCCCGCCTGGGTGGCGGTGATGACGGTCTGGACGCACGTGTTCGGGCCCGGCCCGCTGCGGGTGGCAGCGGTAGTGGTGGTGGTCTGGCTGGTCCGGCGCGGCGCGCCCCGGCTCGCGGTCTGGGTGGTGGTCACCGTGGTCGCCGGCGGCCTGCTCGGCGCGCTGCTCAAGCTGCTCGTCGGCCGGGACCGGCCGGATCTGCTCGACCCGGTGGCCCGGGCCGCCGGCTACTCCTTCCCGTCCGGCCATGCGCTCAACGCCACGCTCGCCGCGGGTGTGCTGCTGCTGGTGTTCCTGCCGTTCGTGCGGGACAGCCGCCCGGGCCGGATCGCGCTGTGGACCGCCGCCCTGCTGGTGACGGTGGTGACCGGGATCAGCCGGATCGCGCTCGGCGTGCACTGGACCAGCGACGTGGTGGGCGGCTGGGTGCTCGGGACCGCCGTGGTGGCCGCGACAGCGGCGGCGTTCGCCACCTGGCGCAGCGGGTCCGGACGGCCGTCCGCGCGTCCGCTGCGCGAGGGGGTCGAGCCGGAGCTGGCCGACCAGCGGCCGGAGTGCGGCCGGGCGTAGCCGGGCCCGCATCGGGGTATAGGCGAGCCCATGTCCGATGTCGTGATCCGAGTCACCCGGCGCGTCCTGCTGCCGCTGGCCCTGCTCTTCGCGCTGATGGTGGGCCTGGGCCTGCTGGTGACCCGGGTACTGGCGCACACCTGGCCGTTCACCGTGGAGGACACGGTGAACCGGGAGCTGGCCGGCGACCGGACGCCGGGGTGGAACGACGTCTCGCTGGTGTTCAGCACGCTCGCCAGCACCCAGATGATCGTCGTGGTCACCGTGCTGGCGGCGCTGGTGTTGCGGCTGGTGCTGCACCGCTGGCGGGAGCCGCTTTTCCTGTGCGCGGCGGTGACCGCGCAGGCGCTGATCTTCCTGTTCACCACGATGGTCATCGACCGGAACCGCCCGGCCGTTGCGCACATGGACGCCTCGCCGCCCACGTCCAGCTTCCCGTCCGGGCACACCTCGGCGGCCACGGCGCTCTACGTCGGCCTCGCGGTGCTGCTGGCGCTGCGGGCGCGCAGCACCCCGGCCAAGATCGGCTGGTGGACGCTGCTGGTGCTGGTGCCGATCGGCGTGGCCCTCACCCGGATGTATCGGGGCATGCACCACCCCAGCGACGTGGTCGCCTCGTTCCTCAACGGCGGCGTCTGCGTGGCGATCATGGCCCGGGCGGTCCTCGACCGCACGCTCACCTGGGGCCGCGCCCATCTGCCGCTGTCCCGCTCCGGTGACGAGGCGACACCGGCGGGAGCGTCCGCGGGCGGCTGAGCGCCGCCGGCCGGCTCAGGTGCAGTCGCCGGTCTCCACTCCCCGGGTACGCTCCGCGCCCGCCAGCGCCACCGGTCGCGCCTCGGCCGCGGTCACCGCGAAGCCGGTGTTGGGGTCGTCCGCCGCCGCCGCGAAGATCACGCCGAGCACCAGACCGTTCGAGGAGACCAGCGGGCCGCCGGAGTTGCCGCTGCGTACCAGCGCCCGGATCGTGTAGATCTCCCGGTTGACGTCACCGGCCGAGTAGATGTCCGGGCCGGTGATCCGGTCGACGTCGCGGATCCGGGCCGGGCGGGCGTCGTACGGGCCGTCGAGCGGGAAGCCGAGCACGATCGCGTCGGCGCCGGTGGCGGCCGGTCCGGCGGCGAAGCGCAGCGACGGCCCGGGCAGCCCCGGTACGTAGAGCACCGCCAGGTCCCGGTCCGGGTCGTAGACGACGACCTCGCCGTCGTACCGCTCGCCGCGCAACTCCACCGCCACCGAGCGGGTGCCGGCCACCACGTGCGCGTTCGTCATCACCCGGTCGTCGGCGTACACGAAACCGGAGCCCTCGATGCGGCGTGAGCAGCTCGGCGCGGAGCCGAGCACCTTCACCACCGACCGCCTGCTGTTCTGCACCACCTGGGAGTTGGCCAGGGCCGGGTCGGGCGGTGCGACCTGCCGGGCCCGGGTCGGCGCGAGGTCGCCGAACACGTCCGGGAAGCCGTTGGTGTCGACCGTGTCGCGCAGCGCGGTGGACAGGTCCTGCGCCTTGTCCGGCAGCACCTGGTCGACGACGGTGAGCAGCGCGCTGTTGCGGACCGAGGAGGCCAGCCACGGCACCGAGGAGGAGCCGAGCGGCACGGCGACCAGCCACGCCACGAGCATGACCGCGATGACCGAGATGAACGCGCCGCCGACGTCGTCGATCTTCCGGCCGGCCGGGCCGGTGATGGCTGCCCGCAGGTTGGAGCCGAGCCAGCCGGCCAGCGCCTGCCCCAGGACCGCGAGCCCGAAGATCGCCACCAGGGAGATCAGCACGCGTGTGCCGCTCGCCGCGAACTGCTGTGCGATCAGCGGCCCGACCTGGAGGCCGAGCAGCGCTCCGAGGAAGAAGCCGGAGAACGACAGGGCCCCGATGACGAAACCCTGGCGGTATCCGCTGATCGCGAACACGAGCATGAGCAGGAGAAGGACGAGATCCACGGCGGACACGCCCCAAGGGTACGGGCACGAGGCCCGTGCTCGGCTCAGCGCTCGCGGAACGTGACCCGGGGATGCGTACGGGTGATCACCGCACCGGGCTCTCGTCGGCCGCCTCGGTGCCCGCCGACGGAGCGGGCGTGGCGTCGACAGGCGGCAGGTCCACCACCCGCGAGTGCGGCCAGGGCCGGGACCAGCCGCCCATCTCCAGCAGCCGGTCGATCACGCCCGCGGTGAAGCCCCAGACGAGCATGCCGCGTGCGGAGAAGGCGGGACCGATCCAGCCGCTCGGGTGGCGTACCCGCATGCGGTTGTCCGGGTCGACCAGCTCGGTGACCGGCAGCCGGGCCACGTGGGCGACCTCGGCCGGCTCGCGCGGGTGCACCGGGTGCGGGTCGTGCCACCAGGCGAGCACCGGGGTGACGACGAAGTCGCTGACCGGGATCCACAGCCGGGGCAGCTCGGCCAGCACTGTGACGCTGCCGGGGTCGAGGCCGACCTCCTCGTTCGCCTCGCGCAGCGCGGTGGCGCGGGCGTCCGCGTCCTCCGGGTCGGCCGCCCCGCCCGGGAAGGCCGGCTGCCCGGCGTGGTTGCGCAGCGTCGCGGCGCGCTGGAGGACGAGCACGTCCGGCCCGGCACCGGGCTCCTCGCCGAGCAGCACCAGCACGGCGCTCTCCCGGCCGCCGCTTTCCGGCGTGACGATGCGGGTGAAGTCCTCCGCCCGCGCGGTGCCGAGCCGGCCCAGCAGCGGGTCGAACCACCCCGGCGGCCGTCGGGTCATACCCGCACCCCGAGGTGACGTTCGAGCAGCGCGGCGAGGCGGGCGTCGTCGAGCGCGCCGGTCGCGTCGGTGTGCCGGATCCGGCCGTCGGCGTCGACGAGCACTGTGAGCGGGAACGCGTTGCGTTCCAGCGCGCGCTGGAACGCGTCGCCCTGGTCGAGCAGCATCGGGAAGTCGACGCCGTAGTCCTCGCCGATGGACTGCGCGCCGCCGCGGCTGTCCCGGCTGTTCACGCCGATCACCTGGAACCGGCCGTCGGCCCGCTCGCTGAGCCGCTGGAACGCGGGCAGCTCCTTGCGGCACGGCGGGCACCAGGACGCCCACACGTTGATCACCGCCGGGCCCTTGACGTCGCGCAGGTTCACCGGCGCGCCGCCGGTGAAGCAGTTCAGCGTCAGGTCGGGGAGTTGGTCCCCGGCCTTCCCGGCGGGAGTCGGGGACGCGGCGGCGGGCGCGACGGTCAGCGGGGCGCAGTCGGCGAACGGCGAGGGGCGCTCGGCCCGGGTCGCCGGCGCCGGACGTTCCGGCGCCTCGGTCGTGGCGGTGCAGCCCGCTGCCGCCAGCAGCAGCGGGACGAGCACGTACGCGAACCGGCGCATCACGGCACGTCCGCCGCTGCCGCCTGCTGCGGCACCAGGTCGGGATCGAGGCCGACTGCGACCGCCAGGTCACGGGCCCGGGGGCCCTTCAGCAGCTTGGCCGCGGCGGCCGGCTCGGTCGGCCCGGTGCCGTACGCGGGACACAGCTTCGCCAGCGTGCACGCGCCGCAGGCGGGCTTGCGGGCGTGGCAGACCCGGCGGCCGTGGAAGATCACCCGGTGCGACAGCATCGTCCAGTCGCGCTTCGGGTAGAGCGCGCCGATCGCGTGCTCGATCTTCACCGGGTCGGTCTCGGTGGTGAGCTGCCACCGCTGCACCAGCCGCTGGAAGTGGGTGTCGACGGTGATGCCGGGGACGCCGAAGGCGTTGCCGAGGATGACGTTCGCGGTCTTGCGGCCGATCCCCGGCAGGGTCACCAGGTCGTCGAGCCGCCCCGGCACCTCGCCGTCGTACCGCTCGCAGAGCGCCCGCCCCAGGTTGATCAGGGAGCTGGTCTTGTTGCGGTAGAACCCGGTGGGCCGGATCAGCTCCTCCAGCTCGGCGCGGTCCGCCGCGGCGTAGTCGGCCGCGGTGCGGTAGCGGGCGAACAGCTTCGGCGTGACCTCGTTGACCTTCTTGTCGGTGCACTGGGCGGACAGGATCGTCGCCACCGCGAGCTCCAGCGCGTTGCCGTGGTCGAGCTCACAGTGCGCGTCGGGGTGCGTCTCGGTCAGCACGCGGCCGATGCGCCGGGCGCGGCGCGTACGGCCGAGGTCGGTCTCGGGGGAACGCGTGGTCACGTCGGCCAGCCTACGTCGCGGGGCCGACGCTCCGGCGGCTCGGCGCGGCCGGGGTGCGCTCAGCCACCCGCCGGTGCGGTGATCTTGCCGGTCCCGTCGAGCTTCGCGCCGGTGTCCGGGAAGTCGGACCGGTTCAGGTCACGGACCAGTCCGAGGCCGCGGTCCTGCCGGTCCACCGACGGACGGCCCACGCCGTTCATCACGGTGGAGGTGAACGTGCCGCCGACGAACGTCCCCTCGGCGGTGAGCGACACCTTGAGCACGCCGCCCCAGCCGAGCCGGCCCGAGCTGTTCAGCGACTTCCCGCCGCCGGCGAAGTTGCCCAGGCTGTATGCGATCAGCCGCCCCTTGTAGAACTCCATCCCGCGCAGCACGTGCGGGCCGTGCCCGATGACCAGGTCGGCGCCGGCGTCGATGACGGTGCGGGAGAAGCGGATCGGGTCGCCGCGGTTCTCGCCGAAGAACATCTCCGTGCCCGGCTTGACCCGGGTCTTGTCCGCCCCCTCGGCGCCCATGTGCACCTGCACCACCACGAGCTGGGCCTGCTCCTTGGCCATCTCGACCACCTGCTTGGCGGCGTTCAGGTCGACCAGGCTGTTGGACCAGGGGTACGACGAGAAGCCCACCACGGCGACCTTGATGCCCTTGACGTCCACCACGGTGATCTCGCCCGGCGCGCCGGTGTGCTTGAGCCCGTGCGCCTCCAGCGCCGACTGGGTGTTCTCGTAGCCCTGCCGGCCGTAGTCGTAGCCGTGGTTGTTTGCCTGGTTGAGCAGCTGGAACCCGGCCGAGCGCAGGTGCGCGGCGTAGCCGGGCGGCGCGCGGAACTGGTAGCAGTTCTTCGGCTCCGGGCCGCACTTGCCGGCGCCGGTGTCGTCGGTGAGCGGCTCCTCCAGGTTGCCCATCACCAGGTCGCCCTTGAGCGCCGACTTCACGTCGTCGAAGAAGCCCTTGCCGCCGTTGGGCGGCAGCCGGTCCGGCGCGTTGCCCATGATCACGTCACCGGTCGCGGTGAGCGAGATCGACGGCTCCTTCGACGCGCCCGGCGCGGCCGGCTGGTCACCCGTCTCGGGCCCGGCCGAGCCGGTCGACCCGCCGCCCTGTCCCGCCTGCCACCGGGGGTCGCCGCCGGACCCGCCGGCGTCGCCGCCGCAGCCGGCGACGAACAGGACGGCGACGAGCGCGGCGAACACGGCCAGGCGCCGGCCGAGCACCGCGCGACGCGGGCCGGGCACGGCGGCGGGCGGTCCGGCGACGGCGGCGCGGAGGGTACGGGGCACAGAGCGGGCGGAAGCGTACATCGTCGGCGACGCTACCGTCCCCGGAACGCCGCGACGAGGGCCGATCGGTCGGAAAACCCGGCGTGTCGCGTGTGCCGGGCCCACGTCAGCCCGCCCGCCGGTCGGACCAGGGCACCACGGTCCCGGCGCCGCCCGAGCGCACGGCGGCGTGCACGGCCCGGGCCAGCGGCGCACCCCAGGCCGACCGGGGACCGCCGTACGGGGCCGGATCGCCGTCGGCCGGGCAGAGCACCGTCACCGCGTCGGTGGGCGTGCCGGTGGCGGGCAGGCCGAGTTCCCAGATCGCCTGGGCCTTCGCCTCGGTGGCGGTGGCCACGGCGTTGACCAGGGCGGCGTCGCCGAGCCGCACCGGGACGTACACGACGATGTTGACGGTGCCTACGTGCTGCGCGGGCCGGGCCGGCTCGCTCGCGGCCGACGGCGCCGGCCCGGGGGCGGCGGCCCAGACCGGCGTGCCGAGGCCGACAGTCGCCCAGACCCGGACGCCGCCGTCGGTGCGGCGGACCACCTCGCTCACGTCCACGCCGGTCAGCAGCCCGACCCCGGGCCCGTCCAGGTCGAGGCCGTGCGCCAGCTCGGCCAGGTGCGCGGCGGGGTCGTCCCGGTCGTACGACATGGGGACCGTCGCGTTCAGCACCCACCGGCGGACGCCGATCCCCCCGCCCAGCGGCGCGGAGCCGACCGCCAGCAGCGGCGACTCGGCCCGCCAGGCCAGCAGCGGGATGTCCCAGCCGGATTCGGACCGGCTGGTCAGGAACGGCTCACACAGCACGCCGGTCACCCTACGATCACAGGTGGGAACGGGTGGCGCCGGCCCGGGCCGGAGGCGGGATCTTAGCCGCTCCCCAGGTCGGGTGGGTTACGCCCAACGATCAAGATTCCAGGGGTGCACCTCTGATTCCTGCTCATGTGCGCCTAGACTGGCGGCGCGCGAGGGATCAGCGGACGGCAGACCCGGCCGACGGACGGCACGCGCAGGCGGAGGTGCGCGATGGACGAGGTACTGGCCCGCAGCGGGATCTTCCAGGGTGTCGACCCGGAGGCTGCCGAGGCGCTCGCCAAGGAGATGGAGACGATCGAGGTCCGCAAGGGCGAGATCGTGTTCAACGAGGGCGAGCCCGGCGACAGTCTCTACATCCTCCTGTCCGGCAAGATCAAGGTGGGTCGCCGCGCGGCGGACGGCCGGCAGAACCTGATCGCCGTGATGGGCCCGTCGGACATGGTGGGTGAGCTGTCGCTCTTCGACCCCGGTCCGCGTACGGCGACGGCCACGGCGGTCACCGACACCCGCCTGGTCCGGCTGCGCAAGCAGGCGTTGCGGCCGTGGCTGAACAACCGGCCCGAGATCGCCGAGCAGTTGCTGCGGGTACTGGCCCGCCGGCTGCGGCGGACCAACGACTCGCTCGCCGACCTGATCTTCACCGACGTGCCGGGGCGGGTCGCCAAGAACCTGCTCCAGATGGCCGGCCGGTTCGGCACCCGTGACGGCGGCGTGCTGCGCGTGACGCACGACCTCACCCAGGAGGAGATCGCCCAGCTCGTCGGCGCCTCCCGGGAGACCGTCAACAAGGCGCTGGCCGACTTCGCCTCGCGTGGCTGGCTGCGGCTGGACGGCAAGAGCATCATCATCCTCGACCCGGAGCGCCTGGCCCGCCGCGCGCGGGTCTGATCCTCCGTACCGGCTTCCCGGCCCGGCCCGCCACCGCGCGGAGCCGGGCCGATGCCGTCTTCTGCGCAGGCCGGGCCGGCCGCCTCTGAGCAAGCCGGCTCTGCCCGCCGCAGAATCGCTTGGTGCTCCCGCGCCGGTGCCGCCAGGCTGGGACGATGCCCGATCGCATCGCCGTCCTCTCCGACATCCACGGTGTGCTGCCCGCGCTGGAAGCAGTGCTGGCCGAGCCGGACGTGGCCGCCGCCGACCTGATCGTCCTCACCGGTGACCTGGCGGCCGGTCCGCAGCCGGTCGAGGTGCTGGACCGGCTGACCGCGCTCGGTGACCGGGCCTGCTGGGTCGGCGGGAACGCCGACCGGGAGCTGGTGCAGGCGCGGGCCGGCAGGTCATCCCCGATCGCCGTCTCCAACTGGGCCGCCGGGCAGCTCCGCGACGACCAGGTGGCCCGGCTGGCCGCGCTGCCGCCGTCCGTCACGCTGCCGGTCACCGGTCTGGGCGACGTGCTGTTCTGCCACGCCACCCCGCGCGACGACGAGGAGGTCGTGCTCGTCGACTCGCGGCTCGACCGCTGGGCCGAGGTCTTCGCCGGCCTGCCGGTCGAGGTCGGCACGGTGGTCTGCGGGCACACGCACATGCCGTTCACCCGGCTGGTCGACAGTCGCCTGGTGGTGAACCCGGGCAGCGTCGGCATGCCGTACGGGGGCGCGGGCGCCTGGTGGGCACTGCTCGGCCCGGGCGTGCAGATGCGCCGGACGCGCTTCGACGTGGACGCCGCCTGCGCCCGGATCGCCGCCGAGTCCACGTTCCCGGATGCGGCGGCCTGGGCCGACGAGTACGTCCGCTCCCGTCACTCCGACGCCGACGCGCTCACGGTCTTCGCTCCGCGCGACGGCCGCTGAGGCGTCACAAAGGGGCCGTTCCTCTACCGCAGGCGTCAACAAGGGCCCCCTCCTAAAAAAAAGTCAGGCTTGACTGTTTGTTTTGGACGGGGCACGCTGTCTGCGTGTCGAGCCGGGTTCCGCAGCAGGAGCGCAGCCGTGCCACCCAGGCCCGGCTGCTGGAGGCGACCGTCGAGTGCCTGGTGGAGCACGGCTGGTCCGGCACCACCACGACTGTGGTGGCGGCCCACGCCGGCGTCTCCCGGGGCGCCCAGCTGCACCACTACCCGACGAAGGCCGCGCTGGTGACCGCCGCCGTCACCCACCTGACCGAGCGCCGGGCGGCCGAGCTGCGCGCCGAGGCGGCGCACCTGCCGGTCGGCCCGAAGCGGCTCGACGGCGTGGTCGACCTGCTCGCCGCCTCGTTCACCGGCCCGCTGTTCGTGGCCGCGCTGGAGCTGTGGGTGGCCGCGCGTACCGACGCCGAGCTGCGCGCCGCGCTGGTACCGCTGGAGGCGCGGATCGGCCGCGAGATGCACCGGCTCACCGTCGAGCTGCTCGGTGTGGACGAGCGCAGGCCGGGCGTACGCGAGTCGGTGCAGGCCACCCTCGACCTGCTGCGCGGCCTCGGCGTGGCCAACCTGCTCAGCGACGACTCGCCCCGCCGCGCCGCCCTGCTGCACACCTGGAAACGCCAGCTCGCCGCGCTGCTCACCCCCGAGAGCGAGCGGCACTGATCCCCTGACGCCCCACCCCCGCCCGGAGGCACAATGGTCGACCTGACAGCCCTGCTCGCGGATCTGGCCGCCGAGTCCGAACAGCTCGACGCGCTCGTCGCGGATCTGCCGCCGGACGGATGGGAGCAGCAGACACCGGCCCCGGGCTGGACCGTCGCACACCAGGTCGCGCACCTGGCCTGGACCGACCACGTGGCCTACCTGGCGGCCACCGACGAGTCCGCGTTCTTCGCCTCGGTGATGGCCGCGCCGGACCCGTCGCGCCTGGTCGAGGACGGCGCCGAGTCCTTCCTCGCACCCCCGGCAGCGCTGCTGACCCGCTGGCGTACCGGCCGGTCGGCGCTCGCCGGGGCGCTCGCCGCCGTCCCGGCCGGGCAGAAGATCCCCTGGTACGGCACCAGCATGTCGCCCACCTCGATGGCGACGGCCCGGCTGATGGAGACGTGGGCGCACGGCGAGGACGTGGCCGACGCGCTGGGCGTCAGCCGTACCCCGACGCAGCGCCTGCGGCACATCGCGCACCTCGGCTTCCGTACCCTCGGGCACGGCTTCTCGGCCCACGGCCGCGACGTGCCCACGGTGCCGGTGCGGGTCGAGCTGACCGCACCCGCGGACGGCGAGGTGTGGGAGTTCGGACCGGCCGACGCGGCCGACCGGGTGACCGGCCCGGCGCTCGACTTCTGCCTGCTCGTCACGCAGCGCCGGCACCGCGCGGACCTGGCCCTGACCGCCACCGGGCCGGTGGCCGACGAGTGGCTGGACGTGGCCCAGGCGTTCGCCGGCCCGCCCGGCGGCAAGCGGGAACCGGCGAACGGAACCCCCTCATGAGCGTGCTGCGGATCGGGAACGCGTCGGGCTTCTACGGCGACCGTTTCGCCGCCTGGCGGGAGATGCTCGACGGCGGCGAGCTGGACGTGCTGACCGGTGACTACCTGGCCGAGCTGACCATGCTCATCCTCGGCCGGGACCGGATGCGCGACCCGTCGCTCGGCTACGCCAAGACGTTCCTGCGTCAGGCGGAGGGCGTGCTCGGCACCGCGCTGGAGCGCGGCGTCACGCTGGTCACCAACGCCGGCGGTCTCAACCCGGCCGGGCTGGCCGACGCGATCCGGTCGCTCGGCGACCGGCTCGGCCTTCAGGTCCGGGTCGGGTACGTCGAGGGCGACGCGATCCAGCGGCCGGACGCGCTGACCGCGAACGCCTACCTGGGCGCGTTCGGGATCGCGGCCTGCCTCGACGCGGGCGCGGACGTGGTGGTCACCGGGCGGGTCACCGACGCCTCGCTGGCCGTCGGACCGGCGATCGCCCGCTTCGGGTGGACCCGCGACGACCTCGACGCGCTGGCCGGCGCGACGGTGACCGGGCACCTGATCGAGTGCGGCGCGCAGGTCACCGGCGGCAACTTCAGCTTCTTCACCGAGCTGCCGGACGGCGGGCACCGGCCCGGCTTCCCGATCGCGGAGCTGCACGCGGACGGCTCGTCGGTGCTCACCAAGCACCCCGGCACCGGCGGCGCGGTGACAGTCGAGACGGTCACCGCCCAGCTGCTGTACGAGGTGGGCGGGCCGGACTACCTCGGGCCGGACGTGGTGACCCGGCTGGACACCGTGCGGCTGGAGCAGGAGGGCCCGGACCGGGTACGCGTCTCCGGGGTGCGCGGCACGCCGCCGCCGGACACGCTCAAGGTGGGCGTCAACAACCTGGGCGGCTTCCGCAACTCGATGACGTTCGTGCTGTGCGGGCTGGACATCCCGGCCAAGGCGGCGCTGGTCCGGGGGCAGATCGAGGAGTCGGTCGGCACGGAAGGGCTGGAGTTCACGCTGGCCCGTACCGACCACCCGGACACCGGCGACACCGAGGCGGCCAGCGCGCTGCTGCACGTACACCTGCGCGACGGCGACAAGTCGCGGGCCGGGCGGGCGTTCTCGGCGGCGGCGGTGGAGCTGGCGCTGGCCTCGTACCCGGGCTGCACGCTCACCACGCTGCCCGGCGACGCGACGCCGTACGGGGTGTTCACCGCCGACGCGATCGCGCAGGACGCGGTCGAGCACGTCGCGGTGCTCCCGTCCGGCGAGCGGGTGCCGATCCCGCCGCCGACGGTGACCGGCGGTTTGCAGGGGGCCCCTGTACAACACGAGGCGTTGACAGGGGGCCCGTCCTTACCCGCAACCCGGCGGGGGCCGCTCGGTGAGCTGGTCGGGGCGCGGTCGGGCGACAAGGGCGGCGACGCCAACCTGGGCGTCTGGGCCCGTACCGACGCGACCTGGCCCTGGCTGCGCGACTGGCTGACCGTGGAGCGGCTGGCCGAGCTGCTGCCGGAGACCGCGGCGCTCACCGTCGAGCGGTACGAGCTGCCGAACCTGCGCGCCGTCAACTTCGTGATCCGTGGGCTGCTCGGGCAGGGCGTGGCCGCGTCCACCCGGTTCGACCCCCAGGCCAAGGCGCTCGGCGAGCTGCTGCGCTCCCGGGTGGTCGACCTACCGACGGAGGTTCCGGCATGACCATCGTGGACACGCCGGAACGCCGGCAACTGCGCGAGCTGACCCGCTCGTTCGTCACCCGGGAGGTGCTGCCGCACCTGTCCGACTGGGAACGGGCGGGCGAGGTGCCCCGGTCGCTGCACGAGACCGCCGCCAAGATCGGTCTGCTCGGCATCGGCTTCCCGGAGTCGGTCGGCGGCAGCGGCGGTGACCTGCTCGACTCGATGGTCGTGACCGAGGAGATCATCCGCTCGGGCGGGTCGTCCGGGCTGGTGGCCGCGCTGTTCACGCACGGGATCGCGCTGCCGCACATGGTCGAGACCCAGGACGAGGCGCTGATCGACAGGTACGTCCGGCCGGCGCTGGCCGGGACGATGATCGGCGCGCTGGCGATCACCGAGCCGGACGGCGGCTCGGACGTGGCGGGCATCCGCACCTGCGCGGTACGCGACGGCGACCACTACGTCGTAAACGGCTCCAAGACGTACATCACCAGCGGGGTCCGCGCCGACTTCGTCACCACTGCGGTCTGCACCGACTTCCCCGGCTCGGGCTCGGTCAGCCTGCTCGTCATCGACAAGGGCACGCCCGGGTTCACAGTGGGCCGGCGGCTGGAGAAGCTGGGCTGGCACTGCTCCGACACCGCCGAGCTGTCCTTCGTCGACGTGCGGGTGCCGGTGACGAACCGGGTCGGCCCGGAGGACACCGGATTCCTCGCCATCATGCAGCAGTTCGCCAACGAGCGGCTGTCGCTCGCCACCCAGGCGTACGCGACCGCGCAGCGCTGCGTGGACCTGTCGGTGCAGTGGTGCCGGGACCGCTCCACGTTCGGCCGGCCGCTCGTCGGTCGCCAGGTCGTCCGGCACAAGCTGGCCGAGATGCACAGCCGCACCGACGCGGCGCGGGCGTACGTGCACGACGTCGCCGAGCGGGTGGCCGCCGGGCAACCGGTGGTGACCGAGGTGGCGATGGCGAAGAACGTGGCGGTGGCCACCTGCGACTGGGTGGTCGACGCGGCGCTGCAACTGCACGGCGGCTTCGGCTACATGCGCGACGCCGAGGTGGAGCGGCACTACCGGGACGCCCGTCTGCTCGGCATCGGCGGCGGCACCACCGAGATCATGAACGAGATCATCGCGAAGGGCATGGGCCTATGAGCACGACTGTCCTGCAGAGCACCATCGACCCGTCCGCGCCCGCCTTCACCGCGAACCGGGAGGCGCTGCTGGAACGCCTGGCCGAGCTGGAGTCGGCGCTCGACCAGGCCCGGGGCGGTGGCGGCGAGAAGTACGTGACGCGGCACCACAACCGCGGCAAGCTGCTCCCCCGCGAGCGGATCGAGCTGCTTCTCGACCCGGACAGCCCGTTCCTGGAGTTGTCGTCGGTGGCCGCGTACGGCACCGACTTTCCGGTCGGCGCCAGCACCGTGACCGGCATCGGCGTGGTCGAGGGCGTCGAGTGCCTGATCGTGGCGAACGACCCGACCGTACGCGGCGGTGCGATCAACCCGTGGTCGCTGGCGAAGACCCGCCGGGCGGGTGAGATCGCGGCGGCCAACCGGCTGCCGATGGTGAACCTGGTCGAGTCGGCCGGCGCGGACCTGCCCACCCAGGCGGAGATCTTCATTCCCGGCGGCCGGGTGTTCCGCGACCTGACCCGGCTTTCCGCGCAGCGGATCCCGACCGTGAGCGTGGTCTTCGGCAACGCCACCGCCGGTGGCGCGTACGTGCCGGGCATGTCGGACTTCACCATCATGATCCGGGACCGGTCGCAGGTCTACCTGGCCGGGCCGCCGCTGGTGAAGATGGCCACCGGTGAGGTCACCGACGACGAGTCACTCGGCGGCGCGGCGATGCACGCCACCACGTCCGGCCTGGCCGACTTCCTCGCCGAGGACGAGCGCGACGGCATCCGGCTGGCCCGGCAGTGCGTCCGCCGGCTCAACTGGCGCAAGCACGGCCCGCCGCCGCGCAACCCCCACCCGCTGCCACCCCGGTACGACCCGGAGGAGCTGCTCGGCATCGCCAGCGCCGACCTGAAGGTGCCGTTCGACCCGCGCGAGGTGCTGGCCCGGGTGCTCGACGACAGCGCGTTCGACGAGTTCAAGCCCGGCTACGGCACCGCGCTGGTGACCGGCTGGGGTGAGCTGCACGGCTACCCGGTCGGCGTGCTGGCGAACGCCCGGGGCGTGCTGTTCAGCGAGGAGGCGCAGAAGGCGGCCCAGTTCATCCAGCTCGCCAACGCGGCGGACACACCGCTGGTCTTCCTCCAGAACACCACCGGCTACATGGTCGGTACCGAGTACGAGCAGCGCGGCATCATCAAGCACGGCGCCTTCATGATCAACGCGGTGTCGAACTCGAAGGTGCCGCACCTGACCGTCAACCTGGGCGCCTCCTACGGCGCCGGCAACTACGGCATGTGCGGCCGGGCGTACGAGCCCCGGTTCCTGTTCACCTGGCCGAACGCGAAGTCGGCGGTGATGGGTCCGGCACAGCTCGCCGGGGTGCTGTCCATCGTGGCCCGGCAGGCCGCCGCCGCGCGGGGACGCGAGTACGACGAGGACACCGACGCCGCCATGCGGATGATGGTCGAGCAGCAGATCGAGTCGCAGTCCGGCGCGCTGTTCCTGTCCGGGCGGCTCTACGACGACGGGGTGATCGACCCCCGGGACACCCGTACCGTCCTCGGGCTGTGCCTGTCGGCGATCCACAACGGACCGGTGAAGGGCGCCGACGGTTTCGGCGTCTTCCGGATGTGACCTGTGAGCGCGAGGAACGCAGCGAAGCGGAGTCCCGCAGTCGCGAACGAAAGGCAGGCTCAGCGCCAATGATCACGAAGCTTCTGGTTGCGAACCGGGGCGAGATCGCCCGCCGGGTCTTCGCCACCTGCCGCGCCCTCGGCGTGGCCACCGTCGCCGTGCACTCCGACGCGGACGCCGACGCGCCGTTCGTCGCGGACGCCGACCAGGCCGTCCGGCTGCCGGGCAACACGCCGGCCGAGACGTACCTGCGCATCGACGCCATCCTGGACGCGGCCCGGCGTTCCGGCGCGGACGCCGTCCACCCCGGCTACGGGTTCCTGGCCGAGAACGCCGAGTTCGCGGCGGCGGTGACCGACGCGGGCCTGACCTGGATCGGTCCGTCGGCCAAGGCGATCGCGGCGATGGGCGACAAGATGGCCGCCAAGGCGCTGCTCGCCGACGCGGGCGTGCCGATGCTGCCCACCTGGACCGACCCGGCCGAGGTCACCGCCTTCCCGGTGCTGGTCAAGGCCGCTGCCGGTGGCGGCGGCCGGGGCATGCGGATCGTCCGCGACGCGGCCGGGCTGGCCGAGGCCGTCGCCGGTGCGCGCCGCGAGGCGGCTGCGGCGTTCGGCGACGGCACGGTCTTCATCGAGCGGTACGTGGAACGCGGCCGCCACGTCGAGGTGCAGATCTTCGGTGACACCCGCGGCACGGTGGTGGCGCTCGGGGTACGCGACTGCTCGATCCAGCGCCGCCACCAGAAGATCGTCGAGGAGGCACCCGGTGTGCTGCCCGACGACGTGCGGGCGGCGCTGCACGAGGCGGCGGTGGCGGCCGGGCGCGCAGTCGACTACGTCGGCGCGGGCACCGTGGAGTTCCTGCTCGCGCCGGACGGTCAGGTGCACTTCCTGGAGATGAACACCCGCCTCCAGGTGGAGCACCCGGTCACCGAGCTGACCACCGGGCTGGACCTGGTGCGGCTGCAACTGCTCGTCGCCGAGGGCGAGCCGCTGCCGGTCACCACCACGCCGCCGGCCGACGGTCACGCCATCGAGGTACGGCTGTGCGCCGAGGACCCGGCTCAGGGTTTCCGTCCGGCCACCGGCACGCTGCACCGGTTCGCGATCCCCGGGGTCGCCGCCGAGTTCGGCCCGGCCCGCGGGCTGCGCCTGGACTCGGGTGTGGTGGACGGCTCGACGGTGAGCGTGCACTACGACTCGATGCTGGCGAAGCTCATCGCCTGGGCGCCCACCCGCACCGAGGCGGCCCGCGCGCTCGCCGGCGCGCTGGCCCGCGCCGAACTGCACGGCGTGGCCACCAACCGGGACCTGCTGGTCCGTGTGCTGCGCAGTCCGGAGTTCGCCGCGGTGGACGTGGACACCGGCTTCCTGGACCGGCACCCGGAGGTGTTCGCGCCGCTGCTGCCTGCCGAGCAGCTTCCGGTGGTGGCGCTGGCCGCCGCGCTGGCCGGGGCCGCCGCGCGCCGGGCCGCCGCACCGGTGCTGGCCGGGCTGCCGTCGGGCTGGCGCAACGTGCCGTCCTTCCCGCAGGTCACCCGCTTCACCGGCCCGGGCGACGAGGAGATCGAGGTCCGGTACCGGCTCGACCGCACCGGCGGGCTCGCCGAATGGTCGGTGTCGTCGTCCGACGCCACCCCGGCCGTGACTGTCGTCGACGCCACCCCGGACCGGGTGGTGCTCGACGTGGACGGGGTGCGGCGGGCGTTGCGCGTACACCGGGCGGGGTCGTCGGTCTTCGTGGACGGCCCGGACGGGGCGGCGAGCCTCACCGAGCTGCCCCGCCTGCCCCTGCCCACCGCGGAGCTGGCGGCCGGGTCGCTGCTCGCGCCGCTGCCCGGCGCGGTGACCCGGGTGCACGTCGAGGTCGGTCAGCGGGTCGCCGCCGGTGACCTGCTGCTGACGCTGGAAGCGATGAAGCTCGAACATCCCGTGCTCGCCCCCGCCGACGGCGTGGTGACGGAGCTGCCGGTGCCGGCCGGCGGCCAGGTCGAGACGGGTGCCGTACTTGCCGTGGTGGACCCCGAGGAGGACCCGCAGTGAACTTCGACCTGACCCCCGAGCAGGACCAGCTCCGCGACGCCGTACGGGCGTTGGGCCGCAAGTACGGCCACTCCTACTTCGTCGAGAAGGCCAGGTCCGGCGGGCACACCGACGAGCTGTGGCACGAGGCCGGCCGGCTGGGCTACCTGGGCGTGAACATCCCCACCGAGTACGGCGGCGGGGGCGGCGGCATCACCGAGCTGGCGCTGGTGTGCGAGGAGCTGGCCGCGACCGGCTGCCCGCTGCTGCTGCTGGTCGTCTCCCCCGCCATCGCGGCCACGATCATCCACAAGCACGGTACGGAGGAGCAGCGCAAGAAGCACCTCCCCGGTCTCGCCGACGGCTCCCAGAAGATCGTCTTCGCGATCACCGAGCCGGACGCAGGTTCGAACTTCCACCGCCTCGCCACCGTGGCCCGGCGCGACGGCGACGACTGGCTGCTCAGCGGCCGGAAGATCTACATCTCCGGGGTGGACGAGGCCGGACATGTCCTCGTGGTCGCCCGCACCGAGGACGCGTCCACCGGGAAGTTGAAGCCGGCGCTGTTCATCGTGCCGACCGACGCGCCCGGCCTGGAGAAGTCCAAGCTGGACATGGAGATCCTGTCGCCGGAGAACCAGTTCCTGCTCTTCCTCGACGACGTCCGGCTCCCCGCCGACGCGCTCGTCGGCGAGTCGCTCGACGCCGGGCTGCCCGCGCTGTTCGCCGGGCTCAACCCGGAGCGCATCACTGTCGCCGCGATGGGCGCCGGCACCGGCCGGTACGCGATCGAGAGGGCCAGCGACTACACGTCCACCCGCAAGGTGTGGGGCGGGCGCTCGATCGGCTCGCACCAGGGTGTGGCGCACCCGCTGGCGCACGCCGCAGTGCAGGTCGAGCTGGCCCGGCTGATGATCCACAAGGCGGCGACGCTCTACGACGCGGGCCGCGACCTGGAAGCAGGCATCTCCGGCAACATGGCCAAGTACGCGGCCGGCGAGGCCGCCGCGCTCGCTGTCGACACCGCCGTCCAGGCGCTCGGCGGGGCCGGCATGACCACCGAGTACGGCGTGGCGACGCTGCTCGGCGCGGTACGCGCGGGCCGGATCGCCCCGGTCAGCCGGGAGATGATCCTCAACTTCGTCGCCCAGCACGTCCTCGGCCAGGACAAGTCCTACTGACCGAGGTGGGCCCGGGGTACGGCGGGTGCCCGATCACCCGCCGTACCCCGGGGGTCCGTCAGCGGACGGTCAGCGTGCCGACCGCCGGACGCGGCGTCGCCACCGGCGGCAGCCGCTTCGGCTCGCCCCGGCGCGGTTCGCCCGCCCGGGCCAGCTCGCTCTTCGACGCGTCCGCCCGGCCGGCCGCCGCGTCCTCCTGGAACGGCTGCGCGTCACCGACGCAGAGCGTGCCCTTGGCCGGCAGCTTCCCGGTGAGCAGGTACGCGTCGATCCGGCCGGTCACGCACGCCGAGGTGCCGTACGCGGTGTGGCCCCAGCTGTCGCTGCTCAGCAGGCGGCTGTTCGGCAGCAGCTCGGCCGAGCTGACCGCACCCTGGTAGTTGGTCGCCGGGTCCCAGTAGTTGCCGACGACGAGCACCGGAGCGGCGGTGACCCGGTTGAACGGCCCGGTCCAGGCGTCCTCGTCCCGCACCGTCCAGGTGTTGCGGGCGCAGGGCGAGGTGCCCCAGGCCCACGCGCGCCCGAAGTACGGCGCCCGCTTGTCCTCCTTTGCCGACAGCGCCGGCCAGGCGTCGGCGCTCTTCGGGTGGTACGCGTCGGTGCAGTCGACGGTCAGGAACGTCTCCAGCCCGTTGTCGTACGGGAAGTCGTACCCCCGCTGTTGCCGTGCCTGCGCGGCGCGGGCGGCGAGCGCCGTGCGGGCCGACGCGGTGGCGGCCTTGCCGGCGGCCGGATCGGTGGCGGCCAGGAGCTGCACGGTGATGTCGACGACCGACTGCCAGCCGTACGGATCGTAGAGCGCGCCGAGCGTGGCACCGACGAAGTCGGCGTAGCTGACCGTGAAGGAGCCGAAGTCCGGATCCTCGATCACCACCGGCTTCTTGCGGAGTCGCTTCGCCACCGTGTCGTACGCGGCCAGCGGATTGCCGGTGGCGGCCAGCTCGCACTTCTCGGCGCCGGCCTTGCCGCACCGGGCCAGGATCTCCCGCAGCGCCCGGTACGCGCCGTCGGCGCTGCGCAGCCGCGTCTCCTGGAGCTGGTTGCGGGCGCTGCCCTGGCCGACCCAGGCGTTCGGGTCGAGCACGCCGTCAACGACGAGCGCGCGGAAGCGGTCCGGGAACATGTTCGCGTAGTACTGGCCCAGCGCGGTGCCGTAGCTGAACCCGAGGTAGCTGAGCAACTTGTCGCCGACGGCCCGGCGCAACACGTCCATGTCGCGGGCCACCTCGGCGGTGGAGGCCGCGCCGGTGAGCGGCTTGCCGGTGGTGGAGCACGCCTTGCCGACCGCCTTGGACGCGGCGACGTACGCCTTCTCCTCCGCCTTGGTCCACGGGAACGCGACGTTCAACCCGGCGTACGCCCGGGTCTGGTCCTTCACCGAGCGGAAGCACTTGATGTTCTCGCTGGCCTCGACGCCACGCGGGTCGACGCCGACGATGTCGAAGCGGTCGAGCAGGTCGTCGCCGAGGAAGTAGGGCGCGGCGAGCGCGATGCTCGTGCCGGAGCCACCCGGGCCACCCGGGTTGAGGAAGAGGCTGCCGACCTTGCGCTGCTGGTCGCGGGCCTTGACCCGGAGCAGTGCGACCTCGGTGGTGGCGCCCTTCGGGTTGTCGTAGTCCAGCGGGAGCCGGACCGTGGCGCACTCGGCGTAGTCGTAGCAGGCGTACCAGTCGAGCTTCGGCGTCGGCACGCGGTCCACCCGGCGTGCCTCGGCGGCGGTGGTCCGGTCGTGCGCGGGTGGTTGCGGAGTCGCCGCCGCGGCGGGCGCGACGGCCGGTCCGGCGAGGAGGACGCCGGCGATCCCGGTTGCGGCCAGGGATCGGATTGCACGGGGCATGAGGCTGCCTTCCGTCGGGGAACAGTTCCGTCGAGGAGACCTCGACCCCCGTCACTGTAGGGATCGACGCCCACGTTAGTGGCCCCCAAACATGGATCGATACGGCAAACAACCAGATGATGTAACGATTTTTTCTCGATCGTCGCTACCTGCGACTCCGAAGTGGAGCCTCAATGACGGGAAGCTGTCTCATCCCGCCGGTTGACAGGTGGACGCGCTGGGCCATGCTTGTCGGGTGAGATCGTTCCCGAAGCCCGATGCGCGGGCGAAGGCCGTCGTCGCGTCCCTGGCGACGGTGGCGGCGGTGGTGACCCTCGCCGTGTGGCGTCCGCCCGGCATCCTGTCGGTCGTGCTGGCCCTGGTCTGCGTGCTGCTCGCCATGATCACGGGAGTGACGATCACCGCCGCGCGTCAGCCCGGCGGCACCGGCGGGTCCGCCCCGCAGGCCGAGACCTGGCCGGTCCCCCACCAGGGGTACGGAGTGGACGCCGACACGCTGGAGGCGATCGATCCGCGCGCGGTGCGGAACCTGCGCACCCCGGCGGGTCAGCCGATCGACGCGGACACGCTGGAGACGCTGGACCCGCGCGTGGTACGCGGCATGCGTGCGCCGACGGCGGTGGACGCCGACACGCTGGAGACGCTCGACCCGCGGTCGGTGCGGCAGAGCCGGACCGTGAACGGGCTCAGCGACCGGTGAGCGTGGGACCGGCGAGCGCGTTGACGCCCCGGCCGGCCAGACAGCGGTAGGTGCGGTCCGCCTCGGCCTCCGGCGGCAGCACCTCCAGGTTCCACCCGCTCGCCGACTTGCCGCCGCTGACCAGCCGGAACGTGTCGGCGTTGCACACCCTGCCGACGGCCGGGTCGGCCGCGACCGTCTCGTGCCGGGCCCCGGCGAGCGCGGCCGGCAGGTCACCGGCGGCGTAGGTCTCCCAGGTGTGCTGGCCGTCGCACGGCACCCGGCTCGCCTCGGCCCGGTCGCGGCGCAGCCGTACCGGACCGAAGCACTCCAGTTCCGTCGCGCAGCGCGCCCCGGCGGGCAGCCGCACGTCGGCGGACGCGCATCCCGGTACCGGCGCCACCCCGGCCACCCCGCTGGCCGTCGGCGTCGGCGAGGCGGCCGGAGCGTGGCCGCCGGCCACCCAGCCACCGCCGGCCGAGGCCGCAAGCGCCAGCACGCCGGCACCGCCGAGGAACCAGCGTTTGGGCCAGCGCCGGCCACGCGAGGCCACCGTCGGGTGGTCGTCGTCCGCGGGCGGTCGCGGGTTCGGCCCACCGGTGCGGTGGAACCGGTCGCCGATGCCGTCGTCGTACCGGCCGCCGGTCGCCGGGGCGCCGTCGAGCGGCAGCGAGGCGAGCAGGCCGCGCAGCTCGACCGCCGAGGGCCGCGCGCCCGGGTCGTTCGACATGCCCAGCCGGAGTACGTCGATCAGCTCGCCGGGCACACCGGGCAGACCCGGGATCGGCTGCTGGAACATCTCCAGCACGGTCACCAGACTCGGGTTGCGTTCGGAGTGCCAGCGCGGCGGACGGCCGTACATCAGCGCGTAGAGCGTGGCGCACAGCGAGTAGACGTCGACGGCAGGCGTGGGCGGGCTGTGGTTGAACGTCTCCGGCGGCGCGTACGCCGGGGTGAGCGCCTCCAGCATCACCGAGGAGTCGCGGAACTCGGCGAGCACCGCCAGGCCGAAGTCGGCCAGGACCGCCGAGTTGAACTCGGAGTGCAGGATGTTCGCCGGCTTGACGTCGCGGTGCAGGACGCCCGCCGCGTGCGAGTGCGCCAGCGCGTCGGCGATCTTCACGCCGAGGTCGCGGGTCTCCGCCGGACCCAGCGGGGAGGTGCGCATCCGCTCGGCGTACGAGCCGTCGCACAGCTCCATGATGAGGTAGGGGTGCTGGTCGACGGTGACCCCGACGTCGAACAGGTCGACGACGTGCGGGTGCGACGACATCCGCCCGGCCGCACGGGCCTCGCGCAGGAAGCGGGCCTGGTCGCGTTCGCTGTCCAGTGTGCGGTTCTCGATCTTGACCGCGACCTCGCGTCCCACCGAGATCTGGGTGGCCCGGTAGATGGTGGCGTAGCCGCCCCGGGCGAACACCTGCAGATCGGTCAGACCGGGCACGATGGGCAGCCGCAGGGCGCCGGGCGGGGTCTCGGTCACGACTCGAAAATACCCAACGATCCGGACCCGTCAGCGCGCCGCGTCGGTGGCCGGCGCCGGCTCCGGCGCGGACACGGCACCGGCGGGAGCCGCCCGGCGTGCGTCCCACCACAGGCCGGCTGCCGTGGCGAGCGCGCCCAGGCCCTCCCACGCGGCGACCGCGAAGAAGCGGTCCGGCGCGACGTCGGAGAGCACCGCGATGGTGAACACGGTGAAGGTGACCAGGCGGAACCACACGGTGAACCGGTAGAACGGCCGCCACTCGGTGGCGACGGCGAGCAGGTAGTAGACCCCCATGTTGAACGAGGCCATCGAGGACGCGGTGAGGAACGTGCCGGTGTAGTCGCCCGGAGCGCGCTCGGCCGGCACCTCGAAGCCGAGCAGGCGCAGCTGCGTCTCCGGCCAGATCAGACCGAGCGCGCCGAGCAGCAGCGCGAGGAGCCCGAAGACCGCGATCGTCCAGCCGGCGCCCGAGCGCGGCAGCCTCATCGTTCCTCCCCAGCATGAGCGCCGGTGACGCGGGCGCGCACCGGGCGGCCACAGTCGATCCACGACTGTGGCCGCCCCACGCTAACCGGCTCCACCGACGAACACATCCCCGGAACCGTCAGAACACGGGCGATCAGCCGCTGGAGAGGCGCACCCGCAAGGCGTCCGCGACGATCCGCTCACTGCGCTGCTCGGTGACGTACGCGAGGCGTACCGCCTCCTCCGCGTGCGTCAGCGCCTCGGCCCGCCGACCGCAGGCGTCAAGCGCCTCGGCCAGCACGAGCAGCGCCACCACCTGGCTGCGGACGTCCTCCGCCGGGGCGGTGATGGACCGCTGCGCCCAGTCGAGCGCCTGTTCGCGCTGGCCGTGTGCGAGCAGCGCGGCGGCGTACCGGGCCATCGTCTGCCGCCGGGAGAACAGCAGCGAGGGCGCGTTCGCCGCGCCGGTCGCCACCGGGGCGAGCAGCCCCACGGCGGTGCCCGGGTCACCCGCCGCGAGGCGGGCCATGGCGAGCAGCACCCGCGGCGCGACCTGGGCCGGCGCCTGCGGGTTGTGCGGCTCCACCCGGGTCAGCACCGACCGCGCCTCCCGCTCGGCGGTCTCGTGGTCGCCCATGTCCAGCGCCACGAAGCCGCGCAGCGTGCCGGCCATGCCGGTGAGCAGCGGGTGGGTGGTGCGGTCGGCGTACTCCAGCGCGTCGGTGAACAGGTCGGCCGCGTGTTCCGGCTCGCCCAGCCCGCGCGCCACCACCCCGCGCACCACGAGCGCGAAGCCCTGCCCCCAGTCGTCGCCCACCTCGGCGAAGTCCCGGTACGCACGCCGCGCCGCCCGGTCCGCTTCGGCCAGGTCGCCGAGCTCGGCGGTGGCGTACGCCTCGACCGCGCGCAGCGTCCCCACCGCCCACGCCTCGCCGACCCGCTCGCCGAACGGCAGGAACACCCGCGCCATCCGGCACGCCTCCCGCAGCCGGCCGGCGAGCAGCCGGGCGAACGCGGTGGTGCCGCGCAGCCAGGCCCGCCCGTACGGGTCCTTCAGCTCGGCGAAGAGCCGGGCGGCTCGGCCGAGCACCGCGTCGGTCCCGGCGAAGTCGCCCCGGGTGGTGGTCACCCAGGCCAGGTTCTGCAACGACCACGCCTGCCCGCGGAGATCCCGCGCGGCGAGACTGACCTGGTAGGACGCGGCCAGCCGGCTGCTCGCCTGCCCGAGCCGGCCGGCGATGAAGTCGGCCATGCCGAGCCGCCGCATCGCCGAGGCCCGCAGCGTGGGCAGGTCGGCGTCGGTCGCCACCTGCAACGCCTCCTGCCAGTTGCACTCGGCCCGCTCGGCGTCACCGAGGGTCTGCTGGGCCTGCCCGGCGAGCAGCAGCGCGGCGGTACGGGTGGCCGGGTCGCCGGTGTTCGCGGCGATCTTCTCGGCGAAGGCCAGCGCGTCGGCCGGGCGACCGACCTGGAGCAGCGCCCGGGCGTGCACCACCCGGTCGGCCGCGGGCACCCCGTCGCGGGCCAGCTCGGCCGCGCGTTCGGCGTACTCGACGGCGAGAGCCGGCTCCCCCGACCGCAGCGACCGGCGGGCGGCCCGGCCCAGCGCGGCCACGCCCAGCGGGGTGACCGCCCGGGCCGGCGCGTCCGGGCGCAGCTTGACCGCGTCGGCGAGCGCGGTGGCCCGCTCCACGTGCTCGGCGACGAAGTCGTCCCGGGCGGCCTCGGTGAACGCGCCACCGGGTGCGCCGCCGGTCTCGTCGACGCTCTCCGGCGCGGCCCAGCGGGCCAGCGCCGCGTGCCGCTCGGCCAGCTCGGCCTTGCTCACCCCGGCGTACGCGGCCTCCCGCATCAGCGGGGTGGCGAAGGCGAACCCGCTGCGGGTGCGGTGCAGCATGCGCCGTTGCAGCAGTTCCTCCACCGCCCGGTCCAGCTCGACGGCGGCCACCGCGGCGGGCCGCCCGTCCTGCCCGACCCGCTGCTCCCGCAGCGCCTCCAGCGCCCCCGCCGGCACGGTGTCGCCCACCACCGCGGCGTCCCGCAACGCCGAACGGGCGTTGGGCGGCAGCGCGTCGATACGCGCCGCGAGCACCGCGGCCAGGTCCCGGGAGAGCAGCCGGCTGCCGAGCGAGCCGGGGGCGAGCCGCCAGCCGACGTCGGAGCCCCGGCCCGGCCCGGCGGTGAGCGCACCGCGCTCCATCAGCAGCGTGACCAGTTCGGCCAGATAGAACGGGTTGCCCTGCGCGGTGGCGAGCAGCCGGTCCGCGTCGGTCTGCGGCATCCGGCCACCGGACAGGTAGCTGGTGAGCAGCCGGGACGCGTCAGCGCCGCGCAGCGGTGGCAGCGCGTGCACCTCGGCGTCCGCGACGCGGGTCAGCGCACCGGCGGTCCGTACCAGCTCGGGGCGGCCGAGCAGCAGCACCAGCACCGGCCCGCTGAGCCGGTTGAGGGTCAGCGCCAGCGCCTTGAGCGTCTCGGCGGTGGCGTCGTGCAGGTCGTCCACCACGATCACCAGCGGCGCCTCACCGGCGAGCGCGCTGAGCAGGTCCGCCACGGCGGTGGGCACCGCCTCGTCGTCGGGCGGGGGTCCGGCCGCGTTCCACTCGCCGTTCTCGCTGGCGGGCGGGAGTTCGGCGTACCCGAGCAGGGCCAGGAGCTGATCCACGGCGATCGGCGGCGGGTCGCCGGGGAGCCGGGACAGGCGCTGGCCGAGGCGGCGCAGCCGCTCCTCGACGGCCGGCCGGGTGACCGCGGTGGCCGCGTCGCCGGGCAGGCCGACTGCGGCCCGGACCAGGTCGGCCAGCGGGGCCAGCCGGCGCCGTTCGCCGAACGCCGCGCAGCGCACCGAGAGGACGCGGGCGCCGGTGTGCGCCGCGTACCGCCCGGCGCCGACGTCGTAGCCGGCCGCGAGGCGTTCCACCTCGGCCGCGAACCGGGACTTGCCGATCCCCGCCTCGGCGGTCATCAGCAGCACCCGGGGCTCGCCCCTGTCGATCACCTCGGCGAGCCGGCCGGCGACCCGGCCGATCTCGGTCTCCCGGCCCACGAACGGCGCCTCGTCACCGAGGCCGGACCGGGTGCCGGGCGCGTCGAGCAGGCCCAGCAGCTCGTACGCCTCGACCGGTTCCCGCTTGCCCTTGAGCCGCAGCGGGCGCAGCGCCCGCCAGGAGGCGACGTGCCGGGTGGCGGCGGAGGTGCGCGCCCCGGCGTAGACCGCGCCGACGGCGGCGGCGTCGGCCAGCCGGGCGGCGGTGTTCACCGTGTCGCCGATGACCGTGTACTCGATCGCCGCCTGGATGCCCGCGATCACGTCCCCGGTGTTGAGGCCGACGCGCAGGCCCAGCGGCGCGCCGCCGCCGCGCTCGTCGTCGAGCACCCGCCGCACCGCGCGCTGCATGGACAGCGCGGCGCGGACCGCCCGCTCGGCGTCGTCCTCGTGCGCCACGGGCGCGCCGAAGACCGCCATGATGCCGTCGCCGGTGAGCTTGTCGACGTGCCCGCCGAACGTCTTGACCGCACCCGCGAGGGCGGCCAGCACCCGGTCGGTGACCGCGCCGACCCGTTCCGGGTCAAGGTCCTCCGACCAGGAGGTGAAGTCGGACAGGTCGCCGAAGAGCACAGTCACCACGCGGCGCTCGGCGGCGGGCAGGGTGGCAGCGGCCGGGAGCGCCGCCCCGCAGTTGTGGCAGAACCGCGCCCCGGGCACGGCTACGGTTCCGCACACCGGGCAGGTCACGGCTGCTCCACTCCGAGGTGTTCGAGCTGGGCCCGGACCGACCACTCGGCGGCCCACCACAGCGACCTGTCGACGTCGGCGTAGACCACTGCGACCACCTCGGCGGCGGTGGTGGCGCCCGCGGCGACTGCGGCACGCACCTGGTCCAGCCGGGCCCGCCGGTGGGCCAGGTAGAAGTCGGCCGCCACACCGCAGTCGGCGAGCGCCGGGCCGTGGCCCGGCAGCGCCGGGATCCCCCGGTACGCGGAGAGCAGCTCCAGGCTCGACAGATAGTCGCCGAGGTGCCCGTCCGGGTGGGCGACCACTGTGGTGCCCCGGCCGAGGATGGTGTCACCGGTCAGCACCACGTGCTCGCCGTCGTGTGCGGCGACCAGGCAGACCGAGTCGGCGGTGTGCCCGGGGGTGGGCAGCAGGCGCAGGTCCAGCCCCACGTCGATGGTGGTGTCGGCGGTGAGCGGCTCGCCTCCGGCGGTGTGCGCCGGGTCGGCGGCGAGCACCGGTACGCCGTCGAGCAGCTCGCGCAACCGGGGCGCGCCCTCGGTGTGGTCGGCGTGCCCGTGCGTGATCAGCACGCATCCGATGCGTCCCTGCGCCGCGATCGCGGCCAGGTGCCCCTCGTCGGCGGGCCCCGGGTCGACCACGACGGCGGGCGCGTCCGGCCCGGCCCGCAGCACCCAGGTGTTGGTCCCGTCGAGCGTCATCGGCCCCGGGTTCGGCGCACGCAGCAGCGTCACCCACCCCGGCAGCCCGTCCGCAAGCGCCCCCGCCGCACCGGCCATACGCCCACCCATGGCTGCGATCGTACGACTCCGCCCGCCGCTCCCCGCGATCTTGCAGTTCCGGCCCGAGCTTTGTCCCCGTCTGGGGCTTCTGCCGGGGCCACAACCGCAAGATCGCGGGCTTCAGCGTTACGCGACCTCGACGATGACCTCTACCTCTACCGGGGCGTCTAGGGGGAGCTCGGCCACGCCGACGGCGCTGCGGGCGTGACGGCCGGCCTCGCCGAACACGGCGCCGAACAGGTCGGAGGCACCGTTGATCACGCCGGGCTGGCCGGTGAAGCCGGGTGCGCTGGCCACGAAGCCGGTCAGCTTCACCACCTTCACCACGTTCTCCAGCCCGACCAGCGCGTCGATCGCGGCGAGCGCGTTCAGCGCGCACCGCTCCGCCAGGTCCTTGGCCTGCTCGGCCGAGACGCCGTTGCCGACCTTGCCGGTGGCGAGCAGCTTGCCCTCGGCCATCGGCAGCTGGCCCGACACGTAGACGTGCTGCCCGGACTGAACGGCCGGCACGTAGCTGGCCACCGGCGGCACCACCTCGGGCAGTTCGAGGCCGAGCTCGGCGAGCTTCGCGTGGGGTCCGTTGCTCATCGGGGTCAGCCCTTCGGACGCTTCAGGTACGCGACGAGCTGCTCCGGGTTCGGGCCGGGGACCACGGAGACCAGTTCCCAGCCGTCCTCGCCCCAGTTGTCGAGGATCTGCTTGGTCGCGTGGACCAGCAGCGGCACCGTGGCGTATTCCCACTTCTGCATCGGAGGAGGGCTCCCTTGCCTGACTTGGACTTCGGTCAGGCACAGCCTACGGTCCGCCGCGGTCACCAGGACGCGGGACGCGGCTCCGGTGCCGGTGGCGGCTCGCCGCACGGGCCCTCGTGCTCGAAGCGCTGCGGGCACCGGCTGCGGTCGGGCAGCAGTAGGTCGCAGAAGACCCGGTGCCTGTTGTTCTGGTCGTCGGCGGTGGAGACGGTGGTCTCGCCCGCGTCCAGCTCCACCAGGAAGCCCAGCGAGGTGGCCACGGTGCCGGCGAGCGCGGTGGCCGCGTCCAGGTCGGGTACCCGGACCTGGAGGTGGATGACGTAGCCGGGCTCGTCCTCGTCCCGCCCCTTCCCGCCGGATCGGGGCAGCGTCCGGACCGCCTCGGCCGGCGGGCCGTAGGAGCGCTCGTTGAACGGCGCACCCGGCACCTCGGCCTCACCCGGCCGTCCGGCCCGGTCACCGGGGAACTGGCCTCGGGGACTGTTCTCCGCGTCACGCATCCGTCGCCTCCGGGCGTCGTACCTGTTCAACAAACACCGCCATCCGGCTCGGAGCCGTCCCCGGCCCGGCTCTCCGCGTCGGGGACGAACGTAGATCCTGCGACAAGTCCCGGCAACGGGACGCGCACTCCTCGTCACCTCCAGTCACATTTGCGACACAAGGGTGGTCGGGAACGCGCTAGCCGTGTCCGCCCGGCGGGGCGCGTACGCGGGGCTGGCAAGCGCACCGCCGACCGATACCCTTCCGGACTGGACGCGCGCCGACGCGCGCCCGCACACCTCGACCCGTGCCCGTCGCCTGGGGCGGCGACGGGAGCCGCAACCCGGGGGAGACAGATGACCCAACCGCCCGCCGGTGGCGACACCGGCACGCCCGGCGACCCGAATCCGCAACCGCCGCCCGCCGGCGGCGCGCCGCCGGGATCCGCACCCGCACCCGCAGCCGGTCCGCCGCCGTACCCGTCCGACACCCCGCCGCGAAAGCGACCGGCGGTGCTGATCGTCTCGCTGGTGCTGGCCGCCGCGGTCCTGCTCTGCGGCGGTGGGGGCACTGCCGCGTTCCTCGCGTTACGCAACAGCGAGGACGGCCAGGGCGCGAAAGAACCGCAGGTAGCCGTGGACGGCTTCCTCAAGGCCGTCTACCAGGAGCGCGACTCCGAGAAGGCGGCCGCGTTCGTCTGCTCGGCGGCCCGTGACGACGAGAAGATCGCCGCCAAGGTCACCGAGGTACGGGAGTACGTCGCCCAGTACCAGAACCCCCGTTTCCGCTGGCCCACCCCGACGGTCGACAACCAGACCGGGGACCGGGCAACCGTGTCCGCGCGGGTGACCATGACCACCGCCGACGAGAAGGTCGCCGAGCAGGCGCTGCGTTTCACAGTGGTGCGGAAGACGGGTTGGTGGGTCTGCGAGGTCGGCTGATCCCGCCGGCCGGACAGGGCTGGTCCCAACGGCTGGTTAGGCTCGACGGGTGGCAGCTAGTGAGCAGCCGGCCGAGTCCGCCGGCAGATGGCCGGCCCGCCTGCACGTGGTGACCGGCAAGGGCGGCACCGGAAAGACCAGCGTGGCCGCCGCGCTGGCCCTCGGCCTGGCCGCCGGGGGCTGGCGCACCCTGCTGGTCGAGGTGGAGGGCCGGCAGGGCATCGCCCAGCTCTTCGGCACCGACCCGCTGCCGTACGAGGAACGGCACCTCGCCGACGCGCCCGGCGGCGGTGAGGTGCGGGCGTTGGCGGTGGACGCCGAGGAGGCGCTCCTCGAATACCTGGACATGTTCTACAAGCTCGGCGCGGCCGGCCGGGCGCTGCGCAAGCTCGGCGCGATCGACTTCGCCACCACGATCGCGCCGGGCCTGCGCGACGTGCTGCTCACCGGCAAGGTCAAGGAGGCGACCACCCGCACCAGCGGGTCGCGCCGGACGTACGACGCGGTGGTGCTGGACGCGCCGCCGACCGGGCGGATCGGCCGCTTCCTGAACGTGACGGCGGAGACCGCCCGGCTGGCGAAGGTCGGCCCGATCAAGACCCAGAGCGAGGGTGTCTCCGCGCTGCTCCGGTCCCCGATGACCGCTGTGCACGTGGTCACGCTGCTGGAGGAGATGCCGGTCCAGGAGACGCTCGACGCGGTCGCGGAGCTGACCCAGCTCGGTTTCCCGGTCGGCCGCGTGATCGTCAACGGCGTCCGCCCGCCGGTGCCGGCCGGACGCGCGGTGACGGCGGCCGAGCTGAAGCGCGGGCTGGCCGCCGCCGGCCTGCCGGCCGACGGCCCGACCGTGGCCGGGCTCGTCGAGGAGGCACGTGACCAGCAGGTACGCCGTGAGCTGGAGGACTCCCTGCGGGGTGACCTGGTGGATCTGGGCCTGCCTCTGGTCGAGTTGCCGCTGCTGCCCGAGGGGGTCGACCGGGCCGGGCTGGAGACGCTCGCCGAGGCCCTCGTCCGGGCGGATTGACTCACACCTGCGGCCGGCACGGAGCAGAGAGGCCCTCGGGACCGATACGCTCGATTGGTGCCTTCCGAAGACGCGGCGCCTCCGCTTGACGTCGACCAGATCCTCGCCGACGACGGCGTACGGATCGTGGTCTGCTGCGGGGCGGGCGGCGTGGGCAAGACGACCACCGCCGCGGCGCTGGCGCTGCGGGCGGCCGAGCGGCACGGCCGGCGGACGGTGGTGCTCACCATCGACCCGGCCCGGCGGCTGGCCCAGTCGCTCGGCCTGACCGAACTGGACAACACACCCCGGCAGGTAAAGGGCATCGACGTCGAGGCCGGCGGCGGCGAACTGCACGCCATGATGCTCGACATGAAGCGCACGTTTGACGACGTGGTGCTCCAGCACACCGACCCGGCGAAGGCCGCGGAGATCTTCGCGAACCCCTTCTACCAGGCCATGAGTTCCACCTTCGCCGGCACGCAGGAATACATGGCGATGGAGAAGCTGGGCCAGTTGCACGCCCGGGGCGAGTGGGACCTGATCGTGGTGGACACGCCGCCGTCGCGGTCCGCGCTCGACTTCCTGGACGCACCGGCCCGGCTGTCCCGGTTCCTCGACGGCCGGATGCTGCGGCTGCTGCTGGCTCCGGCACGCAGCGGCGGGCGGAGCATGTTCAGCCTGGTCACCGCCAGCTTCGGGATGTTCTCCAAGGTGGTGCAGAAGGTGATCGGCGCCCAGCTGCTCACCGACCTGTCCGGCTTCGTTGCCGCCCTCGACTCGATGTTCGGCGGGTTCCGGCAGCGCGCCGAGCAGACGTACCGGATCCTGCAGGCCCGGGAGACGGCGTTCCTGCTGGTCGCGACGCCGGAGCCGGACGCGGTCCGGGAGGCCGCCTACTTCGCCGGCCGCCTGCGTGAGGAGCGGATGCCGCTGGCCGGGCTGGTACTCAACCGGGTGCACCGGCCGGCCGCGGACCTGTCCGCGGCGGAGAGCCTGGCCGCCGCGGAGCGGCTGGCCGGCGTGGGTGGGCACGAGGGCACCGTCGAGGTGTTGCGCGCGCACGCCGCGCTGGCTCAGCAGGCGGTACGCGAGGAGCAGGTGGCGGCCCGGTTCACCGAGGCGTTCCCGGCGGTGCCGGCGGTGTCGGTGACGGCGCAACCCGCCGACGTGCACGACGTCGACGGGCTGCGGACGATCGGCGAGGCGATCAGCCGGAGCTGACCGGTGCGGTCAGGTGGCCGTGGTGACCAGGACCTTGTCCTTGCCGGCCTTCTCCTTGGCGTTCTTCTTCATGGCCGCCTCGAACATCTTGCGCCAGCTGGTGACCTGCGGGTGACGGCGCAGCAACGCCCGGCGCTCGCGCTCGGTCATGCCACCCCACACGCCGAACTCGATCCGGTTGTCGAGCGCGTCGGCCAGGCACTCGTACCGAACTGGGCAGCTCCGGCAGATCCTCTTCGCCACGTTCTGTTCGGCGCCCTGTACGAACAACGCGTCCGGGTCTCCGTTCTGACACGCCGCCAGTGACGGCCAGTCAGTGATCATGCCCATCTGTACACGTCCCCCCTTGCAGTACCTACCGACTTCGCGCGAGCAGCCGTCGTACATCCCCCCGGTCGTTCGCCCCGGCCTCCCCAGGGCGGCACGAACGACTCATGGCTGCGGTCGCCGCCACCATCATGCTGTGTAGTCGCCCGATTACGCAACGTTGTCGGCGAAATCCATCATTCCGGACACTCCCGGCTTCCCGGGCTTTCGCCCCGCGACTACCCCGCCCGACTACGTGAAAACGCTGCGCCGCTCCCGGAGTTCGGCGAGACTTCCGCCGGATCCCACGCAACCTCGGACCAGGGCTCGTGCGTTTAGCACAACGAGGCCGGCGCGTGCAGGAAATGGGGAAAGTTCCCCGCGCGCCCGCCATTCCCTACTCGCGTACCCTGTCGAGGTGACCTGGATGCGGAAACGTGACCACAACGTGCTGACCAACGCCGCATCGCTGCTGATCTGCGGCCTGTTGGCCGGAGTGGTGGTCGCTGCGGCGGCCTTCCCCGTGGCGGCGATGTCGGGCCTGGCCGCGAAGGCGGGGGCGGAGACGTTCGAGGCGCTGCCCAAGGAGCTGACAGTCGCCCGGGCGCCGCAGATCACCAAGCTGCTCGCGGCCGACGGCAAGACCGTGCTGGCCACGATGTACGACGAGAACCGCAAGGACGTCAAGTTCGAGGACATCTCGCCGTACATGAAGAAGGCCATCATCGCGGCCGAGGACCACGACTTCTACAAGCACAACGGCGTGGACATCAACGGTGTGGCGCGCGCCTTCGTCAACAACCAGGCCGCCGGCTCGTCCCGGCAGGGAGCGTCGACGCTCACCATGCAGTACGTCCGGCTGGCCATCTCCTACTCGGCCACGCACCCGGCCGACGTGGTCGCCGCGACCGAGGACACCAGCGGTCGCAAGCTGCGCGAGATGAGCCTGGCGCTCCAGGTCGACAAGGAGCTCTCCAAGGACGAGATCCTCCGGCGCTACCTGAACATCGCCGCGTTCGGCAACGGCGCGTACGGCATCTGGGCGGCCAGCCAGGTCTACTTCAACAAGCCGCCGAGCAAGCTCGACATCCAGGAGTCGGCGATGCTCGCCGGCATGGTGAAGGCCCCCACCTCGTTCGACCCGACCACCAAGTCGGGCTACCCGGAGGCGGTCGGCCGGCGCGACTACGTCATCCAGAACATGGTGCAGATCGGCGCGATCACCCAGCAGGAGGCGGACGCCGCCAAGAAGATCAAGCTCGTGGTCAAGGGCAAGCGCACCCCGAACGGCTGCACCCAGACCACCACCCGCTCCTGGGGCTTCTTCTGCGACTACCTCTACCGCTGGTGGCTGCAGCAGGAGACGTTCGGCGCCACGTCGTACGACCGTGAGCGGCGGCTCAAGAGCGGCGGCTACACCATCATCTCCACCCTGGACGTCCAGGCCCAGAAGGGCGCCGACAAGGCCGTCCGCAACAAGCTCGGCGAGAGCAGCAAGGCGGCCCGCATGGTGGCCGCGGTCGAGCCGGGCACCGGCCGGGTGCGCGCCGTGGCGGTGAACCGGAACTTCAAGCTCGACGACCCGGCCGACCCGCAGAACAAGATCTCCAGCGACCCGGCCAAGGCCAAGAAGAAGATCCGCGGCAACTACCCCAACACGGTGAACCCGCTGGTCACCGGTGGTCCCGGCATCGCCGGCTACCAGGCCGGCTCGACCTTCAAGATCTTCACGCTGGTGGCCGCGCTGGAGAAGGGCTACCCGCTCAGCTACCCCATCAACGCGCAGCCGGTGTTCAAGTCGGACTACCCGGTCGAGTTCAACTCGCCCGCCGCCTGCCCGGGCACCAGCAAGTACTGCCCGAAGAACGCCAACCCGGCGATGGCCGGCATGCACAACATGTGGAGTGGCTTCGGCTACTCGGTCAACACCTTCTTCATCGACCTCCAGCAGCGGGTCGGCGCGGAGAACGTGGTGAAGGCCGCGCAGAAGCTCGGCATCACGTTCCGCTCGTCGAGCGACGCGCAGCTCGCCGCCAACCCGCACCAGTGGGGCGCGTTCAGCCTCGGCGTCTCCCAGACCACGCCGCTGGAGCTGGCGAACGCGTACGCCACGCTCGCCGCCGACGGCAAGTACTGCGAGCCGATCCCGGTGCAGGAGATCCGCGGTCCGGACGGCGAGAAGCTGGACGTCGCCAACCCCCGCTGCGAGCAGCGGGTCAGCACCGAGGTGGCCCGCGCCGCCGTCGACGCCGCGCGCTGCCCGGTCGGTGACCGCTCCTCCACCACCAAGTGCGGCCCCGCCACCGCCGGCAACGTCCGCAACATCGTCGACGCGCCGGTGGCCGGCAAGTCCGGCACCACCGACTCCGACCGCACCTCGGCCCTGGTCGCGATGACCAAGCAGTACGCGGTGGCCGGCATCATGGCCGACCCGGACTGGCCGCAGACCAACCAGAAGATGGGCCACGACGAGACGCCCCAGGGCATCAACCCGGCGGTCTACCAGACGCTGCGCGACGCCATGAAGGGCAAGGAGCGGAAGAACTTCACGCCGCCCAGCGGCAAGATCGTCCTGGGTGACCAGCGCTCCATCCCCGGCGTCAAGTGCGAGTCGATCGACACCGCGAAGTCCCGGCTGAAGGGTGCCGGCTTCGAGCCGGTGGTCTCCAGCAACAAGGTGCCGTCGGAGTGCCCGGCCGGCACCGCGGCCGGCACCAGCCCGGACGGGCGCACCATCAAGGGTGGCGTGGTGATGATCGAGGTCAGCTCCGGCCAGGGCACGGGCACCCCGGAGCAGGGCGGCACCGCGACACCGGACCGGCCGGGTGGGCCGGGCGGGGGTAACGGCAGACCGGGACGCCCGGGGAACTGATCCCGGACAGCAGACAGCGACGGCCACCTCCCCCGGGAGGTGGCCGTCGTCGTTTCCGCGCTACCGGAGCCCGGGTCAGAGGCCGAGCTGGCGGCGTACCTCCGCGGCGACCCGACCACCCTCGGCCCGGCCGGCCACCGCGCCCTGGGCCGCCTTCATGGCCGGGCCCATCTGCGCCTTGCCGGTGAAGCCGCCCGCGGTGAGCGCCCCCGAGACCAGCTCGGCCAGCTCCTCGTCGGAGAGCTGCTTGGGCAGGTAGCGCTCCAGCACCTCACCCTCGGCGGTCTCCTTGCCGGCTTGCTCGGCGCGCCCGGCGTCGGCGAACGCCACCGCCGCCTCGCGGCGCTTCTTCGCCTCCTTGGTCAGCACGGCGAGCACCTCGTCGTCGCTGAGCTCGCGCTTTTCCCGGCCGGCGACCTCGGCGTTGCCCACGGCGGCCAGGGCCATCCGCAGCGTGGAGGTGGTCAGCTCGTCGCGCGCCTTGAGAGCGGCGCGCATGTCGGCGGTGAGACGGTCCTTCAGCGTGCTCATGGACGGTGAAACTACCCTGAACGCCATGCGAAAGCGCACACTATTCCGGCTCGCGGCCGGAACCGTCGCCGCCGGCGCGGCCACCCTGGCGTACGCGTCGCTCATCGAGCGCAACATGTTCACCCTCCGCCGGTACGACGTGCCGGTGCTCCCGACCGACGCCGAACCGCTGCGGGTGCTGCACCTCTCCGACCTGCACATGATGCCCGGCCAGCGACGCAAGCAGGACTGGGTGGCCTCACTGGCCGCGCTCGACCCCGACCTGGTCGTGGTCACCGGCGACAACATGGCGCACCCGGAGTCGGTGCCGGGCGTGCTGCGTGCCCTGCAGCCGCTGCTCGATCTGCCCGGCGCGTTCGTCTTCGGCTCCAACGACTACACCGGTCCGGTCTTCAAGAACCCCTTCACCTACTTCCTGCCCGACCGGGAGTACACCGACGGCGTGCCGCTGCCGTACGAGGAACTGCGCGACATCCTCACCGGTGCCGGCTGGGCCGACCTGAACAACGCCCGCACCACGCTCAAGGCCGGCGGGCGGGAGATCGAGCTGGCCGGCGTGGACGACCCACACATCGAACGGGACGACTACGACGCCGTGGCCGGCCGGGTCAGCGGCGACGCGGCGCTGTCGATAGCGGTGTCCCACTCCCCCGAGCCGATCGTGCTGGACCGGATGGCCGCCGACGGCTTCGGTCTGCTGCTCGCCGGCCACACCCACGGCGGCCAGGTCCGCGTGCCCGGGTACGGCGCCCTGGTGACCAACTGCGGGCTGCCCCGCTCGATGGCGCGCGGGCTGCACCGCTGGCCCGGCTCGGACTCCTGGCTGCACGTCTCCGCCGGCCTCGGCACCCATCCCACCGCCCCGATCCGCTTCGCCTGCCCCCCAGAGGCCAGCATCCTCACCCTGATCCCCCGCTGACCCCCCGGCAGATCTTGGTACGCGGCCGCCCCTCGGAGGGCCGATCCGTACCAAGATCTGCCGGGTACGCGGGGCGGGGGGTACCGAGTTTGACCGTGCGGGCGGGTGGGCTACTATTTGTCGGCACGCCTCGGGGTGTGGCGCAGCTTGGTAGCGCGCTTCGTTCGGGACGAAGAGGTCGTCGGTTCGAATCCGGCCACCCCGACCAGAGGTAAGTAAAGGTCAAGGCCCCTCCACGGAGGGGCCTTGATTCGTTCCCGCCGATCATTGCTCCAGCAGAGGCAGCGAGAAGGCAGCAAACGACGCGAGCACCCTGCGATCCCGGTCCAGGGTCGAGTGCGTGTACCGGTCCAGAGTCGTCGACGTCTGCTCGTGTCCCATCACCTTGGCTACGTCGTTGATCGGTACCCCGTCGGAGACGAGCCACGTCGCGTAGGAGTGCCGCAGGTCATGGAACCGGAGCCCGAGTGGCAGGCCGGCGCGTTGCAGGGAGGGCTTCCAGATCCGAGCCCGAAACGTTCCCCGCTTCAGCGGCTCGCCAGTCCGGGCGACGAAGATCAACCCGTCGGCGCCCGTTTCGAAGGACTGCCGATGGTCGGTCAGCGCCTGGACGACGAACGGGGGCAGCGGCACAGTCCGCCGGCCAGTTCGTGACTTCCTAAGTTAGGAACATCGCTGGCCATCCGAGGAAGATGGTATGCGTTCGGGGCTTCCCTCGCCGAGCAGTAATCGAAGCAGGTTCAGCGGCGAAGGCCAGCGCCGATCAAGCTGCTCGGTCCAACATGCGGGCCGCCCAGCACTACCCGACGACGGGGAGCAGCCGCAGCAGTACAGCAGCGAAGTACAGCAACCGAGCAAGCCGCACGAGCTGCCACGCGACGACCAGGAGCTGTGGGAGGTCGGGCGCGGCCACGAGAGATCGCATCGCCCGGAGCTACGGATCAGACGGTGGCTGTACAGCCAGCCGCTGGCTGGGGCGGTCCTGGGCCGACGGTGAGCGACGCGACGAGCAGGTGGGCCGCAATCACTCCGGGATGGACTGGCCAGTCTCTTGCTCGTAGTCGTTCGTCCAGGTCCGATGAAGCAGGTGCGGGGCCTCGCACAGGTCGAGGAGGGCGGCGTAGTCCTCGAAGCGGGGCGGCACGCCCAGGCCGATGAGGTCACGCACTACGGACTCAAGCGTTACGCGACCACTCAGAATGTGCTGCTTATTCGACAGCACAGCGTCGGGTCGCAGCTGCGATGACCCGAGGTGGATATGGGGTCGCTTCTCGTGCGAGAGGCCCACGGGGTGCCAGTGGTAGTCGATGACGGCCGCCCCGTCCGTCTTGCGAACCGAGTAGTCGTAACCACGAGTGGTAACGCGGTAGGGACCGTAGTCCTCCCGCGGATCCTCAATGATCATGTAGAACATGCGGGCGCGGAACTCAAGGTCCGTGCGGGGAAGCCGCAGGAAGCCATCCGTCTCGCGCTGATGGCCCGTGAGGTAGAGGTTGTGCTTCTGGTTGATCAGCGTTTGACCGCCTGGAGAGACGGCCAGACGCGGGTGGACGACACAGTTCAGCGCGTCCGTCATTGGAGTGACGAACGCGCTGAACGCGGCATGAGGGGTGCTACCGGGCATCAGGCAGCAGCATAGCCACCTGAGTCACCTTCGGGTCGTCATTGTCGCGAAACTCGCCGGCTTCCCAGCGCTGCCGAAACTCTTCGACGTCCATGCCCAGCAGGCGGCGGGACTCTCTCTGGATGTACTCGTGCTCCTCGTCTGGGGTCAGCTCCACCACTTGGATGTCGCGTGCGTCACTTGCGGTAAGCATCGCACTACTCCTCTCGGGGGGGTGCTTGTAACGGTACCTGCCAGGTCCGACCTTTTCGCATCGGATGCTTGTCTAGACTCTCGCCGCTTCCATCTCTGTACCCGCTCCTGGCTGGCACAAGCCCCCTACCCAGCCGCTGCGAAGTGCCACGGCCTGCATGGGCGCGCCAGTGTCGTTGGCGTGTCGGCTGACCTGTTTCCTCGGCCCAGCTGGCTAGCCTCCAAGACTTGGCAGCGAACGAAGGCGCCCAGAGGGGCAGAGGCCGCCTCCGCTTGCTGACCTGCCTTCGCATCCCGTCGTCTA